>NZ_DATJCS010000016.1:0-38604 GCF_035497915.1 Pseudomonas sp.
GGGCGAGGTGCGCCCGGAGGACCAGCTGGCTGCACCGGCCGCCGTCGCGCCGATGGTTCGCCCCACGGGGCTGGAGGCTGGCGAGTTCGGCCCGCAGGCGGAAATGAGCCTGGCCGCCAGTGTGCTGGAGCGTCCCGCCGAAACGCCGGCCTGGCGACCGACGAGCGCCGGCGGCTATGCCGCGCGCCCCGCGCAGCCGGCGCCGACCGCCGAGCTGCAGGGCGCCTACCGCGACTACTTCGCCCCGCTGCCGGGTGCCGAGACAGTGGCGCTGCCGGAGTCCGGCGGGGACATTCCGCCGTTGGGCTATGCCCTGGCCCAGCTCAAGGGTATCTACATCCTGGCCGAGAATGCCGCCGGCCTGGTGCTGGTCGACATGCATGCCGCCCATGAGCGCATCACCTACGAGCGCCTGAAGAGCGCCATGGCCAGCGAGGGGTTGCGTGGCCAGCCGTTGCTGGTGCCGGAAAGCCTGGCGGTCAGCCAGCGCGAGGCGGATTGCGCCGAGGAGCATCACGCCTGGTTCCAGCGCCTGGGCTTCGAGCTGCAACGGCTGGGTCCGGAGAGTCTGGCGATCCGCCAGATCCCGGTGCTGCTCAAGCAGGCCCAGGCCGGCCAGCTGGTGCGCGATGTGCTGGCCGATTTGCTGGAGTACGGCAGCAGCGACCGCATCCAGGCCCACCTCAACGAGCTGCTGGCCACCATGGCCTGTCACGGCGCGGTACGTGCCAACCGGCGCCTGACCCTGCCGGAAATGAACGCGCTGCTGCGCGACATGGAGCACACCGAGCGCAGCGGCCAGTGCAACCATGGTCGGCCGACCTGGACGCAGCTGGGCATGGATGATCTGGACAAGCTGTTCCTGCGCGGCAGGTGACGAGGTAGGCGGTCGGCGCCCGCAAGACGCGCGCCCGCAAGGCGTTGACCACCCTACGCTGCGGCTGGAAACTATGCAGCCATTCGCTGTGAGTCCCCCGATGTCCGCCCTGCCACCCGCCATCTTCCTCATGGGCCCCACCGCCGCCGGCAAGACCGACCTGGCGCTGGAGCTGGCGCGCGTGCTGCCCGTCGAGCTGATCAGCGTCGATTCGGCGCTGGTCTACCGGGGCATGGACATCGGCACCGCCAAGCCGGGCCCGGAGATCCTTGCCGAGTTCCCCCATCGGCTGATCGACATCCGCGATCCGGCCGAAAGCTATTCGGCCGCCGAGTTCCGTAGCGACACCTTGCAGGCCATGACCGAGATCACCGCCCGGGGACGCATTCCCCTGCTGGTCGGCGGCACGATGCTTTATTACAAGACATTGCTGGGCGGTCTCGCCGACATGCCCAGCGCCGACCCGTTGGTGCGCGCCGAGCTCGAGCGCCAGGCCGCCGAACAGGGCCTGGCCGAACTGCATCGACAGCTTGCCGCCGTAGACCCCGAGTCCGCTGCGCGCATTCATCCCAACGACCCGCAGCGGCTGGTGCGCGCCCTCGAGGTGTACCGCGTCAGCGGTCTGAGCATGAGCGAACATCGCCGTCGCCAGGCCCTGGAAAATGCGCGCGGCCCCGGCGCGGTGTCGGGAGGTTTGCCGTATACTGTCGCGCAATTTGCGATCGCGCCGGGCCTGCGCTCCCTTCTGCATGAGCGTATCGCCCGGCGCTTTCATCTCATGCTGGAACAGGGTTTCGTCGAGGAAGTCGAACGCTTGCATCAGCGAGGTGACTTGCATGCCGCGCTGCCGTCTATACGAGCGGTGGGCTACCGTCAGGTCTGGGAGTATCTCGAGGGGCAGCTGGATCGCGCCGCGATGATCGAGCGCGGCATCATCGCCACGCGTCAGTTGGCCAAGCGGCAGTTCACCTGGCTGCGTGGCTGGGAAGATCTGCAGTGGCTCGACAGTCAGTCTTGCGACAACCTGTCACGCGCCTTGAAATGCCTGAGGTCGCTCTCCATATTGGGCTGATCCGTACTGATGCTGTCTATTCTTTGACGGGGATTCCCTTTTCCGTCCCCCGCTTTCTCATTTCCATTGATAGGAGTTTTGCAATGTCAAAAGGGCACTCGCTACAAGACCCTTACCTGAACACCCTTCGTAAGGAACGCGTCCCGGTTTCCATCTATCTGGTCAACGGCATCAAGCTGCAGGGCCAGATCGAGTCCTTCGACCAGTTTGTCATTCTGCTGAAGAACACCGTCAGCCAGATGGTTTACAAGCACGCCATTTCCACCGTTGTGCCGAGCCGCCCGGTCCGCCTGCCGAATGCCGGCGAGTCCGAGACCGCCGAGGCCGGCAACGCCT
The DNA here is from genome assembly GCF_035497915.1 of Pseudomonas sp. Taxonomy (GTDB): domain Bacteria; phylum Pseudomonadota; class Gammaproteobacteria; order Pseudomonadales; family Pseudomonadaceae; genus Serpens. The sequence continues at coordinate 2,286 of NZ_DATJCS010000016.1, forward strand.
GATAGGAGTTCATCTTGTTCTTCGAGCGCCCTGGTGGTGGAGAAAGGGCCATTCTGGTTCATCTGGAAGGCCAGGATCCGGAAGCGCGTGAAGACCCGCAGGAGTTCCAGGAACTGGCCAGCTCGGCCGGTGCCGACACGGTGGCGTTCGTCAGCGTGTCGCGGCATCAGCCGAGCGCCAAGTTCCTGATCGGCAGCGGCAAGGTCGAAGAGATTCGCGACCTGGTCAAGGCCGAGGAAATCGAGCTGGTCATCTTCAATCACACCCTCACCCCGAGCCAGGAGCGCAACCTGGAGCGGGAGTTCGAGTGCCGGGTGCTGGATCGCACCGGCCTGATTCTCGATATCTTCGCCCAGCGTGCCCGTACCCACGAAGGCAAGCTGCAGGTCGAACTCGCCCAGCTGGAGCACATGAGCACCCGCCTGGTGCGCGGCTGGACCCACCTGGAGCGCCAGAAGGGTGGTATCGGCCTGCGCGGCCCGGGCGAAACCCAGCTGGAAACCGACCGCCGCCTGCTGCGCGTGCGCATCCGGCAGATCAAGGCACGCCTGGAAAAGGTGCGCAGCCAACGCGAGCAGGCGCGGCGCGGGCGCCGTCGTGCGGATATCCCCTCGGTGTCCCTGGTTGGCTACACCAACGCCGGCAAGTCGACCCTGTTCAATGCGCTGACCACCTCCGAGGTCTACGCCGCCGACCAACTGTTCGCCACCCTCGATCCGACCCTGCGCCGTCTGGAACTGGACGACCTGGGGCCGGTGGTGCTGGCTGACACCGTGGGTTTCATCCGGCACCTGCCGCACAAGCTGGTCGAGGCGTTCCGCGCCACGCTGGAGGAATCCAGCAACGCCGACCTGCTGCTGCATGTCATCGACTCGCACGAGCCGGAGCGCGACCAGCAGATCGACCAGGTGCTGCGCGTGCTGGGCGAGATCGGCGCCGATCAGTTGCCGATGCTCGAGGTCTACAACAAGATTGACCTGCTCGAAGACGTGGAGCCGCAGATCCAGCGCGATGGCGACGGCAAGCCGCAGCGCGTGTGGCTGTCGGCCCGTGAGGGGCGGGGCCTGGACCTGTTGCGTCAGGCCATTGCCGAGTTGCTGGGCAATGATCTGTTCGTCGGCACCCTGTGTCTGCCGCAGCGCCTGGGCCGCCTGCGTGCGCAGTTCTTCGCGCTGGGCGCGGTGCAGGAGGAAACCCATGATGAGCAGGGGGCCAGTGTACTGTCGGTGCGCCTGCCGCGCATCGAGCTGAACCGCCTGGTCAGTCGCGAAGGCCTGCAGCCGAGCGAATTCCTGGCGCAACACACTTTGCAATAATGCCCGCAAGGGCTGCTTTGCCGCCTTGGTGCGGCATTCGGTAGCATTGAGCGGCGCGCCGCGGGCGCGCCTTCGCTTTATCTGATGGAGAGCGCTATGGCTTGGAACGAGCCGGGTGGCAACTCGAACAACAACGACCAGGATCCCTGGGGTGGTCGCCGTGGCGGCGATCGCAAGGGTCCTCCGGATCTGGACGAGGCCTTCCGCAAGCTGCAGGACAGCCTGAACGGCATGTTCGGCGGCAAGAAATCCTCCGGGGGCGGCAATGCCGGCCGCAAGGGTGGTGGCTTCGGCCTGATCGCCATCGTCGTCGCCGTCATCGCGGTGATATGGCTGTACAGCGCCATCTACGTGGTGGACGAGCAGGAACAGGCGGTGGTGCTGCGCTTCGGCGAGTACCACGAAACCGTCGGTCCGGGCCTGAACATCTATTTCCCGCCCATCGATCGCAAGTTCCAGGAAAACGTTACCCGCGAGCGGGCGTACTCCAAGCAGGGCCAGATGCTCACCGAGGACGAGAACATCGTCGAGGTGCCGCTGACCGTGCAGTACAAGATCAGCAACCTGAAGGACTTCGTGCTCAACGTCGACCAGCCGGAAGTGAGCCTGCAGCACGCCACCGACAGCGCGCTGCGCCATGTGGTCGGCTCGACCAGCATGGACCAGGTGCTCACCGAGGGCCGCGAGCAGGTGGCAACCGACACCCGCGAGCGCCTGCAGCGATTCCTGGACAACTACCGTACCGGCATCACCGTCACCCAGGTGAACGTGCAGAGCGCCGCCGCGCCCAAGGAAGTGCAGGAAGCCTTCGACGACGTGATCCGCGCTCGCGAAGACGAGCAGCGCGAGAAGAACCAGGCCGAGGCCTACGCCAACGGCGTGATCCCCGAGGCCCGTGGCCAGGCGCAGCGCATCATCGAGGAGGCCAACGGCTACCGCGATGCCGTCGTCTCGCGTGCCGAGGGTGAGGCCGCGCGCTTCAAGTTGCTGCTGGCCGAGTACCGCAAGGCGCCGCAGGTCACCCGCGAACGTCTCTACCTGGAGACGATGCAGGAGATCTACGGCAACACCAGCAAGGTGTTGGTGACCGGCGACCAGGGGCAGAACAACCTGCTCTACCTGCCGCTGGACAAGATGGTTCAGGGTCGCACCGCCGCGCCGAGCAATGCGCAGGGCGCCGCGACCACGCCGAGCGCCGCCGACACCGCCGCGCGTATCGTGCGGGAGATGGAGCAGCGTGATCTGCGTACGAGGGAGAGCCGCTGATGAGCAATAAATCGCTGGCCGCCCTGATTGTCGGGGTGGTGGTGGCGCTGGTCGCCTGGAACAGTTTCTACATCGTCCTGCAGACCGAGAAGGCCGTGCTGCTGCGCTTCGGCAAGGTGGTCGAGGGTGACGTGCAGCCGGGCCTGCATGTGAAGATCCCGATGGTCGACAAGGTGCGCACCTTCGATGCGCGTCTGCTGACCCTGGATACCGCCACCGCGCGCTTCCTGACCCTGGAAAAGAAAGCCGTGATGGTGGATGCCTTCGCCAAGTGGCGCGTGGCCAACGCCGAGCAGTTCTACACCGCAACGTCCGGCCTCAAGCAGATCGCCGACGAGCGTCTGGCGCGTCGTCTGGAAGCCGGCCTGCGCGACCAGTTCGGCAAGCGCACCCTGCACGAGGTGGTATCCGGCGAGCGCGACGCGCTGATGGCCGAGATCACCACCTCGATGGACCGCATGGCGCGTCGCGAGCTGGGCATCGAGGTGCTGGACGTGCGCGTCAAGGCCATCGACCTGCCGCGCGAAGTGAACCGCAGCGTGTTCGAGCGTATGAGCACCGAGCGTGAGCGCGAGGCGCGCGAACACCGCGCCAAGGGTCGCGAGCTGGCCGAGGGTATTCGCGCCGACGCCGATCGTCAGCGCCGCGTACTGCTGGCCGAAGCCTATCGCGAGGCCGAGGAAACCCGAGGTGCGGGCGATGCCCGTGCGGCGGCGATCTACGCCCAGGCCTACACGCAGGATGCCGAGTTCTACTCGTTCCACCGTAGCCTGCAGGCCATGCGCGACAGCTTCAACGACAAGAGCGACGTGTTGGTGCTCGACCCCAGCAGCGACTTCTTCCGCTACCTGCAGAAGAGCAAGCCCTGAAGCCGGCCACCCGGCGAGCCACGTCGCTCGCCGGGTGACCCACGGGGAAAAGGTTGCTATCATCCGCCGGCCGGGCCAAACCCGGCTTTTTTACGTCTGCGTGAATAAGCATGTGGCAGGAACTCGGTATCGCCCTGTGTCTGATGCTGGTGCTGGAAGGCATCCTGCCCTTCCTGTTTCCGCAGCGTTGGCGTGCGGCGTTCAGCCAGCTGTTGCAGCTGTCCGACCGTCAGCTGCGCCGGATGGGGCTGGCCAGCATGCTGCTGGGCACCGCCCTCCTGTATCTGCTTCGTTAAGGTTTGCCCGGGGAGGCGAAATGGCAACGGTAGATCGCTGGCTGCTGCCAGATGGCATCGAGGAAGTTCTGCCGCCGGAAGCGGCGCGCATCGAAGCAGCCCGCCGCCAGGTGCTCGACCTGTTTCAGCGTTGGGGCTACGAGTTCGTGGTCACCCCGCACATCGAATTTCTTGAATCCCTGCTGACCGGCGCCGGCCAGGATCTGGACCTGCGTACCTTCAAGGTCACCGATCCGCAATCGGGGCGGCAAATGGGCTTTCGCGCCGACATCACCCCGCAGGTCGCACGCATGGATGCCCATAGCCTGCGCCGCGAAGGTCCGGTGCGCCTGTGCTATGCCGGCAGCGTGCTGCAGGCCCGCCCGCGCGCGCTAAGCACCTCGCGCAGCCCGATCCAGCTGGGCGCCGAGCTGTACGGCGACGCCAGCCCGGCCAGCGACGTCGAAGTCATCAGCCTGATGCTCGACATGCTCGAAATGGCCGCCGTGCCCAACGTGCACATGGACCTTGGCCATGTCGGCATCTATCGCGGCCTGGCCGCCGCCGCCGGACTGACCGGCGAGGCCGAGCAGCGCCTGTTCGACGCCCTGCAGCGCAAGGCGGTGGATGAAGTCGAAACCCTGACCGCCGAGCTGCCGGAATCGCTGGCCCGCATGCTGCGCGCCCTGGCCGAGCTGTGTGGCGGTCGCGAAGTGCTCGACCTGGCGCAAGCCTGCCTGGTGGACGCGCCGGAGGACGTGCACGCGGCCCTCGACGAACTGGTGGGCATCGCCGATCTGCTGGAAATGCGCTACCCGGAGCTGCCGCTGTATTTCGATCTGGGCGAGCTGCGCGGCTACCACTACCACACCGGTGTGGTGTTCGCCGCCTTCGTGCCGGGCATGGGCGAGTCCATCGCCCAGGGCGGCCGTTATGACGACATCGGCGCGGTGTTCGGCCGGGCGCGTCCGGCCACCGGCTTCTCCACCGACCTGAAGGCGCTCATCGACCTTGGCGAGCGGGATCCGATCACCGCGCCGACTGGCATCTGGGCGCCCGACAGCCATGATTTCTATCTCTGGCAGGCCGTGCAGCGCCTGCGCAAGGCCGGCGAGCGTGTCGTCCAGGCGCTGCCGGGCCAGGACGCCCAGGCCGCCCACGAGGCCGGCTGCGACCGTCAGCTGCTGATCCGTGATGGCCAATGGCAGGCCGTTGCGCTGAATTCCTGAGAATTTTTCCGCCGGCCCGCGCCGGCTACCGAGCTTCCGAAGAGGACAAGTGTTATGGGTAAGAACGTCGTCGTCCTGGGCACCCAGTGGGGTGATGAGGGCAAGGGCAAGATCGTCGACCTGCTGACCGACCAGGCCGCCGCGGTGGTGCGTTACCAGGGTGGTCACAACGCCGGCCACACCCTGGTGATCGACGGCGAGAAAACCGTCCTGCACCTGATCCCGTCCGGCATCCTGCGCGACAACGTGCAGTGCCTGATCGGCAATGGTGTGGTGGTGGCTCCCGACGCCCTGATGCGCGAGATCACCAAGCTGGAAGAGAAGGGCGTGCCGGTGCGTGAGCGCCTGCGCATCAGCCCGTCCTGCACCCTGATCCTGCCGTACCACGTGGCGCTGGATCAGGCGCGCGAAGCGGCCCGTTCCGAAGGCAAGATCGGCACCACCGGCCGTGGCATCGGCCCGGCCTACGAGGACAAGGTGGCGCGTCGCGGCCTGCGCATCGCCGACCTGTTCAACCCCGAGCGCTTCGCCGCCAAGCTCAAGGAGTTGCTGGAGTACCACAACTTCGTCCTGCAGAACTTCTACAAGGTCGAGCCGGTGGACTTCCAGAAGACCCTCGACGAGGCGCTGGGCTACGCCGACATCCTCAAGCCGATGGTCGCCGACGTCGCCGCGCGCCTGCACGAGCTGCGCAAGGCCGGCGCCTGCATCATGTTCGAGGGCGCCCAGGGCTCGCTGCTGGACATCGACCACGGCACCTACCCCTACGTGACCAGCTCCAGCACCACCGCCGGCGGCACCGCCACCGGTTCCGGCTTCGGCCCGCTGTATCTGGACTACATCCTGGGCATCACCAAGGCCTACACCACCCGCGTCGGCTCCGGTCCGTTCCCCACCGAGCTGTTCGACGAGGTCGGCGCGCGCCTGGCCAGCGTCGGCCACGAGTTCGGCTCCACCACCGGTCGCGCCCGTCGCTGCGGCTGGTTCGACGCGGTGATCCTGCGTCGCGCCATCGAGATCAACTCCATCTCCGGTCTGTGCCTGACCAAGCTGGACGTGCTGGATGGCCTGGAAACCGTGAAGCTGTGCGTGGGCTACAAGGACGCCAGTGGCCAACTGCTGGCCGAAGCGCCGACCGAGTCCGACAGCTATGTCGGCCTGCAGCCGGTGTTCGAGGAAATGCCCGGCTGGAGCGAATCCACCGTCGGCGCCAAGCGTCTGGAAGACCTGCCGGTCAACGCCCGCGCCTACATCAAGCGCATCGAGGAGCTGGTCGGCGCGCCGATCGACATCATCTCCACCGGCCCGGACCGCAACGAGACCATCGTGCTGCGCCACCCGTACGCCTGATCGTTCGCTCCGCAACACCCGAATCCCCGGGGAAGCTCGCTTCCCCGGGGATTTTTCGTTGTGGCGGGCTAACCAAGGTCGTATGCCGGACACTCTACAAATTTGTATATAGTCGCTTCGTAAGATTGGATTGCCATCATGCCGAATACCCAAGGTTCTTCCCGTATCGAGGAGCTGCGTCGCCATGCCGGTGTGGCGTGCGACCTGCTCAAGGTTCTCGCCAACGAGGACCGTCTGTTGCTGCTGTGCCAGCTGAGCAGCGGGCCGCATGCCGTCTGCGAACTGGAAGCGACGCTGGGCATTCGACAGCCGACGCTTTCCCAGCAGTTGGCCGTGCTGCGCCAGAACGCGCTGGTGCATACCGAGCGCGACGGCAAGCACATCCGTTACAGCCTGGCCAACCCGGACGTCGAGCGGATCATGCGGACACTTTGGGAAATTTATTGCGCGTCACACCGACAGGAGTAGTGAGCATGAAAACACCCGATAACAAGAACAACAGCGGGCTCGACCAGGGACTCCTCAAGGAGCCGTTCAGTCGACGTACTTTCATGCAGCTGACGGCGGCCGGTGCCGGCGCCCTGCTGCTCAAGCCCGAGGGCGCGCAGGCGGCGAAGCAGCGCAGCGCGGCGCGCATCGTCATCGCCGGTGCCGGCGCGGCCGGCCTGGCCGCCGCGTCGCGCCTGGCCGAGCGGCTCGAAGGCGCGACCATTACGCTGATCGATGGCCGCAAGGCGCACTACTACCAGCCCGGCTTCACCCTGGTGGCGTCCGGCATCAAGCCGGCCAGCTACGTGACCTCGAGCACCGCCGACTATGTGCCGCACGGCGTGGAGTGGATCGAGGAGCGGGTCGCGGAGATCGACCCCGAGGGCAACAAGGTGGTCACCGCCTCCGGGCGCAGCGTGCCCTACGACTTCCTGGTGGTCGCCACCGGCCTGCAGCTGGACTACGCCGCCATCGAGGGCATGGATGAAAGCCTGATCGGCCAGAACGGCCTGGGCAGCATCTACCACAGCCCGGCGGCGGCCGAGGCCACCTGGCGGCAGATGTCCGAGTTCGCCGACAAGGGCGGCGTGGGCGTGTTCCTGCGTCCGGGCACCGAGATGAAGTGTGCCGGCGCCCCGCTGAAGTACACCTTCGTCACCGAGGACTACCTGACCCGCCGGGGCAATCGTGGCAAGGCGGAGATCATCTACAACGCCAACAACAAGGCGCTGTTCAGCGTGCCGATCGTTTCGGAGAAGGTACGCATGCTGTTCCAGCAGCGTGACATCAAGGTCAACTACGACCGCGTGCTGCAGTCCATCGACCCGGGTCGGCGCATCGCCACCTTCCGCACCCCGGAGGGCACCACCGAACTGGGTTACGACTTCATCAACGTGATTCCGCCGATGAAGGCGCCGGACGTGGTGCGCAACAGCCCGCTGCCCTGGCAGCAGGGCGCCTGGGGCAACGAGGGCTGGCTGGAGGTGGACAAGCACACCCTGCGGCATGTGCGCTATCCGAACGTGTTCGGGGTCGGCGACATCGCCGGGGTGCCGAAGGGCAAGACCGCCGCCAGCGTGAAATGGCAGGTGCCGGTGGCCGTCGAGCACCTGCTGGCCGACATCGCCGGTACCGAATCGACGGCCCGCTACGACGGCTACACCTCCTGCCCGCTGATCACCCGCCTGGGCCGCGCGATGCTCATCGAGTTCGACTACCAGAACAACCTCACGCCGTCCTTCCCGGGGGTGATCGCGCCGCTGGAAGAGCTGTGGACCAGCTGGGTGGTCAAGACCATGGGCCTCAAGCCCACCTACATCAGCATGCTGCGCGGTCACGCCTGAACCGCCGAGGAGTCCGTCATGAAAGAACTCGATCCGATGATCCTGCTGGCCGTGTTCCTGGAAATGCTCGGCCCGCTGCTCTGGCTGCTGCTGGCGATGGTGCTGCTGGGCACCGCGGCCTTCGTGGCCCTGCTGGTACGCGAGCGCGGCATCGCGGCCAGCCGGCTGGTGCGCGCTCAGTTGGTAGGTCTGGTTGGTGGTGTGCTGGCGCTGGTGCTGATGGCCAATGTGTCGTCGTCCGGCTTCACTGACGCCGCCGGTCCGATCGACTGGATCCTCATCGTGCTGGTCTATGGATTGGGCATGCTCGGCTCCATGGTGCTGGTCTACACCATCATGGGCTGGATCACCCAGCTGCGCCGCGAGGGTGCGGCTGGCTGAGGAGTGCAGGTCAACGGACGCCCGGCAATGCCGGGCGTTTTCTTTCATCCATCTGCGGGAGAATACCCATGAGCGGCAATCGTTTCGTCGCCACGCTCTTCGACGGGCAGGGCAATCCGAACAAGGTCACCGTGGCCTTCACCATGGCCGTCAATGCTCGCCTGAAGGGGCATGACACCACCCTGATCCTGATGGCCGAGGCGGTGGAACTGGGCAAGCCCGGTGCCATCGACATGGACATCGGCGCGCCCTTCGAACCGGTGGACGCACTGCTTGGGCGTTATCGGGAGCTGGGCGGCAAGATCGCCATCTGCTCGGCGTGCATGCAGCACAACGGCTTCACCGCCCAGGACATGGTGCCCGACTACGCCATCATCACCGCGCCGCAGGTAATCGACCTGCTGATGGAAGCCACCGGCTCGCTGCAGATCACCTGAGGCGAGAATCGCCGGGTGGGCGGGTAGGGGCACCGTAGGGTAGACAACGGCGAAGCCTTGTCTACCCACGCCGGGGGCCCTCACTGGTGGAAAATCGCTGCGCGAGTTTCCCACCCTACGGTCTGCCTGGTCGTGCTGTGCACACCGCGCGGTGTGCACAGCACCGGCGCGCAACCTTACCGCTGGGCGAGGCGGGCGCTGGCCTGCTGGAAGAAGCCTTCATCCAGCTGACCGGCGAGGGCGGCCAGACGCAGCTCCTGCAGGAACAGCGTGGCGCGCACCTGGGCCAGTTCCAGCTCGGCGGTGGCAGCGGCGTTTTCCGCATCCAGCAGGTCCTGGGTGCTGCGTTCGCCGGTCTTGCGACCGATACGCGTGGCCGCCAGGCGTGCCTGGCTGGCTTCGGCGGCGGCGGCCAGCGCCTGCGCCTGTTCGCGGCCCACCGACAGCGCCAGCCAGGCGGCGCGGGTCTGCCGGGCCACCAGCAGACGGCCGTGGTCGAGCTCGGCCTCGGCCTCGGCCAGGCGGGCGCGCGCCTCGTCCTGGCGCGCCGAGCGCATGCCGCCGGTGTACAGCGGAATCGCCACCTGCAGGCCGACCATGCTCTGTTCGGCGCTGTAGCTGGCCGAGCCGACCTCGGCATCGCCGGAGAGCTTCTCGCGGCCGTGGCTGGCCACCAGCTCCAGGGTCGGCGACAGTGGCAGCGAGGTCTTGCGCACCTCCTGCTCGGCGCCCTGCTGGCGGGTCTGGGCCAGCTGCAGCTGGGTGTTCTGGCGCGCCGCACGGGTCAGCCACTCCTCCAGCGCGCCGATCTGCGCCGGGCTGTCGCTTGGCAGCGTCAGTGGGCTATCGCCCGGCTCACGGCCGATGAGGTCGGCCAGCGTCTGGCGGCGCAGGTCCAGTTCGGTCTGCGCGGCCAGGTGCTGGGCGCGCAGACCGGCGGCCCGCGCGCGGGCCTCGTGCAGGTCGGTGACCGGCAGGCTGCCCACCTTGAAGCGCTCGGCGGCCTCGCTGGCGGTGCGCTCCACCGCCTCGAGCTGGCGTTCCAGCAGTTCGAGGCGGCGGGCGGCCAGCGCCAGCTGGAAGTAGTGTTCGGCGCTGCGCAGCATCAACTGCTGCTGGGCGCCGACCCAGGCCAGCTCGGCGGCGCCGGCCTGGATGCGCAATTGCCGGCCCTGGGCCGAGCGCTCGCGGTCGAACAGCGGCTGGCGCAGCACCACGCCGTAGTGGCTGCGGGTGCCGCTGTCGATCGTCGTGTCGAAGGCGGCGCCGGTGGCGCTGAACCCACCGGCGTCGAAGGTTGCCCCGCGTGTCTGGTTGTCCAGCGAGGCGGCAGCCACCCCACCTTGCAGCATCAGGTTCGGGCGCCACAGGGCGCCGGCCTGATCCTGGCTGGCCAGGCCGGCGGCATGCGCGGCGCGGGCGGCGGCAAACTCGGGGTCATGCTGGCTGGCGGCGCGCCAGACCTCGAACAGGTCCAGGGCCTGGGCCGCTGGCGATGCCAGCGCCGCGCAGCTCAGCAGCAAGGCGGACAGGCGGGGCAGTTGCATGGCGATTTTCCTTAACGTTCTCGTTGGCCTCAGCAGCCGGATTGCACACCGAGTTTGCGCAGGACGATTTCCAGCGGGCACCAGCGGGTGAACGCGCTCTGCAGCATGTTCACGCCGACGAAGGCGGTCAGCCACAGCCAGTTGCTGCTTTGGAACAGCGGGCTCTGGGCCACGCCCAGGGCCAGGGAGGCGAGGATTACCACGCCGGCGAACATGCGAACGATTTGCCATGAGGTCATGGGTCAGACTCCTTGTGCGGGTTGGGAGGCTTCGCCGCTACGGTGGTAGGCGGCGAAGTAGAGCAACGGGATCACCACCAGGGTGAGCACCGTGGAAACCAGGATGCCGAAGATCAGCGCGATGGCCAGACCGTTGAAGATCGGGTCGTCGAGGATGAAGAAGGCGCCGAGCATGGCCGCCAGCCCGGTCAGCACGATCGGCTGGGCACGGGTGATGGCCGAGCGCACCACCGCCTCGGGCAGCGGCACGCCGGCGGCCTGCTGCAGGTGGATGAAGTCCACCAGCAGGATGGAGTTGCGCACGATGATGCCGGCCAGGGCGATCATGCCGATCATGCTGGTGGCGGTGAACTGGGCGCCGAGCAGGGCATGGCCGGGCATCACGCCGATGATGGTCAGCGGGATCGGCGCCATGATGATCAGCGGCGTCAGGTAGGAGCCGAACTGCGCCACCACCAGCAGGTAGATGAGGATCAGGCCGACCGCATAGGCAGCGCCCATGTCACGGAAGGTCTCGTAGGTGATCTGCCATTCGCCGTCCCACTTCAGGCTGTAGCCGCGCCACGGGTCGGACGGCTGGCTGATGAAGTACTCCTCCAGCTGGCCGCCGCCAGGCAGCTGCAGCTGTTGCAGTTCGCCGCGCATGCCGAACATGCCATACAGCGGGCTGTCCACGCGCCCGGCCATGTCGCCGGTGACGTAGTGCACCGGCAGCAGATCCTTGTGGTAGATCGGCTGCTCGCGCAGGCTGTCGCTGAGGGTCACCAATTCGCGGATCGGCACCAGCTGGCCGGCCGCACCGCGTACCGTCAGTTGCAGCAGCGCGTCCAGCGAACCGTGCTGCTCGGCGGGCAGCTGCAGCACGGCCGGGACCGGGTACTTGCTGGCGTCGTGCAGGTAGGTAGCGGCCTCGCCGGCCAGGCCGGCGCGCAGGGTGGCGACGATGTCGCGCTGCGCCACGCCGAGCAGCGCGGCCTTGCGCCGGTCGACCAGCAGCAGGGTGCGCGGCGCGTCGGCGATGGCGGTGTCGTCCACATCCACCACGTAATCGGTGCGCTCGAACAGCGCGCGCACCTGACCCGCCACCTGGCGGCGACCTTCGGCGTCCGGGCCATAGATTTCCGCGACGATCGGCGACAGCACCGGCGGCCCCGGCGGCACTTCCACCACCTTGAGGTTGGCGCCGTGGCGCTTGCCGATGGCCTGCAGGTCCGGACGCAGACGGGTGGCGATGGCGTGGCTCTGCTCGTCGCGGTCGCCCTTGGCCACCAGGTTGACCAGCAGATCGCCCACTTCGCCGCCGACGCGCAGATCGTACTGGCGCACCAGGCCGTTGAAGTTGATCGGCGCGGCCGTGCCGGCATAGGCCTGGTAATCGAGCACCTCGGGCTGTTCGGCCAGGTAGGTACCCAGCTCGCGCAGCACGGCGGCGGTGCCCTCCAGCGGCGTACCCGCCGGCATGTCGACCACCACCTGCAGCTCGGACTTGTTGTCGAACGGCAGCATCTTCAGCACCACCAGGCCGGCGGCGGGCAGCGCCAGGGAGATGGCGATCAGCAGCCCCACCCCGGCGCCGAGTAGCGCGCGGTTGCGCCGGCCACGGCGTTCATCCAGCAGCGGGCGGAAGATGCCTTCGAAGAGTGGCGCCAGCTTGCCGGACAGCCCGCCGTCATGGGCGTGGGCGGCCAGCGGCTTCATCCACAGCCGCGCCAGCCAGGGCGTGACGGTGAAGGCGATGGCCAGCGACAGCAGCATACCCATGCTGGCGTTGATCGGGATCGGGCTCATGTACGGGCCCATCAGGCCGCTGACGAAGGCCATCGGCAGCAGTGCGGCGATCACCGTCAGGGTGGCCAGGATGGTCGGTCCGCCCACTTCGTCCACCGCGCCGGGAATCAGCTCGCGCAGCGTCTTGCCCGGGTGCAGCGCCTGGTGACGGTGGATGTTCTCCACCACCACGATGGCGTCGTCGACCAGGATGCCGATGGAGAAGATCAGCGCGAACAACGACACCCGGTTGAGGGTGAAGCCCCAGGCCCAGGAGGCGAACAGGGTGACGGTCAGGGTAAGGATCACCGCGCTGCCGACGATCAGCGCCTCGCGGCGGCCCAGGGCGAGGAACACCAGCACCACCACGGAGAGAGTGGCGAACAGCAGCTTCTGGATCAGCTGGCGGGCCTTCTGGTCGGCGGTGGCGCCGTAGTTGCGGGTTTCGGCCAGCTCGACGCTGTCCGGGATCAGGCTGTTGCGCAGCTCGGCGACCCGCGCCAGCACCGCGGAGGCGACGTCGATGGCGTTTTCGCCGGGCTTCTTGGTCACGCTCAGGGTGATCGCCGGGAACTCGCCGGCGCCGCCGGGCGCGCGGCTCGGCAGGCCATGCCAGACGTACTGGCTGGCCGGCAGGGCGCCGTCCTCGACGCGTGCCACATCCTTGAGCTGCACCGGCTTGCCGTCGCGCACGCCGACCAGCAGTTCGCCCACCTCGGCGGCGTTTTCCAGGAAGCCACCGGCTTCCAGCTGCACGCTGCGGTTGCCGCCCAGCAGCTCGCCCACCGGCAGGCCGGCGTTGGCCGACTGCAGCGCCATGCGCAGGTCGCCGACGGTCACCCCGGCGGCGGCCATGCGCGCCGGGTCCAGCTCGACGCGTACCGCGCGACCGGGCCCGCCGTGGCTGCGCACCTCGCGGGTGCCGGGCACGCGCTTGAGCTCGGCTTCCAGGCTGTGGGCGACGTGCTGCAGGTCCAGCGCGCCGGTGGCGGCATCGCGGCTGAACAGGGTCAGGGTGACGATCGGCACGTCATCGATGCCCTTGGGCTTGATCAGCGGCTCGCCGACGCCCAGTTCGCGCGGCAGCCAGTCGGTGTTGGCTCGCAGGGTATCGTGCAGGCGCACCAGTGCTTCGGTGCGCGGCACGCCGACCTCGAATTGCACGGTGACCATCGCCATGCCGGGGCGCGACACCGACATCACGTGTTCGACGTCGGCGATCTGCGCCAGCACCTGCTCGGCCGGCACCGCGACCATCTGTTCCACGTCGCGCACGCTGGCGCCGGGGAACGGGATGATCACGTTGGCCATGGTGACGTTGATCTGCGGTTCTTCCTCGCGCGGCGTGACCAGCACGGCGAACAGCCCGACGAGCAGGGCGAGCAGCGCCAGCAGCGGGGTGATCTGCGCGGTCTGGAAGTAGGCGGCGATGCGTCCGGAGACGCCCAAGCGCGGATTCATGTCGGTGTCCTTACTTCAGTTGGCCGGCGGCGAGGGGATCGAGCGCCACCCGTTCGCCGGCGGCGAGGCCGGTGAGCACTTCCACCTGGTCGCCCTGCTGCGGGCCCAGGCGAACCTGGCGCAGGCGCGGGCGCTGCTGGGCGTCCAGCACGTAGACGGCGGTCAGTTCGGCGCGGCGCAGCACGGCTGTGCGCGGGATGTACAGCCGGTCGTCACCGCCGGCCAGGTTCAGGCGGGCGCGGGCGAAGGTGCCGGGCAGCACGTTGCGCAGATCGGCGGGCAGTTCCAGGCGCAGTTCCACGGTGTGGGTGGTCGGGTCGACGCTGGGCAGCCACTGCGCACGGCGCGGCGTCACCGGGGTGTCCAGGCCGGCCAGTTCCAGGCGGGCGGCCAGGTCGGCGGGCGCCACGGCGGCAACCGCCTGCGGCACCTGCACGCTGACGCGCAGCGCAGAGGGATCGTACAGCGTCAGCAGCGGGCGGCCGGGCATGGCCATGTCGCCGAGGCTGACCGGGATGGCCGAGACCACACCGTCATAGGGCGCGCGCAGTACATAGAAGTCGGACTGGGTACGCGAGGCGTCGGCCGCGGCGCGCAGCGCGGCGGCTTCGGCGCGCGCGGCCTTGTGGCGCGCCTCGGCGCGGTCGAAGGCGGCCTGGCTGATGTAGTCCGCCTCCAGCAGCTGGCGCTGGCGGGCCAGCTCGCGTTCGGCTTCCTGCTCGACCGCCTGGGCGGCGCGCACCTGGGCGGCGCTGGCGCTGGCAGTCTGTTCGGCGGCACGGGCGTCCAGGCGCAGCAGGACCTGACCGGCGCGTACCGAATCGCCGGCCTGCACGGCGATTTCCTGCACGGCGCCGGCGACCTGGGCGGTTAGCAGCGTCTGGCGCACGGCCTCGACGACACCTTCGTGGTGGCTGGCGCCGAGTTGGGCGCCACGCTGTACGGTGGCGCTGCGCAGTTCGAGGGTCTGGGCGAAGGCCGTGCTGCCAAGCAGCAGGCTGGCAGCGAGGAGGATGCGCAAGCCGGCGGTAGACATGAAGGGACTCCGTTGCATGATCGGGAATGGCCGGCATTATTTGCGTGATTGGTTAATTAGTCAATTAACTGATTGCGCAAATATGCAGGTATGCGTGGGATGGCGTATCATCCGGCCCGTGCAATGTCTTGCGGTGATCAGCGATGGAAAACCTCACTCCCGAGGCGATGGAGCAACTGGCGGCCTATTTCCGGGCGCTGTCCGAGCCCACGCGCCTGGCGATCCTCAACCTGCTGCGCGAAGGCGAGCGCAACGTGGGTGAATTGGCCCAGCTGTGCAGCTGCTCGCCGGCCAACGTCTCGCGACACTTGTCGCTGTTGAGCCAGCACGGGCTGGTGCGGCGGGAAGGGCGGGGCACGGCGGTGTACTACCGGATCGCCGACGACAGCGTGTATGCGCTGTGCGATCTGGTCTGCGGCAACATCGCCCGGCGTTACGAGCGCAATCAGCCGTTTCCGGGCGTCTGACGCCAATGAAAAGGCCGCTCGGGAGAGCGGCCTCGGGTTTTCGTTCAGGGTTCAGGTGCGAAAGCGCGACAGCTGGCCGTGCAGATCCTGCATGCCGGTGCGGATTTCTTCGCTGCTGTGCACCACGCGTTCGGCGTCGCGGTGGGTCTGTAGCGCCAGCTCGGTGAGCTGGTTCACGCGTCGGTCGATGTCCTGCACCACCTGACTCTGCTGTTCCACGGCCGTGGCGATCTGCAGGCTGCTGCCGTTGATCGCCTGCACGTCCCGAAGCATCTCCTGGAAGATGTCTCGCGCCCGCTCGATCTGTGCCACGTTCTCGCTGGCCTGCTCGCCATTGTGGCGCAGGCTCTCCAGCGAGC
Source organism: Pseudomonas sp. (assembly GCF_035497915.1). Classification (GTDB taxonomy): domain Bacteria; phylum Pseudomonadota; class Gammaproteobacteria; order Pseudomonadales; family Pseudomonadaceae; genus Serpens. The sequence goes on from NZ_DATJCS010000016.1 coordinate 18,117, forward strand.
GCCGGGCGCGGCCCTGCAGGCGCTCGATGATCTGGCCAATCTCGCCGGTGGACTGCTGGGTGCGGCTGGCCAGAGTGCGCACTTCATCCGCTACCACGGCGAAGCCGCGTCCGGCCTCGCCGGCGCGGGCGGCCTCGATGGCGGCGTTGAGCGCCAACAGGTTGGTCTGCTCGGCGATGCCGGTGATCACCTCCAGCACCTTGCCCACCGCCTGGGTCTCGTTTTCCAGTTCGCGCATGTGTTCGCCGGTGCGTTGCAGCTCCTGGCTCAGCGTGCCGAGCAGTTCGGTGCTGCGCTGCACCGCGGCGCGCCCGGTCTGGCCGTTGCGCTCGGTGCTTTGCGCCGATTGGGCGGCGCTCTGGGTGTGCCGGGCCACTTCGGCGAGGCTGGCGGTCAGCTCGGTAAGGGCGGTGGCGGCCTGATCCAGCTCCTGGTGCTGGCGGGCCATGTTCTGTTCGGAAGCCTGGATGGCGCGCAGGGTCTCGCCCAAGTGCTCGCGAGACTGCAGGCTGCCGCGTTTGGCCTGGTCGAGCAGCTCGCGAACCTGTTCGATCATGCGGTTGAAGACCACTGCGATGCGGCCGAATTCGTCGTGCTTCCAGCGGGCGTTCATGCGCTGGGTGAAGTCGCCATCGGCCACCTGCGCCAGCGCCTGTTCCAGTTGGCGCAGGGCGCCCATCAGCGGATGCATGCCGAACTGGTTGCCGGCCAGGACCAGGATGAGAATGGCCGCCACGCAGAAGAGGGCGATTTCCAGTTGCGCGCGCTGGGTGCTGTCGGCCAGGCGGGTCATCATGACCACGGCATCGTTCATGTGCTTGATCAGCGCGACGGAATGCTGCTGCAGCAGCGCCATATCCAGCGCGCCGTTGGGCTGCACGGTGAGCAGTTGCTGGCGCAGGCGCTGCCAGTGCTCGCCGACGGTGCGCATCTGCGCCTGGATGGCGGGATCGTCGAAGCGGCTGATGTCGCGCTCGGGATTGCCGTTGAGCAGGTCCTGATGGGAGCGCTCGAACTGCGCCATGGTGCCCTCCATCAGCGAGCGTTCGATGACGCCGCTGTGCAGCAGCAGCGCCTCCTTGCTCATCTTCTGGCTGAGCATGCGCTGGGCGCCGGCCACGTTGATGGTTTCGGCGGATACCGACAGGCTGAGATACAACGCCGCACAGCTGAGCAGCGCGAGCAGGAACATCAGTGCGTAGGAGAAGAGGAACTGGTGTCCGAGCGTTTTCAGGCCCAGGCGATGTAGCAGGGTATCGATGAGAAATTTCATGGGATATCCAAACTAAAAACGGGAGGGGCGACTGCGAGGTCGCCTGTCGACCAACGGGTCGGCCTTTACGGAAGAAGCTTTAAGAAAAAAGAAGGGCTTACGGCGGTGCTGCGACATTTTGCTGCGGGGTGACGCGTACGGCCAGGTTTTTCGCGCGCATAAAAAAACCGAGCCATCGCTGGCTCGGTTTTCAGAATTGGTGCCCAGGAGAAGACTCGAACTTCCACGGTGTTGCCACCGCTAGGACCTGAACCTAGTGCGTCTACCAATTCCGCCACCTGGGCACATGAAACGATGTGTTGCCTTCGTTTCCGTGTTACAACGGCATCGCTGTCGTTGTGGCCGCGAACTATACGGACCACCTTTTTCCTTGTAAACCCCTGACAGCAAAAATAATTGTCCGGCAGAGCTGCCGTGCGGGCGCGATTCGCGCTTCAATAGACGCAGGGCCGTTTTGCCCTCATGAAAAGGTGATTTTTCTTAATGGCCGATTGGCAATCCCTCGATCCCGAGGCCGTCCGCGAGGCGGAGAAGTACGATAACCCCATTCCCAGTCGTGAACTGATCCTGATGCGACTGGACGAGCGTGGCGCCCCGGCGACCCGCGAGCAACTGATCGAAGAGTTCGGTCTGACCACCGAAGAGCAGCTCGAAGCGCTGCGTCGCCGTCTGCGCGCCATGGAGCGCGATGGCCAACTGGTCTACACCCGGCGCGGCGCCTATGCCCCGGTGGACAAGCTGGACCTGATCCGTGGTCGGGTCAGCGGGCACCGCGATGGCTTCGGTTTCCTCATCCCCGACGACGGCAGCGACGACCTGTTCCTCAGCCCGGCGCAGATGCGCTTGGTGTTCGACGGTGATCGCGTGCTGGCGCGCGTTGCCGGCTTCGACCGGCGCGGCCGGCGCGAAGGCGCCATCGCCGAGATTCTCGAGCGCGCCCATGAAGTGCTGGTCGGCCGCTTCTTCGAAGAGAGCGGCATCGGTCGCGTGGTGGCCGACAACCCGAAGATCCAGCAGGAAGTGCTGGTTGCGCCCGGCAAGCAGGCCGGTGCCAAGCATGGTCAGTTCGTGCAGGTGCGCATCGAGCAGTGGCCGAGCAATTTCCGCCAGGCCCAGGGCGAAGTGACCGAGGTGCTCGGCGACTACATGGCGCCGGGCATGGAAATCCAGGTGGCGCTGCACAGCTATGGCATTCCCCACGTCTGGCCCGAGGCGGTGGAAAAGGAAGCCGCCAAGCTCAGTCCCGAGGTGGCCGAGCGTGACAAGCAGAAGCGTGTCGATCTGCGCCATCTGCCGTTCGTCACCATCGACGGCGAGGATGCCCGCGACTTCGACGATGCCGTGTACGCCGAACCGGTGGCGGGCGGTGGCTGGACCCTCTATGTGGCCATCGCCGACGTGTCCTACTACGTGAAGGTGGGCTCGGCGCTGGATGAGGAGGCTGCCAAGCGCGGCAACTCGGTGTACTTCCCCGAGCAGGTCGTGCCGATGCTGCCGGAAGTACTGTCCAACGGGCTGTGCTCGCTCAACCCGCAGGTCGATCGCCTGGCGATGGTGTGCATCGTCGACCTCTCGGCCGCCGGCAAGATGACCGGCTATCGCTTCTGCGAGGCGGTGATCCACTCCCACGCGCGACTCACCTATAACAAGGTCAGCCAGCTGCTGGAGCGCCCGGACAGCACCGAGGCCGCGCAACTGCGCAGCCAGCTGCCGCAGGTGACGCCGCACCTCGAAGAGCTGTACCGGCTGTTCAAGGTGCTGCTCAAGGAGCGCACCGTGCGCGGGGCCATCGATTTCGAGACCCAGGAAACCCGCATCGTCTTCGGCGCCGACCGCAAGATCGTGGAGATCCGGCCGACCGAGCGCAACGACGCGCACAAGCTGATCGAGGAGTGCATGCTGTGCGCCAACGTAGCCACCGCGGCGTTCCTGCAGCAGCACGAGATCCCGGCGCTGTACCGCGTGCACGACAGTCCGCCGCCAGCCAAGCTGGAGAAGCTCATGGGCTTCCTCGGCGAAATGGGCCTGACCCTGTACCGTGGCAAGGGCGATCCGACACCCAAGGATTTCCTGCGCCTGCTCGACGCAGTGCGCGAGCGTCCGGACTTCCACCTGATCCAGACGGTCATGCTGCGCTCGCTGAGCCAGGCGGTGTACAGCCCGGAGAACGTCGGTCACTTCGGCCTCAACTATGAGGCCTATACCCACTTCACCTCGCCGATTCGCCGCTATCCCGACCTGCTGGTGCACCGCGCGATCCGGGGCCTGATCCGTTCCAAGCGGCAGAGCGAGCACGTCGTGCGCGTGGGTGCCGCGGCGCTGCCCAAGGCGCGCATCTATCCCTACGACGAGGAACACCTGGAGCGGCTCGGCGAAGATTGCTCGATGACCGAGCGGCGCGCCGACGAGGCCACCCGTGACGTGGTGAACTGGCTGAAGTGCGAGTACATGCGCGACCGGGTTGGCGAGACCTTCCCGGGCGTCATCACCGCCGTCACCGGCTTCGGCATCTTCGTCGAGCTCACCGACATCTATGTCGAGGGCCTGGTGCACGTCACCGGCCTGCCCGCCGATTACTACCACTTCGACCCGGTACACCATCGCCTGGCCGGCGAGCGCACCGGACGCAGCTTCCGCCTGGGCGACAGCGTGCAGGTGCGCGTGGCGCGGGTCGACCTGGACGAGCGCAAGATCGACTTCGAACTGGTCTCCGAAGCGGCGGCGCAGCGCCCGCGCGGCGAGCCGGCGCTGCCGGCGGACAAGCCCGCCAGGGCGCGCAAGGGCAAGTCGCCGGCCAAGGCGGTCGCTCCGGCGCCGGTCAAGGCCGAAAAACCCAGGGCCGCCAAGCCCGTGAGCGAGCCGGAAAAGCCGGCGCGCAAGAAGATCCGCGACCTGGACGAGGAGCCGGCCTTCGACTGGCCGGACCCCGAGCCCGAGGCCCTGCCGCGCAAGCGCAAGGTGGCGCCGGGGACCCAGCCGGAACGTCCGGCGATCCTCGGACATCGCAAGGCGCGCGAACCCCAGGTCGAACTGCCCGAGGAAGTGCCGGCGCGGCGGCGTTCGAGCGAGAAGCCGGCGCTGCTGTCCCGGCGCGTGGTCGGCAAGGTGCAGGTGCTCTCCGCCGCCGAGCTGGACGTGCAGGTCGCCGCCGAGGTGGGCAAGAGCCGTGCGGTCAAGAAGGCGCTGCTCGACGACGCCAAGGGCAAAGGCAAGGGCAAGGCGAAGGACAAGTCCGGCAAGGGCGATTCCAAGGGCAAGAGCGGCAAGGCCAAGCGCGGCGCCGGTAAATCCAGGGCCAAGTCATGAGTGATCTGGAAAAGGTCTACGGTGTACACGCCGTAGAGGCGTTGCTGCGCCATCACCCCAAGCGGGTCAAGCAGCTCTGGGTGGCCGAGGGTCGCCAGGATCCGCGCATCCAGGCGTTGCTGAGCCTGGCGGAGCAGCATCGGGTCAGTGTCGGCCAGCGCGAGCGGCGTGAGCTGGACGAGTGGGCCGAGGGCGTGCACCAGGGCGTGGTGGCGGAAGTCAGCCCCAGTCAGGTGTGGGGCGAGAACATGCTCGACGAGCTGCTCGAGCGCAACGAAGGCCCGGCGCTGCTGCTGGTGCTGGACGGCGTCACCGATCCGCACAATCTCGGTGCCTGCCTGCGTACCGCAGACGCCGCCGGCGCGCAGGCGGTGATCGTGCCCAAGGACAAGTCCGCCACCCTGAACGCCACCGTGCGCAAGGTGGCCTGCGGGGCTGCCGAAGTGATTCCTCTGGTCGCGGTCACCAACCTGTCGCGCACCCTGGAAAAGCTGCAGAAGAAGGGCTTGTGGATCGTCGGCACCGCCGGCGAGGCGGACAAGGAGCTCTACGACCTGGATCTCAGCGGCCCGACCGTGCTGGTGATGGGCGCCGAGGGCAAGGGCATGCGCCGCCTGACCCGCGAACACTGCGACTTCCTGGCGCGCCTGCCGATGGCCGGCAGCGTCAGCAGTCTGAATGTCTCGGTGGCCACTGGCGTATGCCTGTTCGAGGCGCTGCGCCAGCGCCGCCGCCCGGTCTGACCGACGGAGCGAATAATCGGCGCCGCGCCTTGCCTGGCGCCGACTCCCTCTCTAGAATGGCGCCCCTTGCCCTGCCGGCAGGCGTTCGCTCGCCTGCGGGGCAAGCCACAACGAAACATTCACTCCTTGCCTGATCGCACATGCGGCAGGCTACAACCCGTAAGGAGCATTTATGCGTCATTACGAAATCATCTTCCTGGTTCACCCGGACCAGAGCGAGCAGGTCGGCGGCATGGTCGAGCGCTACACCAAGCTCATCGAGGAAGACGGTGGCAAGATTCACCGCCTGGAAGACTGGGGCCGTCGTCAGCTGGCCTACGCCATCGACAACGTTCACAAGGCTCACTACATCCTGTTGAACGTCGAGTGCAGCGCCAAGGCGCTGGCCGAGCTGGAAGACAACTTCCGCTACAACGATGCCGTGATCCGCAACCTGATCATCCGTCGCGACGAAGCCGTCACCGGCCAGTCCGAGATGCTCAAGGCCGAAGAAAACCGCAGCGAGCGTCGTGAGCGTCGTGACCGCGTCGAATCCCAAGAGGGTTCCGACGACAGCGACAATGACAGCGACAACGCTGACGAGTAATCACCGGATCTATTGAGGAGCCAAGACCATGGCACGTTTCTTCCGTCGTCGTAAGTTCTGCCGTTTCACCGCCGAAGGCGTGAAGGAGATCGACTTCAAGGATCTCAACACCCTGAAGGCCTACATCTCCGAAACCGGCAAGATCGTTCCGAGCCGTATCACCGGGACCAAAGCCAAGTACCAGCGTCAGCTGGCCACCGCCATCAAGCGCGCCCGCTACCTGGCCCTGCTGCCCTACACCGACAGCCACGGTCGCTAAGACCGCGCCGTCGACGACAGGCACGAGATAGACAAGCATGCGGGCACTGGCCGACTTCATCATGCGCGGACGCACCCAAGCCATCCTGGTGGTGGCGGGCGGTGCACTGTTGCCGATGCTGTTCTGGCTGAGCGCCGCCGCCGGCAGCCTGGTGCTGCTGCGCCGTGGCCTGAGCGACGCCCTGGGCATTCTCGTCTGGGCGCTGCTGCCGGCCATTGGCTGGTGGTGGTTCGGCGAGCCGCGCACCCTGCTGGTAGTGGTGGGCGCCCTGGCCCTGGCTCTGGTGCTGCGCACCACTGTGTCGTGGGTGAAGGTGCTGCTGGCCAGCGTGTTGGTGGGCGTGGTGTTCGGCCTGGTGCTCGGCAGTTTGTTCGCCGAGCCGATCCAGGCCGTGGCCGCCGAGCTGCACAAGCTCATGCCGCAGTTCATGGGCAGTGGCTGGGAACAGCTTTCCGCCGATGAGCAGGCCCAGGTGCTGGGACTGGTCGTGCCGGTGCTGACCGGATTGATGGCGTCACTGCTGCAGATCGTCACCTTGCTGTGCCTGGTGCTCGGTCGCTACTGGCAGGCGTCGCTGTACAACCCGGGTGGCTTCGGCGAGGAGTTCCGCGCGCTGCGCCTGCCGGTCCTGCCGGCCTTGCTGCTGGTGGCCGGAATGCTGCTGGGGCCGAGCCTGGGCCTGCCCATGCTGGCCCCGCTGTGCAGTGTGCCGCTGGTGTTCGCCGGGGTGGCCCTGGTGCACGGGCTGGTCGCCGCCAAGCGTCTCGCACGCTTCTGGCTGGTGGGCCTGTACGTGACCCTGGTGCTGTTCATGCAGCTGGTCTATCCGTTGCTGATGGTGCTCGCCATCGTCGACAGTCTGTTCGATTTTCGCGGTCGCGCGACCCGCAAGGGTTCCGGACCTGCGAACGGTGAAGGTTAAAAGTTAAGAGGTAAGACTCAAATGGAAGTCATCCTGCTGGAAAAAATTGCCAACCTGGGCAACCTGGGCGACAAGGTCAACGTTCGTAGCGGTTACGGTCGTAACTACCTGATGCCGCAAGGCAAGGCCACCCCGGCTACCGCCGAGAACGTGGCTGCGTTCGAAGCCCGTCGCGCCGAGCTGGAAAAGGCTGCTGCCGACAAGAAGGCTGCCGCCGAAGCCCGCGCCGCTCAACTGAACGAGCTGGAAGTCACCATCACCGCCGTCGCCGGCGATGAAGGCAAGCTGTTCGGTTCCATCGGCACCGCCGACATCGCCGACGCCCTGACCGCCTCCGGCGTGGAAGTGGCCAAGAGCGAAGTGCGTCTGCCCAACGGCACCATTCGCCTGGTTGGCGAATACGACGTGGCTGTGCACCTGCACACCGACGTCGAGGCCAGCGTCCGTCTGGTCGTGGTCGCCGGCTAAGGTCGACGAACAGTCTGGCCCCTTCGGGGGTCGGACGCGTAACATCAGGCACGTTTCGCTCAAGCGGAACGTGCCTGTTGTTTTTCTGCCGCAGTAAAACTTGCCGAGACCCATGAACGAGATCAGCCTACCCGAGCAGTACGACCTGGAAACCGCGGCCCTCAAGGTGCCGCCGCATTCCATCGAGGCCGAGCAGGCCGTGCTGGGTGGCCTGATGCTGGACAACGACGCCTGGGAACGGGTCGCCGACCAGGTCTCGGACGGCGACTTCTACCGCCATGACCACCGGCTGATCTTCCGCGCCGTCCACGTGCTGGCCGAGCGCAACATGCCGTTCGACGTGGTTACCGTGTCCGAACAGCTGGACAAGGAAGGCCACCTGAACCAGGTCGGCGGCCTGGCCTACCTGGGCGAGCTGGCCAAGAACACTCCGTCGGTGGCCAACATCAAGGCCTACGCCGGGATCATTCGCGAGCGGGCCACGCTGCGCAAACTGATCAGCGTCAGCAGCGAGATTGCGGATAGCGCCTATTCCCCGCAGGGCCGCAACGGCGACGAGATTCTCGACGAGGCCGAGCGCAAGATCTTCGAGATCGCCGAAGAGCGCCCCAAGACCGGCGGCCCGGTGGGCCTCAACGACATCCTCGCCAAGGCCATCGACCGCATCGACACGCTGTTCAACAGCACCGACGCCATCACCGGCCTGACCACCGGCTTCTCCGACCTGGACGACAAGACCAGCGGCCTGCAGGCCGCCGACCTGGTGATCGTCGCCGGCCGTCCGTCGATGGGCAAGACCACCTTCGCCATGAACCTGGTGGAGAACGCGCTGCTGCGCAGCGACAAGGCGATCCTCGTCTACTCGCTGGAAATGCCCGCCGATTCCATCGTCATCCGTATGCTCGCCTCGCTGGGGCGCATCGATCAGACCAAGGTGCGCACCGGCAAGCTGGATGACGACGACTGGCCGCGCCTGACCTCGGCGGTCAACCTGCTCAACGACCGCAAGCTGTTTATCGACGACACCGCCGGTATCAGCCCCTCGGAAATGCGCGCGCGTACCCGCCGGGTGGCTCGCGAGCACGGCGAGATCGGCCTGATCATGGTCGACTACCTGCAGCTGATGCGCATCCCCGGCTCCAGCGGCGACAACCGGGTCAACGAGATCTCGGAAATCTCCCGCTCGCTCAAGGCGCTGGCCAAGGAATTCAACTGCCCGGTGGTGGCGCTCTCGCAGCTCAACCGCTCGCTGGAGCAGCGGCCCAACAAGCGCCCGGTCAACTCCGACCTGCGCGAATCCGGGGCCATCGAGCAGGACGCCGACATCATCATGTTCGTCTACCGGGACGAGGTGTATCACCCGGAAACCGAGCACAAGGGCATCGCCGAAATCATCCTCGGCAAGCAGCGTAACGGCCCGATCGGCACCGTGCGCCTGGCCTTCCTCGGCCGCTATTCGCGCTTCGAGAACCTCGCCCCGGGCAGCTACCAGTTCGACGACGACGAATAAGCCATACCGCCAAAGGCCGACACTACGTCGGCCTTTGGCTTATGGAGGCTGTGAATGCCGTCTCGCTGCTTGCGAGCCCGGTGCCGAGGAGTAAGCTGTTTCACGTTTTCTTCTCTTTTCACAGGATTTCCCATGCGTCCCCTCGTCGCCACGGTCGATCTGGCCGCCATCCGTCACAACTATGCCCACGCCAAGCGCTGCGCGCCGGGGCGGCGCGCCCTGGCGGTGGTCAAGGCCGATGCCTATGGTCACGGCGCGGCCATGGTGGTGACGGCGCTGGCCGAGGAGGTCGACGGCTTCGCGGTGTGCTGCGTCGAGGAAGCGCGCGTGGTGCGCGCCAACGCGCCCAAGGCGCGCATCCTGCTGCTTGAAGGTTGCTTCGACGAGGAGGACTGGCGCAGCGCCGCCGCGCTGAACCTGGACGTGGCGGTGCAGGGCCACGAGCAGGCCGAGCGCCTGCTGATGCTGCGCAGCGAGCGCCAGTTGAACGTCTGGCTCAAGCTGGACTCCGGCATGCACCGTCTGGGCTTTTCCGCCGACGAGATCCGCCACTGGGCCGAGCGCCTGCGCGCCGCGCCGCAGGTCGCCGAGGTCAACCTGATCAGCCACCTGGCCTGTGCGGACGAACAGGGCCATGAGCTCACCGGCCAGCAGCTGGACTGCTATGTCGACCTGCAGGATGTGGAATTCGACCAGCGCAGCTTCGCCAACTCCGCCGCCGTGCTGACCTTCGCCCCGGCGCACATGGACTGGATCCGCCCCGGCATCATGCTCTACGGTGCCTCGCCGTTCGCCGAAATCAGCGCCGCCGCGCTGGGCCTCAAGCCGGCCATGAGCCTGACCGCGCAGATCATCGCCCTGCACGAGGTGCCGGCCGGCGAAGGGGTCGGCTATGGCGCCACCTGGGTGGCGCAGCGTCCCTCGCGGGTCGCCACGGTGAGCTGCGGCTATGCCGACGGCTATCCGCGCCACGCGCCGTCCGGCACGCCGGTGGTGGTGCGCGGCCAGCGCGTGCCGCTGGCCGGCCGGGTGTCCATGGACATGCTGGCCATCGACGTCACCGACCTGCCCCTGGCGCGCATCGGCGACGCGGTGGAGTTGTGGGGCGCCCAGCTGCCGGTCGACGACGTCGCCCAGGCCGCCGGCACCATCGGCTACGAGCTGCTCACCAAGGTCACCGCCCGGGTGCGTCGCGAATACCGGCCGTAGCCCGGCCTCGCGAAAAAAGCCTGCGTCACCTGTAGGAGCGGCTTCAGCCGCGAGCTTTGAATCGCCGCCACAAAAAGCATCGCGGCTGAAGCCGCCTCCGACAGTCGCTCCTACGGTTGTCCCTGTTGCGGAAAACCCGAGCGCCCCTGTCGGACTTGTTCACTTTTTGTGCTATATTCCGCGCCCTTTTTTGTATTGCCCCCTGGTTTCGCCATGACCGCCGTCAAGCCGCTGTTCGACTACCCCAAATACTGGGCCGAGTGCTTCGGGCCCGCGCCCTTCCTGCCGATGAGCCGGGAAGAGATGGATCGGCTCGGCTGGGACAGCTGCGACATCATCGTGGTCACCGGCGACGCCTACGTCGACCATCCGTCGTTCGGCATGGCGATCATCGGCCGGCTGCTGGAGGCCCAGGGCTTCCGTGTCGGCATCATCAGCCAGCCGGACTGGCGCAGCAAAGACGACTTCATGAAGCTCGGCCAGCCGAACCTGTTCTTCGGCGTGGCGGCGGGCAACATGGACTCGATGATCAACCGCTACACGGCCGACCGGAAGGTGCGCTCCGACGACGCCTACACCGCCGGCGGCGAGGCCGGCAAGCGTCCGGACCGCGCCAGCCTGGTGTATAGCCAGCGCTGCAAGGAGGCCTTCAGCGAAACGCCAGTGGTGCTTGGCGGCATCGAGGCCTCGCTGCGCCGCATCACCCACTACGACTACTGGTCGGACAAGGTGCGCCGCTCGATCCTCATGGACGCCACCGCCGATCTGCTGCTGTACGGCAACGCCGAGCGCGCCATCGTCGAAGTCGCCCATCGCCTGGCCGCCGGCGAGCCGGTGGAAGCCATCACCGACGTGCGCGGCACCGCCTTCATCCGCAAGGACACGCCCGAGGGCTGGTTCGAAATCGACTCCACGCGCATCGATCGCCCCGGTCACGTCGACAAGATCATCAACCCCTACGTCAACACCCGCGACCTGGAAGCCTGCGCGCTGGAGAACGGCCAGCCGCCGGCCGAGGACCCCAACGAGGCGAAGCCGCTGGTGCTGCTGCCGCACCCGAGCCATGACCGCGACCGCACGGTGATCCGCTTGCCGTCGTTCGAGAAAGTGCGCAACGACCCGGCGCTGTATGCCCACGCCAACCGCGTGCTGCACCTGGAAACCAACCCGGGCAACGCCCGCGCACTGGTGCAGAAGCACGAGAACCTGGACGTCTGGCTGAATCCGCCGCCGATTCCGCTGACCACCGAGGAAATGGACTACGTGTTCGCCGCGCCCTACGCGCGCGTGCCGCACCCGGCCTACAACGGCGCGAAGATTCCCGCCTACGAGATGATCCGCTTCTCGGTGAACATCATGCGCGGCTGCTTCGGTGGCTGTACCTTCTGCTCGATCACCGAGCACGAGGGGCGCATCATCCAGAGCCGCTCGCACGAATCGATCCTCCACGAGATCGAGGAAATGAAGAAGGTGCGCGGCTTTACCGGCGTGGTCTCCGACCTCGGCGGGCCGACCGCCAACATGTACCGCCTGGGCTGCAAGAGCCACGACATCGAGAAGCACTGCCGCAAGCCGTCCTGCGTGTTCCCCGGCATCTGCGAGAACCTCAACACCGACCACGGCTCGCTGATCGAGCTGTACCGCAAGGCCCGCGCGCTGCCCGGCGTGAAGAAGATCCTCATCGCCTCCGGCCTGCGCTATGACCTGGCCGTCGAGTCGCCCGAGTACGTCAAGGAGCTGGTCACCCACCACGTCGGCGGCTACCTGAAGATTGCCCCGGAACACACCGAGCGCGGCCCGCTCGACAAGATGATGAAACCGGGCATCGGCAGCTACGACCGCTTCAAGAAAATGTTCGACAAGTTCTCGAAGGAGGCCGGCAAGGAGCAGTACCTGATCCCGTACTTCATCGCCGCGCACCCGGGCACCACCGACGAGGACATGATGAACCTGGCGCTGTGGCTGAAGGCCAACGGTTTCCGCGCCGACCAGGTGCAGGCCTTCTACCCGTCGCCGATGGCGTCGGCCACCGCCATGTATCACACCGGCAAGAACCCGCTGCGCAAGGTCACCTACAAGAGCGAAGGCGTGGTGGTGGTCAAGAGCGAGGAGCAGCGCCGCCTGCACAAGGCCTTCCTGCGCTGGCACGACCCGAAGAACTGGCCGCTGCTGCGCGAGGCGCTGCTGCGCATGGGGCGTGGCGACCTGATCGGCTCCGCCAAGCACCAGCTGATCCCGGCCCACCAGTCGGCCGGCGATGCGGGCTACCAGAGCGCGCGGCGCAAGAATTCCACGCCGGTGGGCAGCAAGAAGGCCGGGCAGGGCGGCAAGCTGCTCACCCAGCACACCGGCTTGCCGCCGCGCAGCCAGGACGGCAACGCCTGGGACAAGCGCGAACAGGCCAAGGCCGCCGCCGAAGCCCGCCGCGCCGAACAGGCCCGCGCCGGCAAGGGTGGCGCGGGCAAGGGTGGCAAGGGCGGCAAGCCGCAGCGTCCGGTGGCCCCGCGCTAACGACCCGGCACGGAGCCTGTGGGGCCGGCTTTATGCCGGCCGTCGGAGGTGATTCCCTGCCTGGGTGCCGTGACCACCCCTGTCGGCCGGCATAAAAGCCGGCCCTGCACATTCTCCCGTCACTCCACCACGAAGCGCAGCATGCCGATCAGCTGACCGGCCTCGGTTACCACCTGCACCTGCCACTTGCCGCGCGGGTCGGCGGGGAAGTTGCGCTTGTGGGTCCAGGCCCGGTAGCCGGCCTCGCGTCCGCCCTCGATCGACAGGGTGATGCGGTCCACTTCCTGACCGTTCAGTCGCCACACATGCTGGATGCGCTCCGAGAGCCCGCGCGGCGCGTTGATCGCCGTGTAGGCATACAGCCCTTCGGCGTTCAGGCGTTCCAGGCTGACCCGGCGCAGCCGCTCGGCCGGCGCCCGCTCGCGCACCTCGTGGGCGATGGCGACCTGGTTCAGCCACAGGGTCGCCGGCGGCACCCACAGCCGCGCCAGCCAGCCGGCACCGCCCAGCGCCACCAGCAGCAGGGGCGCCAGCAGCCAGCGCCGCCAGCCCGTTCCGGTCAGCGCCGCCAGGCTGGGCAGCGCGAGCAGCAGGGCGATGCCCAGCGCCCAGCGGTAGCTCTGCGCGGTGTCCAATTGCAGGATGATCGGCAGCGCGGTGAGCAGCACGGCGAACAGCGTCAGGCTGTGGAAGGCCAGGTACAGCCAGCGGCGCGGCGCCAGGCCCCGGTAGTAGATCGGGTCGAGGATCGACACCAGCGCGGCCAGGCCGAGCACGCCGGTGAACGCCGCCTGGCCGGTGTTCCAGCTGGTGGTGATGAAGAAGAACGGCAGGATGAAGAACAGACTCTCCTGGTGGATCATCTGCGTCGCGTAGTGCAGCAGCGGCGGCGGCAAGCGCAGGCCGAAGCGCCGCTCCAGCCAGCGGTACAGCGTGTGGCCCAGGGCCAGCCACAGCCAGCTGACCAGCATCACCACGGCGATCACCTTGGCCAGCCCGGCGTGGCGATCGACCAGCAGAAAGCTGGCCAGTCCGGACACGAAGCCGAACAGCGCGACCAGCCCGGGATAGCGTTTGAGAAAGGCGGTTACCCGCTCGATCAGCGGGTGCAGGGAGTCGATCCAGCGGGGCATGCGGCACACGAAGCGAAGCCAACGACCGGATGGCCGTCGTGCCGTTATGACCCCCGCCGGCGTTAAAAGGTTGCGGACAGGCTACAGGGCGTTGCCGCAAGCCGCCGAGGCATAGCTGGCCAGCAGGTTGCGCAGCAGTTCGTCGAGACCCATGGTGACACTCCTCCGTTCGGTATGGTCGCCATGCTAGGCCGCCCCGGGCGCCCTGGCTCGTTGAACCTGTGCATGGCGGCGATAGCCTCGTCGTGGCGGCGGAACCCCGGACGGGTGCGCGCGTCTACCGCCTCAGCCACTGACCCGGAGAACCGCCATGCTTCGTCGACTCGCCGTTGTCACCCTGCTGTCCCTGCCCGTCGCGCCCCTGTGGGCGGCCGAGTGCAGCGTGGACATCGATTCCACCGACCAGATGACTTACAACACCAACGCCGTCGAAATCGCCAAGAGCTGCCAGCAGTTCACCGTCAACCTCACGCACTCCGGCCAGTTGCCGAAGAACGTCATGGGCCACAACTGGGTGCTGACCACCCAGGCCGACATGACGCCGGTGGTCAACGAAGGCGCCGCCGCCGGGCTGGAGAGCGACTACCTGAAGGCGAACGACCCGCGCATCCTCGCCCACACCAAGCTGATCGGTGGTGGCGAGAGCACCTCGGTCACCTTCGACGTGGCGCAACTGCAGGCCGATCAGCAGTACATGTTCTTCTGCTCGTTCCCGGGCCACTTCGCCACGATGAAGGGCACGGTGACGCTTGTGGATTGAATCGGGCGGGACGCCTGTGCCTGAACGGGCAACGGTTGTCCAGAGATTCTGTGGGCGTTCCTGTGCATAACTGCCGGGAAGCGTGCGCGAAGTCACGACTGGCGCGGCTTGCAGCGGCCTGAACGCTTTTTGCCCAGGACAAAAAATGTCCGTTTAACAAGCGCTTGGCGCAATATGTCGCAGGTGGGCCGGAACGACGCTTTTCCCCAGAAGCTGTGGATAAGTCTGTGGGTAGCGCACGGAAAAGTGGGGGGGGCCAGCGCGCTGCGCGGCCTGGCCGGGGTTGCCGGTTTTTTGCGCAACGAGAGGCAACCAGCCCGTCAGGCGGATGGGGTTGACGGGCTGGCTGCGGGTGCCAATTCCATGGCACGGGCATCTTCATGCACGAGCGGTGCCATTACTTTGATCTCAATCAGCTTTGCCGGACGGGCGCGCGCCTGCCCTTCCCAGTGAACGAGCGTTGACTCAAGCCGTCGCCTCTGGCAGTTTGTGCACGCTTGTTCACTCAATGGATCTGGCATGCTTCCTTTCGTTCCTTTCCCCCTCGGCTGGTTGCGTCTGCTGGTCGCCCATGACTGGCTGCGCGAAGCCGGCGTCGACGCCTGGCTCGCTGCCGTGCGTGCCGACTGGCGCCTCAACCGCACCTTCGCCCGCGTGTATTCCCTGCGCTGGGTGGCCGCCGACATGCTGGCGTTGCGCCTGAAGGCCAACCGCAACTGGCGCGGCGCGCGGCCCGGCCAGGCGGTGCTGATGTATGGCGAGCGCAATGGCGTGCGCCTGGCGCGCTGCTACAGCCTGACCGCCGTGCGCGGGCGCATGCTGGAACTGGCCATCAAGCGCCAGCCCGGCGGTCGTTTCGCCGAGACCCTGATCGACAACATCCTGCCCGGCGATGTGCTGGAACTGGGCACGCCGAGCGGTGAGCTGGCGTGGCCTCGGGACGCCGCATCCGGCGTGCTGCTGCTGGCCGCCGGCAGCGGCATTACCGCCCTGTACGGCCTGCTGCGCGAAGCGCTGGGCAACGGCTGGCAGCAGCCCGTCTGGCTGTTGCACTCGGTGCGTCAACGCGAGCAGCGCGCCTTCGTGCCCGAACTGGAGGCGCTGATGGCGCGCCACCCCAATCTGCGCGTGCAGTGGCTGATCACCGGCGAGCCGGCCGGGGAGGGCGAGCTGCAGGGCCGCCTGTGTGCCGAGCACCTGCGCGAGCGGCCGGCGCATTCGCTGCTGGCCTGCGGCCCGCACGGCTTCGTGCAGGAGGCGCTGACCCTGTGGCACGCCGAACCGCGCGCCGGTACGGCGCAATGGGAAGCCTTCAGTCCGCCGCCGGCCCCGGCATCCACGGGCGGTCAACCGGTACGCCTGGAATTCGCCCGTTCCGGCCTGCGTGTCGAGGGCGACGACCAGCGCCCGCTGCTGGAGCAGGCCGAGGCGCAGGGCCTCAGGCCCAGGCACGGTTGCCGCCAGGGCGTCTGCACCGAATGCACCTGCCAGCTGCTGGAAGGCCGCGTGCGCGACCTGCGCAGTGGCCGCGAAATCAGCGAGCCCGGCCAGCCGATCCGCATCTGCGTCAGCGCGCCGCTGGGCGATGTGCGTATCGACCTGTAAGCCGCTTCTTCCTTCTTCGAGACTCCCATGCGTACCGACCGTGAACTGACCCCCGCCGAACTGGATGCGTTCGGCGCCGAGCTCGACGCCCTGCGCGAGCGCACCCTGAACGACCTGGGCGAGGCCGATGCCCGCTACATCCGCCGCATCCGCGCCGCCGTGCGCCTGTGCTGCACCGCTGGCCGCATGCTGCTGATGTTCGGCTGGTTCCCGCCGACCTGGCTGCTCGGCACCCTGCTGCTGGGCCTGGGCAAGATCCTGGAAAACATGGAGCTGGGCCACAACGTGATGCACGGCCAGTACGACTGGATGAACGATCCGGAGCTCAACGGCCAGCGCTACGAGTGGGACATCGCCGGCCCGGCCGACTTCTGGCGGCACACCCACAACCACCTGCACCACACCTACACCAACGTGATCGGCAAGGACGACGACATCGGCTACGGCCTGCTGCGCCTGTTCCCCGAGCAGCGCTGGAAGCCGTTCTACCGCCGCCAGGTGCTGTGGGCGACCCTGCAGGCGCTGCTGTTCCAGTACGCCGTGGCGGTGCAGCACGTGAAGCTCGACAAGTACTTCAAGGGGCGCCTCAGCAAGGATGAGGTGCGTCCGCTGCTGCGCCAAATGAACGGCAAGATCGCCCGCCAGTGGGCCAAGGACTACCTGTTCTTCCCGCTGCTGGCCCTGCTGATCGGCGCCAACGCCCTGGCGGTGCTGGCCGGCAATCTGGTGGCCAACCTGCTGCGCAACCTGTGGACCTTCGCGGTGATCTTCTGCGGGCACTTCACCGAGAAGGCCGCGGTGTTTCCGGCCGAGGTGCTGGAGAACGAGAGCCGTGGCCACTGGTACCTGCGCCAGCTGCGTGGTTCCAGCAACCTGGAGGGCGGCCCGCTGTTCCACATCCTCACCGGCAACCTCAGCCACCAGATCGAGCATCACCTGTACCCGGACGTGCCGGCGCGCCGCTACGCGGAAATGGCTTGTGAAGTCAGGAAGATCGCCGCGCGCTACGGCCAGGAATACAACACCGGGCGCATGAGCCGGCAGATTGCCACGGTGTTCCGGCGCATCTGGGTGTATCGCAAGCCGCAGGCGGTGTAGGCGTTGGACGCTCTTTTGTAGGAGCGGCTTCAGCCACGATGGGTGCGGGGCATCGCGGCTGAAGCCGCTCCCACAGACGTAGGGTGGTTCGCGCTTCATCGAGCCACCGACGCGCCGCGAGGCGCGCCGTGCCGGCGCGCTGGTGGCCAAGGAAAGCGTTGACCACCCTACGCCGCTCAGCCCGGTCGCAGCCCGTTACTCCGCCTTGCGCCCCAGCCCCTGCCAGTGCTTGCCGCCGATCATGATGAAGCGCAGCTGCTGGGTGATCTTGGCTTCCGGCTGCAAGTGCGCAGGCAGGGTGTCGGCCGGCGGGTCGATGAGTTCCGGCAGGGTGGCGAACACCGTCTTCACCACCAGGTCGGCGACCACGTCGACGGCGTCGGCATCCAGGTGCGGCATGCGGTTCATCAGCTTGAGGTCGGCGGCCAGGTCGTCGGTGATGCGCTGGCGCAGCGCGGCGATGGCCTGACGCACTAGCTGCGAACCGCCGTACTGCTCGCGGGCCAGGAACAGGAACTGCCCGTGGTTGGCGCTCACCGCGTCGAGGAAGATGCGCGTGCTGGCCTCGATCAGTCCCTGATGCTCGAACTCGTTCTGGCGCACCGCGCGCAGCGTGGCGCGGAAGGTCTCGCCCACCTCGGCCACCAGCGCCAGGCCCAGCGCGTCCATGTCGGTGAAGTGCCGGTAGAAGCCGGTAGGCACGATGCCCGCGTGGCGCGCCACTTCGCGCAGGCTCAGGCTGCCGAAGCCACGACCGCTCTCCATCAACTGGCGGGCGGCGTCCATCAGGGCCTGGCGGGTCTGCAGTTTCTGTTCGGCACGGGTCATGGGCTGGCGTTCTTCCATTGGGCGCAGGGGTTGCACTCTAACAAATGCCCCGCCTTGCGTGGCCGCTTTGACGGCCGAACCAGACCGACCATCGGTCGCTGCCCGGCGTCCCCCAAGACGGACTGGCGTACCCCTTGCATGGGCCGGCGCCATTCTGCGGGCGCGTCAGACGCCCGGCATTTGGAGAGGTGCGATGGCGGCGGTGCAGGCGATTCTGCCAATTTTTCTGTTGATTCTGCTGGGCTACTGGATCGGCCGCCGGCAATGGCTGACCCCGGAGGCCGCCAACGGCCTGTCGACGCTGACCTTCAAGCTGTTCATGCCGCTGGTGCTGTTCACCGGCATCGCCCGTGCCGATCTGGCCGAAGGCCTGTCGCCGCATCTGCTGCTGGCCTATTTCCTGCCGGCGCTGGGCCTGTTTGCCCTGGTCAGCCTGCTGGCCCACCGGCGTCACGGGCGCGCCACGCCGCTGGGCCTGGCCGCCGCCTATTCCAACAACGTGCTGATCGGCATTCCCATGGTGGCTTCGGTGCTGGGCGCGCCGAGCATGGTCTATGTGTTCGCCATCCTGGTGTTCCACAGCCTGCTGCTGTTCAGTGTGCAGAGCCTGTATGCGGCGTTCGGCACCGGCGAGAAGGTGCGCCTGAGCAGCCTGCTGGGCAATCTGGCCAATCCGCTGATTGTCGGCCTGCTGCTCGGCGCCCTGCTGAACATTTCCGGCCTGGCGTTGCCGGCGCCGCTGTGGCGACTGGCCGACTGGCTGGCCGGCGCGGGCCTGCCCTGCGCGTTGCTGGTGCTGGGCCTGAGCCTGTCGCGCTTTCGCCTGATGCCTGATCCGACCTCCTGGGCGCTGACCCTGGTCAAGCTGGTGGCCTTTCCGGCGCTGGTCTATCTGCTCGCCGGCGCCCTGGGCCTGCCGGACGCCGCGCGCGCCGTGCTGGTGGTGCTCGCCGCCTGTCCGAGCGGGGTGAACGTGCTGGGCTTCGTGCGCAAGCCCGAGGACAGCCGCACGGTCAGCGCCACGGTGTTCCTCTCCACGCTGCTCGGCGCCATCGGCCTGCCGCTGTGGCTGAGTCTGCTGCGCATGTGATACTTGCCGGCCTGCAACGGCAATGGAGGCCCGCATGAACAACTCCGATGGCGATGCCCAGGCGCCGCGTTATCCCCTGGTGCTGGTGCACGGCCTGCTCGGCTTCGGCCACCTGCTTGGTTATCCCTACTGGTACGGCATCGACAGCGCGCTGCGCCGCGCCGGGGTGGACGTGCATCTGGCGCGCATCTCCGCCGTGCATGGCAATGAGCCGCGCGGCGAGCAGCTGCTCGAGCGCCTGGCCGAGATCCGCCGCGTCAGCGGGGCGGACAAGCTCAACCTGCTCGGCCACAGCCAGGGCGCGCTGACCGCCCGCTACGCCGCCGCCGTGTGTCCCGAGTGGGTGGCCTCGGTCACCTCGGTGGCCGGTCCCAATCACGGCTCGGAACTGGCCGACTCGCTCAAGCGGCGCTTCCCCGAGGACAGTCGCGGTCGGCGCCTGCTGGCGCGCTTCACCGAAGGGCTGGCGCGGCTGATGGCCGGGCTGGATCGCGAGGCCGCCGGCCTGCTGCTGCCCGGCGACGCGCTGCAGGCGCTGGAGGAGTTGTCCACCGACGGGGTGGCCGCCTTCAACGCCCGTTATCCCCAGGGTCTGCCGGCCCAGTGGGGCGGGGAGGGCGAGCATCAGGTGAACGGCGTGCGCTACTACTCCTGGAGCGGCATCCTCGGCCCGGACACCGCGCAGGGCGCCAACCGCCTGGATCCCACCCATCTGCTGTGCCGCCGCCTGGCGCGCCACTTCCAGCGCGAGGCCGGGCAGAACGACGGCATGGTCGGGCGCTTCAGCAGTCACCTGGGCCAGGTGATCCGCTCCGACTACCCGCTCGATCACCTGGACATCGTCAACCAGCAGGCTGGCGCGGTGGCGCCCGGCATCGACCCGGTGGCGCTGTACCTGGAGCATGCGCGACGCCTGGCGCAAGCGGGGCTGTAAGGCGAATCCTGTGGGGCCGGCTTGATGCCGGCCGGCGGTGTTGCGGCCGCCGCCCGGGGTTTCGTCCCCACCTCCCTCGGCCGGGATAAACCCGGCCCTACAGATTTCCTGGCTGCACGGCGCCCGGTGGGGCCGGCTTGACGCCGGCCGCCGGTGTTGCGGTCATCGCCCGGGTTTTCGTCCCCACCTCCCTCGGCCGGGATAAACCCGGCCCTACAGGTTTCCTGGCTGCACGGGGCCCGGTGGGGCCGGC
>NZ_DATJCS010000017.1:0-137960 GCF_035497915.1 Pseudomonas sp.
CGGCCAGCGCCAGGGCTTCGTCCTTGTAGGCCTGGGAATGACGGGTACGAGTTTGCTTCATCGGATTTATGGGTCTTGCCATGGTTCACCTCGTCGCAGTTTATCGCTTAACGGGGTGTCCACTGGAACTGGGCAAGATCAGCCCTCACGACAGCTCGGCCAAAACCGCTTCCAACTCGACTCGCCAATCCGCAGGTTCAATACCATGAGCCTGCCGAAGCAACGAACAATCCAGCACCGAGCTGGCCGGTCGCCTGGCCGGAGTTGGATACTGCGCGGTGGTGATGGCATGCACAACGGGCTGCCGCGCCAGCACTCCGGCCTGCTGGGCCTGCTGGAAGATCTCCACGGCAAATGCATGCCAGGAGCACGCCGGCGTGCCGCTGTAGTGATACAGCCCCCAACGCAACTTGCCCTCTAGCCGGTACTGCTCCGCCAATGCCCACAGGGCCCGGGCAATACTGGCTGCGGAGGTTGGGCAACCTTGCTGGTCCGCCACCACCGAAAGCTCGCTCCGCTCGCGCCCCAGCCGCAGCATGGTTTTCACGAAGTTGTTGCCGTGGGCGCCAAATACCCAACTGGTCCGCAGGATCAGATGCCGGGAACAGGCATCAGCCAACGCCTGCTCGCCAGCCAGCTTGCTGGCACCGTACACACCGGTCGGGCCCGTGGAATCACTTTCCCGGTAGGGCGTTGTGGCATCGCCGGCAAACACATAGTCGGTGGAAATATGCAGCACGGGAATGCCCAGTTGCTCGGCGGCACGCCCCAGGTTTGCAGGGCCGTCCCGGTTTACCGCATAGGCACGCCCGGGTTCGGACTCGGCCTTATCGACTGCCGTATAGGCTGCCGCGTTGATGATCAACTGCGGCCGCAAGCGATCAATTTCCCGCCCTACTGCCGAGGCATCGCCGATATCCAGTTCAGTTGAACCCAGGCCAACCACTTCGCAACCTTCGGGCGCCAGACGCAACAGCTCGTAACCCACCTGACCACGAGCGCCAGTTATCAGTACCCGCATCGCTTACCTCTCCAACAGCTGGCGCAGGCTCGGGTTCTGCTGGTCCTTGGCGGACAGTTGCGGTGTGTCGATCGGCCACGGAATACCCACCTCAGGATCATTCCAGAGCAGCCCGCCTTCATCCTCGGGGAAGTACAGATCGGTGCACTTGTAACAGAAGTCGGCAACGTCACTGAGCACACAGAAACCATGGGCATAGCCCGGTGGAACCCAGAGCTGGCGGTGGTTCTCGTCGTTCAGTTCGACGCCCACATACTGCCCGCAGGTTGGCGATGCCGGATCAATATCCACGGCTACGTCGTACACCGCCCCACGGGCCACGCTGACCAGCTTGCCCTGCGGACGAGACTTCTGGAAATGCAGCCCACGCAGAACCCCCCGCTGCGAGCGAGAATGGTTGTCCTGAACGAACGGCAGATCGATCCCCGCCTCGCGATAGCGCTCGACCTGGAACGTTTCCAGAAAGAACCCGCGATGATCCCCAAATACGTTGGGCTCAATGATCAGCACCCCGGGAAGCTTCGTTTCAATAACCTTCAAAACTGTACTCCTGCCCGCGACGAAGCCGGCGTCGTCACCTGTAGGGCCGGGTTATCCCGGCCGATGGAGCCGAATCCCCATACAACCCGACCGCTCAGAGAGCGGGCGGCATCACCAACAACCGCTGCAAATACTGCCCATACCCCGTCTTGCTCAAGGCTTCAGCCTGTCGGACCAGCTGCTCCTTGCTCAGCCACCCCTGGTGGTAGGCAATTTCCTCCAGGCACGCCACCTTCAACCCCTGTCGCGCCTCGATGGTCTGCACGAAGTGGCTGGCCTCCATCAGCGAATCATGGGTACCGGTATCCAGCCAGGCAAAGCCGCGACCCAACAGGCTGACATGCAGATCACCGCGCTGGAGGTAGGCGTTGTTCACATCGGTGATCTCCAGCTCGCCACGTGGCGAGGGCTTCACCTGCTTGGCGATTTCCACCACCGAGTTGTCGTAGAAATACAGCCCGGTAACCGCATAGTTGGATCTGGGCGCCTTGGGCTTCTCCTCAATGGAGACAGCCTTGCCACTGGCATCGAACTCAACGACCCCGAAGCGTTCGGGATCGGTCACGTGATAGCCGAACACGGTGGCGCCATTCTTGCGGCTGGCAGCCTCGCGCAGCATGGCGCTGAAACCGTAGCCGTAGAAGATGTTGTCACCGAGGATCAGGCAAACGCTGCTGTCGCCGATGAACTCCTCGCCGATCAGGAATGCCTGGGCCAGCCCATCCGGCGAAGGCTGCTCGGCATAACTCAAGGAAATGCCGAAATCCGAACCATCGCCGAGCAACTTGCGAAAGTTCGGCAGATCGTCGGGGGTGGAGATCACCAGGATCTCACGGATCCCGGCCAGCATCAGCACTGACAACGGGTAGTAGATCATCGGCTTGTCGTAGATCGGCAACAGCTGCTTGGACACGCCGCGCGTGATCGGATGCAGACGGGTGCCAGAGCCGCCGGCCAGAATGATGCCCTTCATGCCTTCTCTCCCAAACGACCCAGTTGATAGCTGCCGTTCAAGACACGCTCCCACCACTGGCGATTATCCAGATACCACTGCACCGTCTTGCGGATACCGCTCTCGAAGGTTTCCTGTGGTTTCCAGCCCAGCTCGCGCTCGATCTTCGAGGCATCGATGGCATAGCGACGATCATGCCCCGGCCGGTCCTTCACGAAGGTAATCAGCTCCTTATAGGAACGACCATCGGCAGCGGGCTTCAACTCGTCCAGCAGCGCACAAATGGTCTCGACGACTTCAAGGTTGCGCTTCTCGTTGTGGCCACCAATGTTGTACGTCTCGCCGATTTCGCCACGGGTCACCACCTCGACCAGCGCGCGGGCATGGTCTTCCACATACAGCCAGTCACGAACCTGTGAGCCATCGCCATACACCGGCAGCGGCTTGCCCGCCAGGGCGTTGAGAATCATGTGTGGAATCAGCTTCTCGGGGAAATGATAGGGGCCGTAATTGTTCGAGCAGTTGGTGACGAGGGTCGGCAGCCCGTAGGTCCGCTGCCAGGCACGTACCAGATGATCGGAACTGGCCTTGGAGGCCGAATAGGGAGAGCTGGGGGCGTAAGGCGTGGTTTCGGTGAACAGATCATCGGTGCCTTCCAGATCGCCATACACCTCATCCGTGGAGATGTGATGGAAGCGGAAGGACGCTTTCGACTCAGGCTCAAGAGCGTTCCAATAGCGCCGTGCAGCTTCCAGCAACGTGTAGGTACCGACGATATTGGTTTGAATAAAGTCAGCAGGCCCATCGATGGAGCGATCCACATGGGACTCGGCTGCCAGATGCATCACCGCTGTCGGCTGGAACTCGACGAAAACTCTTTTCAATGCTTCTGCATCACAAATATCTTCCCGATAAAAAGTATACCTCGGCGAAGAAGAAACTGAGATTAATGACTCGAGATTACCTGCATAAGTCAGCTTATCGAGGCAGGCGATTTTATAATCAGTATTATCAATCAAAAAGCGCACAACAGCAGAACCAATAAAGCCGGCCCCACCGGTAACCAAAATAGCCTTAGACATAACAAACCTGTCAATATTTAAAAACAAAAAATGCAAGTAGAAAAACCAACCCTTTAGATTCTCCCATACTTATCGTCGAAACGAACGATATCATCTTCACCCAAATACGATCCGGATTGGACCTCAATCACTTCAAGGGGGATCACCCCAGGATTTTCCAAGGAGTGAACCTGCCCAACAGGTATATACGTAGACTGATTTTCGGCAACCAAATATGTATTATCACCATTAGTCACCTTGGCAGTTCCACTGACCACAATCCAATGTTCAGCCCGATGGTGGTGCATTTGAACTGAGAGCTTTGCACCTGGGTTAACTGTAATCCGTTTAACCTGATAGCGATGACCATTGTCGACAGCTTCATAGACACCCCAAGGCCGATATACCTCTCGATGATTGAGATGCTCATTGCGATCTTCCGCCTTTAGCCGCTCCACAATCATTCTAACGTCTTGGACTTCCGATTTCCTCGCTACGAGAACGGCGTCTTTCGTCTCGACAACCACTAGGTCATCGACCCCCAAAGTTGTGATTAGACGGCTGTCACCATGCACATACGAATTAGTCGTCTTGATGCCTATCACATCACCCTTGAAGACGTTGCCGGCCTCGTCTTTTATACCTACATCCCAAAGCGCCGACCAAGAGCCGATATCACTCCAGCCCGCATCCAAAGGAACCATCACCGCCTCAGTCGTTCTCTCCATAACTGCATAATCAATCGATTTATCGGGGCAAGCCAAAAAAGCCTTACTATCAATACGAGTGAAATGCATATCTTGGGTACCGCCTGCCAAAGCACTCCTGCATGCTGCCAGAATTTCAGGGTGAAAACGCTCCAGCTCCGCAAGGTAGCGACTAGCCCGAAACATAAACATCCCGCTATTCCATAGGTGATTCCCGCCACGCAAATATTCTTGCGCTGTATGTATATCGGGCTTTTCTACGAAACGACTTACAGCAAATCCGGCCCCAACCGGAGCACCCTTTTCAATGTAGCCATAGCCTGTTTCGGGATGCGTTGGTACGACCCCAAAAGTAACTAGCTTGCCTGCTTCCGCCAAAACTTGGGCAGCACGAACGCTGACGTGGAACGCGGCTACATCTTGAATCAAATGATCAGCAGCCAGCACCAGAAGGATTGGATCACCCACCTCGACGGCCTGCAATGCAGCTAAAGCAATTGCCGGAGCAGTATTCCTACCTGCCGGTTCTAGCATAATGGCGGCTTGCTCCATACCCAGCTGACGGAGCTGCTCGGCTGCTAAAAAACGGTGTTGTTCATTACATATTAAGCAGGGCGGGGAGATATCGAGCCCCTGCAAACGAATTATTGCGGCCTGGAGCATAGATTTCCCCATTTCGCCCAACTCCAAAAATTGCTTCGGATTGAGATGGCGCGACAGAGGCCATAGCCGCGAACCGGAACCACCAGCCATAATGATTGGGTAAATCATACTATTGGTGCCCTATCTCTAAAGAAAAAAATAATAGCTTCAAAAGCATAATAAGCTATGAGTCTTTTTTACTACCCATCGGATGCCAGGCAGATAGAAGAACTTCGTATTCGTGTAAAATACTTTCCCAGGTAAAACATTCGTTAAACCTGGCGCGACTAGCATCTTTCATATTTTTTATTGAAATATCATCCACCGCCAACATTCGCTCAAATAGCGAAGCAAGACTAGTCTCATCTTTAAAATAAAGGGCGCCCGAACCAGAGACCCACCGATTAAATGGATTGTCATGTGCAATAATTGCACACCCTGCCCCCAAGGCTTCAACTAAAGATGGATTAGTCCCGCCAACACGATGCCCATGCAGGTAAAATCGACTAAAAAAACGTAAAGCCTGAATAACTGCCGAGTCATAGATAGCGCCAGGAAAGATAACCTCATCACTGGCGGCTTCCACCACCAAACGATGAAACTCATTGACGCCTGGAGTAAAATTCCCCAAAACTATCAACTTATGATCTCGTCGTTGACGACTAAACGCCCGCACCATTTCTAGAAACGAATTTTCAGGTTCCGGGCGAGCAATAATCACGGAGAATTGATCAGGTTCTACCCCAAACCGTTTAAGAATTTCAACATCGGCAAAGCGAATTTCATCTCCACCATAGGGGATCATAGAAATTTTCGATCCATGTACACGCGTAGCCAAGTGCTCTTTTATTTTGGGATGATCGGCCACGAGATGATTGCCTATCCAGCAGCCTAGACGCTCATTAATCCAGAACCAAGCTTTTGCCAATGCCCCCCATTTTTCGCGCCGCCACTCAATTCCATCCATGTTAATTATATTGATCTGTCCTTTCAATCGCTGAAAAGCATTAAAAATAGCCGTATTATATCCCAGCGTTAAAAATAACCCATCGCTTTTTAGTGCATGTAGAATAGCACGAAGATCAAATAGGACAGTGCCAAGCGCACCAGTTTGTTTCACAGGAACATGAATACGGTGAATATTTCGCCATTTGCTTTCAGTAATATTCCCGACACCTTCCTCTTGACAATAAACAGTTACGCTCCATCCTCGGGCCACCAGATGAAGCGCTAGGCGCTCAGCAAAAGTCTCGAATCCACCATGCGATGCGGGTATACCGCGAATCCCTAATATAGATAATTTCAACTTCAAGCCCGGTACCATTCAGAGTGAGAAATACTTTCTATACGAATCAGCAAGAATCTCAGCAGAGACTCTCCAATCAAATTTATCGATATGCTTTAAACCGCAAGAGCGCAACTGATCGACTTTAATTTCTCCTGATAAAATTCTTTTCATCCCATTAGCTATGCTCTCTACATCTAGTGGGTCTACGAGCTCCGCAGCTCTGCCTGCCACTTCAATTAACGAAGTGGTGCTGCTCGTGATGACTGGAACGCCGCTAGCTAAGGCCTCGACTACCGGCATTCCAAATCCTTCAGCAATGGCAGGAAAAACAAAAAGCCTGGCATTCCGGAGCAGGATTGGCAATACATCGTCGTTGACATTTTCTAGAAAAATTACCTTAGCTGAAATGCCAAACTTTTCTGCAGCCGCAAGCGCTGAATCATAGCCAAAATCCTTTTGGCCAACGCAAACAAGCGGAGGAGCGTTTTCTCCGATCTTCGAATACGCCTCAATCAAGCGCAAGTGATTTTTTCTCGGCTCTAGCCTGCCAATTGTCAAAATATAATTAGACGAGACAAGACCAAATTTCGCCAGCACGCCTTCCGGATCTATATTCTTATCAGGATGAAATCGACTGCGATCCACACCGTTATAAATAACTTTAATTTTCTCAGGGCTTATTGAGTAGCAACGCGAAATTTCCGACCTGGAATACTCGCTTACCGTAAATAATAATTTAGAGTTCCGCGCGGCGTACCTAAACAAAAATTTTGACTGCCACGTGAACAACTTTGGAAAATACTCCGGATGGGTTTCAAAGAGAACATCATGTATTGTACAAGCGCAATCACCCAGTGGATAAATAGGAATTCTATACTGGGTGTGAAGCAGAGATATTTTATTTTTAAACCTAAGCCATGGCAGCTTAATGAAAAGCCTAACAACTCCAGAACAGGGCCGCATGCGCACTAAAGTTACATTACCCCTATTAAACTCTGGATGCTCGCTCAGTAGATTTTCAACCTTATCCAGAAAAAAGAAGAAGCGAACTTCTGGCAAAATGCAAACAACCAATTTAAACAATGCTATTACATGACTTCTGCTCCCCTGATAAATACCATCGTAAGCATGGAAATCCACTCCAACGGAAGGGCTTATTTTTTTTGTGGAATCTTTCATCGATGCCTCGGTCCTTAACTATTCTTGACGCAAAACCGTACGCTCCGGCAAGAAAGCCGTAGCCAGCAGCAGAATAACGAAATAATGCACCCCCATATCAGGGACATCAGTGCCTGTCATTTGAATTAAAAAGCCTACCAAGAACATAAGCCCGAACATAGTCCTTTTGAATAAAAGTTCAAAAAGAGAAAGTATGAAGAAGATAAAGCCCAGAAAACCAACCTCTGCCATTTGAATATAAATGAAAGCATCCGAGACTTTTTTATAATACACCTCACCAACAAGCACATTTCTGTCTATCAAATCGGATTTTAGAAAGCCAATACCTCGCCCCAAGGGATTTTCAAAGAAAGAATTAATGGAGTAATCCTTAAAGCCACCCCGTTGAGAAAGTGCATTTCCATCTTCGGACAATATATTAAAAGAACTCAACGTTTTTTTTGCCTCATCCCCCCCAAACATTGAATATGAGACAATAGAGATAACACCCACCAAGAATAATCCCAACAATCTAAAAACTACACTAGGTAATGTTTTTGAGTGATATAGGGATGCTCCCAAGATCACGCAGGCCCAAAGCACCATCGCGCCTCTTGACATACTTAGTATCACGGCAAGCGAAGCAATAATGATATCGATCTTTTTAAATTTATAATCTGGACTAACTATGGCAATCAATAGATACAAAACGCCAAATATTCCTTGTATTCTAAAATCCCAAAAAGGCCCCAGCATACGTGGGATACCAAATAAGACTAAAGACTGACCCTCAACCGGCTTAGAAAAAACGTCCCCGCTTGCAAGCAGATCATAAGATAGATCCAAATAATTTTCCGTGAAATACAAAAAAATCGCCGTCAAAAACAAGAATCTAAAAAACAAGATAAGCTCTTTTCCTTGAAGCGGGCCTTTTAAAAAAACTAGCGTTCCGAATAGCATTAGCATCGGCACAACCCTAGGAAAAAAGTACTGAGCACTCGTTAAAGGGCTGGGCAACATGTAGATAAGCAGAAATATTATATAAATAGCAGTAAGCCAATACTTACGAAAAAGCTTAACCTCGAAGGAGCACCTGCTAACACTGAAGTTTCTTAATAAATATAATGCTAGCGGCAAATATCCAGAAAGAAAATTGAATAAACTATACGCAGCGGAATTTCCGAATACAATAAACCCATTCAGACATTTCGAAAAGACAATCAGAAACACCACAGGGTAGAATTTGTTATTTATTAGTAAAATCCAATAAGAAGAGAATAGTATTATGGCATTTAAGATGGGCGCTAGCGGCTTGTGGATATATAAGCTAGCGTAGCTTAAACAGAAAAGAGAGATATATAAAAAAAACCACGGCGCGCGGAACACTGGCCGCGCACCCTGAAGCGGCAAAGAATCGTTAGTCATCCGCCTAAGCCCAGCAGTTTAATAAAAGAATCAGCAACATTTTTTATGTTATCAGGATCCACACAAGAAGGATCGGAGTTGGGATCCCCAATTTTCCCACAGAAACTATTAGAAACTATATAATTCTTAACTTCACAATCATTGCCAGCTTCAAGCTCAACCTCAAGCAAACTAGAAGTTCTCAATAGCTCCAGATCCAGTTTTTTGCACATCGAAAATTTGTTGAAAAAACATGGCGAAAAAGTAAGCGCTTTAACTCCAAGAAGCGCCGCTTCGTAAGCAACTGTTCCCGAAACAGTTATAACAAAATTTGCATTCCTTATCAAAGAATGGGAGTCCTCTTTTGGATCTATCAGGATAACATCAGCGAGTCTCGATATATTTCGGTAAAAAGCTAAAGATCGATCTCCTATGGCATTAGAGTGCTCTTTAACAAGCAATTTCCAGCCATCTGGGAGACCCCTCCACACGTTTAATATATTGGAAAATTGGTCGTCATAATACCGACCGATTACGTCAATAGAAGCTTCGGGCTGTTTGTGTAACGCGATAAATATGTATTTTTGCCGAGAAAGCTGTTCAGTGAACTTGTAAAAATTAACAAATCGAATCAAATCTCTATTCAACTCCTCGGAAGCATTTTTCCGAAAGGATACCCAACGACTTACTGTCACAGTGGGATCAAGTGGATCTATATTTTCGCGAGTGATGTACCTCCGAACTCTATCTACTCTCGATTTAAAACTACGAGCCGCACTTACTCTTTTATCATTAATTTTCAGGTAATCCGGCTTAGCCACCTCGAAAGATACTTGCTCCCCTCTATAATTTAATGATGAACCCACCTCATAAAATTCAGATTGATACTCGTCTTTAAAGAATGCAAACCTTCCGTTAGGAATACGAATGGTGTGCGGACACAAATATTGGGCACCCATATCTTTATTGCAATCCAATAATCTATGAAACAGAATTTCATGCGCCCACGTAGTCTCTCCAAACACAAACTTAATACAATTTTCTTTTACAAAGTCGGAGAACGGCTTTTGGATATTTCTCAAATAATCTTTTGCCCACCGACCCTCGTAACGCAATACGCGATCCCCATAAATAAGTTCATTTAATTTAAATTCACTGATAATTGGTTGCCGAGACTTGCTATTTAGCTTGTTTATGTAGAGGATTCTTTCTTTTGGGTAGTGATTGCATAGAAAATCAAAAAGCTTGCGATTAACCACGATCCAGAAAATATTTACATCTTGCTTTTCAAGACACTTTGCAACCTCATGAAAAAAATAAGTCTTATAAAAGTTCGCAACGAAACAGATATTCATAGCTATACGCCCAGCTATATTAATGGAATTTCATATGTTACAGGACTACAAATTAATTATGAACTTCAGCGCATCTGGGACTTAATCTCCCAAAAAATCGTCCCCATGCAGGTAACAGCCAGACGAATCTATATTTAATCTAGATCAAACGCTCTTGGCTCAAGGGGGCTTCAGCGCGGCACTCAATCGCATGCCGCTGGTGATGCGAAAGAGCATGACCCACGACCAAGGCCGGGAGATGGCGCGGCACGCAAACTGACGCAGGATGGGGGTGGCGATTTATTTCTGCGATCCGCACAGCCCTTGGCAGAGCGGCAGCAACGAGAACATCAATGGACTGAGTCAGTACCTGCCCAAGAACACGGACCTGTCGGTACACAGCCAGGAGGAACTGGATGCCATTGCCCTGCAATTGAGCATGCGCCCCCGCAAGCGCTTCGACTACAAGTGCCCGATCGAAGTCATGAGCGAGGTCGTGCAGAAAGCGATCGCTATGCGGCATGATGCTCCGGCTTCAATTCAATGACTGTGTTGCACTCAGTTTCTGCATCCGCCCCTCTTCCTTCAAAAATCTTCAAAATAAGATAGTCCACGTTAAGAAAACGGATGTTAACAGCCCAGGCCACCTGAAAGCCGTATCGGCCTCTAGCTATTCGCTTATAAATTTACCGACGAATCCACTATGACATCACTTATCACTGCGGTTTCTCTGTAGACATCTCGAGAAACTTTCTTACCCAAAATAATGCTTTTGTATTTTGGCGCCAAGCCAAAACCCGGCCGTACGCTACGTATCGAATCCTCTGTAATTACGTCGCCAGCCTTTAAATCTTTAACAAAGTATAATGAGCGGCGGAATTTTGCATTTCCCTGCTCACTGGATTTTCGTCCGTAGTCCACTTTACCAAGAGCCGCCCATGCTATCTTGCTGTCACGACAAAGCATTGCTAACTCGGCAGGTTCAAGCGAGAAGCTATCGTCTGGGCCGCCGCCACTGCGATCAAGCGTGAAATGTTTTTCGATGATCGAGGAGCCCAGTACAACGCTGGCGATGGCCGTGGTGTTGTCCAAGGTGTGGTCGGAAAGTCCCGTAACCAACCCGAAGCGCTGCATCATATCGGGGATTGTGCGCAGATTGTAATCCTCCGCCGGAGCCGGGTATCCACTAACGCAATGGAGAATCGCCAGCTCCTTGCAACCGCCTTCACGTGCGGCGTCGATGGCTTCCTGGATTTCCTCGGCGTCCGCCATTCCAGTCGAGATAATCATTGGCTTGCCAGTGCTGGCTACATACTTGATCAATGGCAGGTCGACGGCCTCGAAGGAGGCAATCTTGTAGGCAGGCGCATTGAGATCTTCCAGCAGATCGACGGCCGTATTGTCGAAGGGCGAGCTGAAAATCGTGATTTCGTGCTTGCGGGCATGCTCGAATAGCGGCTTGTGCCACTCCCAGGGCATGTGAGCTTCTTTATAGAGTTGATAGAGGGTCTTTCCGTCCCACAGACCGCCGTGGATCTGAAACTCTTCAGAGTCGCAGTTAAGCGTGATCGTATCCGCCGTGTACGTCTGCAACTTGATCGCATCGGCACCAGCTTTCTTGGCTTCCTCGATAATCTTCAGCGCAGTTTCCAAACGGCCGTTATGGTTGGCGGAGAGTTCGGCAATGATATAGGGAGGCATATCGGCTGCAATTCTGCGGCCCGCGATGCTGATGCTCGGAATTTTGTGCATGGAGTTCGTTCTCAATGGTTCTTTTGCCATTCGCTGGCAAGCAGGCCGAAGCACACCACATCGTGATAATGCTGGCCGTCGAAATGTTGCTGCCGCAGGATGCCTTCCTGCGTGAATCCCAGACTCAAATGAAACTGAATCGACTTTTCGTTATAGCCAAGTGCCTGACCGCAGAGCTTATGAAGGCCAGCACCCTGGAAGGCATACTGTAATGCGGCTTGCCCAAGTTGTCGCCCCGTCCCTTTTGGTGCGTCTGGTGCTGCGTAGAAGCCCCAGTCCGCTATCCCGCCCGTGGCTATCTGATGGATATTTATGAAGCCTAGGGGAGCGGCGTCGTTCTCAAAGATCAACAAGTGCCGACTGCGGTCCTGTGTGGCTCGCTCGAACCAACGGCTATGCTCTTCCAGTGTAATTTCGTGCTGGGTGTACATATAACGTCGGACTTCGGGATGATTGCGCCAAGCCAATACCCTTTCGAGATCAGAGACGACCATCGGGCGTACCGACTGGTGGGTGGTGGATAGGGTCACGTCAGAACTCCAGATGCTGGATAACAGTATCGATACCCTTTCCATCGACGATATCGCAAGCGGACTGGCTCATGGTTTTTAGCAGCATTGGAGATTCAATCAATGGAATGAGCCGACTGAGTAGATGGCGGGCAATGCTCTGTGTTGACTCAATAACCTGCGCAGCGCCCGCCTGCTCAAGACCTTGGGCAACCTGGTGCTGGTTATCGGCTAGCACAACCATGATCGTTGGCAGGCCAAGACAGCAGCGCTCCCAGGAAGTAGCCCCCGCCGCCCCTATCGCCAAGTCACTGTCAGCCATGAGTTGCGCCATGTCTCTGACGCCAACCTTTACCTGCGTTGGCCATGGCATGTTCTGAGCCAACCGCTCCACCTCATTCAGCCAGGGCGCGGTTGCGCCCATCACCACGGAGATTCGGCAATCCACCGGGAGCGCGCATGAACGCAGTGCTTCGAGCACCTGGCCGGTGGCGTTGTCCTTGTCGACACCGCCCATGGTGATCAGCAACTGGCGCAGTTGCGGTTCGGCACGGCGCTGCAGGCTATAGGGGCGCAGCGCGGCGAATTCCGGGCGTAGCAAGGCGTACTGCGAGCCGCACAGCAGGCGGCAACTGGCCGGGACCCAGGCGCGATAATCGTCAGTCTTGCGGGAATAGGTCTGATCCAGCAGCAGGTCGCTTTCGTGCGGCCTGTCAGCCAGATCGTCGATGACCATTAGCCGCCGGTAATACGGTTTGAGGGCTCGCTCCCAGCGGGCATCCAGCGCGTAGTGGTCCATGATCAGCCAATCCGGCTGCAGCTCGGCAAGGATGGCCGCGCAGGCTTCGGCGTCCTGTGCCTGGGTGACACCCAGCCAGTGGCTATGCGCAACCGATTGCGCCGGGTCCGCACGCAGGTCCGCTTCGATGCCTGCGGGCGATTCCGGCAGGGCATGGACGATGTAGCCTCGGCTGCGGACGAACTCGATCAGGTTGCCTGGGTGTGCGCGGCTGATGAACTGGCAGTTCGCCCCGCGCGCAACAAGTGCATCGGCCAGGGTCAGGCAGCGCATCACATGGCCGGTACCGATCTGCAAGGAGGCATCGGCGCGGAAAACGACGTTCATTCTTAGCCCTGCGCCTGCATGGCTTTGAACAACCATTCGGCTCGCACCCAGTCTTCCGGCGTGTCGATGTCCTGGACCCGATGGCGCGGCAGCATCACCGGCAGCGACGCTGGACTGAAGATCATCTTGCCCTGCAGCCAGGCATCGGCACGGCCCCAATAGAACTGGCCGGCATCGTGATAAGCCTCTTCAAGATCTTGCGAGCGGGTGCTGAAATGTTCGGGGTTGAACATTTCCACTCTGCCCTCAGGCGTGAGGCGAATGGCACGCTGGATGGGGAAGGCATAGCTGGTGACCGAGAACGCGTAATCGCCCCCGCTACCCTGCAGGATCTCCAGCCCGCGTTGCAGATCTTCGGCGCGAATGAAGGGCGCAGTGGCATACAGGCAGCAGGCCTGTTCCACGACACGACCTTCGCTATTGATCATCTCGATGGCATGCCGGATCACCGGAATGGTTCCAGTATGGTCATCGGACAGCTCGAGCGGCCGCATGAACGGAACCTCGGCGCCGTACTGGCGAGCCACCTCGGCAATCTCCTCATCGTCCGTCGAGACGATGACACGGTCGAAGCAGCCGCTATCCAGGGCTGCTTCGATGGACCAGGCGATCATCGGCTTGCCGCAGAACGGTTTGATGTTCTTGCGGGGTATCCGCTTGCTGCCGCCCCGGGCCGGGATGATCGCCAGTTTCATGCTGCTACTGCCTTGCGCACGGCTGCCACGACTGCATCCTGCTGCGCCTCGGTCATGGTCTGGAACATCGGCAGACTGATGGCTTCGGTGTAGTAGCGTTCGGCTTCGGGGTAGTCACCCTGACGGAAGCCCATGCGCTGGTAATACGGCTGGGTGTGCACCGGGATGTAGTGCAGGTTCACGCCGATACCCTGCTCGCGCAGGGCTTCGAACACCTGGCGATGGGTTCTGGTGATCTTGTCCAGTTGCAGGCGAATGACATACAGGTGCAGACCGGAGTAGCTGTCCGGATGCTGCCAGGGGGTGGTGACCGGCAGATCGGCGAGCAGGTCGTCATAGCGGCTGGCCAACTGGTGACGACGCGCCACGAACGCGTCCAGGCGCTCCATCTGGCTGTTGCCGAGGGCGGCCTGCAGTTCGGTCATCCGGTAGTTGAAGCCCAGATCGATCTGCTGGTAGTACCAGGGGCCATCGGCCTCGTGGGTCATCTGCGCCGGGTCACGGGTAATGCCGTGACTGCGCAGCAGCGCCATCTTGTTCGCCAACTCGGCATCGTTGGTCAGCGCCATACCGCCTTCGGCGGTGGTGATGATCTTGACGGGGTGGAAACTGAAGACGGTGATGTCGCTGTAGCGGCAGTTGCCGATGAACTCGCCTCGGTACTTGCCGCCGATGGCATGGGAGGCGTCTTCAATGATCCTGAAGTCGTAGCGTTGTGCCAGAGCATGGATGGCCTGCATATCGCACGGCTGGCCACACAAGTGCACCGCCACTACCACCTTGGGCAGTTTGCCCTCCCGCTCGGCCTGCTCCAGCTTGCGTGCCAAAGCTTGCGGGCAGAGGTTATAGGTGCGCGGGTCGATATCAACGAAATCGACTGCGGCGCCACAATACAGCCCGCAGTTGGCCGAGGCCACGAAGGTGATCGGCGTGGTCCACAGACGGTCGCCGGGGCCAAGCCCCAGCGCCAGGCAGGCAATGTGCAGCGCCGAGGTGGCGCTGTTCACTGCCAGCGCATGGCTGGCGCCCACATGTTGGGCCACGCACTGTTCGAAGCGCGGCACCTGCGGACCCTGGGTGAGGAAATCGGATTTCAGTACATCCAGCACCGCATCGATATCGGCCTGGCTGATGTCCTGGCGACCGTAGGGGATCATGACTTCAGATGCTCCCGATCTTTTCGCGGTTGGCGTCGATCCAGGCTTGCAGCTGGGCGTCGCTCATCCATTCGGTGTTGTTGTCGCTGGCGTAGACGAAACCTTCCGGAACCTTGGTGCCGTCCTTGATGCGCTTCTCGCAGACGCCCCAGTTGTGGATGGTGGGCAGGATCTTGAAGTGTTCCGGGTACTCGTAGGTGTAGTAGGAGTCCTCGGCGCTGATCATCTGCTCGTGCAGTTTCTCGCCGGGGCGAATGCCGACGATCTCCTGGCGGGCATCCGGAGCCACCACGCGGGCGAGGTCGGTCACCTTCATGGAGGGGATCTTCTTGACGTAGATCTCGCCACCCACCATGTCCTGGAAGGCGTGCCAGACCAGTTCCACGCCCTCTTCCAGGGAGATCATGAAACGGGTCATGCGCTCGTCGGTGATGGGCAGCACGCCCTTGTCCTTGATGGACATGAAGAACGGGATGACCGAACCACGCGAGCCCATCACGTTGCCGTAGCGCACCACCGAGAAGCGGGTGCCGTGTTCGCCGGAATAGGAATTGCCGGCCACGAACAGCTTGTCGGAGGTCAGCTTGGTGGCGCCGTACAGGTTGATCGGGCTGCTGGCCTTGTCGGTGGACAGGGCGACGACGCCTTTCACCTTCTTGTCGATGCAGGCATCGATCAGGTTCATGGCGCCCATCACGTTGGTCTTGACGCACTCGAAGGGGTTGTATTCAGCGGTCGGCACAATCTTGGTGGCGGCGGCATGGACGACATAGTCGACGCCATCCAGGGCGCGGTACAGGCGATCTTTGTCACGCACGTCGCCAATGAAGAAGCGCACGCGCTTGTCGCCCTGGAACTTCTTGGCCATGTCCCACTGCTTCATCTCGTCACGCGAGAAGATGATGATCTTCTTCGGGTTGTACTTGGCCAGGGTCATCGGCACGAAGGTATTGCCGAAGGAGCCAGTGCCGCCGGTGACGAGGATGGTTGAATTTTCGAACATGCGAGAAATACCTTTTTCTGAAGATCAACGTTCAAGCTGAGGTGAGTAGTACTGCGCGGGGGTCAGCCTGAAGAAGGCGTACGACTTCCAGAGCGCGATGGAAACAAATGCCAGGCAAAGGCCGAGCGGAACGGCAAGCTGCGGCCAGGTCTGCGAAAACAGCCAGGTGGCTGCAACGAAGACGACCAGGCTGGCGATATGACTTTGAATGATCGGCCGATCGCGATTCTGAGCGTACAGGCCATAGTGGGGAACCATGCCCAGCGCATACAGGAAGGTCCCCAGAAGAACCCAGGGAAACATCGCCTTCTGCTCGAGATAGAGCGGCTTGCCCAGCCAGTGCAACAGGGGGTCGATCAGCAGCAGGGCCATGCCCGCAAAGACACAGGACAGCACCAGCGTATGCACCAGCAAACGCTTCAACTCCTGTCGGAACTCAGCGGAACTGGCCTGCTGGAACGCAGTGATCAGTTTCGGATAGCTGAAGGCGAAAACGCCTGCATCCAGAAAGGACAGCATGGCGTTGGCAATTCCCATGAACAGCACATAGGCGCCCAGCACTTCAAGCCCGGCCAGCGCGTCCAGCCAGTACCGGTCCAGCGTGTACAAGGCGCGTACCGCCAGGGTAGCCACCAGCAACGGGGCGGCTACCTTTATGCCCTGGCGAATCCAGCGCCAATCTACCTTGCTTCGCCAGCCGGAAAGGCCCAGGCGACTCAGCCGCCACACCGCCAGCAATACCGCCAGCAGCCCGCCGAGCGTCCAGGCAGCCAGTATCGTTTGCAGAGTCCGCAATTCGGGCTGGATGAACATCAGCAGCACCACCGCGACCGCCCAGGCTCCTGAGCGCAGGAACAGCACCACGCTGGCCATCAGTTGATCCGATATCGCGATCAGCAACCGCATGAGTTCCTGGTTGAGGTGCTCCAGCACCAGCAGCACGAAGAACCAGAAGGCCAGATACCAGGGCAGCGTTCCCGCCACGAAAATCAGCAACAGCAGCGGAATGAACAGGGCGTAAAGCACCAGGGTGAGGGCCCCCTGGCTTTTCAGCAGCCCGCCCCACTCGTTGCGCTCGCGCTTGAGGATTTCCCGGGTCGAGTAGGTGTAGAAATCCAACCCCAGCAGGTACAGCGCGTAACCGATCGTCGCGACGAGCAAGCCATACAGTCCCAGCTCCGCCGGCTCGAGGAATCTCGCCAGGAAGAAGATCAGCAGGAACTTGCTGCCCAGGGTCATGCCCCGCAGCGCAATGTTGAGCAGGCGATGCGGGATCATGCGTCGGTCAGTTGGTGTTTGGCCTTGGATATCATCCTAATCCCTGCCGAACAGGTCGCGGGTGTAGATCTTTTCCGGCACATCCTGCAAGGCGTCGGCCTGGCGGTTGGCGATGATGACGTCGCTGATGCGCTTGAACTCATCCAGGTCGCGGATGACTCGCGAGTTGTAGAAGCTGTCGTCTTCCAACACGGGCTCGTAGATCACCACTTCCACGCCCTTGGCCTTGATGCGCTTCATCACGCCCTGAATGGCCGAGGCGCGGAAGTTGTCGGAGCCGGACTTCATCACCAGGCGGTAGATGCCCACCACCTTCGGGTTGCGCTTGAGGATAGACTCGGCGATGAAGTCCTTGCGTGTGGTGTTGGCGTCGACGATGGCGCGGATCAGGGTGCTGGGCACATCGGCGTAATTGGCCAGCAGTTGCTTGGTGTCCTTGGGCAGGCAGTAGCCGCCGTAACCGAAGCTGGGGTTGTTGTAGTGCGTGCCGATGCGCGGGTCGAGGCCGACGCCCTCGATGATCTGCCGGGTGTCCAGGCCATGGGTTTCGGCGTAGGTGTCCAGCTCGTTGAAATAGGCCACGCGCATGGCCAGATAGGTGTTGGCGAACAGCTTGATGGCTTCGGCTTCGGTGCTGTCGGTATACAGGGTGGGGATGTCTTGCTTGACGGCACCCTGCTGTAGCAGGCGGGCGAAGGTCTCGGCCCGCTCGGAGCGCTCGCCGACGATGATGCGCGAAGGGTGGAGGTTGTCGTACAGCGCGCGGCCTTCACGCAGGAATTCCGGCGAGAAAAGGATGTTTTGGGTGTGGTATTTCTCGCGCACGCTCTGGGTATAGCCGACCGGCACGGTGGATTTGATCACCATGACCGCGCTCGGATTGATCGCCAGCACGTCCTCGATCACCGACTCGACGCTGCGGGTGTTGAAGAAGTTGGTCTGCGGGTCGTAGTCGGTCGGCGTGGCGATGATGACGAACTGCGCGTCGCGGTAGGCCTCGTGCTTGTCGAGGGTGGCGCGCAGATCCAGGTTCTTTTCAGCGAGGTAGCGCTCGATCTCGCTGTCTTCGATGGGCGACATGCGGTCGTTGATCAGGTCGACCTTGGCCTGAACGACATCCAGGGCGATGACCTTGTTGTGCTGCGCCAGGAGAACGGCATTGGAAAGACCGACGTAGCCGGTTCCGGCGATGGTGATGTTCATCTAAACGCTCTAGGGGTTTCATCCCACTGGGGATGTGTTGCCTTTGATCGCGGCTGAAGCCGCTCCTACAGTTCGTTGTCAGGCGTGCCAAGACACGCTACCGCCCCAGGATTTACCGTCGGTTTCCTGAGAACGAAAGATATGCGCGGCGCTACAGGCAAGAGCTGTGCCGCCGGATATTTGGCCTGGAGGCCGGTGCGTCTGCAGGTACGGATTCCTCCGCGGTCTTGGCGGCTTGAGCCGTTCCCCACTTACGCTGGCCGGCGTAAAGCCGGCCCTACAAACATCATGCGTCGCGGCTGAAGCCGCTCCTACGAGGTACGTTTCTTCTTTAGCCCTTGCGCACGCTGGCCAGGGGCAGGGTCAGTTTCTGTTCACGATTGAGCAGATTCATCAGCAGCACCACGCGTTCTTCACCGTCCATGCTGAGGAAAATGGCGTCCAGTTCGGCAAAGGTGCCTTCCACGATGCGCACCGGGTCGCCGGGCTGCAGCAGGGGCTGCGGCTCGTGCTGGGCGCGTTGCTGAAGGGAGTCGATAAGCTGGTCGGAGACCTGCAACGGGTAGCCACCAAAGCTCACCAGGCGACTGACGCCGCGGGTGGAGCGCAGCGGCGCCCAGTTGGCGTCGGGCTGCAGCTGGATGAAGAGGTAACCGGGAAACAGGGACTCCACCACTGTTTGCCGCCGGCCACGCAGCAGCCGCTCGCGGGGCAAGCGCGGGCGATAGCAGCAATAGCCCTGCCTGGCGAGGTGCTCTTCGGCGCGCTCGTCCTGGCGGGGCTTGCAGTGAACGAGGTACCAGGCTGTTGCAGCGGCCGTGTCGATACCTGCGTGCTGAAGCGAGTTCATGTCCATAACACCTGTTGCCCCCATCCAGAGGGCCTTACTTGCCATGCGGAGGCATCGCATGCCGGCCGGGATTCTACCGAAAAAGAACGCCTACTCCATCACTATTTCCAGGTCGACTTGTCGCGCCTTATAGCGCTGGCGCAGCACGTCAGCCAGTTGCCGCCGAGCCTCGCGCTCGCCGTGCACGAGGCGAATATGAGAGGGCCAACGCCGCATGCGGGTCACGAAATTGACCAGCCCCTGCTGATCGGCATGCGCCGAGTAGCCGCCCAGGGTGTCGATGCCGGCGCGGATGTCGACGCGCTCGCCGTCCAGGTCCACGTAGCCGCCGCGCGGTCCGTGGCTCTGGATGGCGTTGCCGGGCGTGCCGCGCGCCTGGTAGCCGACGAACAGCACGTTGTGTCGTGCGTCGCCGAGCATGGCCTTGAGGTAATTGACGATGCGCCCGCCCGAGCACATGCCGTTGCCGGCGATGACGATGGCCGGGCGGGCCGTGCGGGTCAGGTGCTGGACCATGCGTTCATGTTCGTTGTGGCTATCCACGGTGATCAGTTGCTCGAACGCCAGCGGTCGGCGGCCTGTCCGGACCCGGCGCAAGGCTTCCTGATCCCAGAACGGCTGCAGCTCGCGATAGGCAATGGTGAAGCGGCTGGCCAGTGGCGAGTCGAGAATAATCGGCAACTGCGGCCAATCGATTGGAGTACCGGGCGGGGCAGCCGGTTCCCGACGCGTGGTTTGCCGGGCCTTGCGATGGATGATGTCTTCCAGCTCGTAGAGCAGTTCCTGGGTGCGGCCGATGCTGAAGGCGGGAATCAGCACGCTGCCGCCATCGGCCAGGGCGCGCTCGATCACCGCCTCCAGACGCTGGCGGCGACTCCGGCGATCCTCGTGGAGGCGGTCGCCGTAGGTGCTTTCGATCACCAGGGTGTCGGCGCGATAGGGCGACTTGGGTGCCGGCAGCAGTGGCGCGTGGGGCGCGCCCAGGTCGCCGGAGAACAGCACCCGCTCGCGGTGCTGGCGCTGCGGGTAATGCAGGTCGATCTCAACGTAGGCCGAACCGAGGATGTGGCCGGCGCGCTGCAGGCGGATGCGGGCGTTCAGTTGCGGCTGGTCCGCCAGGGTGAACCAGGTGTTGTAGGGCAAGGCGATCAGGCGCTGTTCGATGAGCTTCAGGTAGCGCTCGACCTGTTTCTGGTCGCGGCTGACGCCGAGCCGGAAGGCGTCTTCCAGCACGATGGGCAGCAGCTTGGCGGACGGCTCGCTGCACAGGATCGGCCCCTTGAAGCCGGCCGCCAGCAGCCAGGGAATGCGCCCGACGTGGTCGATGTGCACATGGGTGGCAACCAGGGCGCGGATGCCGTCGAGGGGGAAGTCGATGGCGAGGTTGTCGGCACCGGCCCTGCCTTCGGCGGAGGTTTCCGCGCCCTGGAACAGGCCGCAGTCGATCAGCAGACCGTGCTGGTCATCCATGTTGAGCTGGTGACAGGAGCCGGTGACGCCGTCCCGGGCGCCATGATGGAGAATCTGCGGGTACTGCATGGCGCGCTAGTCCTTTAACAGCCATCGAGGGGCCGGCATGGTAATGCCGGCGCGTCAAAATCCCAACATCAAGGGGGAGCGAGAGCGACAGGGATCACGTTGGGCGGTCAGTGCGATTCTGGCCACCGAACGCGCCTTGCGGCGCGATGGTGGACAAGAACGACGTTGTCCACCCTACGGTTCCTGTTCCGGCCGCCGATGGGCACCGCTCGGCTCCATGGTGGGTCGGTGCGTTATTTGCTGGGCTGGTAGAGCCTGGGCTCGCCTTCCGGGCGGGTCTTGTAGCGACGGTGGCACCAGAGGTACTGCTCGGGGTGCTCGGTGAGCTTTTCCTCGATCCACCGGTTGATGCGCAGGCAGTCGGCTTCCTCGCTTTCACCGGGGAAGTCCGCCAGCGGTGGATGGATCACCAGCCGGTAGCCCGAGCCATCGGCCAGGCGTTCCTGGGTGAAGGGGATCACGCGCGCGCGGCCCAGGCGGGCGAACTTGGTGGTGGCGGTCACTGTGGCGGCGGGCACGCCGAACAGCGGCACGAAGATGCTCTGCCGGCGGCCGTAGTCCTGATCCGGCGCGTACCAGATGGCCCGGCCGGCGCGCAGCACCTTGAGCATGGTGCGCACGTCCTCACGCTCCACGGCGGTGGCGTCCAGGTTGTGGCGCTCCCGGCCGCGGCGCTGAACGAAATCGAACACCGCGTTGTCGTGCTGGCGATACATGCCGTCGATGGTGTGCAGCTGGCCGAGCAACGAAGCGCCGATTTCCAGGGTGGTGAAGTGCAGCGCCATGAGGATCACGCCCTGCCCTTCGGCCTGCGCCTGCCGCAGGTGCTCCAGACCTTCGACATGCGCCAGCTTCGCCAGACGCGGCTTGGCCCACCACCAGCTCATGGCCATCTCGAAGAAGGCGATGCCCATGGAGGCGAAGTTCTCCTTGAGCAGGTGCGTGAGCTCGGCCTCGCTCAACTGCGGGAAGGCCAGCTCCAGGTTGCGGCGAGCGATGGCGCGACGCTCGGCCCCGAACCGGTACAGCAGCAGCCCTACCGCTCGCCCCAGACGCAGCAGCAGCGGATAGGGCAATTGCACGATCAGCCACAGCAAGCCAAGGCCGAACCACAACAACCAGAAGCGCGGATGCAGGTAATAGGAGCGAAAGGGTGAACGTTCCATGCCGGGACTCGTTTGCGTAAAAGTGCGGCATGTTACCGGTAATTGAGGATTTTTGGAGTCTGCGCGGCGACTTTAGCTGCGGGCTTTGGGGCGGCCGGCCAGGCGCGGCCGGCCAGGCTGGGCTTGCACGAAAAGCGTCCCGGCTAAAGCCCCTCCTACAAAAGCCGGCGCGGCGCGGACTGTAGGAGCGACTTCAGTCGCGAGTTTTGAAGATTCCCATCGCGGCTGAAGCCGCTCCTACGAAAGGCCGATGCGCTGCGAACTTCCACAGAAAAACGACGCCAGAAACCCGGCTGTCCAAAATGCGTATTCTCCCTTGGAAAACCCTTCTATTTCCCGCTATAAGTCCCGTCATTTACCGAAGCGGGCAGATGATGAGCCAGGAACAGGACGCGGTATTCCAACTCAAGGGCAGCATGCTGGCCATTACCCTGTTGGAGTTGGCCCGTTACGACCTCGCCAGGCTCGAACGTCAATTGGCGGACAAGGTGGCCCAGGCGCCGAAGTTCTTCGACAATACGCCGCTGATTCTCGCGCTGGACAAGTTGCAGGACGCGTCCATTCCCGTCGATCTACAGAAACTCATCGACGTTTGCCGGCAACATGGCCTGCAGACATTGGCGGTGCGCACGGATCGCCCGGACGACGTTTCCCTGGCCAGCGAGCTCGAGGTGCCGGTGATTCCTTCCGGTAGCGCCAGCGGCCGCGCCCTGGAACCGAGTGATGACGCTGGCCAGGGCGAGGTAGCCCGGCCGAGCAAGGTCATCCACCGCCCGATCCGTGGCGGCCAACAGGTCTATGCCCAGGGCTGCGATCTGATCGTAATCGGACCGGTGAGTCCCGGGGCGGAAC
The DNA here is from genome assembly GCF_035497915.1 of Pseudomonas sp. Lineage (GTDB taxonomy): Bacteria > Pseudomonadota > Gammaproteobacteria > Pseudomonadales > Pseudomonadaceae > Serpens. The sequence continues at coordinate 23,238 of NZ_DATJCS010000017.1, forward strand.
TTCTCTCGGACGGCAATATCCATGTTTACGGCCCCCTTCGTGGCCGCGCGCTGGCCGGCATCAAGGGCGATGGCAAGGCGCGGATATTCTGCAAGGAGTTGAAAGCCGAGCTGGTTTCCATCGCCGGGCGTTACAAGGTTGCCGAAGATTTGCGCCGCAGTCCCTTCTGGGATCAGGGTGTGCATATCAGTCTCACGGGGGATTTATTGAATATCCACCGGTTATGAAAGACGCAGTTAGGAAGATCCGGAAAGGAAGCCACCTTTCGGCTCTCGAAGTTCCCGTTTTACTCATTCAGGGGTGATTTACCTTGGCCAAGATCCTCGTAATTACTTCCGGCAAGGGAGGCGTAGGTAAAACCACTACCAGCGCCGCACTGGGCACCGGACTCGCCCTGCGAGGGCACAAAACCGTCATCGTCGACTTCGACATTGGCCTGCGTAATCTGGACCTCGTCATGGGCTGCGAGCGCCGGGTGGTGTACGACTTCGTCAACGTCATCAACGGCGACGCCACGCTGCACCAGGCGCTGATCAAGGACAAGCGCCTGGAGAATCTCTACGTGCTGGCCGCCAGCCAGACCCGCGACAAGGACGCGCTGACCCAGGACGGTGTCGGCCGGGTGCTGGACGAACTGTCCCAGAACTTCGAGTACGTCATCTGCGACTCCCCCGCCGGCATTGAGCGTGGCGCCCACCTGGCCATGTACTACGCCGACGAGGCCATCGTGGTGACCAACCCGGAAGTGTCCTCGGTGCCCGACTCCGACCTCATGCTGGGCCTGCTTTCCAGCAAGTCGCGGCGCGCCGAGCGCGGCGAGGAGCCGATCAAGGAACACCTGCTGCTGACCCGCTACGACCCGACCCGCGTCGACAAGGGCGAGATGCTCGGCGTCGATGACGTCGAGGAAATCCTCGCCATCCGCCTGCTGGGCGTGATTCCCGAATCCCAGTCGGTGCTCAAGGCCTCCAACCAGGGCGTGCCGGTCATCCTCGACGAGCACAGCGACGCCGGCCAGGCCTACAGCGACGCGGTCGACCGCCTGATGGGCAAGGAAGTCCCGCACCGCTTCATCGACGCGCAGAAGAAGGGATTCCTGCAACGTCTGTTCGGAGGCCGCTAAATGAGCTTTTTCGACCTGCTGCGCGAGCGCGAGAGAAAACAAACCGCCTCCATCGCCAAGGAGCGCCTGCAGATCATCGTGGCCCACGAGCGCGGCCAGCGGGTGCAACCCGACTATCTGCCGGCCCTGCACAAGGAACTGATCGCCGTCGTGCGCAAGTACGTGAACATCAGTGACGACAAGGTGCAGGTCACTCTGGAGGACCACGACAACTGCTCGATCCTGGAAGTGAACATTCCGCTGCCGGATCGCTGAGATCGGCGTCCCCCCTCTCCCTAACCCTCTCCCGCGAGGGGAGAGGGAACTATATGTGCACACTCCTCCCCTCTCCCTTGATGGGAGAGGGGCCGGGGGAGAGGGTGGAGGCTCGTAGGGTGGATCACGCTTCACCGATCCACCAACGCGCCGGGTGCGGCCGGCCAGGCGCCTAATCGGCGCTGCCCCTTTATCGCCGCTGAAGCCGCTCCTACAATCCCGCACGCACCCTGCGCGGACACGTCCGCCCTCGCCTTGTTTTACGGATTTGTCCCCATGCCCCTGTCGAACATCGAGATCCTCCACCAGGACGACGCCCTGCTGGTGATCAACAAGCCTACCCTGCTGCTGTCAGTACCCGGCCGCGCCGAGGACAACCGCGACTGCCTGGTGACCCGCCTGCAGGAAAACGGCTACCCCGAGGCGCGCATCGTGCACCGCCTGGACTGGGAAACCTCCGGGGTGATCGTGCTGGCCCGCGATGCCGACAGCCACCGCGAGCTGTCCCGCCAGTTCCATGATCGGGAAACCGAGAAGGCCTATACCGCCCTGTGCTGGGGCGAACCGGAGCTGGACAGCGGGCGGATCGAACTGCCGCTGCGCTACGACCCGCCGACCAAGCCGCGCCATGTGGTGGACCATGAACTGGGCCGGCATGCGCTGACCTTCTGGCGCGTACTGGAGCGCTGCGGGCACTACAGCCGCGTGGAGCTCACACCGATCACCGGCCGCTCGCACCAGTTGCGCGTGCACATGCTGAGCATCGGCCACCCGCTGCTCGGCGACCGCCTGTATGCCCACGACGAAGCCCTGGCCGCCCACGACCGCCTGTGCCTGCACGCCAGCCTGCTGGTGCTCACCCACCCGGTGACCGGCGAGCGGATGCGCTTCGAAAGCCACGCCCCGTTCTGACAGCCCAACACCAAACCTGTGGGAGCGAACTTGTTCGCGAGCTTCTGGGTGACGCCTGCAGCCTAGCCGGCCGCACCTAGCCGGCCGCCGAAAAGCTCGCGGACAAGTCCGCTCCCACGAAAGGCGGGCGCGGCGCGATACCTGGGGGAGCGAATTCATTCGCGAGTTTTTTGGCCGAGCCTGCATGAAAGCTCGTGGACCAATCCGCTCACCTGTCTTTGCGGCAGGCTAGTCTCCTTGCCTCACGAATCCAGAGGCAATGGACATGCCCAACTCACACCGCTTGCGCCTGGGGCGACACTCCGAACCAGGGCGCATTTATCTGCTGACCGCATGTACCCATGACCGCCGCCCATTCTTCGCCGAGGCGAAGGCTGGCCGCCAGCTTGTCAGGGAATTGCGCGCCGCTCAGGAGCAGGGTTGGGTAGATTCCCTGGCCTGGGTGGTCATGCCGGATCATTTTCATTGGCTGATCCAGCTCCACAAACAAGACTTTCCTTGCTGATGAAGCGGATCAAGGCCAACAGTAGCCGCCGGTTGCGAATGCCGGGCCGGATCTGGCAACCAGGCTTCCATGACCGGGCCTTGCGCAAGGAAGATGACCTGCTCGCTGTGGCCCGTTACATCGTCGCCAACCCCTTGCGGGCAGGATTGGTGACCCGCCTTGGGGACTACCCGCTGTGGGATGCGGTCTGGCTGTAGAAAAAGAGGCCGAAAAGCTCGCGGACAAGTCCGCTCCCACAAAAGCGGGCGCGGCACGGGGCCTGTGGGAGCGAATTCATTCGCGAGCTCTTGGCTGGGCCCACAGCCCAGCCGGTCGCACCTAGCCGGCCGCCGAAAGCTCGCGGACAAGTCCGCTCCCACAAAAGCGGCTAGCAGCTCATCCCCGTCTGCAGCAGCGCCAGGCCGCCGCGGGTCCAGCCCCACCAGGCCAGGGCCAGCAGCAAACCGAGGCCGATCAGCAGTGCGGTTTTCAGCCAGGCGCCACGGTTCATGCGCTCGCCCCTCCGGTCTGCAGGCGGGCCACCGGGACTTCGCGCACCGGCCAGTTGAGCAGGGCCGCCATCAGGCTAAGCAGGATGGAGATCTCCCAGACCAGCGAATAGCTGCCGGTCAGGTCATACAGGTAGCCACCCAGCCAGCCGCCCATGAACGAGCCCAGTTGGTGGAACAGGAACGCGATGCCGCCCAGCATCGACAGGTTGCGCACACCGAACAGGGTGGCCACCGTGCCGTTGGTCAGCGGCACGGTGGACAGCCACAGCAGCCCCATGGCCATGCCGAACAGGTAGGCGGACATCTCGCTCAGCGGCAGGTAGAAGAACGCGGTGATCACCACGCCGCGCAGCAGGTACAGGGCCACCAGCAGCTTCGGCTTGGACATGCGTCCGCCCAGCCAGCCGGCGCCGTAGGTGCCGGCGATGTTGAACAGGCCGACCAGCGCCAGCACCGTGGTGCCCACATGTACACCGAGGCCCTGGTCCACCAGGTACGCCGGCAGGTGTACGCCGACGAACACCACCTGGAAGCCGCAGACGAAGAAGCCCACCGACAGCAGCCAGAAGCCCGGATGGCGGGCCGCCTCGCTAAGCGCCTCGCCCAGCGTCTGCTGGTGTGCCTGGCGCGGCGCCGGCGCTTCGCGCAGGGCGGCGCCCATCGGCACGATCAGCGCCACCAGCGCGCCCAGCGCCAGCAGGGCCGCCGACCAGCCCAGCCACTCCATCAGCCCCAGGGTGCCGGGCAGCATGATGAACTGGCCGAAGGAGCCGGCCGCGGCGGCGATGCCCATCGCCATACTGCGCTTTTCCGGGGTGGCGGCGCGGCCGACGGCGGCCAGCAGCACCGAGAAGGAAGTGCCGGACAGCCCCAGGCCGATCAGCACGCCGGCGCTCAGCGACAGTCCCAGCGGGGTTTCCGCCATGCCCATCAGCACCAGGCCGACCACATAGAACAGCCCGCCCACCAGCACCACGCGCCCGGCGCCGAAGCGGTCGGCCAGCGCGCCGGTGAACGGCTGCGCCAGGCCCCAGATCAGGTTCTGCAGGGCAATGGCGAAGGCGAACACCTCGCGCCCCCAGCCGAACTCGGCGCTCATCGGCGCCAGGAACAGGCCGAAGCCGTGTCGCACGCCGAGCGACAGGGTCAGCACCACCGAACTCAGCACCAGGATCCACAGTCCCGCCCGGGTAAAACCGTTCATCACCACCCCTGTCTATCTCAAGGCATGCCCATGTGCGCGGGCGAGTGGGGCTGTATAGCCCCGCGCCCACGGGTGCGTCAATTGGTCCCGTGGCTCGCCTGGGTGTGGGGCCGGGGTTATCCCGGCCAACGCAGCCAGCCCTGACCTCCACCGGCCGGCATCAAGCCCGCCCCACCAGGTGCTGCCTTTCAGCTTCGGTTAAGCCACCTTGCCTACCCTGTGTTCGTCAAAGCAATTCACTGGAGACCATCCCCATGCGCAAGACCCTCACCCTGCTGTTCGCCGCCTCCAGCTTCGCCCTCGGCGCCAACCTGGCGCTGGCCGCCGACCGCGACATCGGCCCGGACGAAGCCCTCAAGCTGCGCGATGCCGGCACCATCCAGTCGTTCGAGAAGCTCAACGAGGCCGCCCTCGCCCAGCATCCCGGCGCCCAGGTGGAAGAAACCGAACTCGAAGAGGAGAATGGCCGCTACCTCTACAAGCTGGAACTGCGCGATGCCCAGGACCAGCAGTGGGAGCTGAAACTGGACGCCGCCACCGGCGAAGTCCTCAAGAACCGCAAGGACGACTGACGCGCTCCGCACGGACCTGTAGGGTGGACAACGCCGTCCTTGTCCACCATCGCGCCGCGCCTCGCGGCGCGATGGTGGATCGATGAAGCGCGATCCACCCTACAGGCTTGGACGGCTGCCGAAAAAGCTCGCGGACGAGTCCGCTCCCACAACAGGCCCTGACCGCTCCTGATGAGTAAACCACCCATGCCGCGCACCCTGCCCCTGCTGCTCGCTGCCCTGCTCGCTGCCAGCCCAGCGCTGGCCGGCCGCGATCTGGACCAGGACGAAGCCCTGCGCTTGCGTCAGGCAGGCGTGATCCAGCCTCTGGACGCGCTGCTGCGCCCGCTGCTGGAGCGCTACCCCGGTGCACGCTTGCTGGAGGCCGAACTGGAGGAAGAGCATGGCCGTTACATCTACGAGCTGGAGCTGCTGACCCATCAGGGCGAGGTGCGCGACATCGAACTCGACGCCAGTAGCGGCGCCGTGCTCGAGGACAAGGAGGACTGATGCGCCTGCTGCTGGTGGAAGACCATGTGCCGCTGGCCGACCAGTTGCTGGCCGATCTGCAGCGCCACGGCTACGCCGTCGACTGGCTGGCGGATGGCCGCGACGCCGAGCACCAGGGCGCCAGCGAGCCCTATGACCTGATCGTGCTGGACCTGGGCCTGCCCGGCAAACCCGGTCTGGAGGTGCTGCGCACCTGGCGCGCCCGGGGCCTGGCCACGCCGGTGCTGATCCTCACTGCCCGCGACAGCTGGGCCGAGCGTATCGATGGTCTGAAGGCCGGCGCCGACGATTACCTGACCAAACCCTTCCATCCGGAGGAACTGCTGCTGCGCATCCAGGCGCTGCTGCGCCGCGCCCACGGCCTGGCCAACCAGCCGCTGCTGGCGACCGGCGGGCTGGAGCTGGACGAGGCGCGCCAGGAGTGCCGGCGCGACGGACAGGCCATCGCGCTGACCGCCGGCGAATTCCGCCTGCTGCGCTACTTCATGCTGCATCCCGGTCAGCTGCTGTCCAAGTCCCAGCTGGCCGAACACCTGTATGACGGCGAAACCGAGCGCGACTCCAACGTCATCGAGGTGCTGGTCAACCGTCTGCGCGGCAAGCTGGGCCGCGAGATCATCGAAACCCGCCGCGGCCAGGGCTACCGCTTCGGAACGCGTGAATGAACTCCCTGCAGCGCCGTCTCGGCCTGGGCCTGATCGCCGCCTTGCTGGTGGTCGGGCTGATTCTGCTGCAGGCCAGTCTGTGGCTGTTCGAAGCGGGGCTGCGCCGCAGCCTGGAAACCGACCTGCGCGAGGAGACCGAAGGCCTGCTGGTGGCGCTGGTCCCCGGAGCCGACGGCCTGCAGCTGGATGCCCAGCGTCTCGGCCCGCGCTACCAGCGGGCATTCTCCGGTCATTACTTCCGCATCGACAGTGCCAATCGCGACTGGCGTTCCCGCTCGCTATGGGACAGCGACCTCGACTGGCCCGCACAAGACGGTCTGCACTCAGAACTGGTCGACGGGCCGCAGGGACAGCGCCTCTTGGTCTACCGCGCCGAGTACCGGCGCAGCGGCCAGACCCTGCACATCAGCGTGGCCCAGGACTACACCCCGATCCTCGACAGTTTCCGCCAGGTGCGCCTCGGCGGACTGGCGCTGCTCGGCCTCGCGCTGCTGGCCTTCGGGCTGCTGCAGCGCCTGGCGATTCGCACCGCCCTGCGCCCGCTGGAAAGCGCCCGCGTGCAGATCGCCGAGCTGCAACAGGGCCGCCGCGCCCAGCTCGACACCCACGTGCCGCAGGAACTGCAGCCGCTGGTCACGCAGATCAATCATCTGCTGACGCAGACCGACGAGACCCTGAAACGCTCGCGGCATGCCCTCGGCAACCTCGGACATGCCCTGAAGACGCCGCTGGCGGTGCTCACCGGCCTGCTGGACAGCGAAGCCCTGACCGGCCAGCCGGCGCTGCGCCAGCAGCTGGAGGAGCAACTGGGCCAGATTCGCCAACGGGTCTCCCGCGAACTGAGCCGCGCCCGGCTGGCCGGCGAGGGTCAGCCGGGCGGCGGCTTCGATTGCGCCGAGGAACTGCCGGCGCTGTTCGCCACCCTGGCGGCCATCCACCGCCGCGACCTGGCGCTGGACTGGCAGGCACCGCCGGGCTGCCGCCTGCCCTGGGAACGCGAGGATGTGCTGGAGCTGCTCGGCAACCTGCTGGACAACGCCTGCAAGTGGGCGCGCAGCCAGGTGCGCCTGAGTATCGAAACGTCGCCTGACGGCTATTGGCTGCGGGTCGACGACGACGGCCCGGGCATTCCCGTCGAACGTCGCGCCGCCGTGTGCCAGCGTGGCACCCGTCTGGACGAAGGCTTCGAGGGTCATGGCCTGGGGCTGGGTATCGTCGCCGACATCGTCAGCGCCTGGCGCGGTGAATGGCAGTTGCAGGACAGCCCGCTGGGCGGGCTGCGGGTGGAGATTCACCTGCCCGCCGTATCACCAGGACGGTAGGAGCGGTCCGCTGCTGCTCCCGTGGGAGCGAATTCATTCGCGAGCTTTTGATGGTGCCTGCAGGAAGCTCGCGGACGAGTCCGCTCCCACAAAAGGCGAGTCCGCTTGGGCGGCTGCAGCGGCCTGCCACCCGCAGCCATGGTAAAGTCCCCAGCGTTCATTTTTTCCCACGGTTGCTCATGCGCGCTCTGTTGACCCTGCTGCTCTGCCTCGCCCTGCCGGCGCACGCCGATGGCTTCCTTTCCCGCCTGCTCGACAAGCCGGTCCCCGGTGGCGTCGCCGTGGTCGATCTGGGCGATGCCCCGCAGGCGCCGCAGGTGAGCTATCAGGACAAGCCGGCGCTGGTTGTCCGCGAGGACGACCAGCGCTGGATCGCCATCGTCGGCGTGCCGCTGCGGACCCCCGCCGGCGCGCAGACCCTGCTGGTGGATGGCCAGCCGCGCGACTTCGCGGTCGGCGAACGCACCTACCGCGAGCAGCACATCACCCTGAAGAACAAGGAACAGGTCAATCCCGGCCCGGAAGCCCTGGCGCGCATCGGCCGCGAGCTGGCCGAGCAGCAGGAGGCGTACCGACGCTTCAGCGCCTTCCAGCCGAGCAACCTGTACTTCGACCGGCCGGTGGACGGCCCGCTGTCCTCGCCGTTCGGGCTGCGGCGCTTCTTCAATGGCGAGGAGCGCAATCCGCATTCGGGCCTGGACTTCGCCGCCTCGGCTGGCACGCCGGTCAAGGCCCCCGCCGCCGGCGAGGTGATCCTGGTCGGCGACTACTTCTTCAATGGCCAGACGGTGTTCGTCGACCACGGTCGCGGGCTGATCAGCATGTTCTGCCATCTCTCGGCCATCGACGTGACGGTCGGCCAGCGCCTGGCGCGTGGCGAGGTGCTGGGCAAGGTCGGCAGCACCGGTCGCTCCACCGGCCCGCACCTGCACTGGAACGTCAGCCTGAACGATGTGCGCATCGATCCGGCCATTTTCATCGGCGCCTATCGCCCCTGATTTCACACCTGCACACGGAGACTCACATGCAAGAAGAGCTGGCCTTAGGGCTCGACTGGCTGCGCGGCCATCCCGAACTGCAAACCCTCGCCGCCTGCGTCGGCCTGCTGCTGGTCGCCGCGATCGCCAACTGGCTGGTCAAGCGCATCCTGGTGCGCGGCCTGTATTCGCTGCTGAAGACCGGCGCCTTCGAAGACTTCGGGCTGATCCGCCGGCTGTCCAACGTGGTGCCGGCGCTGATCATCACCGGCGGCGTGAACGCCGTGCCGGGGCTGCCCCAGGCGGCGATCACCGTCACGCAGAACGTCTGCGCCGGCTTCATCATCCTTACCGTGGCCATGGCGCTGGGCGCCGCGCTGAACATCGTCAACCATCTCTACCAGCGCCGCCCGGATGCGCAGCGTCGGCCCATCAAGGGCTATCTGCAGGTGGTGAAGATCGCCATCTACGCCATCGCCACCATCCTGGTGATTGCCGCGCTCATCGACCGCTCGCCGCTGATCCTGCTCTCCGGCCTGGGTGCCATGGCCGCGGTCCTGATGCTGATCTTCCAGGACACCCTGCTGTCGCTGGTGGCCAGCGTGCAGATCACCTCCAACGACATCGTGCGCGTCGGCGACTGGGTGGAGATGCCGCAGCTCAACGCCGACGGCGACGTGATCGATATCGCCCTGCACACCGTTAAGGTGCAGAACTGGGACAAGACCATCACCACCATCCCGACCAAGCGCTTTATCACCGACCCCTTCAAGAACTGGCGTGGCATGCAGGAGTCCGGCGGCCGGCGCATCAAGCGCAGCCTGCTGATCGACGAGCAGAGCATCCACTTCCTGGACAGCGAGGAGCGCGAGCGGTTGTATCGCTTCAACCTGCTGCAGGACTACCTGGTCAACAAGCGCCGCGAGATCGACGACTGGAACGCCAAGCTGGCCGAAGCCGGTCGCGAGCCGGTGAATACCCGGCGCGTCACTAACATCGGCACCTTCCGCGCCTATGTGGAGCGCTATCTGCGCAGCCACCCGGGGATCCACCAGGGCATGACGCTGATGGTGCGCCAGCTGGCGCCGAGCGCCGAGGGCCTGCCGCTGGAAATCTACTGCTTCACCAACACGGTGGCCTGGGGAGAGTACGAAGGCATCCAGGCGGATATCTTCGACCACCTGCTGGCGATCCTGCCGGAGTTCGGCCTGCGCGTGTTCCAGAGCCCGGGCGGCGCGGATCTGCGCGCCTGGAGCGAAGCCATGCCGGCACCGGCACGCAGGGCGCTGCCGGTTTAGGCTGCCCCGCCCGACTCGAAGGTGGCCAACGCCTGGCGTTGACCACCCTACGATTTCGCTGGCCCGACATGAAAGCTCAGCGAGATGCCATCGCCGCTGCCATCCCCCACCACAGAGCCCACCACCGGGTCGGCGTGCACGCTGCGCCCGGGGTAGGCTTCCTGCAGATGGCGGCGGCAGACGGCGCTGATCTCGTTGAGCAGGCTGGTGAACTGGGTATCCCGCGGAATGATGAAATGCAGCTGCACCAGCAGCGCGCAGGCATCCCTAGGCAAATGGGTCAGCCCACAGGTGTTCCACTGGTCGTTGACGTAGGCTTCGGCACCTTTCATGGGATGACCTCCCTGCTGGACTTCCCCTATCTATAGACCAGCGGCTGGCGGTTCGCCGATGCAACGGCGGCGGTAAACTGGTCGCCCTTCACTGTTCAGGAAACGACCATGCAGCAGCCGAAAGCGGAGATCGTCATCACCTATTGCACCCAGTGCCACTGGCTGCTGCGCGCCGCCTGGCTGGCCCAGGAGCTGCTGAGCACCTTCGCCGACGACCTCGGCAGGGTCAGCCTGGAACCAGGCACCGGCGGCGTGTTTCGCATCACCTGCAATGGCGAGCAGATCTGGGAACGCAAGGCCGACGGCGGCTTCCCGGAGGCCAAGGAGCTCAAGCAGCGGGTGCGCGACCGCATCGATCCGCAACGGGACCTGGGGCATAACGACCGCTGAACCACCAGACGGCGCGCCGAACCCTGTAGGGCCGGCTTTACGCCGGCCTGCGGAGTCGAGTGGCAGGCTGCGGTTTCCTGTACCCCGGAAACACAAGACCCCGCCGAAGCGGGGTCCTGGATGGAGCAGGCGCAGCGATCAGGCGTTGGCGGCCAGCTTCTTCAGCTCTTCGTCCCGCAGCTCGCGGCGCAGGATCTTGCCGACGTTGGTGGTCGGCAGGCTGTCGCGGAACTCGACCATCTTGGGACGCTTGTAGCCGGTGACGTTGTCGTGCATGTGCTTGAGCACCTGCTCCTTGGTCAGGCTGGCGCCCGGCTTGACCACCACGAACATCTTGATGGCCTCGCCGGCACGCTCGTCCGGCACACCGATGGCGGCGCACTGCAGCACGCCCGGCAGGGTGGCCAGCACGTCTTCCAGTTCGTTCGGGTACACGTTGAAGCCGGAGACCAGGATCATGTCCTTCTTGCGATCGACGATGCGCATGTAGCCGTCGTCCTGGATGATCGCCACGTCACCGGTGCGCAGCCAGCCTTCGGCGTCCATCACTTCGCGGGTGGCTTCCTCGCGTTGCCAGTAGCCCTTCATCACCTGCGGGCCCTTGACGCACAGCTCGCCGCGCTCGCCGAACGGCAGCACCTTGCCTTCGTCGTCGATCACGCGGCACTGGGTGGAGGGCAGCGGGATGCCGATGGTGCCGACCTGGATGTTCTGTACCGGGTTGACCGACACCACGGGGCTGGTCTCGGTCATGCCGTAGCCTTCGCAGATGGCGCAACCGGTGACTTCCTTCCAGCGTTCGGCCGCCGCCAGTTGCAGGGCCATGCCGCCGGAGAGGGTCAGCTTCAGGTTGGAGAAGTCCAGGCGACGGAAGTCCTCGTTGTTGCACAGGGCCACGAACAGGGTGTTCAGGCCGATGAAGCCGGTGAACTTGTAGTTGCCCAGGTCCTTGATCATCGCCGGCAGGTCGCGCGGGTTGGTGATCAGCACGTTATGGTTGCCGGTCAGCATCAGCATCATGCAGTGCACGGTGAAGGCATAGATGTGGTACAGCGGCAGCGGCGCGATGACCACCTCGCCGCCTTCGCCCAGGTTGGCGCCCATCAGTGCCTTGCACTGCAGCATGTTGGCCACCAGGTTGCGGTGGGTGAGCATGGCGCCCTTGGCGACGCCAGTGGTGCCGCCGGTGTATTGCAGCACGGCAACGTCGGAGTTGGCCGGATTGGCTTCGCGCACCGGCACACCCTTGCCCTTGGCCAGGGCGTCGGTGAGCTTGATGGCCTGCGGCAGGCGGTAGGCCGGCACCATCTTCTTCACGTGCTTGACCACGGCATTGACGATCAGGCGCTTGAGCGGCGGCAGCATGTCGCCGACTTCGGTGACGATGACGTGCTTCACCCCGGTCTTGGGCAGCACTTCCTCGGCCAGGTGGGCCATGTTGGCCAGGCACACCAGCGCCTTGGCGCCGGCGTCGTTGAACTGGTGTTCCATTTCCCGCGCGGTGTACAGCGGGTTGGTGTTGACCACGATGAGGCCGGCGCGCATGGCGCCGAAAACCACCACGGGGTACTGCAGCACGTTGGGCAGCTGGACGGCGATGCGGTCGCCCGGTTGCAGGTCGGTGTGCTGTTGCAGCCAGGCGGCGAACCGACCGGAAAGCGCATAGAGCTCACCGTAGGTCAGGGTCTTGCCCAGGTTGCTGAAGGCGGGCTTGTTGGCAAAGCGCTGGCAGGACTCTTTCAGAACGGCCTGGATGTTCGGAAACGCATCGGCATTGATCTCCGCAGGCACGCCTGCCGGATACTTGTCCTTCCAGTAATGTTCGGTCATGGAAAGCCCACTCCTAAGCTACAGCTTGTCTTCACCGTCGGCAGTGACGGTTGGTTGATATTATTCGGTGGCCGAGAGCCCGGTGCAGAGCCCCTAAGCGCCGCGAGAGTACCAGCTTTACAAAAGGTCATCCATAGGCAAAATCAAGCCGTTACGTCTCACTAATGACTGAAAATTGACATCCAGTCACACAACCGAATGCTCAGCGACCCGATAGCCGGCGCGGCTTCCAGCAAGCCCCGGAGCAAGGTAGCAGCCCCTGATCAGAGCGCAAACGCAAACCGTGACGCGGTGCGCGAACGCTCCGGCTGGGCAGCGACGGGAGGCCTACCTACAATGCGTGCTTTCCCTTACGGAGCGCCGCCATGCGCACCTTCACCCTGCCCGCCAGCGACGGCGTGGCCATCCAGGTCCACCAGTGCGGCGGCGACCCGCCGGTACGCGCCGCGCTGTTGCTGATTCACGGCATGAGCGAACACACCGCGCGCTACGCCGAATTCGGCGCGGCCCTGGCGGCGCGCGGCATCGCGCTCTACGCACCGGATCTGCGCGGCCATGGCGCCACCGGCCACGCGCAGGGCCTGCTCGGCCACTTCGCCGACCACGACGGCTGGCAGCGCGTGCTGCAGGATCTGCACGCGCTGGAAGGCCTGATCCGCGAGCGGCACCCCGGCGTCCCGCTGCTGCTGTTCGGCCACAGCATGGGCAGCTACCTGGCGCAGGCCTACCTGCTGCGCCACGGTCCCGGCTTCGCCGGCGCGGTGCTGTCCGGCTCGAACTATCAACCGGTGGCCCTGTATCGCCTGGGCCAATTGGTCGCACGGCTGGAACGCTGGCGGCAGGGACCGACCGGGCGCAGCGACCTGCTGGAGGCCCTGACCTTCGGCGCGTTCAACCGCACCTTCCGGCCGACGCGCACCAGTCACGACTGGCTGAGCCGCGACCCCGCCGCGGTCGATGCCTACCTGGCCGATCCGCTGTGCGGCTTTCGCTGCACCAACCAGTTGTGGATCGACCTGTTCGGCGGCCTGCGGGAAATCACCCCGCTGGCCAACCTGGCGCGCATTCCCCACGACCTGCCGCTGCTGGTGATCGGCGGCGAACGTGACCCGGTCAGCGCCGGACGGCGTCAACTGGACCTTGCCGACGCGCTGCGCCGTGCCGGCCTGGAGCGCGTCAGCGCTCGGCTTTACCCGGACGCCCGCCACGAACTGCTGCACGAAACGAACCGCGCGGATGTCATAGCCTTTTTGCTCGACTGGCTGGAGGCCGCCCTGGCCGCCCGGCAGTCCTGCCACCCCAAGGAGATCGCATGACCCAACTCACCAATACTCCCTACGAGGCGCTCGAAGTCGGCCAGCAGGCCACTTACAGCAAGACCGTCGGTGAGAAGGACATTCAGCTGTTCGCCGCCATGTCCGGCGACCGCAACCCGGTGCACCTGGACGCGGAGTTCGCCGCCGGCACGATGTTCAAGGAGCGCATCGCCCACGGCATGTTCAGCGGCGCCCTGATCAGCGCGGCGGTGGCCTGCACCCTGCCCGGCCCCGGCACCATCTACCTGGGCCAGACCATGAAGTTCACCCGCCCGGTGAAGTTCGGCGACACCCTTACCGTGCAGCTGGAAATCCTCGAGAAGCTGCCCAAGTTCCGCGTGCGCATCGGCACCCGCGTGGTCAACCAGCGCGACGAGATCGTCGTCGACGGCGAAGCGGAAATCCTCGCCCCGCGCAGCCAGCAGACCGTGACCCTGCCGGAACTGCCGCCGATCAGCATCGGCTGATATCCCGCGCCTCGCCGGGATCAGCGTTCGGTCCCGGTGTCATCCTCGTACAGGTCCGGCCGGTCCGCGCCCTCGGCGGTCGGATTGCCCGGCTGCATGGCCGGCGCGGCGGGCGGCCGCTCCCGCTGCTCGGCATCCTCGCCACAGGCGCTCAGCAACAGTCCCAGCAGCGCCACGGCACCCCAGCGCACCTCCCGCATGATGTCCTCCCGCCTCGCGGCCGCGTGATCGTCTTCACAACCGACCCGAAGCGTCCGCTGAAATTCGCCCCGGGCGAACCCATTCCCCGCCGAGCCTTCTAAAGCGGGTACTGCTCAGCAAGGAAATCCACCATGTTCCGGCCTCTGTTCGCCCTCTGCGGCCTCGCCCTGGCCCTGCCCCTGTTCGCCCAGGATGCCGAGCCCGAAATCATCCTCCACCACGACGGCCTGGAGATCGACGTCCAGCCCATGGGCAAACCGCTGCAGGCGCTGGACGGCGAACTGCTCGGCGTCCGCGCGGTGAAGGTGACCAACCGCGGCGAGCAAACCATCGTCTGCGAGTTCCAGGTTCCGTCCGAGGTGCGCTCGACCACTCCACCGGCCCCCTTCCGGATCCTCCCGGGGGCCCAGGTGGTGGAACGGGTGCCCGGTGACTATGCGCCGGGCCAGCCCTACGCCGAACTGAGCTGTCGCCCCGTCCCCTGAAGCGCGGCTCGCCACGCCAGCGGAACTCGTGCGCCGCACCCTCGGTCCCCTGCTCAGCCCTGTCACTACATCGGGGGATCTCATGATGGCCACCGGCAACCCGCACGATTCGAAACCCCAAGCCGATCCGCTGGGGGAAAGCGGTGAAAATGGCGAGCCCGCTGAAGCGCCCCATGTCGGCGATCTGCGTCATCAGGGCGAGCGCCTGCACGACAAGGCCAGCGATCTGGGCCAGGGCACGCCGGGAAAGCCCGGCGCCGAGGGGACGCCAGAGCAGAATCCGTAGATCGGCCGGCACACGAAGGGGTAAGCCAGCAGTCGAGCCTTCCCCCACCTGCGCTGGCCGGGATAAACCCGGCCCTACAGTCCCACTCTCCCCTTGCGGGAGAGGGCCGGGAAGAGGGGTAGCAAGCCCCGCCGGGCAGGCCCGGCTTCACAGGGATCGACTTTTCTTCCCGCCGCCACTTATGCAAAACAGCTATATCACTATGAGAATTCCGTATTTTCATAGCATATAGCTATCCCGCAGAATCCCCACCCAGACGGCCTCCCGGCCCCCTCCGATTCCCGCTTGTGCGAAGGACGATCCCGATGTTCAAGAAACTGTTGCTGGCCACCGCCCTGTCCACCAGCCTGTTCGGCGCCGCCGCCCAGGCGCAGACCCCGCCGCTGCTCAACGCCTCCTATGACGTGGCGCGCGAGCTGTTCGCCGAGATCAACCCGAAGTTCGTCGAACACTGGAAGGCCGCCAACGGCGAGGAGCCGAAGATCGACCAGTCCTTCGCCGGCACCTCCAAGCAGGCCCAGGACATCATCCAGGGCAAGAAGGTCGACGTGGTGACCTTCAACCAAGTGACCGACGTGGACATCCTCGCCAAGCGCCGCCTGCTCAACGAGGATTGGGCCAGCGAGTTCCCCAACAACAGCTCGCCCTACTACAGCACCATCGGTTTCCTGGTGCGCGAGGGCAACCCGAAGAACATCCAGAGCTGGGATGACCTGATCCGCGACGACGTGAAGCTGGTGTTCCCCAACCCGAAGACCTCCGGCAACGCCCGCTACACCTACCTGGCCGCCTGGCTGTTCGCCAACGAGAAGTTCAATGGTGACCAGGCCAAGATCAAGGCCTTCGTCAGCAAGCTGCTGCACAACGTGGAGAACTTCCCCACCGGCGGCCGTGGCGCCACCGTGGCCTTTGCCCAGAACGGCCAGGGCGATGCCCTGCTGACCTTCGAGTCGGAAGTGATCAACATCGCCAACCACCCGGATTTCAAAGCCGGCAAGTTCCAGCCGGTGATCCCGCCGGTGAGCGTGCTGGCCGAGTTCCCGGTGGCCATCGTCGACAAGGTGGTGGACCAGAAGGGCACCCGCAAGCTGGCCACCGACTACCTGAACTTCCAGTACAGCAAGGACGTGCAGCAACTGCTGACCCGCTACAACCTGCGCGTCCACCACCCCGAAGTGGTCAAGGCCACCGAGGCCCAGTTCGCCAAGGTTCGCCTGATCAACCCCACCGACGTGCTGGGTAGCTGGGACGCCATCACCGAGACCCACTTCGGCCGCAACGGTGTGCTGGACCAGCTGCTGAGCCAGCGCGCCAACTGATGTCCCGCCTGCGCTAGACTGTGCCGCCCCCACCGGGCGGCACTGCCTTTGCGGCGGTTGTTCTCCGATCGACAAGCGATTTCCCGTGACCTTTCCGATTCCGCGCTTCTTTCATCAGGCACCCACCCTGCCGGGTTTCGGGCTGAGCTTCGGCATCAGCACCCTGTACCTGTCGCTGGTGATCCTGCTGCCCATCTCGGCGCTGCTGCTCTACGTCAGTGATCTCAGCTGGCTGGAATACTGGCGGGCGATCAGCGATCCGCGGGTGGTTTCCAGCTACGCGGTGACCCTCGAGGCGGCGCTCATTTCGTCCTTCGCCGCGCTGCTGATCGGCCTGCTGCTGGCCTGGATCATCGCCCGCTACGACTTTCCCGGCCGGCGGCTGGTCGATGCCCTGGTGGACCTGCCCTTCGCCCTGCCCACCTCAGTGGCCGGCCTGACCCTGGCCGTCCTGCTGGTGCCGGACGGCTGGATCGGCCAGTGGCTGGGCTTCAAGGTCTCCTACGCCTTCCCCGGCATCGTGGTGGCCATGATCTTCACCAGCCTGCCGTTCGTGGTGCGCACCGTGCAGCCGGTGCTGCTGGAGCTGGGCAATGAGTTCGAGGAAGCCGCCCACACACTGGGCGCCAGCAAGTGGCAGACCTTCTGGCACGTAATCCTGCCGATGCTGGTGCCGGCGCTGATTACCGGCGGCGCGCAGTCCTTCGTGCGCAGCCTCGGCGAGTTCGGCGCGGTGGTGATGATTGCCGGCAACATGCCGTTCAAGACCGAGGTCAGTTCGCTGATGATCTTCGTGCGCCTGCAGGAGTTCGACTACCCCGCCGCCGCGGCCATCGCCTCGGTGATCCTGCTGGCCTCCCTGGTTCTGCTGTTCACCCTGCAGGTGGTGCAGAGCCGCGTCCTTCGTTGGCAGCGCAAGAAATGAAGAAACCGCATTCCTGGCAGCAATGGCTGCTGATCGGCCTCGGCCTCGCCGTGGTCGCCGTGATCCTGCTGGTGCCGCTGGTGCTGATCTTCAGCCGCGCCCTCTCCGGCGGCTGGGAGCTGCTGGTGCAGAACCTCTCCGAGGACTACATGCAGCACGCGCTGATGCTCACCGTGCTGGTGGCCATCGCCACGGTGCCGATCAACCTGGTGTTCGGCATCTGCCTGGCCTGGTGCGTGACCCGCTACGACTTCCGTGGCCGCCGCCTGCTGTCGACGCTGATCGACATCCCCTACGCGGTCTCGCCGGTGGTCGCCGGCCTGTGCTACCTGGTGATCTACGGTATCGAGGGTTTCGTCGGCCAGTGGTTCTACGAGCGCGACATCCAGCTGATGTTCGCCTGGCCGGGGATCGTCATGGTCACGGTGTTCGTCACCGCGCCCTATGTGGCGCGCATCCTGATTCCCACCATGCAGAGCCAGGGCGCCGAGGAGGAAACCGCCGCGCTGACCCTGGGCGCCAGTGGCTGGCAGATCTTCCGCCACGTCACCCTGCCCAACATCAAGTGGGCGTTGCTGTATGGCGTGGTGGTCACCAATGCGCGGGCGGTGGGCGAGTTCGGCGCGGTGTCGGTGGTGTCCGGCACCATCATGAACCAGACCCTGACCCTGCCGCTGCTGGTCGAGCAGTTGAACAACGACTACAAGACCGCGGCCGCCTTCACCGCCGCCGCGCTGCTGGCGTGCATGGCGCTGCTCACGCTGTTTCTGAAGACCTTCATGGAATGGCGCCAGCGCCAGGCGATGGCGCGGGCCGAGGCGGCCTGAAAGCGGCGCACTCCTTCTCCCTGTAGGGCCGGCTTTACGCCGGCCAGTGGGGCCAAGCAGCATGCTGTGGTGCGGTACCGCATCGGCGGCCAGAAAAGCGCTGACCACCCTACTGCCCGTGCCGTCGCTTGTAGGAGGGGCTTCAGCCGCGATGCTTTTTAGCGCCGCGCCTTGAAGAATTCCTTCAACACCGCCCCGCACTCCTCCGCCAGCACGCCACCCTCGACGCGCACCCAGTGGTTGAGGAAGTTCTGCTCGAAGAAGCGCCCCTGGCTCACCGCCACCCCGGCGCGCGGCTCGGCGGCGCCGTAAACCACGCGGGCGATGCGCGAATGCACGATCAGCCCGGCGCACATGCTGCAGGGTTCCAGCGTCACGTACAGGGTGCTGCCCGGCAGGCGATAGTTCTGCGCCGCCTCGGCGGCGGCGCGGATGGCGAGCATCTCGGCGTGGGCGCTGGGGTCGTGGCGGCTGATCGGCGCGTTGAAGCCGCTGCCGATCACCTCGCCGTCGCGCACCAGCACCGCGCCGACCGGGACCTCGCCCTGCGCCGCGCCCAGGCGCGCCTGTTCCAGCGCCAGGCGCATGAAATGCGCGTCGCGGGAACGGTCGATGATGGGGCTGAACTTGCTCATGGCGAATCCGGAAACAGAAATTTCAAGTTGAAGCGGGACGAGAGTACCCACGTAGCGCGGTCAGCGCTTTGCTGGCCGCCGTGCGGGCTCAATGGCGGACAGGAACAACGTTGTCCACCCTACGGCGCTTCGGTGCACCCTATCGTGGACAAGTCCGCTCCCACGAAAAGCGGATCAGCCCGGCACCAGCCTTGTGGGAGCGAATTCATTCGCGAGCTTTTTTGGTGGCGGCCGGCACGGATCCGTCAGAATCCATCATCTTCCCAGCACTTGCCGCGCGTCTTGCCGATCACCGGCAAACCCTGCTGCAGCGCGGCCTTGGCCAGCATGTGCGCACTGACCGGGGCGGTGATGAACAGGAACAGGGCGATCAGCAGCTCGTGCAGGCTCAGTCCCTGCTTCTGCACGGCGAAGAAGATCGCCGAGGCGATGATGATGCCGCCCACCCCGAGGGTGGTGGCCTTGGTCGGTGCGTGCAGGCGGGTGAAGAAGTCCGGCAGGCGATACAAACCGATGGCGCCGACCAGCGCGAACAGGCTGCCCAGCAGCAGGAAGGCGCAGATCAGCAGTTCGATCCAGAAAGGCATGACTCATATTCCTCAGTCGATCAGGTCGCCGTGCAGCAGGTGCTTGCCCACCGCCACGGTGCCGACGAAGCCGAATAGCGCGATCAGCAACGCGGCCTCGAAGAAGATGTCCGACGCCAGCCAGATGCCGAACAGCACGACCAGCGCCAGGCCGTTGATGTACAGGGTATCCAGCGCCAGGATCCGGTCGGGTACCGAGGGCCCGCGCACCAGACTCAGCATGTTCAGCGCCAGGGCCAGACCGAGCAGGCCCATGCACAGCGGAATCACGTAGGCGAGCATTCGAATATCTCCAGCAGCGGGGCCTCGTAGCGTTTCTTGATTTCGACCACCAGCGCGTCGATGTCCGGCACGTCAAGCGCATGCAGCAACAGGGTCTTGTGGTCGGGCGTCAGGCCGGCGGAGACCGTCCCCGGGGTCAGGGAAATGATGCTGGCCAGGGTGGCGAGCAGGAACTCGTCCTTGAGCTCCATGGGCACCTCGACGAACGCCGGGTTCAGGCGCGATTTGGGGCCCAGCACCAGGCGCGCCACATGCAGGTTGGCGACCACGATATCCCAGAGCACCTTGAGCAGGAACAGACACAGCCCCAGGGGCTTGCGCACCCTTGGCACGAAGATCAGGTAGCGACGCAGCAGCAGCGGAATGGCCCAACCGAGGAACAGGCCGAGCAGCAGCTGGCCGAGGCTGAGCTGGTTGGCCAGCAGCAGCCACATGCCGGTAAGCAACAGGGTCAGCCCCGGATGGGGCAGCCAGGCGAAGCGCTTCATGCCCCACCTCCTTCGACGATGCGCAGATAGGGAGCCAGGTCGAGCAGCTGCGCCGCGGTGGCGTCCAGGTAGTCCTGCAGCGGCTCGGCGACGATGACCAGCACCACGCTGGCCAGCAACAGCCCGGTGGCAGCCACCAGCCGCACGGGGTCAGCCAGCGGCCCCTGGGCGGTCTGCCCGTTGTTGCGCCAGAACAGGCGATTGCCGGCCCGGCTGAGGGTGACGATGGAGGCCAGCCCGGCGATCAGCAGCAGCGGCCAGAACTCCAGCGCGGTAGCGCCGGTGCCGGCCGAGCGCAGCATCAGCAGCTTGCCGATGAAGCCGGACAGCGGCGGCAGGCCGGCCACCGCCAGCGCGCCGAAGAAGAACAGCCCGCCGAGCAGCATCGGCTGGCGCAGCAGCGGGCCGACCTGCAGGGCACCGCCCAGCTCGCCCCGCTGACGACCCAGCAGGTCGGCCAGCAGGAACAGGCCACCGCACACCAGGGTGCTGTGCAGCAGGTAATAGAGTCCGGCCCCCAGACTGGCGCGGCTGCCCAGGGCGAACACCGCCAGCAGGCTGCCCACCGAGATCAGCAGCAGGTAGGCGATCATTTCCTGCAGGCTGCGCGCGGCCAGGGCACCGATGGCGCCGCCCACCAGCGTCGCCAGTGCCAGCCACCAGAACCAGTCATGGGCATAGAAGGCCAGATCGCCGGCTTCGCTGCCGAAGATCAGCGTGAACACGCGCAGGATGGCGTACAGGCCCACCTTGGTCATGATCGCGAACAGCGCCGCCACCGGCGCGCTGGCCGACGCATAGGCGCGCGGCAGCCAGAAATACAGCGGCAGGATGGCCGCCTTGAGGCCGAACACCACCAGCAGCAGGAAGCCGGCGGCGGCAATGATCGGCGCCGTGTCCGGTCCGGCGGCGCCGGCGCGGGCGGCCAGGTCGACCATGTTCAGGGTGCCGAGCAGGCCATAGAGGGTGCCGACGCCGATCAGGAACAGCGAGGAGCCCAGCAGGTTGAGCACCACGTAGTGCATGCCGGCGCGCGCCCGCGCCGCGCCGTTGCCGTAGACCAGCAGGCCGTAGGAGGCGATCAGCAGGATCTCGAAGAACACGAACAGGTTGAACAGGTCGCCGGTCAGGAACGCCCCGTTGATGCCCGCCAGCTGGAACTGGAACAAGGCATGGAAGTTGGGCGCGCGTTCGTCCTCCCCGGCGCTGGCGTACAGCGCGGCAAAGGTGGCCAGCACGGCGGTGAGCAGCACCATCAGCGCGCTCAGGCGATCGAGCAGCAGGATGATGCCGAACGGCGGCTGCCAGTCGCCCAGGGCGTAGACGCGCAGCTCGTTGTCGCCGGCCAGCAGCACCAGCCAGGCGGTCGCCGGGATCAGCGCCAGCGTCGCCAGCAGGGACAGCGCGCGCTTGAACGACTTGCCGCGACGGTGCAGCACCAGCAACAGGGCGCCGGTGAACAGCGGCAACAGGATCGGCAGGATGACGGCGTGATTCATTGACGCGGCTCCCGACCATCCACGTGGTCGCTGCGCAGTTCGCCCATGCTGCGCAGGGCCAGCACCAGCACGAAGGCGGTCATGGCGAAGCCGATGACGATGGCGGTCAGCACCAGCGCCTGGGGCAGCGGATCGGCGAATTCGACGCTCTTGCCGATCACCGCCGGCGCGCCGGTGACCAGGCGCCCCATGGCGAACAGGAACAGGTTGACGGCATAGGAGATCAGCGTCAGGCCGAGCACCACGGGAAAGATGCGCGCCCGCAGCAGCAGATAGACGCCGCTGGCGACCAGCACACCCAGGGTGATGGCATACAAAGCTTCCATATCAGAGCATTTCCTCGCAATCGGTCTGGCTCACGTGGCCGATGTTGGACAGGATCAGCAGGGTCGCGCCGACGACCGCCAGATAGACCCCCAGGTCGAAGAGCATGGCGGTCGCCAGCTCCACATCGCCGATCAGCGGGATATGGAAATGGCCGAACGCCGAGGTGAGGAACGGATGGTCGAAGGCCCAGCTGCCCAGGCCGGTGAGCGCGGCGATCAGCACGCCGCCGCCAGCCACCGCGTGGTAGCTGAACGGCTGGCGCGCCTCGGCCCAGGTCACGCCGTGGGAGATGTACTGCAGCACCAGGGCCACCGCCGTGACCAGGCCGGCGATGAAGCCGCCGCCCGGCATGTTGTGGCCGCGCAGGAAGATGAACACCGCCACCAGCAGCGCCAGCGGCATCATGGTGCGCGCCAGCACGTCGAGGATCATCGGATGGCTGTCGGTGGACCATGGCTGGCCGCGATAATCGCGGCGCGGGTGCGGCAGGTGCAGGCCGTGCAGCAGGCCGTAGATGCCCACGGCGGCGATGGCCAGCACGCTGATCTCGCCCAGGGTATCGAAGCCGCGGAAGTCCACCAGGATCACGTTGACCACGTTGGTACCGCCGCCACCGGACACACTGTTGGCCAGGAAGAAGCCGGCGATGGTCTCGTAGGGGCGGGTCAGCACGGCGAAGGCCAGCACCGCCACCAGCGTGCCCACGGCGATCGCCACCACCAGGTCGCGGAAACCGCGCAGGCTGCTGGTTTCCATCTCGGCGCGCGGCGGCAGGAAGAACAGCGCCAGCAGCATGAGGATGATGCTCACCACTTCCACCGCCAACTGGGTCAGCGCCAGGTCCGGCGCCGAGAAGCGCGCGAAGACCAGCGAGACCATCAGGCCCACCACGCTGAGCAGCGCCAGGGCGGTCAGGTAGCGCAGCTTGTACACCACCGTCAGCAGGCCGGCCACCATCAGCACCACCAGGCCCAGTGCGGTGACCGGATCGATCGGCGTCATGGCCAGCTCGCCAGTCAGGGCGCGCAGCGGCGACAGGGCCACCACCACCAGCACCAGCGTCAGCACCAGCACCCAGATCAGGTAGCTCTGCAGTGAGCCGTTCTCCAGCACGCGGGTCAGGCGCCGGGCGATGTTGACCAGGTTGGTCATCGCACGGTCGAAGATCATCAGCGCGTTGAACGACGGCAAGCCGTCGAACCAGGCGTACAGGGGTTTGCGCGCCGCGTACAGCGCCAGACCGCCGAGCAGCGCCACGGTGCTCATGGCCAGCGGCATGTTCAGGCCATGCCAGATCGACAGGCTGTACTCCGGCAGCAGGCCGTTGAGGCTGGCGCTCGCCGCCGAGGCCAGCAGCGGGGCCACCGTCCAGGCCGGCAGCATGCCCACCACCAGGCACAGCAGCACGAGAATCTCCACCGGGATCTTCATGTAGCGCGGCGGCTCGTGGGGCGGGTACTTGGGCAGGTCGATGGGCTCGCCATTGAAGAACACGTCATGGATGAAGCGCAGCGAATAGGCCACCGAGAACATCCCGGCCACGGTGGCCAGGGTCGGCACCAGCCAGTTGAAGCCGCCGAACAGGCTCTGGTGCAGGGTTTCGCCGAAGAACATTTCCTTGCTGAGGAAGCCGTTGAGCAGCGGCACGCCGGCCATGGCCAGCGAGGCCACCATGGCCAGCACGGCGGTGTGCGGCATGTACTTCCACAGGCCGTTGATGCGCCGCATGTCGCGGGTGCCGGTCTCGTGGTCGATGATGCCGGCCGCCATGAACAGCGAGGCCTTGAAGGTGGCGTGGTTGATGATGTGGAAGATCGCCGCCACGTTGGCCAGCGGCGCGTCCAGACCGAACAGCAGGGTGATCAGGCCCAGGTGGCTGATGGTGGAATAGGCCAGCAGGCCCTTGAGGTCGGTCTGGAACAGCGCCAGTACGGCACCCACCAGCAGGGTCGACAGACCGGTCAGGCTGACCAGGTAGAACCACCAGTCGGTGCCGGCCAGCGCCGGATACAGGCGCGCCAGCAGGAAGATGCCGGCCTTGACCATGGTCGCCGAGTGCAGGTACGCGGACACCGGCGTGGGCGCGGCCATCGCCCGGGGCAGCCAGAAGTGGAACGGGAACTGCGCGGACTTGGTGAACACGCCCAGCAACACGAGGATCAGTGCCACCGGATACAGCGCATCGGCGCGAATCCGGTCGCCGGAGGCCAGCACATCGCTCAGCTCGAAGCTGCCGACGATGTTGCCGATCAGCAGGATGCCGGCCAGCAGGGCGAAGCCGCCGCCGGCGGTGATGGTCAGCGACATGCCGGCGCCCATGCGCGCATCGCGGCGGTGCGACCAGAAGCCGATCAGCAGGAAGCTGGACAGGCTGGTCATTTCCCAGAACACCAGCATCAGCAGCAGGTTCTCGGAGAGCACCACGCCCAGCATGGCACCCATGAACAGCAGCAGGTAGGTGAAGAAGCGCCCGGCCGCCTCGTGGCGACCCAGATAGTAGTGGGCGTAGAGAATCACCAGCAGACCGATGCCGAGGATCATCAGCGCGAACAGGAAACCCAGTCCGTCCAGACGCAGGCTGAGGTTGAGGCCCAGCTCGGTCAGCCAGGGCTGGTAGAGGATCAGTGTCTCGCCGGAGAACACCCGGCTGGCTTCACTCAGCAGCAGGCCGAAGGCGATCGCCGGCGCCAGGGCGGTGGCCAGCGCGCAGACCAGACGGCCGCGCCCCTCGGCCAGGGTGGGCAGGAAAGCACCCAGGAAGGGCAATGCCAGGATCAGTGCCAGAATCATCCATCGCACCTCGTGAGTCGGTTGGAGATGTATACGACGCCCACGCAGAGCGAAACGGCAGCATTCTCAAATAAACAAAGAATTGCCGTCATGCTTTTTTTATTACAAAAGACGATTAGCAGCGCCATTAGCCTTCCGTCGGGCTTGGCGCCGCGCGATTCACCCCAAGGGAGCCGCCATGTTCACGGGAGAGGCTGCGGGCGCGGCGCTTCCGGCGCCATTCGTCGTGGCGCCCTCGGTAGACCGGTACGCCGGTGTCCCTTACAGCGGCGCCACCCGGCTGGTGCCATCCACGGTGAGGATACGTACCCGCTGGCCGACCCGGAAGGTCTGGTTCGGTTCCACCGCTTGCACGTAGGCACGCAGGCTGCCATCGTCCTCGCGCACGGTGATCTCCACCCCCTGGGTGCGGGTCATACCCTCTTCCGCCGCCGCGCCCAGCATACCGCCGGCCACCGCGCCGATCACCGCTGCCACGGCACTGCCGCGACCGCCGCCCACGCCGCTGCCGGCGATGCCGCCGACCACCGCGCCGGCACCGGAGCCAATGGGCGTCTTGGTGCCTTCGATGCGCACCGGCCGCAGCGACTCGATGGTGCCCATGCGTACCAGTTGCACGGTACGCGCCTCGCTGCGCGAATAGGTATCGCCGGTCAGGCTGGAGGCACAGCCGCCCAGCACCAGCCCGCTCAGGGAAACACTGGCAATCAGGATCAGGGATTTACGCATGGACTCCTCCGCTTTGACCGAAGCACCAGTTCCGAAGCATGCCCCTGGAGCGCACCCGGGGCGTCACTTCCAGACGACCGGCAGTTCCGTTAGGGTAGCGGCTTTTGTGCGAAGGTCAGACGTTCCATGGACTACTTCATCATCTTCATCGCCACGGCCAGCGGGCTGTACTTCCACTGGTGGCTGATGGTGCGCATCCGCCGTTGGGCCGACCGCGACCTGGCGCTGTCGATGGCCGGCGAGGACGCGGCCAAGCGGGAATACATGCTGGAGCGCCTGGAGCAGGCCAAGCGAGACAAGGTGCCGCGCAAGCAGCTGCAGGGCTGGCTGGAACAGGCGGCCGGGGAATATGCCGGGCGAGCCTAGATCACACGCCCTGTAGGGCCGGGTTACCCCGGCCGACGCCGGTGGACCAGAGCAGAATCGGATTTCGACTCCGCTGGCCGGCGTAAAGCCGGCCCCACAGGGGTGATAACCCCTCCCCGAGTCCGGCTATTTGGACAGGAAGCGCATGCCCTCTTCCAGCCCCTGCAGCGTCAGCGGGAACATCTGGTCGTTGGTCAGCTCGCGCACCAGCGAGGTGGACGCGGTGTAGTCCCAGGTGTGCTTGGGGTACGGGTTGATCCAGATGAGCTTCTTGTATTTCTCCATGAAGCGGCGCATCCACACGTAGCCGGCTTCCTCGTTCCAGTGCTCGACGCTGCCGCCGGCCTGGGTGATTTCGTAGGGCGCCATGGCGGCGTCGCCGACGAAGACGATCTTCCAGTCCGCGCCGTACTTGTGCAGCAGATCGAAGGTGGAAAAGCGCTCGGTGGTGCGGCGCATGTTGTTCTTCCACACCGACTCGTAGATGAAGTTGTGGAAATAGAAGAACTCCAGGTGCTTGAACTCGGTCTTGCAGGCCGAGAACAGCTCCTCGCAGACCTTCACGTGGGCGTCCATCGAGCCGCCGATGTCCATCAGCAGCAACAGCTTCACGGTGTTGCGCCGCTCCGGACGCATCTGGATGTTGAGCAGGCCACCGTCACGGGCGGTGTGGTCGATGGTGCCGTCGATATCGAACTCTTCCGCTGCGCCTTCGCGGGCGAACTTGCGCAGGCGGCGCAGGGCGACCTTGATGTTGCGGGTGCCGAGTTCCACCTGGTCGTCGAGGTTCTTGTACTCGCGCTGGTCCCAGACCTTCACCGCCCGCCCCTGGCGCTTGCCGGCGTCGCCGATACGGATGCCTTCCGGGTTGTAGCCGCCGGAGCCGAACGGGCTGGTGCCGCCGGTGCCGATCCACTTGTTGCCGCCGGCGTGCTTTTCCTTCTGCTCTTCCAGACGTTTCTTGAATTCCTCGATCAACTTATCCAGCCCGCCGAGGGACTGGATCATCGCCCGTTCCTCGTCGCTCAGGTGACGCTCGAACTCCTTGCGCAGCCATTCCTCCGGGATCAGCGCCTCGATGTGCCGGTCCAGGTCCTCCAGGCCTTTGAAGTAGGCGCCGAAGGCCCGGTCGAACTTGTCGAAGTGGCGCTCGTCCTTCACCAGGATCGCCCGCGACAGGTAGTAGAACTCGTCCATGTCGGCGAACACGACGTTGTGCTTGAGCGCGTTGATCAGGTCGAGCAGCTCGCGCACCGACACCGGCACCTTGGCCGCGCGCATTTCATTGAACAAACCAAGCAGCATTGCTTACCTCGATGGGCGACTCACAGATCGCCGCTGTGCTGGGGCAGATCGTCCTGGATGCGGTACCAGTCGGCCTTGGAATCCACATAGATGTGCGCCTGGCGCACCGCGCCCAGCGGCGAATCCAGCGTACCGGCGGCCACGCCGATTTCTCCGGCATGCGCGTCGATGAACTGCAGGGTGGCTCCGCAGCGACTGCAGAAGGTCCGCGTGATGCCGGGCGAAGACGGGTAACGGGCGACCAGGGCTTCCCCGGCGGTGAAGTGGAACGCCTCGGGCGGCACGCCGGCATAGGAGGCGAAGGCCGCGCCGTGGGCCTTGCGGCACATGCTGCAATGGCAATGGGTGACTTCCTCGATGGGTGTGTCGATACGGTATTTCACCGCCCCGCACAGGCAGCTGCCGTTATGCATCGCTGTGTCCCCTCTCCCATGTTGCAGTCGTAGCCGCGCAGCGGCGTAACCCACCGTCTCGTGCCCGGCCAGCCTGGCGGCTGCTTGGCGGGTTACGCTTCGCTAACCCACCCTACCTTCACCCTATCGGGCGGCACGGCGGCTCATGAACGCCAGGCGTTCGAGCAACATCACGTCCTGCTCGTTCTTCACCAGGGCGCCAGCCAGCGGCGGGATGGCCTTGGTGGGGTCGCGCTCGCGCAGCACCGCTTCACCGATGTTGTCGGCCATCAACAGTTTCAGCCAGTCGACCAGCTCGCTGGTGGAAGGTTTCTTCTTCAGGCCCGGCACCTTGCGCACGTCGAAGAACACGTCCAGCGCTTCCGCCACCAGCTCGGTGCTGATGCCCGGGTAGTGCACATCGACGATCTTCTGCAGGGTCTCGCGATCCGGGAAGGCGATGTAGTGGAAGAAGCAGCGGCGCAGGAAGGCGTCCGGCAGCTCCTTCTCGTTGTTGGAGGTGATGATGATGATCGGGCGCTGTTTGGCCTTGATGGTTTCGTTCGTCTCGTAGACGTAGAACTCCATCTTGTCGAGTTCCTGCAGCAGGTCGTTGGGGAACTCGATGTCCGCCTTGTCGATCTCGTCGATCAGCAGGATGACGCGCTCCTCGGCCTCGAAGGCTTCCCAGAGCTTGCCCTTCTTCAGGTAGTTGCGTACGTCGTGGACCTTGTCCACGCCCAGTTGGGAGTCGCGCAGACGGCTCACCGCGTCGTACTCGTACAGGCCCTGATGGGCCTTGGTGGTCGACTTGATATGCCAGGTGATCAGCTTGGCGCCGAAGGCGGCCGATAGCTGCTCGGCGAGCATGGTCTTGCCGGTGCCCGGCTCGCCCTTGACCAGCAACGGTCGCTGCAGGGTGATGGAGGCGTTGACCGCCAGCTTGAGATCGTCGGTGGCGACGTAGGAAGGAGTGCCTTCGAACTTCATCGGGAAATATTCCTCGGTGGGGCCGCCCGTCGCGGCGCAAACAGGCTGCGACTATACCCCGCACCCGGGATTCTGTGAACGCAACGACAGGTTCCGGTCACGTTCCGGTCGAAGGTTGGTCGCCGGGCCGGATAAGCGCAGCGTTCGGCCGGGTAAAGCCTCTACTCCGCCGGCCGGCGTAAAGCCGGCCCTACAGGTGTACCGGCCTTTCCGTCTACTCGCCCTCCTCATCCAGCGCCCGCTCGAAGCGCGCGGTGAAGGCCTCGACGAAGGCATTACGCAGCACGGCCAAGAAGGCCTGAAACGGACTGACATCGCGCTCCTTGATGGTGCCGGACAGCTCGACCCGGGTGGCGAACTGGTCCTTGCGCTGGTTCTTCAGCAGGGTCTGGCCGCCGCCGACAATGGCTTCCCACAGTCCGCGCAGGAAGCCCTTGTCCTCGGCCTCGATGTCCTGCTCCCAGTCGAACACCTCGACATTGCGCAGCAGCGGCTTGATATAGCCGCTGAGCTGGCTCTTTTCGGCTTCCACTTCCATCACCAGGTCACCGCTGCCCTCGGCAAAGTCGAAGCGCCCGTAGGCGCGGCTGAAGTCGTTGAGCCGCACCAGCGGCACGTCGGTGACACGCAGCTGCAGCTCGAAATCCTCCCAGTCGGTGAACGGGTCGAAGCGTGCGCTGGCTTCCATGGGCGCCACTTCCAGGAAACGCGCCTCGCCGACGAATTCCGCCACGCGACGCCCCTCGGCGTCGGTACTGTTGGTCAGGTTGTAGAAGGTGCCGACCACCTGGTCGGCATAGACGTGCACCTGCGGGTCGGAGGTGAAGTTGCGAAAGGACACCCGGCCGTTGCGGATGCGCACCTCGTTGAGGGTGATCGGCAGCAGGGCTTCCAGGCGGTCCCGCCAGTCCACCCCCTGACCGGTCTGCTCCTGCCCGGGCTGGGTGGAATCCACGAAATTCAGCTGCGGGTCGACGAACTCCACTTCGGCCACCACCGCGCGGTCCTGCCATAACGCGCGCCAGCTCACTGCAAGGTCGATCAGCGGCGCGTCGAGCAGGGGCACCGGCACCCCGCCAGTCTTCTTCTCGATGACCAGCCCCTCGATCTGGTAGGCGCCGCGCCACCAGGCCAGGTCCACATCGGCGACTTGCCCGCGATAGTCACCCATGTCGGCGAGCGTGTCGTTCAGGTAGTTGCGCACCAGTTGCGGCAGCGCCAGATGCAGTAGCAACAGCAGCAGCGCAATGATCAGCAGGATCCACAACGGCAGGGCCTGGCGGCGATTCATCGGCAACTCTCCCGCGGCGGACGATATGCTGCAGTGGACCGGCCGTCCCCAGCCCGGTTCGGCTGGACTGACCGACACGACAGGCATAGGCTGGCTAACCTCGTCAACCCACTTGCGACGGAACGAACATGAGCCGCATCTTTGCAGACAACTCCCTGGCCATCGGCAACACCCCGCTGGTCATGATCAACCGCCTCGGCCCCAAGGGCGTGACCCTGATGGTCAAGACCGAGGGCCGCAACCCCGGCTATTCGGTGAAGTGCCGGATCGGCGCCAGCATGATCTGGGACGCCGAGGAGCGTGGCGTGCTCAAGCCCGGCATGACCCTGGTGGAACCGACCTCTGGCAACACCGGCATCGGCCTGGCGTTCGTCGCCGCCGCGCGCGGCTACAAGCTGATTCTCACCATGCCCGCCTCCATGAGCCTGGAGCGCCGCAAGGTGGTCAAGGCCCTGGGTGCCGAACTGGTACTCACCGAGCCGGCCAAGGGCATGAAGGGCGCCATCGAGAAGGCCAACGAGATCGTCGCCAGCGACCCGGCCAAGTACTACCTGCCCCAGCAGTTCGAAAACCCGGCCAACCCGGCCATCCACGAGAAGACCACCGGCCCGGAAATCTGGAACGACACCGACGGCGCGGTCGACGTACTGGTGGCTGGCGTCGGCACCGGCGGCACCATCACCGGCATTTCGCGCTACATCAAGCACACCCAGGGCAAGCAGATTCTCTCGGTGGCGGTGGAGCCGGTCAGCTCGCCGGTGATCAGCCAGGCCATGGCCGGCGAGGAACTCAAGCCCAGCCCGCACAAGATCCAGGGCATCGGCGCCGGCTTCGTGCCGAAGAACCTCGACCTGTCGCTGGTCGACCGCGTCGAGCAGGTCAGCGACGACGAAGCCAAGGCCATGGCCCTGCGCCTGATGCGCGAGGAAGGCGTGCTGTGCGGCATCTCCGGCGGCGCGGCCATGGCCGCCGCGGTGCGCCTGGCCGAGCATCCGGACATGCAGGGCAAGAACATCGTGGTGATCCTCCCCGACTCCGGCGAACGCTACCTGTCCACCATGCTGTTCGACGGCCTGTTCAGCGAGCAGGAGCTGGTGCAGTAGGGACGGCCTGCGGGAGCGAATTCATTCGCGAGCGGGTGTCGGCCGGCACGAAAGGCTCGCGGATGAATCCGCTCCCACAACCGTGGCGGCCGTCCTGCGCCAGCCACTGAACTTTGCCCGAGCGAAGCGGACACAGACTACTCAGGGAAATGGGAAACCGGGAAGGATGTCGAACCGATCCGGAATGCCTGCCCATGTACGCCGCTCGGCAGAACCTCTCCATGGAAACCCTACGGGGGCTGGCCTGCATCCTGCTGGTCGCCTACCACGTGGTGGGTTCCGAAGCCTTGGCCAACGGCCTGAAGCTGCCGGGCGGTCATGACCTGCATCGCTTCAACGAGGCGCTCAGCCACCTGCGCATGCCGCTGTTCACCTTCATTTCCGGCTATGTGTATGGCTATCGGCCGCTGTCCGGGGGCCTTGCCGCATTCCTCGCGGGCAAGCTGCGGCGCCTGGGCCTGCCGCTGGTTTGCGTGGGCAGCCTGTTCGCCGTGCTGCAATACCTGACGCCGGGCACCAGCACCCAACTGGCCCTGGGCGAATTCTGGAAGCTCTACCTTTACCCGTTTGCCCACTACTGGTACCTGCAGGCGCTGCTGGTGATATTCGCCCTGTTCGCCCTGCTGGAGCACAGCGGCCTGACCCGCAGGCACGGCGGCCTGGCGGTGTTGCTGCTGGTTCTTGGCGTGATCTACCCGTACCGCGAACAACTGCCGGCGCTGTTCTCGCTGCGCCAGGCGTTCTATCTGTTCCCCTACTTCGTCCTCGGCGTGCTGTACTTCCGGATGCTGGAAACCGCCGTTCGGGCCCACTCGCGGATCGTGGTGCCGGCGCTCGCCCTGCTCTGCCTCGGCTATGGCTGGCTGACGCCCGTGCTGGGCGATACCGCCACGCTGAGTCATCTATCCCTGGGCTTCAGCATGCTGCTGCTCCTGCTGGTCGCCGCGTCCAACCTGCGCTTGCGGCTGCTGGCCCGGCTGGGGATATATTCCTACGCCATCTACCTGCTGCATGTGTTCTTCACCGCCGCCACACGCCTGGCGCTGGAGCGCCTGGGCGTGAACCAGCCCTACCCAGGCTTTGCGCTCGGCCTGGCCGCCGGGCTGCTGGGGCCGATCCTGGCCTACCGGGCCTGCCAGCCGCTGCCGTGGGCCCGCCTGCTGCTGTTCGGCCAATCGCTGCCGCGGCGCCAGCCCGCCACGCCGCCGCCCACAGCGGCGACTGGCTTCCCGCCGTCCGCCGACTGACATAAGCTCGCCATTCCATAGCCAGCAGGAACCCCAACATGGCGCAGCAATGGCCGGCCGATATCGCCCGCTCCATCCTCAAGGGCTTCGACGACTACCGCGAGCAGTTCCGGCTGATCACCGACGGCGCGCGCCAGCGCTTCGAGCAGGCGCAGTGGCAGGAGATCCAGCAGGCCTCGGCGGCGCGCATCGCCCTCTACGAAGACAAGGCCCAGGAAACCACCGAGCGCCTGCGCCGGGAATTTCCCGCCGAGCAACTGCTGGACGTGCAGCTCTGGCCGCTGGTGAAGAGCGCCTACATCGAGCAGATCAACCCGCGCAGCGACGACGAGCTGGCGGAAACCTGGTTCAACTCGATCTTCTGCCACCTGTTCAGCCATGACTGCATCAGCGACGGCACCATGTTCATCCACACCACCCGTCCGGCGCTGCACCCCCATCGCCGCGCGGCGCAGACCCGGGTGTACCGGCCGAAGGGCAACCTGGCCGACCTGCTGCGGGCGGTGTTCGAAGACTATCGCTTCGACGTGCCCTATATCGATCTGGAGGGCGACCTGGCCCGCCTGGAAGCCACGCTGCAGGCCAACCTGCCGGACTGGGTGTGCAAGGACCCGGAGCTGACCATCGAGCTGTTCTGCTCGCCGCTGTATCGCAACAAGGGCGCCTACCTGGTCGGGCGCATCTATACGCCGGAGGAACAGTGGCCGCTGGCGATTCCTTTCGTGCACAAGGAAGGCGAAGGCATCCGCATCGACGCACTGATCACCGATGAGGCGGACGTGTCGATCATCTTCTCGTTCACCCGTTCCTACTTCATGGTCGATGTCTCCTACCCGGCCGAGTTCGTCGCCTTCCTCAAGCGCATCCTGCCCGGCAAGCACATCGCCGAGCTGTACACCTCCATCGGCTTCTACAAGCAGGGCAAGTCGGAATTCTTCCGCGCGCTGATCCACCACCTGATCAACACCGACGACCGCTTCGTGATGGCGCCCGGCGTGCGCGGCATGGTGATGAGCGTGTTCACCCTGCCCGGCTTCAACACCGTGTTCAAGATCATCAAGGACCGCTTCTCGCCGTCCAAGAACGTCGACCACGCCACCGTCATCGAGAAGTACCGGCTGGTGAAGCGTGTCGACCGGGTCGGCCGCATGGCCGACACCCAGGAGTTCGCCGACTTCCGCTTCCCGGTGGAAAAATTCGACCCCGAGTGCCTGGCCGAGCTGCTGGAAGTGGCGCCTTCCACCGTGGAACTGCAGGGCGACACGGTGCTGGTGCGCCACTGCTGGACCGAGCGACGCATGACGCCGCTGAACCTGTATCTGGAAGGCGCCAGCGAGGCCCAGCAACGCGAGGTGCTGGAGGATTACGGCCAGGCCATCAAGCAGCTGGCGGCGGCCAACATCTTCCCCGGCGACATGCTGCTGAAGAACTTCGGCGTCACCCGCCACGGCCGTGTGGTGTTCTACGACTACGACGAGATCTGCTACCTCACCGAGGTGAACTTCCGGCACATCCCGCCGCCACGCTTCCCCGAGGACGAGATGTCCGCCGAGCCCTGGTACTCGGTCGGCCCCAACGACGTGTTCCCCGAGGAATTCCCGCGCTTCCTGTTCGTCGATATCAAGCAGCGCCGCCTGTTCAGCCAGCTGCACGGCGACCTGTTCGACGCCGATTACTGGAAAAGCCTGCAGAACGCCATCCGCGAGGGCAAGGTGATCGACGTGTTCCCCTACCGGCGCGATCGGCAGCAGAGTCTGCAGTGATCCTTCTTTTGTGGGAGCGGACTCGTCCGCGAGCTTTTCAGCAGCCCGCAAGATGCGGCCGGCCAGGCTGCAGGTCTCACCCAAGGGCTCGCGAATGAATTCGCTCCCACAGGTTCATGCACGGCGCCGCTTTCGTGGGAGCGCTTCAGCCACGATGCTTTTCTCGCCAATGGATACCTCATGCCCCGCCCCACCTGCCCCCGTTGCCGCCGCCCGCTGAGCCACTGCCTGTGCGCGCTGATCCCGCGCCTGGACAGTCGCACCCGCGTGCTGATCCTGCAGCACCCGGACGAAAGCGGCCACGCGCTGAACACCGCGCGGCTGGCGGCGCTGGGACTGGTGAATGCCGAGCTGCTGGTCGGCGAAACCTTCGGCGAGGAGCTGGCCGAGCGCCTGGCCGATCCCGCCTACCGCAGCCTGCTGCTGTTCCCCGGCGAACAGGCCGAACTGCCCGTCCCGCAGCGCGCCGATGAGCGCCCGCTGCAACTGATCGTTCCCGACGGCACCTGGCGCAAGGCGCGCAAGCTGCTTTACCTCAACCCCTGCCTGGAAAGCCTGCCGCGTCTGTGCCTGCCGGAGGGGCTGACCTCCCGCTACCGCCTGCGCAAGGCGCCGCAGCCGGGCGCGCTGTCCACCCTGGAAGCCGTCGTGGAAACCCTCTCGCGGCTGGAGCCGGAGCACCGCTTCGACGATCTGCTGCGCCCGTTCGAGGCGCTGATCGAAGGGCAGATCGCCGCCATGGGCGAGTCCACTTACCAGCGCAACCACGCGACGCGTGGGTGATTCACGTATCATCGCCGCCATGCGTAACGACCCCTTCGAACGCCTCCACCTCGACCGCGAGGTGCTGAGCGTCAGCCAGCTCAACAACCGTGCCCGCCTGCTGCTGGAGGATGTCTTCGCCCAGGTGTGGGTGGAAGGCGAAATCTCCAACCTGGCCCGGCCGGCCTCCGGCCACGTGTATTTCACCCTCAAGGACGGCCAGGCCCAGGTGCGCTGCGCACTGTTCCGGCAGAACGCCCTGCGCGTGCGCCAGGCGCTGCGCGACGGGCTGGCAGTGCGGGTGCGTGGCAAGGTCTCGCTGTTCGAGGGGCGTGGCGATTACCAGTTGATTCTCGACAGCGTCGAGCCGGCCGGTGACGGCGCGCTGCGCCTGGCCTTCGAAGCGCTGAAGGGCAAGCTGAGCGACGAGGGGCTGTTCGCCGCCGAGCGCAAGCGCCCGCTGCCCAGCCATCCGCGGCGCATCGGCATTGTCAGTTCACCGACCGGTGCGGTGATCCGCGACATCATCTCGGTGTTCCGCCGCCGCGCGCCGCAGGTGGAACTGACCCTGGTGCCCACCGCCGTGCAGGGTCGCGAAGCCACCGCGCAGATCGTCCGCGCCCTGCAGCTGGCCGACCGCCAGGGCTTTGATGCGCTGATCCTGGCCCGTGGCGGCGGTTCGCTGGAGGATCTCTGGTGCTTCAACGAGGAAGCGGTGGCCCGCGCCTTGGGCGCCTGCGTCACCCCGACGGTCAGCGCCGTGGGCCACGAGACCGACGTATCGATCTGCGACTTTGTCGCCGACATGCGCGCGCCCACGCCCTCGGCCGCCGCCGAACTGCTGGCGCCGCACAGCGCCGATCTGCAGCAGCGCCTGGCGGTGCTGGAACGCCGTCTGCAGCTGTGCATGCGCCAGCACCTACACCGCGAACAATTGCGTCTGGAGGGCCTGCTGCGCCGCCTGCGCCATCCGGGCGAGCGCCTGCAGCAGCTGGCGCTGCGCGTGGACGATCTGGAGCGGCGCCTGCATCAGGCGCTGCAGCGCCGTCTGGGGCAGTCACGGGAACGCCTGCTGCGCCTGGAACACCGCCTGGCCAGCCGCCATCCCGGGCGTCAACTGGCCCTGCTGCGCCAGCGCCTGGACAGCCTCGCCGAACGCCTGCCGCGCGCCACCCTGACCGGCCTGCGCCAGCGCCGCCTGCAACTCGCCGCGCTGGCGCAGACCCTGCAGGTGGTCAGCCCGCTGGCCACCCTGGGCCGGGGCTACAGCATCCTGCTGGACGAGCAGGGCCGGGCCATCCGC
This sequence comes from Pseudomonas sp., assembly GCF_035497915.1. Classification (GTDB taxonomy): domain Bacteria; phylum Pseudomonadota; class Gammaproteobacteria; order Pseudomonadales; family Pseudomonadaceae; genus Serpens. Next base: position 59,288 of record NZ_DATJCS010000017.1, read on the forward strand.
GACGCCCGCCAGACCCACGTCGGCCAGCGCCTGGAAGCCCGCCTGGGCGACGGTCGCCTGAGCGTGCGCGTGGAAGACAATCACCAGGAGCCGGTGAATCTGTCGTTGCTGGACTGAGCCTGCGCCTGCAGGGTGGACAGCGCTTTTTTGTCACCATGCCCCGCGCACAGGCCCGCCCGGCGGCCGGAACAGCGCTGATCGCCCTACGCTTTGGACTCGCCTTGCACCACCCAATAGAAGCGCCCAAAAAACAACACCGGCTCAAGGCCGGTGTCGTGTGGAGCGCCATCCGCTGTCGCGATCAGCGCGCCTTTTCGAAGCAGGCCACACCATCGGTGCCGAAGCGATTGGCAGTGGTGTACTCGGAGACGTAGACCAGCTTCCAGCCATCGTACTTGGCGAAAGCGTTGTCCATCTCCTTCTTGGAGCGCATATCCACCTGCTCGCAGCGGGTGGTCACGTTCGCACCGTTGTTGGTATCCCACTTGGCCGAGGTGATGTTGGCCGGGGCGCAGCCTGCCAGAACAACGGTCGACAGGGCGAGCAGCAGCAATTGCTTTTTCATGCAGACATCCTTGCGGTAAGACGGCTAAGAGAAAGGGGCCCGATGCCGGAGGGGCTGGGCGGCGCAAAGCTATCAATTAGCCATCACCCTGTCCATTCGGCGTTGTCCGCCTCGTCATGCCCCTGGCAGCCAGAAAAACGCTAACCGCCCTACGTTCGCGCCCCGCCCAGCACGCCGCGGGCCCGCAAATCCTGAACCCGCTCCTCGTCATACCCCAGTTCGCGCAGCACCTGTTCGCCATGCTCGCCCAGCGCCGCGCCGCTGTGGCGTGGTGGCGGCAGGCCGGCGGAGAACTTCAGCGGGCAGGCCAGCTGGCGCAACGGGCCGGATGGGCCGGGCACCTCGGTGACCAGCTGGCGCGCCGCGATCTGCGGATGCTCCAGCGCCTCGCTTAACGACAGCACCGGTTCCACGCAGGCGTCCAGGTCGGCGAACAGCGCCTGGCACTCGGCGAGGCTGCGCCGCTCGATCTCGGCGGCGAACTCGCCCTTGAGGGCCTGCTGATCCTCCGCCCGTTGCGACAGGCCGCGCGCCGCCAGCTCCGGCCGCCCCAGCGCCTGACAGAAGGCCTGCAAGAACTGCGGCTCCAGGCAGCCGACGGCCAGCCAGCGGTCATCGCGGGTGCGGTAGTAGTCGTAGAAGCCGCCGCCATTGAGCGGCTGGTTTTCCAGTCCCGGCTCGACGCCGCCGGCCAGATAGCCGGCGCCACCCAGGGCGTGCAGGCTGAAGGCGCAGTCGGTCATGCTGACATCCACCTGCTGGCCTTCGCCGCTGAGCTGGCGCTGGATCACCGCCGCAAGCAGACCCACCACGCCGTGCAACGAGCCGCCGGCCAGGTCGGCGATCTGCACGCCCTGCGGCACCGGGCCACTGTCGCGCCGGCCGGTGCCGGCGGCCAGGCCGCTGAGCGCCAGGTAGTTGATGTCGTGGCCGGCGCGCGCCCGATACGGGCCGGTCTGGCCGTAGCCGGTGATGGACACGTAGATCAGCCGCGGATTGATACGCTTCAGGGCCTCGTAGCCGAGCCCGAGGCGTTCCATCACTCCGGGGCGAAACTGCTCGATGAGGATGTCGTAGTCGCGCAGCAGATCATGCACCACCTCCCGCGCCGCCGGTTGCTTGAGGTCCAGCGCCAGGCTGCGCTTGTTGCGGTTGACCCAGGCATGGGCGGCGGAGGCGCCCTGCACGCGGGGCGGCAGCAGGCGCAGCAGATCGGGCCGGCTCGGCGATTCGATGCGCAGCACCTCGGCGCCGAGGTCGGCCAGCAGCAGCGAGGCGAACGGCCCGGGCAGCAGGGTGGAGAAATCGAGGACTTTCAGCGAGGCCAGGGGACCGGGCATGGCGGACTCCTTCTTGAAGGTCCGGCAAGCCTAGGCCGGCGGGCATCCCGCGCTCAATGACCCGAACGCTCGACCGGGCTGATGCAAACGCGCTTGTCCGCGCCCGCCCCGGCTGACTACCATCGAGCGCCTGAGCCAGGGAAGCCACCATGCGCGAACGCACCATTGCCAGTCATTTCGTCCGCGCCGCGCTGCACGGGGCGCGGTTGCGCGACCTGGACATCCCGGCGCTGCTGAGCGAAGCCGGCCTGCCGCCCGCCGTGCTGGAGGAGTCCGCCGCACGGGTGACGGCGGCGCAATACGCACGACTGATCCGCCTGCTCTGGCGGCACCTCGATGACGAGTACCTGGGACTGGCCGGCCAGGCCAGCCTGCCCGGCACCTTTGCCATGATGGCCTGCGCCATCATCCATTGCGGCACCCTGGAGAAGGCCCTGCGGCGTGGCATCCGCTTCTATCGACTGTTCCCCGGCAGCCCCGAGTTCACGCTGCGTCGCGAGGGCGCGCAGGCCTGGCTGTGCCTGCGGGTGGAACCGGCCCATGACCCCGAGCATTTCCTCAGCGAAAGCCTGCTGCTGATCTGGCATCGCCTGGCCAGTTGGCTGATCGGCCAGCGCATCGCCCTCGAGGAGCTCTGTTTCGCCTATGCGCAGCCGCAGCATGTCGCCGAGTACGACCTGCTGTTTCCCGGCGTGCGGCGCTTTGCCGCCGGCTTCACCGGGCTGCGCTTCGCCGCCGCGCACCTGGATCAGCCGCTGCTGCAGGACGAGCGCACCCTCAAGCACTTTCTGGAACAGGCGCCCGCCGACCTGCTCAGCCGTCCGGCAGGCGACGACTCGCTGATCGTGCGCATCCAGCGCCTGCTCGGCCGCGACTGCCGCCAGTGGCCGGACCTGGAACAGCTGGCCCGCCAGCTCAACTGCAGCCCGCAGACCCTGCGCCGGCGCTTGCGCGAGCAGGGCAGCAGTTTCCAGGTCATCAAGGACCAGCTGCGCCGCGACCGCGCCATCTACCTGCTCGGCCGCCCGGAACTGTCCATCCAGGAGATCGCCGAGCAACTGGGTTTCTCGGAGGCATCGGCGTTTCACCGGGCGTTTCGCAAATGGACGCACCTGACGCCCGGCGCCTACCGTGAGCCGGTAGAAAAATGAGACAGAGCCCCGCTTGCAGCCGCTAGCGGAATGGCCAGAATGGAGGCCCTTCGCCTGCCCTGTCCGGATTCGCCATGCTCCTGTCCCGAGGTTTCAAGTCCATCGTCACCACCTGGCTGGCCGGCCTGCTGGCCCTGCTGCCCCTGACCCTCACCCTGGCGCTGGTCACCTGGATCGTCAGCCTGCTCAACCGCTTCGCCGGCCCGTCCACCGGTGTCGGCCAGTTGTTCGCCGTCCTCGGCTATCCGTTCGTGGAAAGCCCGAAGCTGGCCTACCTGCTCGGCACGCTGATCCTCATCGTCGCCATCTACCCGCTGGGGCTGGCGGTGCAGTTGGGGCTGAAAAAGCCGCTGGCCAGGCTGTTCAAGCTGACGGTCGAGCGCATTCCGCTGCTGGGCAAGCTGTACGGGCTGACTGACCGCTTCGTTGGCCTGCTGGACCAGAAGGAAGACGCCGACATTGCCGCCATGAGCCCGGTCTGGTGCTTCTTCGGCGGCGACGGCGTGGCGGTGCTGGCGCTGCTGCCCAATCCAGAGCCCGTCGTGATCAACGGTCGACGCTACCTCGCGGTGCTGGTGCCCACCGCGCCGATCCCGGTGGGTGGCGGCCTGCTGTACATGCCGGTGGAGTGGATCAAGCCGGCGCAGATGGGCATGGATACCTTTACCAGCATCTATGTATCGATGGGCATCACCCCGCCCCCCTACCCGCCCGTGGACAGCCGGCCGGCGGAGCGGGTCGACTGATCAGCCCCGGGCCAGGCGCAGGCTCTGCAGGCTGGCCAGCAGGAACACGCCGGACAGCAGCACCAGCAGCGGCAACCAGCCGGCGTGGCTCCATACCCACCCGCCGCAATAGCCGATGACACTGGAGCCCAGGTAATAGGCGCACAGGTACAGGGCCGAGGCCTGCGCCTTGGCGCCCCGGGCACGCTGGCCGACCTGGCCGCTGGCCACCGCATGGGTGGCAAAGAAGCCCAGGGTCACCAGGCCGAGGCCGAGCGCCACCGCCGGCAGCCAGGGCAGCGCGCACAGCGTCACACCCAGCAGCATGATCATCAGGCCGCCCAGCATCACGCGCGGCGCGCCGAAGCGCGGCACCAGCCGCCCGCCCCAGCCGGCGCTGAGGATGCCGAGCAGATAGACGGTGAACAGCAAGCCGATCACCGTCGAGGACAAGCCGAACGGTGCCGCCGCCAGGCGGAAGCCAATGTAGTTGAACAGCGCAACGAAGCCGCCCATCAGCAGGAAGGCGATGCTGAACAGGATGCGCAGCTCGCGGTTGGCCAGGTGCAGGCGGAAGTTGCCCAGCAGCGTGCGCAGCGACAGCGGCTGCGCGCGGAAATGCCGCGACGGCGGCAGCAGCCAGTGGAACAGCAGCAGCGCCAGCAGACCGAGACCGGCGATGCCGCCGAGCGCCAGCTCCCAGCCACCCAGATCGGCGAACAGGCCGGCCAGCAGGCGACCGAGCAGGCCGCCCAGCGCGGTACCGCCGATATAGAGTCCCATCGCCGCCGGCAGCGAGGGCGGATCGAACTCCTCGCCCACATACGCCATGGCCAGCGCCGGCAGGCCGCTGAGCGCCAGTCCCAGCAGGGTGCGCAACACCAGCAGCGCCTGCCAGTCGTCCACCAGGGCGCTGGCGATGCCCAGCACGCTGGCCAGACCCAGGGCGGCGACCATCACCGGCTTGCGCCCCCAGCTCTCGGCCAGCGCGCCGGCCACCAGCATGGCCAGCGCCAGGCTCAGGGTGGTCAGCGACAGGACCAGGCTGCTGCTCGCGGCGGACACGCGAAAGTGCGCCGCCAGCAGGGGAAGCAGCGGTTGCACGCAGTACAGGAGGGCGAAGGTGGCAAAACCGGCACAGAACAGCGCCAGGGTGGCCCGGCGGTAATCGGCACTGCCGCGCTGGATATAGCCGGCAGAATCGGAAGGAGCAGACATTCGGGTAAAGCACTCGCAGTTCGCCCGGACAAGGGCGGCGCGCAGCCTACCACTTCTCCCCCCGCCCTGCAGGACAAAATGACACAGGGAACCTGCGGACGATCTCAGTGCCTCCTTGATAAGTCCCGCAGCGGAGAAAACGTCATGAGCATCCCCTCTTCCGACGGCCTTGCCCAGGCCGAAATCCACACCCGCGAACTGACCTACCAGAGCGCCGACGGTACGGCGCTGCGGGGCTACCTGGCCAGCGACGAAGCCGAGCATGGACCGCGCCCGGGCATCCTGGTGGCACCCGAGTTCTGGGGACTCAACGACTACATTCAGCGCCGTACCCGCGAACTGGCGGCGCTCGGCTACGCCGCGCTGGCGCTGGACATGTACGGCGAGGGCAGGACCACCACCGACCCGGGCGAGGCCCGCACCCTCATGCAGGCCGCCACGGCCAGCGTGGAAATCACCCGGCAGCGCTTCGAGGCGGCGCTGGATCTGCTGCTGCGCCAGCCGGAAGTCGACCCGCGTCGTATCGGCGCGATCGGTTACTGCTTCGGCGGCAAGCTGGTACTCGACATGGCCCGCCAGGGGCTGCCACTGGCGGGCGTGGTCAGCTTCCATGGCCGGCTGGCGCCGACGGTGCCGGCGACCCCAGGCAGCGTCAGGGCACGCATTCTGGTGGAACACGGCGAGGCAGACAGCATGACCACGTCCGAGCAGTTGCAGGCGTTCCAGGACGAGATGCGCGAGGCGGGTGCGGACTACCGGCTGGTGATCCACCCCGGCGCTCGCCACGGCTTCACCAACCCGCAGGCCGACCAGCGGCGCACGGCGACGCTCGATATCGGCTATCAGCGGGAAGCCGATGAGCGCTCGTGGCAAGACATGAAGGCGTTCTTTGCGGAGGTGTTCGTGTAAGGCGGTTGGCGCTGTTCCGGCCGCTGCGGTGGCCAATGTGTGGCGTTGACCACCCTACGTTCTGGCGGAAGCGGACGTTGTGGGGCCGGGTTTATCCCGGCCGACGAAGGTAGGCGCAACACCCTGCGCCGGCCTGACTCCGTAGGCCCGGTGTAAGCCGACCCCACAGGTGAGCCGCGCCCGGTATTCGCAGCAACAAAAAAGGGCGACCGAAGTCGCCCTTTTTCATCAGCAGGAAATCAGAACTTAGTTCTGGTTTTCCATCTGAGCACGGATCAGATCACCAATGGTGGTCGGACCGGTGGTCTCGGTTTCCTGCTTGGTACGCAGTTCCTTCATCGCGTCCTTCTCGTCCTCGACATCCTTGGACTTGATGGACAGGCTGATGACGCGGGACTTGCGGTCGATGCTGATGATCTTGGCTTCGACTTCGTCGCCTTCCTTCAGCACGTTACGGGCGTCTTCGACGCGGTCACGGCTGATTTCGGAAGCCTTCAGGGTGGCTTCGATGTCGTTGCCCAGGTCGATGACCGCGCCCTTGGCGTCAACTTCCTTCACGGTGCCGCGAACGATGCTGCCCTTCTCGTGGGAGGAGGCATAGCTGGAGAACGGATCGTCTTCCAGTTGCTTGATACCCAGGGAGATGCGCTCACGCTCCGGATCGACGGAGAGGATGACGGTTTCCAGCTCGTCGCCCTTCTTGAAGCGGCGAACGGCTTCTTCACCCGGCTCGTTCCAGGAGATGTCGGACAGGTGAACCAGACCGTCGATGCCGCCGTCCAGGCCGATGAAGATACCGAAATCGGTGATCGACTTGATGGTGCCGGAGATCTTGTCGCCCTTGTTGAAGCTGGACGAGAAGTCTTCCCACGGGTTGGACTTGCACTGCTTGATGCCCAGGGAGATACGACGACGCTCTTCGTCGATATCCAGGACCATGACTTCCACTTCGTCGCCGACCTGAACGACCTTGGACGGGTGGATGTTCTTGTTGGTCCAGTCCATTTCGGACACGTGCACCAGACCCTCGACGCCTTCTTCCAGCTCGGCGAAGCAGCCGTAGTCGGTCAGGTTGGTGACGCGAGCCTGAACACGGGTGCCTTCCGGATAACGGGCCTTGATGGCGACCCACGGATCTTCGCCCAGCTGCTTCAGACCCAAGGAGACGCGGTTGCGCTCGCGGTCGAACTTCAGCACCTTGACGTCGATCTCGTCGCCAACGTTGACGATTTCCGACGGATGCTTGATGCGCTTCCAGGCCATGTCGGTGATGTGCAGCAGGCCGTCCACGCCGCCCAGGTCGACGAACGCGCCGTAGTCGGTGAGGTTCTTGACGATACCCTTGACCTGCTGGCCTTCCTGCAGGGATTCCAGCAGAGCTTCACGCTCGGCGCTGTTCTCGGCTTCCAGGACGCTGCGACGGGAAACGACAACGTTGTTGCGCTTCTGGTCGAGCTTGATGACCTTGAATTCCAGTTCCTTGCCTTCCAGGTGAGTGGTATCACGCACCGGACGCACGTCGACCAGGGAACCCGGCAGGAACGCGCGGATGCCGTTGACGTCGACGGTGAAGCCGCCCTTCACCTTGCCATTGATGACGCCCTTGACCACTTCTTCAGCAGCGAAAGCAGCTTCCAGAACGATCCAGCACTCGGCGCGCTTGGCTTTTTCGCGGGACAGCTTGGTTTCACCGAAGCCGTCTTCCACCGCGTCCAGCGCGACGTGAACTTCGTCACCTACCTTGATGGTCAGCTCGCCCTGTTCGTTATAGAACTGCTCGACCGGGATGACGCCCTCGGACTTCAGGCCGGCGTGGACGGTGACCCAGTCACCATCGATGTCGACCACGATGCCGGTGATGATGGCACCGGGCTGCATGTCCAGGGACTTCAGGCTTTCTTCAAAAAGTTCTGCAAAGCTTTCGCTCATGTTGATTCCTGTTGTTCAAGGCGGTGGATCCGCCCAAAGCCACACTCCAGCCAAATGTGGGTTCGTTCATGTAAAAGACGCTCGCAGGACATGGACTGGTTCCCTGCAAGCTTCCTTGCGATCCTTCGTGGCGAAGCGATCGACTTACCCGACGAGTCCGCGGGCAGCGGCTTCGCCAAGAATTCTTTCGAGCACCTGCTCGATGCTCAGTTCGGTCGAGTCCAGCAGCAGCGCATCGTCAGCCGGCTTGAGCGGCGCGGTGGCCCGCTGCGTGTCGCGCTCATCGCGCGCGCGGATCTCCTCGAAAAGACCCGCGAGGTTAACAGCCTCGCCCTTTTCCTTCAACTGAAGATAGCGGCGACGTGCGCGCTCTTCCACGCTGGCCGTCAGGAAAATCTTCAGCGGCGCGTCAGGAAACACCACCGTGCCCATGTCGCGACCGTCGGCGATCAGCCCGGGCGCGGCCCGGAAGGCGCGCTGGCGGTCCAGCAGTGCGGCGCGCACCGCCGGCAGCGCGGCGACCTTGGAGGCGCCGGCGCCAGCCTGCTCGGTGCGGATGGCACGGGTGACATCCTCGCCGTCGAGCAGCGTGATCTGTTCCTGGCCGGGCTGGCCGGGGATGAATTGCACGTCCAGACGCGCGGCCAGCTCCACCAGCCGCGCCTCGTCGGCCAGGTCGATGCCGTGCTTGCCGGCCCCATGGGCCAGCAGACGATAGATGGCGCCCGAATCCAGCAGATTCCAGCCCAGGCGGTTGGCCAGCAGGCCGGCCAGGGTGCCCTTGCCCGAGCCGCTCGGCCCATCGAGCGCGATGACGGGAGCGGTCATGTCAGGACTCCTTGGCTACGCGGATGCCCACCTGCTCGGCCAGGGCCAGGAAGTTGGGAAACGAGGTGGCGACGTTGGCGCAGTCGTGGATGCGGATCGGCGCCGTGGCGCGCAGCGAGGCGACGCTGAACGACATGGCGATGCGGTGATCGCCGTGCGCCCAGACTTCGCCGCCGCCGATCGGGCCGCCGTGGATGACGATGCCGTCCGGGGTCGGCTCAGCCTTCACGCCCAGCGCCTGCAGGCCATCGGCCATGACCTGGATGCGGTCGGATTCCTTGACGCGCAGTTCCTCGGCGCCGCGCAGCACGGTGCGCCCTTCGGCGCAGGCGGCGGCGATGAACAGCACCGGGAATTCGTCGATGGCCAGCGGCACCAGATCCTCGGGGATGTCGATGCCCTTGAGCTTCGCCGAGCGCACGCGCAGATCGGCCACCGGCTCGCCGCCGACTTCACGTTGATTCTCCAGGGTGATGTCGCCGCCCATCAGACGGAGGATGTCGATCACCCCGGTGCGGGTCGGGTTGATGCCCACGTGCTCCAGCACCAGCTCGGCGCCCTCGGCGATGCTGGCCGCGACCAGGAAGAACGCGGCCGAGGAAATGTCCGCCGGCACCTCGATCTGGGTGGCCGTCAGTTTGTGGCCGCTTTCGACCTTGGCGGTGGCGCCGTCGACCTCGACCGGGTAACCGAAACCACGCAGCATGCGCTCGGTGTGGTCGCGGGTCGGTGCCGGCTCGGTCACCGCGGTTTCCCCGGCGGCGTACAGGCCGGCCAGCAGCAGGCAGGATTTCACCTGGGCGCTGGCCATCGGCATCTCGTAGTGCATGCCGGTCAGTTTCTGGCCGCCGCGAATGGTCAGCGGCGGACGACCTTCGGGACCGGTTTCGATCACCGCACCCATCGCGCGCAGCGGCTTGGCGACACGGTTCATCGGCCGCTTGGACAGCGACGGGTCGCCGGTCAGCGTGGTGTCGAACGGCTGCGCGGCCAGCAAGCCGGAGAGCAGGCGCATCGAGGTGCCGGAGTTGCCCATGTACAGCGGACCGGCCGGCGCCTTCAGGCCGTGCAGACCGACGCCGTGCACGGTGACGCGGCCCTTGTGCGGGCCTTCGATGACCACGCCCATGTCGCGGAACGCCTGGATGGTGGCCAGCGCGTCCTCGCCTTCGAGGAAGCCCTGCACTTCGGTCACGCCATCGGCCAGCGAGCCGAGCAGAATCGAGCGGTGGGAGATGGACTTGTCGCCCGGCACGCGGATTCGGCCGTTGACGCTGCCGCCCGGCTGGGCGAGGAAGATCAGATCATTGTTGGAATGCATGGCGTCCACATAGGCCCGGCGGGCCAGGATTTTGCTGAAATGCTCGCGGGCCACCCGGGCGCGGGTGAACACGCCCAGCAGGTGATGCCCATCCCCTTCGACCACCGCGGCGCGCAGGGCGTCGAGGTCGTCGCGAAAATCGTCCAGCGCCTGCAGCACGGCGTCCCGGTTGGCCAGGAAGATGTCGTGCCACATCAATGGATCGCTGCCGGCGATGCGCGTGAAGTCGCGAAAGCCGCCGGCGGCGTAGCGGAATATCTCCAGGTTCTCGTTGCGCTTGGCCAGCGAGTCCACCAGCGTGTAGGCCAGCAGGTGCGGCAGATGGCTGGTGGCGGCCAGCACCTGGTCGTGGTGCGCCACGTCCATGTGCTCGACATCGGCATCCAGCGCGCGCCACAGGTGGTCGACCAGCGCCAGGGCGTCGGGATCGGTCTCCGCCACCGGCGTGAGAATCACCTTGTGGCGGCGGAACAGCTTCGGATTGGCCGCCGTCACACCGCTCTGTTCGGACCCGGCAATCGGATGACCGGGCACGAAGCGCGCCGGCATGTGACCGAACACCTGGCGCGCGGCGCGCACCAGGTTGCCCTTGGCGCTGCCCACGTCGGTGATTATCGCCTGGCCGAGATCGAGCCTGGCCAGCTGCGCCAGCACCTTTTCCATGACCAGGATCGGCACCGCCAGCTGGATCACGTCGGCGCCCTGGCAGGCGACGGCCAGCTCGGCCTCGCAGCGATCGACCACGCCCAGCTCCACCGCCAGGCGGCGGGACTCGGGGTCCAGGTCGACGCCCACCACCTCGCGGAACAGGCCGGTGGCGCGGATGCCCTTGGCGAAGGAACCGCCGATCAGGCCCAGGCCGACCACCACCAGGCGGCCGAGCCGCGCCTCGTTGGGGTGCTTGAGATCAGCCACGCAGCACGTGCTCCAGCGCGTCGAGGAAACGGGCGTTCTCCGCCTCGGTGCCCACCGACACGCGCAGGAAGGTCGGCATCGCGTAGCCGGCCACCGGCCGCACGATCACGCCCTGGCGCAGCAGCGCGGCGTTGATCGGCGCGGCGTCGCGGCCGAAGTCCACGGCCAGGAAGTTGCCGCGCGAGGGAATCCAGCTCAGCCCCAGTGCCTGCAGGCCAGCTTCCAGCTGGCGCATGCCGGCGCGGTTGACCTGGCGGCTGCGCAGCACGTAGTCCTCGTCGTCCAGCGCGGCGCTTGCGGCGACCAGCGCCAGGCTGTTCACGTTGAACGGCAGGCGCACGCGGTTCAGCACGCCGGCGATGGCTGCCGAAGACGCGCCGTAGCCGATGCGCAGGCCGGCCAGGCCGTAGGCCTTGCACAGGGTGCGCGAGACCAGCAGGTTCGGGTAGCGGGACAGGTACGAGAGACCGTTGGGCAGCTCGCCCGGCTCGGAGAACTCGATATAGGCCTCGTCCAGCACCACCACGACATGCTCCGGCACTCGGGACAGGAAGCGTTCCAGCGCTTCGGCACCGAACCAGGTGCCGGTCGGATTGTTCGGGTTGGCGACGTAGGCGACCCGGGTGTTGGCGTCCATGGCGGCGATCAGGCCATCCAGGTCATGGCCATAGTCGATGGCCGGCACCACGCGGCTTTCCGCGCCAACAGCCTGGGTGGAGATTGGGTAGGCGGCAAATGCATGGGCGCTGAATACGGCGTTGAGGCCCGGCGCCAGGAAGGCACGCGCCACCAGGTCGATGATGTCGTTGGAACCGTTGCCCAGGGTGATGCCCGCCGGGTCGATGGCGAACTTGCCGGCCAGCTTCTGCTTCAGGGCATAGCCGCTGCCATCGGGGTAACGGGTCAGTTCGGGCAGCGCGTCCTGGATGGCGGCCAGCGCCTTCGGGCTCGGGCCCAGCGGGTTCTCGTTGCTGGCCAGCTTGACGATCTGTGCCGGGTCCATGCCCAGCTCGCGGGCCAGTTCCTCGATCGGCTTGCCGGTGACGTAAGGGGACAGCTTCTGTACGCCCGGCACGGCCAGGGCAAGGAAATCAGCACTCATGCGTATAGCCTCGACGGCCAGCGGGCCCCGCGTCGGAGCCCGCCGAAAAGATTAGAGAACAGCCTTGGGGTAGGAACCCAGCACCTTCAATGCCACCGACTCGTCAGCGAGCTTCTCCAGCACACCCTTGACCAGCGGGTCCTTGTGGTGGCCGACGAAGTCGATGAAGAACACGTAGGTCCACTTGCCGCTGCGCGACGGGCGGGTCTCGATGCGCGTGAGGTCGATGCCGTTGGTGTGGAACGGCACCAGCAGCTCATGCAGCGTGCCCGGCTTGTTGCGCATGGAGACGATGATCGAGGTCTTGTCGTCGCCGGTCGGCGGCACTTCCTGGTTGCCGATGATCAGGAAGCGTGTCGAGTTGTCCGGACGGTCTTCGATCTTTTCGTGCAGCTTGGTCAGGCCGTACAAGGTAGAGGCCATGTCGCCGGCAATCGCCGCGCTGTTCCACTCGCTCCTGACCCGCTTGGCCGCGTCGGCGTTGCTGGACACCGCCACGCGCTCGACATTCGGGTAATGGGCGTCCAGCCACTTGCGGCACTGGGCCAGGGACTGGGCGTGGGAATAGATGCGCGAGATCTTGTCGGTCTTGGTGTTTTCGCCGATCAGCAGGTGATGGTGGATGCGCAGCTCCACCTCGCCACAGATCACCAGGTCGTGTTCGAGGAAGCTGTCCAGCGTGTGGTTGATGGCGCCCTCGGTGGAGTTTTCCACCGGCACCACACCGAAGTTCACCGCACCGGCGGCCACTTCGCGGAACACTTCGTCGATTGCCGCCATCGGCTGGCTCTTCACCGCCGCGCCGAAGTGCTTGAGCACCGCGGCGTGGGAGAAGGTGCCTTCCGGGCCCAGGTAGGACACTTTCAGCGGCTGCTCCAGCGCCAGGCAGGACGACATGATTTCGCGGAACAGGCGGGCCACTTCCTCGTTGTCCAGCGGCCCCTTGTTCAGCTCCATGATGTGCTTGAGCACCCAGGCTTCACGCTCGGGGCGATAGAACACCACCTCTTCGCCCGGCTGCAGGCCGGCGGTTTTCACCCGCGCCACATCCTGGGCACACCGCGCGCGCTCGCTGATCAGCTCGAGGATCTTCTCGTCGAGGCTGTCGATGCGAACCCGCAGCGCCTTGAGCTGATCGGCGTCGCTCATCAGGCGTGCTCCTTCTCGAACTCGGCCATGTAGGCGACCAGTGCCTCGACGGCATCCAGGCCGGTGGCGTTGTAGATAGAGGCGCGCATGCCGCCCACCGAACGGTGACCCTTGAGGTTGAGCAGGCCACGCGCATCGGCGCCGGCCAGGAAGTCCTTGTCCAGACGCTCGTCGGCCAGGCGGAACGGCACATTCATCCAGGAGCGCGCGTTGCGGCTCACCGGGTTGCTGTAGAACTCGCTGGCGTCGATGGTGCTGTACAGCAGGTCCTGCTTGGCATGGTTGCGGCGGGCCATGGCCTCGATACCGCCCTGCTCCTTCAGCCACTCGAACACCAGGCCGGCCAGGTACCAGGAATAGGTGGCCGGGGTGTTGTACATGGAGCCGTTGTCGGCGGAGACCTTGTAATTGAGCATGGTCGGGCAGCTGGCGCGCGCCTGGCCGAGCAGATCTTCACGGACGATCACCACCACCAGGCCGGACGGGCCGATGTTCTTCTGCGCGCCGGCGTAGATCATGCCGAACTGCGACACGTCGACCGGACGCGAGAGGATGTCCGAGGACATGTCCACCACCAGCGGCACGTCGCCGGTTTGCGGTACCCAGTCGAACTGCACGCCGCCGATGGTTTCGTTGCTGCAGTAATGCAGGTAGGCGGCGTCCGGGGTCAGTTGCCAGTCGTTCTGGCCGGGGATGCCGAAGTAGTCCAGCGACTTGCCGCTGGCCGCCACGTTGACGTTGCCGAAGCGGCGCGCTTCCTCGATGGCCTTCTTCGACCAGATGCCGGTTTCCACGTAGTCGGCGGTGGCGCCTTCGGGCAGCAGGTTCAGCGGAATCTGCGCGAACTGCTGGCTGGCGCCGCCCTGCATGAACAGCACCTTGTAGTGGTTCGGCACGTTCATCAGCTCGCGCAGGTCCTGCTCGGCCTTCTCGGCGATGGCCACGTATTCGTCGCTGCGGTGGCTCATTTCCATGACCGACAGGCCCATGCCATGCCAGTCGAGCATCTCGGCCTGGGCGCGCTCCAGGACGGCGGTGGGAAGGGCTGCGGGGCCTGCACAGAAGTTATGGGCTCGTTTCACGTCGTTCTCTCTCGATTCGCCGCACACCAGGCCACCCGGCGCTGGTGCTGTTCTTGCGAAATCTGGCGCCAGCGCGCCAGATCCGTCAATTCTTGTCTCCCGGGCCGCGGCCCGGGAACGCGACGGGCGGCACCTGGCCGCCCGTACGTGCACTTAAACGTCCGACGCCTCGTCGGCGTCCTCGCCCGCTTCGGGCACAGCGTCCTCTTCGCCCTCGAGCGCGTCATCCTCGACCGGGGTCGGTTCCTGGACACGTTCGAGGCCGACCAGCACCTCGTCCTTGGCCAGCTTGATCAGGGTGACGCCCTGGGTGTTGCGGCTCAGGCTGGACACTTCGTCGACGCGGGTACGCACCAGCGTGCCCTGGTCGGAGATCAGCATGATCTCCTCACCGTCCTGCACCTGGATGGCGCCGACCAGCTTGCCGTTGCGCTCGTTGGTCACCATGGCGATCACGCCCTGGCCGCCCCGGCCGCGCTGCGGATATTCGTCGATCGGCGTGCGCTTGCCGTAGCCATGCTCGGAGGCGGTGAGGATCTGCGCCTCGCCCTCGGGAATGATCATGGAGATCAGCTGCTGGCCGTCCTGCAGGCGCATGCCGCGCACGCCGCGGGCGGTACGGCCCATGGTGCGCACGTGGCCTTCCTTGAAGCGGATGACCTTGCCGGCGTCGGAGAACAGCATCACTTCGCGACTGCCATCGGTGATGGCGGCGGCGATCAGCGTGTCGCCCTCCTCCAGGCGCAGGGCGATCAGGCCGCTGCTGCGCGGCTTGCTGAACTGCACCAGCGGGGTCTTCTTCACGGTGCCGTTAGCGGTGGCCATGAAGATGAAGGCACCGGTCACGACCTCTTCGGCTTCGCCGGCCTCTTCACCCTCGGCCAGGTCCTCGACCTCGTCGTGCTCGATCACCTCGTCCAGCTCCTCGTCTTCCGGAGCCTGCTGACGCAGCGCTTCCAGGTCGACCTGCAGCATGGCGGTGATGCGTTCGTTCTCGTCCAGCGGCAGCAGGTTGACCAGCGGCCGGCCGCGCGCGGTGCGCGAGGCTTCCGGAATCTCGTAGGTGCGCAGCCAGTAGACCTTGCCCTTGCTGGAGAACAGCAGCAGCGTGGCGTGGCTGTTGGCGACCAGCAGGTGCTCGACGTAGTCCTCGTCCTTCACCCCGGTGGCCGACTTGCCCTTGCCACCACGACGCTGGGCTTCGTAGGAGGCCAGCGGCTGGCTCTTGGCGTAGCCGCCGTGGGAAATGGTCACCACGCGCTCTTCCTCGGGGATGAGGTCGGCGATGGTCAGGTCGGCGTGGGACGCCATGATTTCGCTGCGGCGCGCGTCGCCGTATTCGCTGCGCACCTGCTCCAGCTCTTCGCGGATCACTTCCAGCAGGCGCTGCGGGTTGGTCAGGATGCGAATCAACTCGCCGATCTGGTTGAGGATCTCCTGGTACTCGCCGAGCAGCTTCTCGTGCTCCAGGCCAGTCAGGCGATGCAGGCGCAGGTCCAGGATGGCCTGGGCCTGTTCCGGCGACAGGTAGTACTTGCCGTCGCGCAGGCCGAATTGTTCCGGCAGGTCCTCGGGGCGGCAGGCGTCGGCGCCGGCACGCTCGACCATCGCTTCCACGGCGGAGGACTCCCAGCCGGTGGCCAGCAGACGCTCCTTGGCCTCGGCCGGGGTCGGCGATTTCTTGATCAGCTCGATGACCGGGTCGATGTTCGACAGCGCCACCGCCTGGCCTTCCAGGATGTGGCCGCGCTCGCGGGCCTTGCGCAGTTCGAAGATGGTGCGGCGGGTCACCACTTCGCGGCGGTGACGGACGAACACCTCGAGCATGTCCTTGAGGTTCAGCAGACGCGGCTGGCCGTCGACCAGGGCCACGTTGTTGATGCCGAACACGCTCTGCATCTGGGTCTGGGCGTAGAGGTTGTTGAGCACCACCTCGCCGACTTCGCCCCGGCGCAGCTCGATGACGATGCGCATGCCGTCCTTGTCGGACTCGTCGCGCAGCTCGCTGATGCCTTCGATCTTCTTCTCTTTCACCAGCTCGGCGATCTTCTCGATCAGCCGCGCCTTGTTCAGCTGGTAGGGCAGCTCGGTGACGATGATCTGCTGGCGGCTGCCGGCCTTGTCCATGTCCTCGACGGTGGCGCGGGCGCGCATGTACACCCGGCCACGGCCGGTGCGGTAGGCCTCGATGATGCCCGCGCGGCCGTTGATGATGCCGGCGGTGGGGAAGTCCGGACCGGGGATGAACTGCATCAGTTCGTCGACGGTCAGTTCCGGGTTGTCGATCAGCGCCAGACAGCCGTCCACCACCTCGCCCAGGTTGTGCGGCGGGATGTTGGTGGCCATGCCCACGGCGATACCGGCGGAGCCGTTCACCAGCAGGGCGGGAATCTTGGTCGGCAGGACTTCGGGGATCAGCAGGGAGCCGTCGTAGTTCGGCACCCAGTCCACGGTTTCCTTGTGCAGGTCGGCCAGCAGCTCGTGGGCCAGCTTGGTGCGGCGCACTTCGGTGTAGCGCATGGCCGCGGCACTGTCGCCGTCCACCGAACCGAAGTTGCCCTGACCGTCCACCAGCAGGTAGCGCAGCGAGAAGGGCTGCGCCATGCGCACGATGGTGTCGTACACCGCCGAGTCGCCGTGCGGGTGGTATTTACCGATCACGTCGCCGACCACACGGGCCGACTTCAGGTAGGGCTTGTTCCAGTCGTTGCCCAGTTCGCTCATGGCGAACAGCACCCGGCGGTGCACCGGCTTGAGGCCGTCGCGCGCATCGGGCAGCGCACGACCGACGATGACGCTCATGGCGTAATCGAGGTAGGACTGTTTCAGCTCGTCTTCGATGTTGACCGGGAGGATTTCTTTGGCCAGTTCGCCCATGGAAGCCTGGTTCCTTTAGTCAGCAGGGTCCTGCGATAAGCGCGGGATGGTATCACAGCTTGCCGCGCCAGGCTTCAGGACCCAGGCCGCAACTTTCCGTTATCCGGCGGTAGGTTGCGTGGCGCCGAGCCGGCAATCAATGCAGGCGCTTGCGACACATCAGCTCGGCCAGCTTCGCGGTATCCGGCCGCTCGATCACGCCGCGCTCGGTGACGATCACATCGATCAGGTCGGCCGGTGTCACGTCGAAGGCCGGATTGAACACCTCGACCCCCACCGCCGGGTCGAGCACTTCGCTCGCCGCGTGGTCTTCGAGGGGAATGTCCTCGCCATGCTCCAGGCTCATGTCGATGCACGAGCTGGGCGCCGCCACCATCACGCGCAGGCCGTGGTGCATGGCCAGCACCGTCAGCGGATAGGTGCCGATGGTGGCCGCCACGTCGCCGTTGGCGGCGATGCGCTCGGCGCCGACGATCAGCCAGCCGATGCGCTCGCTCTTCATCAGATGGCCGGCCGCCGCGTCCACACACACGGTGGTCGGCACGCCGTCGCCGTGCAGTTCCCAGGCAGTCAGCCGCGCGCCCTGCAGTCCCGGGCGGCTCTCGCCCACATAGACCTGCTCGACCAGTTCGCCCAGCCAGCCGGCGCGGATCACGCCCAGCGCGCTGCCGAAGCCGCCGCCGGCCAGGGCGCCGGCGTTGCCATGGGTCAGCACCGCGCGAATGCCTTCGTCATGCTGGCGCAGCAACTCCAGACCGAACTGGGCGATGGCCAGATTGGCCTCGCGGTCGCTGGCCAGGATGGCGCCGGCCTCGACTTCCAGCGCCGGAAGCGGGTCCGCCCCGGGCGATAGCCGGCGCAGGCGGTTACGCAGGCAATCCAGCGCCCAGCCCAGGCCGGCCGCCGCCGGTTGCGCCTCGCGCAGCAACTGGAAATCCGCCTCCAGCGCCGCTTGCCAGTCGCCGCCGGCGGCCAGCCGCGCCCGCGCGCCGAGCACCAGCCCGTAGGCCGCCGCAATGCCGATGGCCGCCGCGCCGCGTACCGCCCCATCGCGAATCGCCTCGGCCACGGCGGCGGCGCTGTCCAGCGCCAGCCAGGCTTCGCGGGCCGGCAGCAGACGCTGGTCCCGCACATGCAGGACGCCCTCGCGCCACTCGAGAGCCTTTACCCGTTCCGCCGCCAGCAATCGCTCACGCATGTCCACCGCCCACCCGACACAAAGGGCGCGGATTATACGCACATCGCCGCCGATCCTTGTGGGGCCGGCTTTATGCCGGCCAGCGGAAGCGTGGCTGACGCCTCGGCTACTGACTCACCCCTGTCGGCCGGCATAAAGCCGGCCCCACAGGTTGCGCCCCTTCAAAACCCACCCGACGCGGCCGTACACTGCCGGCCCTGCCACCGTTTTGTGAACGCCATCATGCCCGCCGCCGCTCCGCTCGACCTCCTCCTGTTGCCTGGTTGGCTGGTTCCGGTCGAGCCGGCCGGCGTGGTGCTGAAGAATCACGCGCTGGGCATCCGCGACGGGCGCATCGCCCTGCTCGCCCCGCGTGAACAGGCCCTGCGTCTGGAGGCCCGCGAGGTGCGCGAACTGCCCGGCATGCTGCTCGCCCCCGGGCTGGTGAATGCCCACGGCCACGCCGCCATGAGCCTGTTTCGCGGCCTGGCCGACGACCTGCCGCTGCTGCCCTGGCTGCAGGACCACATCTGGCCGGCCGAATCGGTTTGGGTGGACGAGGATTTCATCCGCGACGGCAGCGAACTGGCCATCGCCGAGCAGCTCAAGGGCGGCGTCACCTGCTTTTCCGACATGTACTTCTACCCGCGGGTGACCAGCGAGGTGGCGCACCGCGCCGGCGTGCGCGCGCAGTTCTGCGTGCCGCTGATGAATTTCGCCGTGCCGGGCGCGCTGGATGCCAGCGACGCGGTGCGCCAGACCCTGCAGCTGTTCGACGAGCTGCGCCATCATCCGCGCCTCTCGGCGGCCTTCGGCCCGCACTCGCCCTATACGGTGACCGACGAACAGCTGGGCCAGGTCGTGATGCTGGCCGAACAGCTGGACGCCAGCATCCAGATGCACGTGCATGAAACCGAGTTGGAGGTGCAGCAGAGCCTGACGACCCACGGCGAGCGGCCGCTGGCGCGCCTGCAGCGCCTGGGCCTGCTCGGCCCGCGCTTCCAGGCGGTGCACATGACCCAGGTGAACGACGAAGACATTCAGCGCCTGGTGGAAAGCAACAGCAGCGTCATCCACTGCCCGGAGTCCAACCTCAAGCTGGCCAGCGGCTTCTGCCCGGTGGAACGCCTGTGGCAGGCCGGCGTCAACGTCGCCATCGGCACCGACGGCGCGGCCAGCAACAACGACCTGGACCTGCTCGGCGAAATCCGCACCGCCGCCCTGCTGGCCAAGGCCGTGCAGCAGGACGCCAGCGCCCTGGACGCCCACCGCGCGCTGCGCATGGCCACCCTGAACGGCGCCCGCGCGCTGGGCCTGGAACAGGATTGCGGCTCGCTGGAAGTCGGCAAGTGGGCCGACCTGGCGGCCTTCGACCTCTCCGGCCTGTACCAGCAGCCGGTCTACGACCCGGTGTCGCAGCTGGTCTACACCGGCGGCCGGCACTGCGTGCGGCATGTCTGGGTCGGCGGCAAGCAGCTGCTCGACGAGGGCCGGCTGACACGCCTCGACGAGGAGCGCCTGCTGGCGACCACCCGCGCCTGGGGCGCGAAGATCGCCGCCGGACGCGCCGCGCCGCGCGACTGAACGCGGCCTGCCACCGTCAGCGCTGCCGCTGGCGATACTCCCCCGGCGTCTGTCCGGTCCACTGCTTGAAGCTGCGGTGGAACGAGCGCGGCTCGCTGAAGCCCAGGTAGCAGGCGATGTCCTGGATCGGCAGCTCGCTGTGGCGCAGGTAGTGCTCGGCCAGCTCGCGGCGCAGCTGATCGAGGATCGCCTGGTAGCTGGTACCGGCCGCCTGCAGATGGCGCTGCAGGGTGCGCAGGGTCATGTGGAACCGCGCGGCGACCCGTTCCTTGCGCGGCAGGCCGTCGCTGAGCATCTCGCGCAGCGCCGCGCGGACCCGCAGCGGTAGCGGCTGGTCGTCCTCCAGGCGGTCGAGCAGACCCAAGGCGTGCGCCTCCAGGGCGCGCAACAGGCCGGCATCGGCCTGGCGCAGCGGCAGACCCAGATACTCCAGCGGGGCCAGCAATGCGCTGTGCGCCTGCTCGAACAGCACCGGACAGCCGAACACCCGCTCGTAGTCCTCGACCCGGCAGCCCGCCGGCAGCGCATGCTCGAACTGTACGCAACTGGGGGAATGCTCCACGCCGGCGATCCAGCGCCCGTAATGCAGCCAGGACGCCAGCACGTTCTCGATCAGGTGTCGGCGCACCGGCTGCTGCGGATGCCGGCAGTGCCAGCTCAGGCGCACCTGGCCATCCTGCTGCTCGATGTGACTGGTGCCCATGTCACCGACCAGCCGCTCGTAGGGCAGGATGCGCGCCATCGCCTCGCCGAGGGTGGCGCAGTTCATGGTGATGTAGCCGAGCACGCTCCACGAGCCGGGCTGCACGTGGCGCGCCGCATGCAGGCCGAACAGCGGATCGGCGGACTGCCGCAGCAGGTGTTCGAGCAGGCGCTCGTGCTGTTCGCTGGGCACCCGCTGGCCGTTGTCGGCCAGGCACTCGGCGCTCAGCCCGGCGGCCTGCCGCGCCGCGGCGCAGTCCAGGCCGAGGGTCTGGGCATGGCTCAGGTACTTGAGCAGGACGGGAACCGCCGTATAGCCGAGTGTCTGCATGCGAGGGGTGTTTTTGGCTCGATTGGCGAATGCGCGTGGCCGGATCGGACAGTGACCGCCACGCGCGGCTGGCTAGTATAGGCAGCCGACACGCGGGACCGACAAGGGGGCAAGGCATGCGGCGCTGGAATGGCTGGGGTGACGAGGGTACCGAGGTACATCTGCCGGAACAGGGCGCGGCCTTTCTCGCCGAACGCCTCGGCCCGAGCCGGCCGCTGGCCGACGCCAGCCTCGCCGAGGTGCTCGCCCAGGTGCCGCCATCGCGCCTGCCCGAGCACCCGCTGATCACCCGCCAGGCCGAGGCGCGCGTGCGCCACGCCCGCGGCCAGAGCCTGCCGGACTGGCTGGCCATGCGCTCCGGCAGCTTCGGCGTGTTTCCCGACGCCGTGGCCCTGCCGCAAACCCCGGCGCAGATTCGCGAACTGCTGGCCTGGGCACGGCAGCGGGACGCCATCGTCATTCCCTACGGCGGCGGCACCTCGGTGGCCGGACACATCAACCCGGCCGCCTCGGCGCGGCCGGTGCTGACCCTGTCGCTGGAGCGCATGAACCAGTTGCTCGACCTGGACGAGGACAGCCGCATCGCCACCTTCGGCCCCGGCGCCAACGGCCCGCAGGTCGAGGCCCAGCTGCGCGCGCGCGGCTACACCCTCGGTCACTTCCCGCAGTCCTGGGAGCTGTCCACCCTCGGCGGCTGGGTGGCCAGCCGCTCCAGCGGCCAGCAGTCGCTGCGCTACGGACGCATCGAGCAGCTGTTCGCCGGCGGCACCCTGGAAACCTTCGCCGGCAGCCTGGAGATCCCGACCTTCCCGGCCTCGGCCGCCGGCCCCGATCTGCGCGAGCTGGTGCTAGGCAGCGAGGGCCGCTTCGGGGTCATTTCCGAAGTCAGGGTGCGGGTCAGCCCGCTGGCCGAGCAGGAGCGCTTCTACGCGGTGTTCCTGCCCGACTGGCCGCGCGCCCTGGCCGGCGTGCGCGCCCTGGCCCAGGCGCGCATCCCGCTGTCGATGCTGCGTCTGTCCAACCCGACCGAAACCGAAACCCAGTTGGCCCTGGCCGGTCACCCCCGTCAGATCGCCCTGCTGGAGCGCTACCTGGCGCTGCGCGGCGCCGGCGCCGGCAAGTGCCTGCTGACCTTCGGCGTGACCGGCAATCGCCAGCAGAACGCCCTGTCGCTGCGCCAGACCCGCCGCCTGCTCAGGAACCACGGCGGGGTGTTCACCGGCACCCTGCTGGGTCGCAAGTGGGCCGAGGGCCGCTTCCGCTTCCCCTACCTGCGCCACGGCCTGTGGGCCGCCGGCTACGCCGTGGACACCCTGGAAACCGCCACCGACTGGGGCAACGTCGATGCGCTGCAGCAGGCGGTCGAGCACAGCCTGCGCCACGGGCTGGCCGACCGGGACGAGCGGGTGCACGTGTTCACCCACCTGTCGCACGTCTACGGCCAGGGTTCGAGCCTCTACACCACCTATGTGTTCCGCCCGGGTGCCGACTATGCCGAGGCCCTGGCGCGTTGGCAGACCCTCAAGCACGCTGCCAGCCGCACCATCGCCAGCCACGGCGGCACCATCAGCCACCAGCACGGCGTCGGCCGCGACCACGCGCCCTACCTGGCGGCCGAGAAGGGCGAGCTGGGCCTGGCGGCGCTTAGCGCGCTGGCACGGCATTTCGACCCCGAGCGGCGCCTGGCCCCGGGCGTGCTGCTGGAGGACTGAGATGAGCTGGAACGCCGCCTGGCGCAAAGCGGCGCTGCCTGAGCTGGCGGCCTGCGACTGGGACCTGATCGTGGTCGGCGGCGGCATCACCGGCGCCGGCATCCTGCGCGAGGCCGCCCGGCGCGGCTGGCGCTGCCTGCTGCTGGAACAGCGCGACTTCGCCTGGGGCACCTCCAGCCGCTCGTCGAAGATGGTGCACGGTGGCCTGCGCTATCTCGCCAAAGGCCAGTTGTCGCTGACCCGCGACGCGGTGCGCGAACGCCAGCGCCTGCTCGCCGAGGTGCCGGGGCTGGTCGATCCGCTGCCCTTCCTGTTCCCGCATTACCGTGGCCGCTTCCCCGGCCCGCGCCTGTTCGGCGGCCTGCTCGGCCTCTACGACGCCCTGGCCGGCCAGCGCCTGCATGGCTACCACCCGGCCGCCGAGCTGGGCTTCCTGGCGCCCGGCCTGCAGGGCCAGGCACTGCTGGGCGCGACCCGCTTCGGCGACGCCATCACCGACGATGCGCGTCTGGTGCTGCGTGTGCTGCAGGAGGCGCGCGCCGAGGGCGGCGAGGCGCTCAATGGCCTGCGCGTGGTCGAGCTGCGCCGCGAAGGGGGCCGGGTGGTCGGCTTGCTCGCCGAGGACCGCGAGAGCGGCCGGCGCTTCAGCCTGCGCAGTCGCATGCTGGCACTGGCCACCGGCGCCTGGAGCGACACGTTGCGCCAGCCGCGCGGCGCGGAACGCATCCGCCCGCTGCGTGGCAGCCACCTGCTGCTGCCGGCCTGGCGCCTGCCGGTGGCCCAGGCGATCAGCTTTCTGCACGCCGGGGACCGCCGCCCGGTGTTCGTCTTCCCCTGGGAGGGCGCCACGGTGATCGGCACCACCGACCTGGATCACGGCGATGCGCTGGAACAGGAGGCGCGCATCAGCCCCGCGGAAATCGATTACCTGCTCGCCGCCTGCCAC
The DNA here is from genome assembly GCF_035497915.1 of Pseudomonas sp. GTDB lineage: Bacteria > Pseudomonadota > Gammaproteobacteria > Pseudomonadales > Pseudomonadaceae > Serpens. The sequence continues at coordinate 82,851 of NZ_DATJCS010000017.1, forward strand.
CAGGTGCTGCCGGGCGCCGCCATCCGCCACACAGACATCCTCTCCACCTGGGCCGGCGTGCGTCCGGTGGTCGGCGCCGCCGCGCCTTCGCGCCGGCGGCCTTCCGACGAGAAGCGTGAACACACGCTGTGGAGCGAGCCGGGCTGCGTGACCCTGGCCGGCGGCAAGCTCACCACCTTCCGCCTGCTCGCCCTGGAGGTGCTGCGCGCCTGCGCGGCGCAGCGCGGGGAAACCCTCAATGTCAGCGAAGCGCCGCTGTTCCGCGCCCCGCCCCGCGTCCCCCTGCCCGGCCTGTGCCTGAGCCAGCGCCGCCGCCTGGAGGGGCGCCACGGTCATCGGCTGCCGCGCCTGGCCGAGTTGCTGGCTGAGCTCGGAAGCGAACGGGTCGGCGCCACGCCCACGCTGTGGGCGGAGCTGGCGCTGGCCTGCGAGGACGAACTGGTGCTGCACCTGGATGACCTGCTGCTGCGCCGCACCCGCCTGGGCCTGCTGCTGCCACGCGGCGGCGCCGAGCAGCTGGCGGACATCCGCGCGCTGTGCCAGCCGCGCCTGGGCTGGAGCGACGCGCGCTGGCTGCGCGAGCTGCGCGACTATCAGCAGTTGTGGCGGACCTGTTACGGGCCGGGAGACCGGCCATGAGCGCGCCGCGCTACCTGCTGGCCATCGACAACGGCACCCAGAGCGTGCGCGCGCTGCTCTTCGACCTGGCCGGCAACCTGCTCGGCAAGGGCAAGGTGGAACTCGAGCCCTACTACGCCGCGCAGCCCGGCTGGGCCGAGCAGGACCCGGAGTACTACTGGCAGAGCCTGGGCGAGGCCTGCCGGCGGCTGTGGCAGGCGACCGGCGTCGACCGCGGCCTGATCGCCGGGGTGGCGCTGACCACCCAGCGCGGCACGCTGATCAACGTGGATGCCGCAGGCCGGCCGTTGCGCCCGGCGATCCTCTGGCTCGACCAGCGCCGCAGCGCGCCACAGGGGCGCATCCGCGGACCCTGGGGCTGGCTGTTCCGGCTGCTGCGCGTCGAGGACACCGTCGACCACTTCCGCAGCCAGGCCGAGGCCAACTGGATCGCCCAGCAACAGCCGGACATCTGGGCGCGCACCGACAAGTTCCTGCTGCTCTCGGGCTTTCTCACCCACCGGCTGTGCGGGCGCTTCGTGGATTCGGTGGGCAGCTGTGTGGCCTACCTGCCGTTCGACTACAAGCGCCTGCGCTGGGCAAAGCCCGGCGACTGGAAGTGGCAGGCGCTGCCGGTCACCCCGGCGATGCTGCCGGAACTGGTCAAGCCGGGCGAACCGCTCGGGCGCATCAGCGCCACGGCCAGCGCCCACACCGGCATCCCCGAGGGCCTGCCGCTGATCGCCGCCGCCGCCGACAAGGCCTGCGAAGTGCTCGGCGCCGGCGGCGTGGACCCGCGCATCGCCTGCCTGTCCTACGGCACCACGGCGACCATCAACACCACCCGCGCCCGCTACCTGGAGATCAACCGGCCGATCCCGCCCTACCCGGCCGCGCTGCCCGATCACTACAACACCGAGGTCATGCTGTTTCGCGGCTTCTGGATGGTCAGCTGGTTCAAGGAGCAGTTCGGTCACCTGGAACGCCAGCGCGGCCTGGAACTGGGCGTGGAGGCCGAGACGTTGTTCGACGAACTGGTCGAGCGCGTGCCGCCCGGCGCCATGGGCCTGACCCTGCAGCCGTTCTGGTCGCCGGGCATCCGCGAACCGGGCCTGGAGGCCAAGGGCGCGATCATCGGCTTCGGCGACGTGCACACCCGCGCGCACCTGTACCGCGCCATTCTCGAAGGCCTGGCCTACGGGCTGCGCCAGGGCAAGGAGCGCATCGAACGGCGCTCCGGCACGCGCATCGAGCGCCTGCGCGTGTCCGGCGGCGGCTCGCAGAGCGACGCCGCCATGCAGTTGACCGCCGACATCTTCAACCTGCCGGCCGAGCGTCCGCACCTGTACGAGACCTCCGGGCTGGGCGCGGCCATCGACTGCGCGGTGGGCCTGGGCCTGCACCCGGACTTCCCCACGGCGATCGCCGCCATGACCCGCCCCGGCCGACTGTTCACGCCGAACCCACAGGCGGCGGCGACCTACGAACGGCTGTATCGCAAGGTCTACCTGCGCATGTACCGGCAGCTGCGGCCGCTGTACCGCAGCATCCGCGAGATCACCGGCTATCCGCCGTGACGGCTCACTCGGCGAACGGCCAGGTGTCCGGCACGCCCGGCTCGCTCGGGCCGTGCAGCGGCTTGACCGCCCGGGTCTCTTCAAACCACAGCCAGGCGTCGAACTGCTCCCCCAGCTCGGCATGGAAGTAATGGCTGACCCGCTCGGTGCGCGGCCGGTAGATGACGCCGATGGCCCGCTCCAGTCTTGGCTCCAGCAAGGCCGCGCGCAGCTCGGCGCGCCCGGGGCCGCGCCAGTCATACAGCGCGGCGGACTGCCCGGCCTGCAGGAACAATCGTTCCCAGCTGTCGGCCCGGGATGGCAGCACCGACTTGACCTGCATCGGCTCGTCCCAGTTGTCGGCGGCGGCCACCGTGCCCCGGTCGGTGGACTGGCCGATCAGCACCGCGTCGCGACCGAAGGCGGTGCGGCACAGCTCGCCCAGGTTGGTCTGCCCGCTCCAGCCCATCTCGGTGGCGCCGGCATTGCCCAGGTGCGAATTGTGCGCCCAGACCAGCGCCTTGGCGTCCGGCCCGCGATGTTCCAGCAGCGCCCGGAGGGTCTCGAACATGTGCCGGTCGCGCAGGTTCCAGGACGCGGTGCTGCCCTGGTACATGGCCCGGTAGTACTGCTCGGCGGCCAGCACCACCCGCGCGTTGCGCTCGGCGTGGAAGAACGCCTCGTCGTCCGCCTGCAGGTCCTGCAGGCGCAGCGCCAGCAGGTCGCGCAGCTGCTCCACCACCGCCTGTTCGCAGGACGGCTTGCCCGCCAGGGTCACCCGCTGGCCGTAGGCGGCCGGCTCGTCCTGCCAGGGCGTCAGGCAGCCGTAGCGCTGCCGGGCGCGCTGGGCGGCGTCGGGGTCCACGCCGTCCAGGTACTGCAGCACGGCCTCCAGCGAAGCGCCGAGGCTGTAGACATCCAGCCCGCGAAACTCCACCGGCCGTTCGGCGCCCAGGTTGAAGTCACGCAGCCAGCGCACGAAGCCGTCCACTTCACGGTTGCGCCACATCCACAGCGGAAAGCGCCGGAAGGCCGTCTGCCGCCAGTCATGCAGCGTTCGCCCACGCGCCCAGGCATCCACGGCGGCGGCGTCCGGCCAGTCGCCTTCCACCGCGACGATGGAGAAGCCATGACGCTCGATCAGCCTGCGACTGATGGCCGCACGGGCGCGGTAGAACTCCGAGCTGCCGTGGCTGGCCTCGCCGACCAGCACCACCCGGGCATCGCCAAAGCGGTCGAAGGCGGCGGCGAACTCCGGATCGTCCAGCGCCGGCAGCGGCTCGGCGTGGCGGCGCAGCAGCGCGGCGAGGGCCGCTTCGTCTGCATGGGCGGGGGTGCGGGGCATGGTGCCGATCCTCGTCGAGGTTTGCGGGGAAGACCCGCCCGGTGGTCGCGCGTTCCGGCCAAGGGACGTCCGGCCGCGCCCGGGACAAGCGGCGCGGCGTTGGGCAATGCCGCGAATAAACTGGCATCATGTCGACCTTTTTCCGCCGCCGGCTGCGGCGCCAGTTTCAGGGAACCCGTCATGAGCAACGTCGATCGCGCCGAAATCGCCAAGTTCGAAGCCCTCGCCCACCGCTGGTGGGACATGGAGAGCGAGTTCAAGCCGCTGCACGAGATCAACCCGCTGCGCGTCAACTGGATCGACGAACGTGTCGGCCTGGCCGGCAAGAAGGTGCTGGACGTCGGTTGCGGCGGCGGCATCCTCAGCGAGGCCATGGCGCGCCGTGGCGCCACCGTCACCGGCATCGACATGGGCGAGGCGCCGCTGGGCGTGGCCCAGCTGCACCAGCTGGAATCCGGCGTCGAGGTGGAATACCGGCAGATAACCGCCGAGGCCCTGGCCGAGGAGCAGCCCGGCGAGTACGACGTGGTCACCTGCCTGGAGATGCTCGAACACGTGCCGGACCCGGCCTCGGTGATCCGCGCCTGTTACACGCTGGTCAAGCCGGGCGGCCAGGTGTTCTTCTCGACCATCAACCGCAATCCCAAGGCCTACGCCTTCGCCATCCTCGGCGCCGAGTACCTGCTGCGCCTGCTGCCGCGCGGCACCCACGACTTCAAGAAGTTCATCCGCCCCTCCGAGCTGGGTGCCTGGAGCCGCGCCGCCGGCCTGGAAGTGAAGGACATGATCGGCCTGACCTACAACCCGTTCACCAAGCACTACAAGCTGGAGAACGACGTGGACGTCAATTACATGGTCCAGACCCTCAAGGAGGCCTGATGCGTCTGCGCGCTGTACTGTTCGACATGGACGGCACCCTGCTCGACACGGCGCCGGACTTCATCGCCGTGTGCCAGGCCATGCGCCGCGAGCGCGGCCTGCCGCCGGTGTCGGACGCGCTGATCCGCGACGTGGTCTCCGGCGGTGCCCGCGCCATGGTGGCGGCCACCTTCGAGATGTCGCCGCTGGACGAGGCCTTCGAGGCGCTGCGCCAGGAATTCCTCGAGCGCTACCTGGCGCACTGCGCGGTGGAAACCTGCCTGTTCGACGGCATGGGCGAGCTGCTGGCCGACCTGGAAAAATCCCGCCTGGTGTGGGGCGTGGCGACCAACAAGCCGCTGCGCTTCGCCGAACCCATCATGCACGGCCTGGGCCTGAGCGAGCGCTCGGCGGTGCTGCTGTGCCCCGAACACGTGACCCGCAGCAAGCCGCACCCGGACATGCTGCTGCTGGCCTGCCAGCAGATGGACATCGACCCGTCCGAAGTGCTGTTCGTCGGCGACGATCGCCGCGACATCGAGGCCGGCCAGGCCGCCGGCACGCGCACCGTGGCGGTGCGTTACGGCTATATCCACCCCGAGGACAACCCGGGCAACTGGGGCGCCGACGCGGTGATCGACCACCCGCGGGAGCTGCGCAAGGTGATCGACCAGGCGCTGTGCGGCTGCTAACTCCTTTCTGCAATCTGCAAAGAGACCGATCCATGTTCGACTACACCGCCCGTCCCGATCTGCTCAAGGGCCGGATCATCCTGGTCACCGGCGCCGGTCGCGGCATCGGCGCCGCCGCCGCCAAGGCCTACGCCGCCCATGGCGCCACCGTGCTGCTGCTGGGCAAGACCGAGGAAAACCTCGATCGCGTCTATGACGAGATCGTCGCCGCCGGCCACCCCGAGCCGGTGAGCATTCCCTTCAACCTGGAAACCGCGCTGCCGCACCAGTACGACGAGCTGGCGGCGACCATCGAGCGTGAGTGCGGCCGCCTCGACGGCCTGCTGCACAACGCCTCGATCCTCGGCCCGCTGACCCCGCTGGAACAGCTGTCCGGCGACAACTTCATGCGCGTCATGCAGGTGAACGTCAACGCGGTGTTCATGCTGACCAGCACCCTGCTGCCGCTGCTCAAGCTCTCCGAGGACGCCTCGGTGGTGTTCACCTCCAGCAGCGTGGGCCGCAAGGGGCGCGCCTACTGGGGTGGCTACGCGGTGTCCAAGTTCGCCAACGAGGGGCTGATGCAGGTGCTGGCCGACGAGGTCGACGGCATCGCCGCGGTACGCGCCAACAGCGTCAACCCCGGCGCCACCCGCACCGACATGCGCGCCAAGGCCTATCCGGGTGAAGACCCGATGACCCTGCCGACGCCGGAAGAGATCCTGCCGGTGTACCTGTACCTGATGGGCCCGGACAGCCGGGGCGTGAACGGCAAGGCGTTCGACGCGCAGTAACCCCGGTTGAAATAGAAAAACCCGCCATCAGGCGGGTTTTTTATGGGCGGCTGGCTTAGCGCTTGCGATCAAAGCCGGGGCGCATGCCTTCGCCGGCCGGCACGCTACGGCGATTGACCGGCGCCTTCGGACGCGGCTTGGCCGGGCGCTCGCCCTGAGCCGGACGATCGGCATTCGGGCGGGCCGGACGCTTGTCGGCCGGGCGCTCCGACTGCGGACGCGGCTTGCGCTCGCTGTCGAACGGGCGATCACCCTGCGGGCGCGGCTTGCGCTGCTCGCCGGCAACCGGACGGTCGCCCTGCGGACGCGGCTTGCGCTCGCCATCGAACGGACGATCACCCTGCGGGCGCGGCTTGCGCTGCTCGCCGGCAACCGGACGGTCGCCCTGCGGACGCGGTTTGCGCTCGCTGTCGAACGGGCGGTCACCCTGTGCGCGCGGCTTGCGCTGCTCGCCATCGAACGGACGGTCGCCCTGCGGACGCGGCTTGCGCTGCTCACCGGCGAACGGACGATCACCCTGCGGGCGCGGCTTGCGCTCGCTGTCGAACGGACGGTCACCTTGCGGGCGCGGCTTGCGCTTCACGTCGTTGGGACGCTCGGCCACCTCGGAACGACCCGGGCGCGCCGGCCTGGCGTCATCACGACGCGGCTTTTGGCGTCCCGGGCGCTCGCTGGGCTTGAGCGGCTTGACGGACTTCTTCTGCAGGCGCTCCATGCGCTCGCGGAATTTGGTGGTCACTTCCGGCAGCGCGACCGGCGCCAGACCGACTTCTTCGCTGAGAATGTCGATTTCCTTCTGGGTCATTTCGCGCCAGCGGCCCATGAGCAGCTCGGAGGTGAGGAACACCGGCCCGAAACGCACGCGCTTGAGGCGGCTGACCACCACGCCCTGGGATTCCCACAGGCGGCGCACCTCGCGGTTGCGGCCTTCCATAACCACCACGTGGAACCAGCGGTTCAGGCCGTCGCCACCCGGGGCTTCCTGGATGTCGGTGAACTTGGCCGGGCCGTCTTCGAGCATCACCCCGGTCTTCAGGGTCTCGATCATCTCTTCGGTGACTTCGCCACGCACGCGCACCGCGTACTCGCGGTCCATCTCGTAGGAGGGGTGCATCAGGCGATTGGCCAGCTCGCCGTCGGTGGTAAACAGCAGCAGGCCGGTGGTGTTCAGGTCGAGGCGACCGATGTTGATCCAGCGCCCGCCTTGCAGACGCGGCAGACGGTCGAACACGGTCGGGCGGCCTTCCGGATCGCTGCGGGTGCAGACTTCACCGTCGGGCTTGTTGTAGATGAGCACGCGGCGCACCACCTGGGCGGCTTCATCCAGGCGCAGGGGCCGGTCGTCGAGCTGGATGCTGTCCTTCGGCTCGATGCGCTGGCCGAGGCTGGCGATCGCACCGTTGACCTTGATGCGTCCGGCGCTGATCCAGCCCTCGATGTCACGGCGCGAGCCGAGGCCCAGGCGTGCCAGGACCTTCTGCAGCTTCTCGCCGGAAACGGGTTGGGGAATGGGTTCTTGATTCTGATCGGTCATCTGGGCACCTCCCGGTGTAGCGGGTCCGATATAAGGGGCGCGAATCATACGCCGTTGCGCGGTGAGTTGGGAGCGGAATCACTCGGGGTGCCAGTGAATCTCCAGCGGGTAGCGCAGGAAGGCGCGGATCGGCATTTCCCGCACATCGTTGCCGGCGATGGCGCGGCGCAGGGTCTCCACCTTGGCCGTACCGCTGATCACCAGCAACTGATGGCGCGCGGAGATCAGCAGCGGGAGGGTCAGGCTCAGGCGCTCTCGGGGCTCCACCGGAGCAAGCATCGGCAGGCAGCGGCGCTCGCCTTCCGGATCGAGGGCCTGCGCCAGGTTCGGGCTACCCGGGAACAGCGAGGCGGTGTGGCCGTCCTCGCCCATGCCCAGCACCAGCACGTCGATGGGCTGCGGCAGCGCCTCGAGTGCCGCGTCGGCGGCCAGCGCCGCCGCCTCCGGCGAAGCGGCCGGCTGGTGCAGGCCGATGAAGGACGCCGAGGCGGCGCGCCCCTGCAGCAGGTAATTGCACACCAAGTACTCGTTGCTCTGCGTACTGCGCGGATCGACCCAGCGCTCGTCGGCCAGGCTCACCACCACGTGCGACCAGTCCAGCTCGATACGGGACAGGCACTGGAAGAAGGCCACCGGGCTGCGCCCACCCGAGACCACCAGGCTGGCGCGCCCATGGCTGGCGATGGCGTCGCGCAAGGCCTCGGCCACCGTTTCCGCCAGTTGCTGTGCACTGCGCTGCGCATCGCTATGGCTGTGCGCCATGACATCAAGCGGCAGATCCAGGAGATAAATCACGTCGACTCCTCTTGTTTCAGGCCTGGCGCAACTGGTCGAGGCGCTGAGTGAACACACTGGCGCCCTGCTCCGCCGGACCGAAGGCGGCGCGCACGAAGGCGAACAGTTCGCGGCCGCTGCCCACGCCGGGATCCGGCGGCGCCGGCACGGCTTCGCGGGCCTGCCAGTCGGCGGCATCCACCCGCACCTCGACGCGCCCCTGCTCGCCATCCACCCGGATCAGGTCGCCGTCGCGCACCCGCGCCAGCGGGCCGCCTTCATGGGCCTCGGGATACAGATGGATCGCCGCCGGCACCTTGCCGGAGGCGCCGGACATGCGCCCGTCGGTGACCAGCGCCACCCGGTAGCCGCGGTCCTGCAGCACGCCGAGGAACGGCGTGAGCTTGTGCAGTTCGGGCATGCCGTTGGCGCGCGGGCCCTGGAAACGCACCACCGCGACGAAATCGCGCTCCAGCTCGCCGGCCTGGAAGGCGGCGGCCAGCTCGGCCTGATCGGCGAACACCCGCGCCGGGGCTTCCACCACGCGGTGCTCCGGCGCGACGGCGGAGATCTTCATGATGCCGCGCCCCAGGTTGCCCTCCATCAGGCGCAGGCCGCCCTCGGCGGCGAACGGCCGGGCCACCGGACGCAGCACATTCTCGTCGAGGCTGGCCGCCGGCGCCGGACGCCAGTCCAGCTCCAGGTTCTGGCTTTTCAGGAAGGGCTCCTGGCAATAGGCCTCCAGGCCCTGTCCCAGCACCGTGTTGACGTCGCGGTGCAACAGTCCGGCGTCCAGCAGGGTGGCAATCAGGAACGGCGTGCCGCCGGCGGCATGGAAGTGATTCACGTCGGCGCTGCCATTCGGATAGAGCCTGGCCAGGGTGGGCACCACGGCGGACACCTCGGCCATGTCCTGCCAGTCGAGCTGGATCCCGGCGGCGCGGGCGATGGCCGGAATGTGCAGGCTGTGGTTGGTCGAGCCGCCGGAGGCCAGCAGCGCCACCACGGCGTTGACGATGCACTTCTCGTCGACGATCGCGCACAGCGGCAGGTAGTTGCCGTTGTCACGGGTCAGGCGGGTCACCTGGCGCGCCGCCTCGGCAGTCAGTTCGTTGCGCAGCGGCGTGTAGGGTGTGACGAAGGACGAGCCGGGCAGCTGCAGGCCCATCACTTCCAGCATCACCTGGTTGGTGTTGGCGGTGCCGTAGAAGGTGCAGGTGCCGGGGCTGTGGTAGGACTTCATCTCCGATTCGAGCAGCTCCTCGCGGGTCGCCTTGCCTTCGGCGTACAGCTGGCGCACGGCGGCCTTCTTCTCGTTGGAGAGGCCCGACGACATCGGTCCGCCCGGCACGAACAGCACCGGCAGGTGGCCGAAGCGCAGCGCGCCGAGCAGCAGGCCGGGGACGATCTTGTCGCAGATGCCCAGGCACAGCGCGCCATCGAACAGGTTGTGGGACAGCGCCACGGCGGTGGACATGGCGATCACTTCGCGGCTGGCCAGGCTCAGCTCCATGCCCGCCTCGCCCTGGGTCACGCCGTCGCACATGGCCGGCACGCCGCCGGCGAACTGCCCGACCGAGCCGACCTCGTCCAGGGCGCCCTTGATGATGGCCGGAAAGTAGTGATACGGCTGATGGGCGGAGAGCACATCGTTGTAGGCCGAGACGATGGCCACGCTGGCCTGGCCGGGCAGGCGCAGCTTCTGTTTGTCCGAGCGCGAGCAGCCAGCCATGCCGTGGGCCTGGTTGGCGCAGGGCAGCGAGCCGCGGCGCGGCCCCTGGTCCGCCGCCTCGCGCATCTGCGCCAGATAGGCGGCGCGCGTGGGCCGGCTGCGTTCGATCAGCCGCTGGGTGATGGCTTGAATAACGGGATGCATGGGGAGCTCCTGAAAGGTACGACACAGTGCGGTGCTGCCATGCCAGTCAGACTAACGCAGATTCGCCGCGAAGGAACCGCCACCCGCCACGAGGCACCGCGGCCTGTTGACTTCCCGTTTTCAATCAGTAAGATACGCGGCGCTGTTCCGCGATAGCTCAGTCGGTAGAGCAAATGACTGTTAATCATTGGGTCCCTGGTTCGAGTCCAGGTCGCGGAGCCAAATTCAAAAGCCCTGACGCATGTCGGGGCTTTTTCGTTTCAGCCGCTGGACTCTCACCAGGGACTGCGTCCCAGGTTATTCGGCCCTGCGGGCCTCACCCCTTCGGGGCCGCGCTGAAGCGCGTTCGGCTTACGCCGTCGAGTCCAGGTCGCGGAGCCAAATTAAAAGCCCTGACGCATGTCGGGCTTTTTTGTTTTAGGGCCAAAAGCCCGCAGCCACGCAGGGCGGTCAGCGCTTTTCTGGCCGCCAGGCACCACCGCACCGGCGTGACGGCGGACAAGAAAAAGCCCTGCCCGCCCTTCTGCGCTTCCAGAACCAAACCGCAGCCGGGGATTCAACGCCGCTGGCCGGCGTAAAGCCGGCCCCACAGGGGATCGGCGGCGTCCCCGCCGTCTCGCACCCATGAAAAAGCCGGCCCTGGGGCCGGCTTCCGGTTACCGCAATCGCCTTACTTCACGCTCAGCCTGTGAAGGTTCTTCTCCAGGATGGCGGTGCCGATGCCTTTGACTTCCAGCAGCTCGTCCACGGTGGCGAACGGGCCGTGGGCCTGGCGGTGGGCGATGATGGCTTCGGCCTTGCTGGCGCCGATGCCGACCAGCTCGCGGGCCAGGGTGTCGGCGTCGGCGGTGTTGAGGTTGACCTTGGCGGCGACCTCAGCGGTCTGGGCGGCCTGCGGTTGGGCGGCGGTTTCGACGGCCAGGGCGGCCACGGAGGTGGTGCCGGCCAGGATGGCCAGGCTCAGGGCGGACAGCAGCTTGCGCATGGAAAGTTCCTTTTTCATTGAAGTTCCGTGGGCAGCCCCTGCCGCCCGGCAGGCAAACTAGCCCAACGCGCGCGGCCCGCCAGGGCAATGCACCGGAACGCGAGCGGCGTCACGCGGGCGGCGCGACTCAGCGCAGAAGTCGCGTGTCCAGAACCTTGGAGCGTCCACCCATGACGTTCTCGCTGATGTCGATGAACTCCTGGGTGCTGGCCGTTTCCAGGCGCATCAGGCCACGCAGGACATCATCCAGCGAGCGCTGCTCGTTGCTGCGCTTGCGGATCTCGCCGTCCAGCTCCTGCAACAGCAGCACGGCGCGGGCGGTCACCGGGCCGCTGGAGCGTTCGCCGCGCAGGCTCTTCACCTCCTTCGACCATTCCGTCAGATGCTTGCGCACCTGCTGGTAGCGGTCCTCGCTCATGCCTCCGGCGCGGCGCAGCAGCTCGATGGCGTAGTACTCGGCCAGGCCTTCGCTGATCCAGTCGCTGTTGTCGTGATCGGTGACACGCGCGATGACGTGGACCATCTCGTGCAGCAGCGCACTGGTGCCGTTCTCGCTGACCAGTGGCCGGTCGGCGTGCATGAACAGCGAGTTGGGGCCGGACAGCCCGCCGCGCCACATGGGCTCGCCGGCGCCGACGATCAGCAGCTTGGCCGGATCGCGCTGGAACAGCTGCTGCACCTGCGGCCAGACGAAGGTCAGCAGGGTGAGCACATCCATGCGCCGCATGCCTTCGTTGAGCGGCGCGGCCACGGTGACTTCGGTCAGCCCCAGGCGCTCGCGGCGCGTGCCGAGCTTGCCGGCGATCAGCCAGCCGGTGGGGCGGTCGAAATTGCGCGAGGGATTGTCGACGCGAAAGCGCTGCGGGCCGATGCGGGTCCAGCCGGTTTCCACACTCTTCCAGCCGGCCGGCAGCTCGAACTGCAGACGACTCACCAGCTCCACGCCCGGACGCAGCGACGCGCGGGCCGGCGGCACCAGGTCATCGCCGCGCATCAGCAGCCAGTCCTCGGTCATGCGCGCATCGTAGCGGCCCGAACTGCGCTGGTTGCTGATGCGCACGCGGTAACGCAGGCTGGTCTTGCCCTTGCCGGGCAGCCATTTGCCGCGCCCGTCCTCGAGCGTCCACTGGCCGTCGGCCTGGAAATCGCTGTAGGCATCACGCCCGTGCAGATCGAAGTCCAGCAACTGCACAGCCTCGCCCTTTTCCAGGGTCAGGCTGACTTCAGCCAGGTCCTCGGCCGGAAGGAATTTCACCCGATAGTCCAGGTCGATCTTGGCCGCCCAGGCCGGCAGGGCGGTCAGCAGAACGGACAACAGCAGTGCGGTGCGAGCGAGCATGACGGCTTCCTGCGCAAGAGAGGGGGGAAGTAAAGCGGATCAACCGCTCAGACCTCAACCGGCGCGGAAAATCAGGTGCTGTTCCCAATCCTCGTCGGCGACGGCGGTTTCGCTGAGCATCTTGCCGGACAGGGAAATGCCGGCCTGGTGCACCGCGTCAGGATCGTTGCATACCAGCGGGTGCCAGGGCAGCAGGTCCTTGCCCTCGGCCACCAGCCGATAGGCGCAGGTGGGCGGCAGCCACTTGAACTCATCGGTGCGCGCCGGCGTCAGCTGGATGCAGTCGGGCACATGCGCGCGGCGGTTGGCGTAGTCGGTGCAGCGGCAGGTCTTCAGGTCCAGCAGCTTGCAGGCGATGCGGGTGTAGTAGACGCTGCCGTCGTCCTCGTCCTCGAGCTTCTGCAGGCAGCACAGGCCGCAGCCGTCGCACAGGGACTCCCACTCCTCCTGATCCAGCTCGGCGAGGGTCTTGCGTTTCCAGAAGGGTCGGACTTTGTCGGCCATGGCGATGACATCGGGCGGGGGCTTGAAAGGCGCGCAGTCTATGCCGCCGGCCGATGGGTGCCAAGGGCGCATGGTCGCAACGGCTGTTCCTGTGGGGCCGGCTTCATGCCGGCCAGCGGTGGTCGGACCGGTGCTGCCGCGAAGCCTCACCTCCCTCGGCCGGGGTAAACCCGGCCCCACAGGGATGCGGTGTGCAGGGTGGTCAACGCAACGCGTTGGCCACCGTCGCGCAGGCACGGCGCGCCTGGCGGCCGGAGTGGCCTACCCGAACAGGTAGGCCTCGACGTCCAGGCCGGCGTCGCGCATCTGCGCCAGCTTGTAGCGCAGGGTGCGCGGGCTGATGCCCAGGCGCTCGGCAGTTTCCTTGCGGCGGCCGCGCTCGCTGCGCAGGGTATCGAGGATCAGCTCGAACTCGCGGCGGCGCAGGTCTTCGCCCAGCGCGCCGGCGGCATCACCGCCCTCCTCCGCCAACGGCGGCAGGGAGGTGGCCACGGGCGCCGCGGCCAGAGGAGCCGGCGCCGGCGCGGCGGCGGGCAGCGGCGCCAGGCCGATGGGCATGTCCAGGCACAAGTCGTGAGGCTGGATCAGGTTGTTCTGCTGCAGGATCAGCGCGCGCTGGATGGCGTTGTCCAGCTCGCGCACGTTGCCCGGCCAGGGATGCCGGCGCAGGCACTCGGCCGACTCGGGCGAGAGCCTGACCGGCGGCAGGCGCATCTTGCTGGCGTGCTTGACCAGCAGGCGCTCGGCCAGCGGCAGGATGTCCGCCGGACGCTCGCGCAGCGGGCGCCAGGCCAGCGGGAACACCGAGAGACGGTAATAGAGGTCTTCGCGGAAGCGCCCGGCCGCCACTTCGCCCTGTAGGTCGCGGTTGGTGGTGGCCAGCACGCGGATGTCCAGCGGCAGCGGCTTGCGCGCGCCGACCCGCTCCACCTCGCGCTCCTGCAGCACGCGCAGCAGCTTGGCCTGCAGGCCCAGGGGCATTTCGGAGATTTCGTCGAGCAGGATGGTGCCGCCGTCGGCCAGCTCGAACTTGCCCGGCTGCGCGGCGATGGCGCCGGTGAAGGCGCCCTTCTCGTGGCCGAACAGGGTGGCTTCCAGCATGTTGTCGGGGATCGCCGCGCAGTTGATGGCCACGAAGGCCTTGCCGGCGCGCGGCGAACACTGGTGGATGTAGCGCGCCAGCACTTCCTTGCCGGTGCCGGACTCGCCGGAGATCAGCACGGTGGAATCGCTGCGCGCCACCCGGGCGGCCAGTTCCAGCAGCTGGCGGCTGGCCGGTTCCTCAGCCACCGGACCGTCATTCTCGTTCAGGGTCAGCACGCCGTTGGCGTGGCGCGCCACCAGGTCGAGCAGCGCCTTGGGCTCGAAGGGCTTGAGCAGGTAGTCGGCGGCGCCCTGGCGCATGGCGTCCACCGCGCGCTCGACGGCGCCGAAGGCGGTCATCAGCAGCACCGGCAACTGCGGCTGGCGCTGGCGGATGGCGACCAGCAACTGATGGCCGTTCATGCCCGGCATGTTCACGTCGCTGATCACCAGCGAATAGCTGTCCTGCTCCAGGGCCAGCAGCGCCTCCTCGGCGTTTTCCACGGCGCGGAAGGCGTAGCCGCCCAGCTCCAGGGTGTCGCCCAGCGCATCGCGCAGCGCGCGGTCGTCTTCGACCAGCAGAACCTTGGCTGTCATGCGTACTCCTGAACTCCTTCGGCCGCCAGGATCAGCGGCAATTCCACTATGGCGCAGGTGCCACGGCCGACCCTCGAGCGCAGCAGCAGCTCGCCACGATGGGCGCGGGCCACCGCCTTGACCACCGCCAGACCCAGGCCGGTGCCGGCGGTCTTGGTGGTGAAGAAGGCCTCGCCCAGGCGCGCCAGCACCGCCGGCTCGATGCCCGGGCCGCTGTCGCTGACGGTCAGGCGCAGGGTGTCGGCGCGGCGCACCAGGTGGACCTTCAGGCGCACCTGCGGGCCGCCGGCCTGCACGGCGTTGTTGATCAGATTGAGGATGGCGCCGACCAGGGTGTCGCGGTTGCACAGCAGCTCGCCGCCGCGCGCATCGCACTGCCAGCGCACCTGCAGGCCCTCGACATGGGAGTCGGCGGCGGCGCGCAGGGCATCGAACAGCTCGCGGGGCGCCAGGCGATCGGACAGCGGCAGCTCGCCGCGGGCGAACACCAGCATGTCGCGCACCTGGTGCTCCAGCTCCTGCAGGCGTTCCTTGATGCGCAGGGCGAAGCGCTGCTGCTGCTCGAAGGGCAGCGGGCGCTCGCTGAGATGCCCGGCATAGAGCAGCGCCGCCGACAGCGGCGTGCGCACCTGATGGGCCAGCGAGGCGACCATGCGCCCGAGGCTGGACAGGCGTTCGTGGCGGGCCAGCTGTTCCTGCAGCAGGCGCGTCTCGGTCATGTCCTGCAGCATCACCAGTTGGCCGGGCTCGGCCTCCAGCGAACGGGTGGCCAGCGACACGCGGCGGCCGTTGCGCAGGGAAATCTCGTGGCCGTCGTCCTTGCGCGGCGCGAAGCAGCGGGCGATCACGTCGCGCCACAGTGCACCGACCAGCGGCTCGCCGAGCAGCTCGCGGGCCGCCGGGTTGGCTTCGCGCACGCGGCCGTGGCCGTCGATGACCACCACGCCGCCGGGCAACAGGTCGACGATGTTCTGCAGGCGCCGCGCCAGGCGCTCGCCGTCGGCCAGCTCCTGGATGCGCTGCAGGCTGAACTGCTCCAGACGGCCCTGCAGCTCGTCCACGCGCGCCTCCAGACTGCGCTGGTCGGCATCGGCGGAGGGGCCATCGGGGCGGTGGAGAAGCGCGGAGTGCATGGGCGTACCTGAGAAAACCGTCACGAAACAGGCGGTAGTCAGGCCGCGAAGCAAAGGGCGTGCCGGGAAGGGATCGGAGATGCGGCACGGGGACCGCCGCCGCGTCGGGGCGGCGGGACACCTGTGGGGCCGGCTTTATGCCGGCCAGCGCTGCGGTGAACAGCTCAGCTCCGTCGGCCGGGATAAACCCGGCCCCACAAGGTGCGGTGCACCGGATAAAACGGCCCCCAGGGTCCACGGACGCCGGATAGGGTGGTCAATGCCTCGCATTGGCCACCTGCCCGCCGGAACGGCGGGCAGACGCCATAGGTTCAGCGCAGCGGCACGGCCCGCTGTTCGCAGAGCTGGTTGAGCGCGTCGGCCCACTGCGGGTGGTCGTTGAGGCAGGGCACCAGCACCAGTTCCTCGCCACCGGCGGCCTGGAAGACTTCACGGCCGCGGTCGCCGATTTCCTCCAGGGTCTCGATGCAGTCGGCGACGAACGCCGGACACATGACCAGCAGCTTCTTCACGCCCTTGGCGGCCAGCGCCTCAAGAGTCGGCTCGGTGTAGGGCTCGATCCACTTGTTGCGCCCCAGGCGCGACTGGAAAGACACCGACCACTGCTCGTCCTTCAGGCCCGCGCGTTCGGCGAACAGCTCGGCGGTGCGCTGGCACTGGCTGCGGTAGCACAGCGCCAGGTTTTCCGGGCTGACGCCCTGGCTGTTGGGCGCGCGCAGGTCATGCGCAGGGTCCTTGACCAGCTTGCGGATGTGCGACTCGGGAATGCCGTGGAAGCTCAGCAGCAAGTGATCGAAGCCCTGCGCCAGATGCGGCTGGGCGCTGGCCAGCAGCGCCTGCTGGTAGGGCTCCTCGGCGAAGAACGGCGGCAGGTAATCCAGTTCGTAGGCAAAGCCACGCCGCGCCATCACCCGGCGGATTTCCTGCAGCACGGTGGTGGTGGTGCTGTCGGCGAACTGCGGATACAGCGGCACCACGGTGACCCGGCGCACGCCACGCTCGGCCAGTCGCTCCAGCGTGCCCTCGATGGACGGCTCGGCATAGCGCATGGCCAGTTCCACCGGGCCGTGGTTCCAGCGTTCGGCCATCGCCGCCTGCAGCCGGCGGCTGAGCACGATCAGCGGCGAGCCCTCCTCCCACCAGATGGAGGCGTAGGCATGCGCCGACTGGGCCGGCCGCTTCCAGAGGATCAGCGACACCAGCAGCCGGCGCAGCGGCCAGGGCAGATCGATGACGTAGGGGTCCATGAGGAACTGGTTGAGGTAGCGGCGCACATCCTCCACCTGGGGGGAGGCGGGCGAACCCAGGTTGACCAGCAACAGCGCGTGATCGGTCATGCAACTTCCTATCGATGGCGGCCAGTCAGGTCGGCCAGGGCTAAATCCAGATCGGCGAAGCGAAACGCGAAGCCATGCTCCTGCAGGCGTCGGGGCGTCAGGTGCTGGCCGCCCAGCAGCAGGCTGGACAGCTCACCGAGGCCCTTGAGGGCGAAGGCCGGTACCCGTAGCGGCGTCGGCCGATGCAGGGCGCGACCGAGCGCGTGGGCGAAGTCGCGGTTGCGCACCGCCTGCGGAGCGCAGGCATTGTACGGGCCGCGCGCGTCCGGGTGGGAGACGAGAAAATCGATCAGGGCGATTTCATCGTGCAGGTGGATCCACGGCATCCACTGCCGACCATTGCCCTGCGGACCGCCCAGTCCCAGGCGGAACAACGGCAGCAGGCGCGGCAACATGCCGCCCTCGCGGGCCAGCACCGGCGCGGTGCGCACCCGCACCACGCGCACACCCAGCGCCTCCGCGCGGCAGGCGGCGTCTTCCCAGGCGCCGCACAGGCGCGCGGCGAAACCCTGGTCGGCGGGCGGCGAAGTCTCGTCCAGCCGCTGTTCGCCGCCGTCGCCGTACCAGCCGGTGGCCGAACCGGAGACCAGCACCGCCGGCCGCTGCGCGCGGCGCGCCAGCCAGTCCACCAGCCGCTCGGTGAGGGTCACGCGGCTGTCCCACAATTCCTGGCGGCGCGCCGCCGTCCAGGGCCGGTCGGCGATCGGCGCGCCGGCCAGGTTGACCACCGCATCCAGCGGCTGGTCGTCCAGTTCGGCCAGTTCGGCGACGCCCTGCACGCCGGCGCCGCAGATCGCCGGCACGGCTTGCGGCCGGCGACTCCACACCCACAGTTCATGGCCCTGGGCACGCCAGAGGTGACACAGATGATGGCCGATCAGGCCGGTACCGCCGGTGAGCAGGATGCGCATGGAAAGTCCCTCCCGGTACGTCTCCCCTCTCCCTTGATGGGCGCCCGGCCAGGGAAAGGGTGAGCGACACGTTCATGCCTCCTCTCCAACCCCTCTCCCCAGCCCTCTCCCGCAAGGGGAGAGGGGGTTTATGTGGCAACCATACTATCGCGGCGAGACCACTGCCGCGCTACAGCGGCAACCGGTAGTACAGGCTGTAGACCTCGGCCCCGTCGTTGGGCTCCTTGATTCCGGCGTTGGAATAGTGGATGGCGCGCAGGCCCAGGGTATGCCCCCGGCCGAAGCGCAGGCCGACACCGAGGCGGTCTTCGAACTGGAACATCGAGCCCAGGTCGCGATCCTCGATCCGCGTGTCGGCGAACACCGCCACGCCAATGCCCGCCTCGATGAACGGACGCAGCCGCTCGCCGGCGAATTCGTAGACGAACACCGGCGCCAGCGACAGGCTGTGGTTGTCCGAACTCAGGTCGCCTTCCCACCAGCTGTAGCCGACGTCCCAGTAGCCGGTCAGCCGGCCGGTGGAGGTCTGCCACCAGCTGCGGGAGAAGTTCGATTCCAGGGCGATTCGCACGACCGCCGTGGAATCGTGACTCTGCCCCGCCGACAGGGTCAGATCCACGGCCTGGGCCGCCGGAGAGATGGCGGCAGCCAGGGCAAATGCCGCCACCAGGGGTAATCCGTTGCACATCGGGAATGTCCTCGTTCGGTGGGACTTCCCGTCATCTGAAGACTCAGGCCGCGCCGAGTTCCGCCGGCAACGCGTCGAGCCGTGCCGCGTGCGGCCAGAGCACCGGCAGCACGTGGCGCAGCACCTCGGGGTCGCCACTGGTGTGGAAGCGCGCCGGCGCGGCCGGGCCGGCGGCCAGCAGGTCGCGCGCCTCCAGCAAGCGGCGCAGCTGGCGCGCCACCGCCTCGCCGGTATCGATCAGGCTCACCGACTCGGGCACCAGCTGGCGCAGCAGCGGCTTGAGGAAGGGATAGTGGGTGCAACCGAGGATCAACGTGTCGCAGCCGGCCTCCAGCAACGGCGCGACGAAGCCCTGCAGCAGCGCGCGGGTTTCCTCGCTGTGCAGCGCGCCGCTTTCCACACATTCCACCAGGCCCGGACAGGGCTGGGTGACCACCCGCACGTCATGGGCGAAGCGATCCAGCAGCGCGGCGAACTTGGCGCTCTTCAGCGTGCCGGTGGTGGCCAGCACGCCCACCGCGCCGCTGCGCGTGGCCGCCGCGGCCGGCTTGACCGCCGGCTCCATGCCGACGATGGGCAGGTCCGGCCAGGTTGCGCGCAGCTCGGCGACGGCCGCCGCAGTGGCGGTGTTGCAGGCCACCACCAGCGCCTTGCAGCCTTGGTCGAGCAGGAATTCGGTGATGGCGCGGCTGCGCGCGCGGATGAACTCCGGACTTTTCTCGCCGTAGGGCACGAAGCCGCTGTCGGCCACGTAGAGCAGGGATTCGTTGGGCAGGCGCGCCTGGATCTCGCGCAGCACCGAGATGCCGCCGACCCCGGAGTCGAACACCCCGACTGGCGCCTCACTGGCCATGGCGTGCTCCACATACCGCACAGGCCGGATCGCGGCGCACCTTCAATTCGCGGAAGCGGCTGCCCAGGGCATCGACCAGCAGCAGCCGGCCGACCAGCGGCTCGCCGAAGCCGGCCAGCAGCTTGAGCGCCTCCAGCGCCTGCAGGCTGCCAACCAGGCCGACCAGCGGGCCGAGCACGCCGGCCTCGCTGCAGGTCAGCTCCGCCTCGCTGCCGTGGCCGTACAGGCAGTGGTAACAAGGGCTGTCCGCGCGGCGCGGATCGAACACCGCCAACTGGCCTTCCAGGCGGATCGCCGCGCCGGAGACCAGTGGCGTGCCGGCCGCCACGCAGGCGGCGTTGACCGCCTCGCGGGTGGTGAAGTTGTCGCAGCAGTCCACCACCACGTCCACCGCCGCCACGGCGGCGGCCAGCGAATCGGCATCCAGCGCGGCGCGATGCGCCACCAGGCGCACCTCCGGGTTGAGCGCGGTGAGCCGGGCGCTGGCCGAATCCACCTTGGCGACGCCCAGGCTGTGGCTGTCGTGGATGATCTGGCGCTGCAGGTTGGTCAGGTCCACCTGGTCGAAGTCCGCCAGGTGCAGCTCGCCCACCCCGGCGGCGGCCAGGTACAGCGCCACCGGCGAGCCCAGCCCGCCGAGGCCGACGATCAGCACGCGGCCCTGCTTGAGGCGCAGCTGGCCGTCGACGTCGATCTGCTTGAGAAGAATCTGCCGGCTGTAGCGCAGCAGCTCCTGGTCGTTCAGTTCAGTCATGGGACTCTCCGGGCCGCCGGCCCAGGCTGATGCGTTCGTGGCCGGCCAGATCGCGGCGGCTGTGCGCCTCGACAAAGCCGGCGCCATCCAGCAGCGCGCGCACCGCCGCGCCCTGGTCGAAACCGTGCTCGAGCAGCAGCCAGCCGCCCGGCAGCAGGTGCCGGGGCGCCTGCGCGACGATCCGGCGGATGTCGTCCAGCCCGTCCGGCCCGGCCACCAGCGCACTGGCCGGTTCGAAGCGCACATCGCCCTCGCCCAGGTGGCGGTCGCCGGCGGCGATATAGGGCGGATTGCTGACGATCAGCCCGAAGCGCTGCTCGCCGAGGCCGTCGAACCAGTGGCTGAGCTGGAAGCGCGCGTTGCTCAGCCCCAGGCGCTGACCATTGCGCGCGGCCAGCGCCACCGCCGCCTCGACGCGATCCACGCCGGTGACGCGCCAGGCCGGACGTTCGGCGGCCAGGGCCAGGGCGATGGCGCCGGTGCCGGTGCCCAGATCGAGCACCTCCAGCGGCATGGCCGGCGCCAGCTGCAGGGCGGTTTCCACCAGCAGCTCGGTGTCGGGGCGGGGAATCAGCGTGTCGGGGGAGACTTCCAGATCGAGGCTCCAGAAGCCCTGGCGACCGAGCAGGTAGGCCACCGGCTCGCCGGCGCGGCGACGCTGCAGCAGGCGTTCGTAGCGGGCGCATTGCTCGGCATCCGGCTCGTGTTCGGGCCAGGTGCGCAGGAAGCTGCGCGGCTTGCCGAGCACATGGGCGAGCAGCAGCTCGGCGTCCAGGCGCGGGCTGGTCGAATCCGGCAGGTCGGCGGCGGCGAGCAGGGATTGGAGGGTGGGCATTGGACAGGAATACTCCTCTGCGGCCGTGGCCGCTCTGTGGGAGCGAATTCATTCGCGAGCTTTTGGCTTCGGTGCGCCCCGCATCGCGGACAAGTCCGCTCCCACAAAAGCGCTGTGCTTAATCCCCCAGCGCCGCCAACTGGTCGGCCTGGAATTCCTGACGCAGCGGCTCGATCACCTGTTCGACCGCGCCGGCCATGACTTCCGCCAGCGAATACAGGGTCAGGTTGATGCGATGGTCGGTGACCCGCCCCTGCGGGAAGTTATAGGTGCGGATGCGTTCGGAGCGGTCGCCCGAGCCCACCAGCAGCTTGCGGGTGTCAGCGATTTCCTTGTGCGCGGCGGCGTCCTGCTGGTCTTGCAGCTTGGCCGCCAGCCAGGCCATGGCCCGGGCACGGTTCTTGTGCTGCGAGCGCTCTTCCTGACACTCCACCACCATGCCGGTGGGCAAGTGGGTAATGCGCACCGCCGAATCGGTCTTGTTGATGTGCTGGCCGCCGGCCCCCGAGGCGCGGTAGGTGTCCACGCGCAGATCGGCCGGATTGATCTCGATAGCCGCCTGCTCGTCCGGCTCAGGCAGCACCGCCACGGTGCAGGCCGAGGTGTGGATGCGCCCTTGCGATTCGGTTTCCGGCACGCGCTGCACGCGGTGTGCGCCGGACTCGAACTTGAGCTTGGCGAACACGTCGTCGCCCTCGACACGGGTGATGATTTCCTTGTAACCGCCGTGCTCGCCGGGGTTCTCGGAGAGGATCTCGATACGCCAGCCCTGCTTCTCCGCATAGCGCGAGTACATGCGGAACAGGTCGCCGGCGAAGATCGCCGCCTCGTCGCCGCCGGTGCCGGCGCGCACTTCCAGGAACACGTTGCGGCTGTCGTTGGGGTCGCGCGGCAGCAGCATGCGCTGCAGGCGATCTTCCAGCTCGACCAGCTGTTCGCGGGCCTGCTCGACCTCTTCCTCGGCCATGGCGCGCAGCTCAGGATCGCTGTCCTTGAGCATCTCGCGGGCGCCGTCCAGGTCGCCCTGCACCTTGCAGAAATCCCGGTAGGTGAGGATCACCGGTTCCACTTCGGCGTATTCCTTGGAATAGGCGCGGAACTGGTTCTGGTTGCCGATCACCTCGGCGTCGCCGAGCAGCGCGGTGAGTTCTTCGTAGCGGTCCTGAAGCCCTTCCAGCTTCTTCAGAAGGGATGCCTTCATTTCTTCGTCTCGTCGAGGGCAAACAGCTCCTGCGCCACAGCCAGCGCATCCAGGCGGCCGTCGGCGCTGAGTCGCTTGAGCTGCACGCTGGGCGCGTGCAGCAGCTTGTTGGTCAGGCCGCGAGCCAGCTGGGCCAGCACATCCTCGGCGCTGCCGCCGTTCTGCAGCAGACGCTGGGCCTTGGCCAGCTCCTCGTCGCGCAGGCGCTCGGCCTGCTGGCGGTAGGCCTTGAGCACGTCCACCGCCGCCAGCTCGCGCAGGCGGGCCATGAACTCGTCGGCGCCCAGCGACACCAGATCCTCGGCGGCGCGGGCCGCGCCCTGGCGGCTCTTGAGGTTCTCCTCCACCACCTCGTGCAGGTCGTCAACGGTGTAGAGGTAGACGTCATCCAGCTCGCCGACCTGCGGCTCGATGTCGCGCGGCACGGCGATGTCGACCATGAACATCGGCTTGTGCTTGCGCAGCTTCAGCGCGCGCTCGACGGCGCCCTTGCCGAGGATCGGCAGCTGGCTGGCGGTGGAACTGATGACGATGTCGCTGTTGACCAGTTCATCGGGAATGTCGGAGAGCAGCACCGCGCGGGCGCCGAGCTCGTCGGCCAGTTTGCGGGCGCGCTCCAGGGTACGGTTGGCCACCACGATGCGCTTGACGCCCTGCTCGTGCAGGTGGCGGGCGACCAGGGTGATGGTTTCGCCGGCGCCGATCAGCAGCGCCTGACTGTTCTCCAGGCGGCTGAAGATCTGCTTCGCCAGGCTCACGGCGGCGAAGGCCACGGACACCGGGTTCTCGCCGATGGCGGTGTCGGTGCGCACGGTCTTGGCGGTGCTGAAGGTGGCCTGGAACAGGCGACCCAGCAGCGGGCCGATGGTGCCGGCCTCACGGGCCACCGCGTAGGCGGATTTCATCTGGCCGAGGATCTGCGGCTCGCCGAGCACCAGCGAATCCAGCCCGGACGCCACGCGCATCATGTGCCGCACGGCCTGCTCGTCGGCGTGCACGTAGGCACACTGGCGCAGCTCGTCTAGGCTCAGGCGGTGGTAGGCGGCCAGCCATTGCAGTACCTGGTCGGCCTGCAGGCAGTCCTGGTGCAGATACAGCTCGCTGCGGTTGCAGGTCGAGAGAATCGCCGCTTCACTGCTCGGCGTCACGTTGCAGAGCTGCTGGAGCGCCTCGACCATCTGCTCGGGCGTGAACGCCACCCGCTCGCGGATGTCCACGGAAGCGGTCTTGTGGTTGATACCAAGGGCGAGGAAGGCCATGCACGTCTTAGGTCGGGTCAGGGAAGCGCGTGATTCTCCTATGTCGCCCGGGTTTGAACAACTCCCATCCACCCTGCCCCGCCGATGGGCTTGCCGGCAGGCCTGTGTCATGATGGCGCAAAGCAGGTGAGTTACCCCTCCATGAAGATATTCGTCACGTTGTTGGCCAGCCTCATGCTCCTGGGCTGCCAGACACTGCCCTCCGCGTCCCGCAGCACCGAGCCCGATACCGCCAGTCCGCCCGCACCGCCCGTGGAGTACGCCTCGTTCCGCCCGGACACCCTGTTCGCCCTGCTGACCGCCGAGCTGGCCGGACAGCGCGGCCGCTTCGACATCGCCCTGGCCAACTATCTGCGCGAAGCGAACGCGACCCGCGACCCGGGCGTCGCCGAGCGCGCCTATCGCATCTCCGAATACCTGGGCGCCGACCAGGCGGCGCTCGACAGCGCGCGCATCTGGGCCGACAGCGACCCGAGCAACACCGAGGCGCAGCGCGCCGCCGCCATCCAGCTGGCCCGCGCCGGACGCTTCGAGCAGTCGCTGGTGCACATGGAGAACATCCTGCGCCACCAGGGCAATCCGCATTTCGACTTCCTCGCGCTGTCCGCCGCGGAAACCGATCCGGACACGCGCGCCGGACTGATGACCAGCTTCGAACAGCTGCTGCAGAAGTACCCGGACAACGCCCAGCTGCTGTTCGGCCAGGCCCTGCTGCTGCAGCAGGACGGCAAGCCGGAAGAAGCCCTGGCGCTGCTCGACCATCCGGCGCTGCAAAAGGGCGACGTTGGCGCCCTGCTGCTGCGTGCCCGTCTGCTGCAGAGCCTGGACCGTGGCGACGAGGCCCTGCCGCTGCTGCGCAAGGGCATTCGCCAGCACCCGGACGACAAGCGTCTGCGCCTGGCCGAAGCGCGCCTGCTGGTCGACCAGCGCAAGCTGCCCGAGGCGCACAAGGCGTTTTCCGAGCTGCTGGAACAGCACCCGGAGGACGACGACCTGCGCTTTTCCCTGGCCCTGGTCAGCATGGAAACCGAGGACTGGCAGGAGGCGCGCACGTTGCTGGAGGAACTGGTCGAACGCGACACCCACCGCAACGCCGCCCTGCTGCACCTGGGCCGGGTCTACGAGGAACTCGACGAGCCGGACGCGGCGCTGAACGCCTACGCCCAGGTCGAGCCGGGCAACGAATACCTGCCGGCGCTGGCGCGCCAGAGTACCCTGCTGTTCGAACGCCAGCAGGGCGGCGACGCCGCGCGCCTGCTGCGCGAAGCCCGCGCCAGCTACCCGGAGTACGCGGTGCAGCTGTACCTGATCGAAGCCGAAGCCTGGTCCCGGCACAACCAGCCGCAACGCGCCAGCCGACTGATCGACCAGGCCCTGGCCGAATACCCCGGCGACCTCAACCTGCTCTATAGCCGGGCCATGCTGGCCGAGAAGCGCGGCGATCTGGCGCAACTGGAACGCGACCTGCGTTTCATCCTCGAACAGGAGCCGGACAACGCCATGGCGCTCAACGCGCTGGGCTACACGCTGGCCGATCGCACCGATCGTTACGAGGAAGCCCGTCGCCTGATCGAACAGGCCTACCACCTGAGTCCGGACGACGCGGCGGTGATCGACAGCCTCGGCTGGGTCAATTACCGCCTGGGCAACTTGGCGGAGGCCGAGCGCCTGCTGCGCCTAGCCATGGACAAGATGCCCGACGCGGAAGTCGCCGCGCACCTCGGCGAGGTGCTCTGGGTACGCGGCAAGCAGCGCGAGGCCCGCAAGGTCTGGGCCGAGGCGCTGAAAAACGACCCGCAAAGCACCACCCTGCTGCGCACGCTGCAACGCCTGACCGGATCGGAGAAGCCCTGACGCCATGAAACGCCTCGCGACCCTCCTCGCCATCCTCACCCTGCTCGCCGGTTGTGCCGCCCAGCAACCCCGCGAACTCACCGAAGGCCTGGGCAACCCGGCCCAATGGCAGGCCCACAAGGTGCAGATCAGCCAGATCGATGGCTGGCAGATCACCGGCAAGCTGGGCCTGAAGACGCCGGACGAGTCCGGCAGTGCCACCCTGCAGTGGTTGCAGCGCCAGTCGTACTTCGACATCCGCCTGTCCGGCCCCCTCGGCCAGGGCGCCAGCCGCCTGACCGGGCGCCCCGGCGCCACCGAACTGGAGATCGCCAACCAGGGTCGCTACAGCGCCGAATCGCCGGAAGCGCTGCTGGAAGAACAACTCGGCTGGCAACTGCCGGTCTCCCACCTGCTGTGGTGGGTACGCGGCCTGCCCGAGCCGGACAGCCGCAGCCAGCTGATCCTCGACGCCGACAGCCGCCTGGCGCGCCTGACCCAGGACGAGTGGCGGGTGGACTACCTGAGCTACCTGGAGCAGGACGGCTTCGCCCTGCCCTCGCGCCTGAAGCTGTACGGCAAGGACCTGGAGATCACCCTGGTGATCAAGGACTGGCGCCCGCGCCTGCTGGGACGGTAGCGCCGACACACTCCCCTCTCCCCTCGCGGGAGAGGGGCCGGGGGAGAGGGGGCGGGCGAAGACAACGCCTTCCACCCTCTCCCCAACCCTCTCGAGAGGGAGATGAATCCACGCAACCGAACCCACGCCATGCATGACGCCCAACTGATCCTGCCCGCCCCGGCCAAGCTCAACCTGTTCCTGCACATCCTCGGCCGCCGTCCGGACGGCTATCACGAGCTGCAGACGCTCTTCCAGTTCCTCGACCACGGCGACGAGCTCGGTTTCCGTTGCCGCGAGGATGGGCAGATCCGTCTGCACACCGACGTGCCCGGCGTGCCCCACGACAGCAACCTGATCGTGCGCGCCGCGCGACGCCTGCAGGAACAGTCCGGCACCCGCTTGGGCGCCGACATCTGGCTGGACAAGCGCCTGCCCATGGGCGGCGGCATCGGAGGCGGCAGTTCGGATGCCGCGACCACCCTGGTCGGCCTGAACCACCTCTGGGGACTGGACTGGAGCGAGGACCGCCTGGCCGAGCTGGGCCTGGCGCTGGGCGCGGATGTGCCGGTGTTCGTGCGCGGCCGCGCGGCCTTCGCCGAAGGCGTCGGCGAGCAGCTCACCCCGGTTAGCCCGGACGAGCCCTGGTACCTGGTGCTTGCGCCGCAAGTGTCTGTTAGTACAGCAGAAATTTTTTCCGACCCGGAGTTGACACGTGATACTCCGGCCATTAGAGTTCGCAGCCTTCCTGAGGGGGGCGGTCATAACGACTGTCAGCCGGTGGTTGAGAAGCGCTACAGCGAAGTTCGTAACGCTTTGAAGTGGTTGAACAATTTTGTTCAGGCACGCATGACCGGCACTGGAGCTTGTGTGTTTGGGAGCTTCCCAAATCGCGATGAGGCTGATAGAGTCTCGCGCCAACTTCCAGCCACTCTGCCGAGCTTCATCGCTCGCGGTTGCAACCGGTCTCCGCTGCATCGCACGATGGAAAACCTGGCAAGGAAGTGAATGCCTGAATTCGGGAATTCGATACAGGGGCGTCGCCAAGCGGTAAGGCACCAGGTTTTGATCCTGGCATGCGTTGGTTCGAATCCAGCCGCCCCTGCCATATTCCAGAGCTGTTCAAAAAGCCCGCCTTTTTGAACAGCTTTTCAATTTCATCGGACCCAATCCAGGCAGGTACTGCGCGTGTCCAAGATGATGGTCTTCACGGGGAACGCCAACCCCGATCTGGCGCGTCGCGTCGTTCAGCAACTGCACATCCCGCTCGGTGACGTTGCCGTAGGCAAATTCTCCGACGGCGAGATCAGCGTTGAAATCAATGAAAATGTTCGCGGTAAGGACGTCTTCCTGATTCAACCGACCTGTGCGCCCACCAACGACAACCTGATGGAACTGGTGGTGATGGCCGATGCCTTCCGCCGCTCCTCCGCGTCGCGCATCACCGCCGTGATCCCCTACTTCGGCTATGCCCGTCAGGATCGCCGCCCCCGCTCCGCCCGTGTGGCGATCAGCGCCAAGGTGGTGGCCGACATGCTGGCCAACGTCGGCGTCAACCGTGTGCTCACCGTTGACCTGCACGCCGACCAGATCCAGGGTTTCTTCGATATCCCCGTGGACAACATCTACGGCTCGCCCACCCTGGTGGACGATATCGAAGACCAGCGCTTCGAGAACCTGCTGATCGTGTCCCCGGACATCGGTGGCGTGGTGCGTGCGCGCGCCGTAGCCAAGAGCCTGGGCGTGGACCTGGCGATCATCGACAAGCGTCGCCCCAAGGCCAACGTGTCCGAAGTCATGCACATCATCGGTGATGTCGAAGGCCGCACCTGCGTGCTGGTCGACGACATGGTCGATACCGCCGGCACCCTGTGCCTGGCCGCCAAGGCCCTCAAGGACCATGGCGCCGAGCGTGTCTACGCCTACTGCACCCACCCCGTGCTGTCCGGCCGCGCCATCGAGAACATCGAAGGCTCCGCGCTCGACG
This sequence comes from Pseudomonas sp., assembly GCF_035497915.1. GTDB lineage: Bacteria > Pseudomonadota > Gammaproteobacteria > Pseudomonadales > Pseudomonadaceae > Serpens. The sequence goes on from NZ_DATJCS010000017.1 coordinate 110,795, forward strand.
AAGTGGTGGTCACCAACACCATCCCGCTGTCCCCGGCGGCGCAGGCCTGCCCGCGCATTCGCCAGCTGGACATCGCCCCGGTGGTCGCCGAAGCGGTACGCCGCATCAGCAACGAAGAATCGATCAGCGCCATGTTTCGTAGCTGACGGCCCTGCCGCCAGCTATCGCGCTGAACACAAGCGCCCCGCCTGACGCGGGGCTTTTCCGAGTCGCCCAAACGCTGGTCGCAAGCGTGCGGGCGACACGTATATCTGGAGATACAACATGACCAAGATCATCCTGAATGCCCAAGCGCGTTCCGACCTGGGGAAAGGTGCGAGCCGCCGCCTGCGTCGTAACGCCAGCCTGGTTCCGGCCGTTGTCTACGGTGGCGACAAGGCTCCGCAATCCATCAGCCTGGTGGCCAAGGAACTCGCCAAGGCCCTGGAAAACGAAGCCACCTTCAGCAGCGTCATCAGCCTGACTATCGACGGCAAGGCCGAAGACGTGATCATCAAGGCCCTGCAGCGTCACCCGGCCAAGAGCTTCGTACTGCATGCCGACTTCATTCGTGTCGTTGCCGGCCAGAAGATGACTGCCCAGGTTCCGCTGCACTTCATGAACCAGGAAACCTCCGTGGGCGTGAAGCAGCAAGGCGGCGAAATCTCCCACGTGATCAGCGAAGTGGAAGTTTCCTGCGAAGCCAAGGATCTGCCCGAGTTCATCGAAGTCGACCTGGCCAACGTCGAAGTCGGTCAGATCGTTCACCTGTCCGATCTGAAGCTGCCGAAGGGCGTCGAGCTGGTAGCCCTGGCTCACGGCAACAACCTGGCCGTGGCCAATATCCACGCGTCCCGCGTTGAGAAGGAAGAAGGCGCCGCCGAGTAATTTACTCGACCGCCTGAGGAAGGGCCCCTGACGTGACTGCCGTACAACTGATCGTCGGCCTGGGTAATCCAGGCCCCGAATACGACCAGACCCGGCATAACGCAGGGGCCCTTTTCGTTGAGCGCCTCGCCGACGCCAAGGGCGTGCGGCTGGTCGCCGACAAGAAGTACTTCGGCCTGCTGGGCAAGTTCACCCATCAGGGCCAGGACGTTCGTCTGCTCATCCCCACCACCTACATGAACCGCAGCGGACAGGCCGTCGCCGCGCTGGCCCGGTTCTACCGCATCGAACCCGATGCCATCCTGGTGGCCCACGACGAACTCGACATGCCGCCCGGCGTCGCCAAGCTGAAGAAGGGCGGCGGTCACGGCGGGCACAACGGACTGCGCGACATCATCGCCCAGCTCGGCAACAACAACGGTTTTCATCGCCTGCGCCTGGGCATCGGCCATCCCGGCCATGCCAGCCTGGTGTCCGGCTTCGTGCTCAGCCGCGCGCCGCGCAGCGAGCAGGAGCTGCTGGACAAGAGCATCGACCACGCCCTGGGCGTCGTCCCGGAGATCCTGGCCGGCGACTGGACCAAGGCCATGCAGACGCTGCACAGCCAGAAAGCCTGATCACCTCCCCTTTACCGTCTTTATCTCCGCGAGGGATACACCATGGGATTCAATTGCGGCATCGTCGGCCTGCCCAACGTCGGCAAGTCCACCCTGTTCAACGCCCTGACCAAGTCCGGCATCGCCGCAGAGAACTTCCCCTTCTGCACCATCGAGCCGAACAGCGGCATCGTGCCGATGCCCGACGCGCGCCTCGACGCCCTGGCGGAGATCGTCAAGCCCGAGCGTGTGCTGCCGACCACTATGGAATTCGTCGACATCGCCGGCCTGGTCGCCGGTGCCTCCAAGGGTGAAGGTCTGGGCAACAAGTTCCTGGCCAACATTCGCGAAACCGACGCCATCGCCCACGTGGTGCGCTGCTTCGAGGATGAGAACGTCATTCACGTGGCCAACAGCGTCGATCCCAAGCGTGATATCGAAATTATCGACCTGGAACTGATCTTTGCCGACCTCGACAGCTGCGAGAAGCAACTGCAGAAGGTCACTCGCAACGCCAAGGGTGGCGACAAGGATGCCCTGGCGCAGAAGGCCGTTCTGGAAAAGCTCATCCCGCATTTTAGCGAGGGCAAGCCGGCCCGCAGCCTGATGAAGAACATGGATGAAGAGCAGAAGCGCACCATCCGCAGCTTCCACCTGCTGACCAGCAAGCCGGTGATGTACATCGCCAACGTGGCCGAGGACGGCTTCGAGAACAACCCGCACCTGGACGTGGTGAAGGCCATCGCCGAGGAAGAAGGCGCCATCGTGGTGCCGGTGTGCAACAAGATCGAGTCGGAAATCGCCGAGCTCGACGACGGCGAAGAAAAGGACATGTTCCTCGAAGCCATCGGCATGACCGAGCCGGGCCTGAACCGCGTGATCCGCGCCGGCTACGAACTGCTCAACCTGCAGACCTACTTCACCGCCGGCGTGAAGGAAGTACGTGCCTGGACCGTGAAGGTTGGCGCCACCGCTCCGCAAGCCGCCGCCGTGATCCACACCGACTTCGAGAAGGGCTTCATCCGCGCCGAAGTCATCGCCTACGACGACTTCATCCAGTACAAGGGTGAAGCCGGCGCCAAGGAAGCCGGCAAATGGCGCCTGGAAGGCAAGGACTACATCGTCAAGGACGGCGACGTGATGCATTTCCGCTTCAACGTCTGACGCCCCCGCTGGCTCTCAGCGGACCTTGATGGGCCCCGAACCCCTTGCAGCTACTGGCTTCAAGGGGTTTTTCATTTCCGCCTTTGCCTATCCCCCTTGGCATGCAGAGTGACGGTTACAGGCTTGTCAGTGCGATTGCGCCCCGTGCATGCCGTCGAAGGCTGCTTCCAGCCCCCTCGTCTTCCGGCGTTGCGCGACCTTTGCCGTAGCCGTGGTAGAACTCGCGCGGCGTGTTGTAGCTTCAAGCAAATCACCAGATACCTTGAGGAAGGCGTTACATGGCCTGGATCATCAGCAAGTACTTCATCACCGCCATCCTGGTCGTCGTGGTCTCGGAAGTCGCGAAACGCAGTGACCGGTTTGGCGCCCTGATTGCCGCGCTACCGCTGGTTACCGTGCTGACGCTTATCTGGCTGTACGTTGAAAAACAGCCGGCCGAAAAAATCGCCAACCACGCCTGGTACACCTTCTGGTATGTCTTGCCCACCCTGCCGATGCTGCTCGCGTTTCCCACGCTTCTTTCCCGGTTCGGCTTCTGGCCCGCCCTGCTGATCTATGTCGTTGCCACAGCGGGCTGCTTCGGTCTGTTTGCCCTGTTTGTCCGGCGTTTCGGTATCGAACTTCTTTGATACCCGGCACTTCATGGAACGCGCCCATCCGGATGGGCTGGCCAGGCAGCTCCAACTCGATCCGGCAGGTTCGCCAGCCCGAAGTCCAAAAAGCAGATGAAGCCATTCCGGCGAATCCGTATGCTGCGAGCCACGACTTTCAGCTAAATGCTGCCACCCCCTGACCAGAGAAGCCCCGTACTCGCACCCTGAGACGGGGCTTTTGTCCGAACCGCCATGCCGCCACTTCCTGACCAAGACACCCTTCTCTCCCCCGCCACCGCGCTGGCCGAGTGGCCGATCGAAGCGCTCAACAGCCGCTGCTTCTGCATCGGCCTGGACAGCGACGAACTGCGCCAGGCGCTGGAGTCGACCCTGGGTCGACCCGGCCTGTTCGAACTGGTGCGCCAGCGCTGCCCTCACCTGTTCGCCGCCCATCCGGTGTTCGTCGACCCGGGCAAGCTGAGCCACATGGCCCAACTGGTGGCGGCCGTCGAGACGGTGGTTACGCTGCCGGCCTACCGCGAAGCGGTGCTGGCCCGCGCGCCGGCCATCGCCCGGCACGATCCGGGCGCCAAGGGCGTGTTCTTCGGCTTCGACTTCCATGTCGAACAGGGCGGGTGCGGTCTGATCGAGATCAACACCAACGCGGGCGGGGCGATGCTCAACGCCGTGGTGGCTCGCGCCCAGCGGGCCTGTTGCCCTCAGGTGGAAAAGTTCCTGCCGCCCTCCGCCCGAGCCGAGGAACTGGAGGCGCGGATCCTGGCGATGTTCCGCGAGGAATGGGCGCGCGCCGGGCATGAGCGCCCGCTGCGCAGCATCGCCATCGTCGATGCGACGCCCGAGCAGCAGTACCTCTACCCCGAATTCCTGCTGTTCCAGCAGCTGTTCCAGCGCCATGGCTGGGAGACGGTGATTGCCGATCCCGGCGAGCTGACCCTCAGGGACGGACGGCTGTGGCACGGCGAGCTGGCCATCGACCTGGTCTACAACCGGCTGACCGACTTCGCCTTCGACGACCCGGCCAACGCCACCCTGCGCGCGGCCTATCTGGAGGATGCCGCGCTGGTGACGCCGCACCCGCGCGCCCATGCGCTGTATGCGGACAAGCACAACCTGACCCTGCTCAGCGACGAGGAGCAGCTGCGGGCGCTGGGTGTGCCGGCAGCCACCCGTGAGCTGCTGCTGGCCTGCATCCCGCGCACCGAACGGGTCACTGCCGACAACGCCGAGCGCCTGTGGCGCGAGCGGCGCCGGTTGTTCTTCAAGCCCTGTGCGGGCTTCGGCAGTCGCGCCGCGTATCGCGGCGACAAGCTGACCCAGCGGGTCTGGCAGGAGATTCTTGCCGGTGACTATGTCGCTCAGGCGCTGGTGCCGCCGGGCCAGCGGGTGATGTCCTCCGAGTCGGCCGAACCGCTCAAGTTCGACCTGCGCAACTACGCCTATGACGGTGCGGTGCAGTGGGTGGCGGCCCGCCTGTATCAGGGGCAGACCACCAACTTCCGCACTCCGGGCGGCGGCTTCGCACCGGTCTACCCGGGACCACGCTCCGAATAAGCTCAGTTCAGAGCTGATCCAGCGCCTGCTGGAAGTCCTCGACGATATCCTCGACATCCTCGATGCCCACCGACACACGGACGGTGCCATCGTGGATGTCCAGCGCGGCGAGCGCCTGCGCCGACTGCGCGCGGTGCGAAGTCTTGGCGGGATGGGAAACGCTGGTCGCCACCCCGGCCAGCGACGGCGCGAATACGGCGCGGCGCAGGCCGCGGATCAGCCGGTCTGCCTCGGCGAGGCCGCCGTCGAGGGTGAAGCTGAGCATGCCCGAGCAGCCGTGGCGAAACATCCGGCGCGCCAGCGCATGATCGGGATGGGACGCCAGGCCGGGGTAATACACGCGCGCCACCTTCGGGTGCCGCTCGATGGTTTCGGCCAGCGCCAGGGCGTTGGCCGAATGGGCGCGCATGCGCAGCGCCAGGGTCTTCGCCCCGCGAAAGGTCAGCCAGGATTCGAAGGGACTGGCGCTGCCACCGGAGGTGATCTGGTAACGCCGCGCCCGGGCGACCCATTCCGGGTCGCCGACCAGGATGCCGCCCATCGCGTCGCTGTGGCCGCTGATGTACTTGGTGGTGCTGTGCAGCACCAGGTCGGCACCCTCGGCGAGCGGCCGGTAGAGCACCGGCGAGAGGAAGGAGTTGTCCACCAGCAGCTTCAGGCCATGGGCACGGGCCAGGCCGGCCAGGGCCGGAATGTCGCTGAGGCGCACCAGCGGGTTGGAGGCGGTTTCGGTGTAGATCAGCCGGGTGGTCGGCTGGATGGCCGCCTGCACCGCCGCCAGGTCGCGGATGTCCACCAGGGTGGCGCGGATGCCGAAGCGGGCCAGGTCGTCCTCGATCAGCGTTTGCGTGGTGCCGTACAGCTCGCGACTCGCCACCAGGTGATCGCCGGCGCTCAGGTTGCCGAGCAGCGCGGCACTGATCGCCGCCATGCCCGTGGCGGAAAACAGCGCGGCCTCCCCGCCTTCCAGATCGCCGATCAGCTGCTCCAGCGCCGCCGGGTTGGGATTGCCGAAGCGCGTGTACATGTAGTTGTCGGGATGGCCGGCGATCTCGTCCAGCTGGGCCAGCGAGTCGTAGACGAACACCGAGCTCTGGTAGATCGGCAGGCTCTTGGCATGGGTCAGCATGCCGTGATCGATGTCGTTGCCACTGTGTACGGCCAGGGTGGAAAGGCCGGGCGTGCGTTCAGTCATGCGCGTTCCTCGGAAAGTCATCGGCGGCTGTCGCCGGTCTAGAAAGTGATCAGCACCGACTCCGCGCTGCGCTGCGCCGGCCCGTGGTACACGGCCTCGATGTTGTTGCCGTCGGGGTCGAGGACGAAGGCGGCGTAGTAGCCCGGGTGATAGCCACGCTCGCCCGGCGCGCCGTTGTCGGTGCCGCCGCTGGCCAGGGCCGCCTTGTGGAAGGCCTCGACCATGGCCGGGTCGCGGGCCTGGAAGGCCAGGTGATGACGGCCGGTCAGGTTGCCCAAGGCAGCCGGGCTGTCCGCCGTCGAGACGAACAGTTCGTCCGCCCAGAAATAACCCTCGCCCGTGCCGCCCATGGGGATTTCCAGCACGGCGAAGACCGCCTGGTAGAAGGCCTGGCTGGCGGGCAGGTCCCGCACCACCAACTGGATGTGATCGATCAACCGCCCGCGATGCAACTCCTGCGTTTCCATTTCGTTCTCCTCGAATCAGGGGTTCATTTGAGATTTAGCCTGGATAGCGCCTCAACGAAAAACGCCATACCCGCCGGGCATACCCGAGCCGTGCAGCAAGACTGCCTGCTGGCTGGCAGAGCGGCAAGCAGGCGGCCAGTCTGCGTACACCTGCGGAACACCGCCGCGCTTCCGGGCTCGGATGTTCTGGATGCTCAGGATAGGGGCTTCGGCGTGAAGGCAAAGCTGTTCAGCTACTGGAACCGGATGCGCTCCAGCTTCTGGTTCCTTCCCATCCTCATGGCCTGCGCCGCAGTCGGCCTGGCGCTTGGGACCACCACCCTGGACCGCGGCGACACGCTGCGTGCCCTGCGCGTCGACGGCTGGCTGTTTACCGGTGGCGCCGAAGGCGCCCGCACCGTGCTGGGAACCATCGCCGGCTCGATGATTACGGTGGTCGGCATCGTCTTCTCCATGACCCTGGTCACCCTTTCCCTGGCCTCCTCGCAGTTCGGCCCGCGCCTGTTGCGCAATTTCATGCGCGACACCACCTATCAACTGGTGCTGGGCATCTTCGTCGCCACGTTCCTGTACTGCCTGCTGGTGCTGCGCACCATCCGCCACGCCGAAGGGGGAGGCGCCTTCGTGCCGCATCTGTCGGTCACCCTCGGTGTGCTGCTGGCGGTGCTCAGCCTGGGCGTGCTGATCTACTTCATCCATCACGTCTCGGTCACGATCCAGGCCAACGAGATCATCGCCCGCCTCAGCCAGGAGCTCTGCGCCAGCATCGAACAGCAGTTCAGCGAGCCGACCGGGGCGGCTCGGGTTGCGGCGGTGGAGAACGTCGATCCGGCGCGGGGCACGCCGGTCGCATCCAGCCATTCGGGATACCTGCAGTTCGTGGATCTGCAGGTTCTGCTCGACCTGGCCCGGCGACACGGCCGGATTCTGTGCCTGGCATGCCGCCCCGGAGACCACATCATGGCCGGCCGCCCCCTGGTGAGCTGCTGCCCGCCCGGGGAGTTACCCGAAGGCCTGGCGGACGGGATCAACGGTGCGTTTGTCATGGGTAACCAGCGCACGGCCGGACAGGATGTCCTCTTCGTGGTCGATCAATTGGTGGAGATCGCGGTGCGCGCCCTCTCCCCGGGCATCAACGATCCCTTCACGGCGATGGCCTGCATCGATCGTCTGGGCATTGCCCTGGCGCACGCCGCGCGGCGGGAACCGCCCTCGCCCTACCGGTTCGACGATGCCGGGCAGCTTTGCCTGGTGGTGCCCCAGCTCACCTACGCCATGCTCGCCGACGCCGCCTTCGACCCGATCCGCGAGTATGGCTGCGCGAGCATGGCCGTCAGCCTGCGCCTGCTGGAAACGATAGCGACGATTGCGCCGACACTCCCGCCTGGTCCGATGCGCAACTGCCTGGCCTGCCACGCCCGACGCATTGCCCGGCGCGCGGGGCAATGCCTGACGGAAGAGGAAGACCGCCTCCGGATAGCCCGGCGCGGTGATGAAGTGACCCGCCTGCTTGACGGGTCCTCCGGAATCAGCGGGACGGCATGAACACGAAGCGCGCCAGGGTCTCGGCCACGCAGCCCGGCTTGTCCTGGCCTTCGACTTCCACGGTGACACGCACCGCCAGTTGCACGGCATCGCCGATGCGCTCGGCCTGCTGTATCACACCATGGCCCCGCACACGGGCACCCACCTTCACCGGTGCCGGGAAGCGCACCTTGTCGCAGCCATAGTTGACGCCCATCACCAGATTCTCCACGCGCATCAGCTGGGTAATGAACTGACTGACCAACGAGAGTGTCAGGTAGCCATGGGCGATGCAGCCACCGAAGGGCGTTCTGGCGGCGCGCTCGGGGTCGACGTGGATCCACTGATGGTCGCCGGTGGCCTCGGCGAACAGGTTGACCCGCTCCTGGGTCATTTCCAGCCACTCGGTATGACCCAACTCCTGGCCCTGGGCGGCCAGCAACGCTTCGATGTTATGGAATACGGCAGTCATGATGGTCTCCTTACGCTCACTGACTGAAGGCGCCACGGCCGAGCGAAACGCTCGACCGGCTACCCGCGCGACCCTGGCAGCTGAACAGTGCCAATGGGTACGAGCGGGGGCAAAGCCTAGATCGCGGAAGGAGATTGGCAACCGGCCCGAGGCGGCGATCACGACTGGCGCACGCTTCGGGGCCAGCCCGGGCCGTCAGGCGGGGAACATGCTCTTGGGCGTGACGCCCAGCGCGCGACGGAACACCTGGATGAAGGCGCTGACGCTCTGGTAGCCGACGCGCGGCGCCACCTCGGCGATCGGCTCGCCGGCCGCCAGTCGCTCCATGGCCAGCATCAGGCGCAACTGTTGGCGCCACTGGGCGAAGCTCATGCCGGTTTCCTTGTGGAAACGGCGGGTCAGGGTACGCCGGGGCATGCCGACGATCTCGACCCAGTCGTCCAGGTCGGCGTCGCTGTCCGGCTGATCGAACAGGCCCTGGGTGATCTTCTGCAGGCGTTCATCCTGGGGCACCGGCAGGAACAGGTCCTGCTCGGGCTTGCGCCCGAAGGCATCGGCGAACACCTGCAGATAGATGGCATTGAGGCCCGGATCCAGCGGCATCTCGTCAAGCAGCGACACCAGCAGCGCGCTCTGGCGAATCACCCGCGGCTGCGTGGGCATCTGCTCGCGACTCCAGGTCTCGGCGAAATTCAGTCGCAGCCCGCGCATGTCACCGTAGCTGACCGGCAAATGCAGCTGCATCGGCGGCACCCAGGCCATGTAGCCCGGCGGCACGATCCACATGCCCCGCTCGGTATGCACGCTGACGACCCCGGCGCTGACCCTGAACAACCGCCCTTCCAGTTGGGCTTGTAGCTTGGCTCCCTGATGGGTGCTGCGCGCGAGATGATGTACTTCCAATAGATCCATGATCCGGCCCGCTGAGGAAAATGCGCGAAATATACCACTGTCAGGCCATCTCTTTGCCATCTCTGGCGACAGGTAAAACCAGAGCACTGAGCGAAGAGCGGCGCGCAATGGTATCAAAGTAATGGCCCAGCGCGTCAGCCGCGCGCCGGCGCCCCGACGCGCGCACCCGTGCTCGCTAAGCGCTTGAAAGCAACGATATTTTTTTCAGGCAAAGGAGTTGACAGGCTTCCGCCCGATAGGAATAATGCGCGCCATTCCGGCTACATAGCTCAGTTGGTTAGAGCGCAGCATTCATAATGCTGATGTCCCAGGTTCAAGTCCCGGTGTAGCCACCATACAAAACAAGGGGTTAGCGCAAGCTAACCCCTTTTTTGTTTTGGCCGTTGACCATGAATCGACCACGCATGGACCAGACGCCCGAGCCGCCGCACGGGCGACCCCGCAAGCGCCCGGTCAGGTGACCCAGCGACAGGCTCAGAAGATCATCATCAGGATGCCTATCACCACGATCAGGCCGATCAGGAAGATGATGCCAACAGCGCTGGTCAGGAACTTGAGCATGTCTGGCCCTCCAGGGTTTGCGTCACCGCCGAATGTGCGGCCGTCTTCCTGTTGAGGCCGGATTCGGCGCACGGTTCACCCGCAGGTTCCGACCGACACCATGGCCATCAGCGCCTTGGTTCTGGCGTAGCGCTCCAGCCGCTGCGCCAGCTCCTCGGGTAGCGTTGCGCAAGACGCGTAGCCAAAGCGCCGATAGAAGCCCTCAAGCTCGGGATGGCAGAACAGCCAGATCGGCCCCGATGTGTCGGCCCGCACGCGCCTGAGCAGCTCGCCCGCCACGCCTTGTCCGCGCAGCGGGGCGGCGACCAGCAGGCTGGTCAACCAGTGGCCGTCGGCGACCGGCGTCAGACAGACCCCGCCGACCAGCTCGTGCGCCCGCCGCGCAACCCAGGCGCGCTGCGCCCGGGCCACGCGCATATGGCTGCGTTGCGCCCGATAGAACTTGTCCAGCAGGGGGAACAGCGGCGCCGGCAGGGCATCGATTTCCGCGGCCATCCGCTCAACCCCAATCATCGCGCGGCTCGCCCAGCAGGCCATTGTCCAGATACAGCACCTGGTCGCCGAACACCTCGGCATCCGCCGGATCGTGGGTAATCAGCAGCATCGGCACCCGCAGATGGCGCTGCAGGCCATCCAGCTCGGCGCGCATGTGGCGGCGCAGGTGCGGGTCCAGGGCGGCGAAGGGTTCATCGAGCAGCAGGGCCCTGGGTTCAGCGATCAGGGCGCGGGCCAGCGCGGTGCGCTGGCGCTGGCCGCCGGACAGTTCAGCCGGGTACTGCTCGGCCACCGGGCGCAACTCGAACGCCGCCAGCCAGTGCTCGACGGCCGCATGGTCCGCATGGCGGCCCGGGTTGAGCCAGCCGCGCTGCAGGCCGAAGGCGATGTTCTGGCGCACGTTCAGGTGCGGAAACAGCGCGTAGTCCTGGAACAGGTAGGCCATGCGCCGTCGCTGGGGCGCCAGGTTGATGCGCGCCGCGCTGGCGAACAGGGTCGTGTCGCCCAGGCGCACATGGCCCTGGTCGGGGGTCATCAGCCCGGCGATGGCCTTGAGCAGCAGACTCTTGCCGGCGCCGGATGGCCCGAGCACCACCAGACGCTGGCTGTCGCTGCGCAACGCCACGCGCAGCGTGAACGTGCGCTTGCCCGAGCGCAGGGTTTTCCGGATATCGAGATCAAGCTGCATCGCCCACCTCAGCGATTGGCGATGCGACCGGGCGCCAGGCGTCCGGCCAGCAACAGCACGGTGATGCACAGCGCCGAGGTGATCAGCACCAGCAGGTTGGCGGTGTCGTCCTGGCCGGCCTGCACGGCTTCATACACGGCGATGGACAGCGTCTGGGTCTTGCCGGGGATGCTGCCAGCCACCATCAGCGTGGCGCCGAACTCGCCCAGCGCGCGGGCGAAGGCCAGCAGCACGCCGGCCATGATGCCGCGCCAGGCCAGCGGCAGGGTGACCCGGAAGAACACCCCCGCCCCGGACACGCCCAGCACCCGCGCCGCCTGCTCCAGCTGGCCGTCCACCGCCTCGAAGGCCGCGCGGGCCGGCTTGAACACCAGCGGGAAGGCGACCACCGAGGCGGCGATCACCGCGCCCTGCCAGGTGAAGATCAGGTTGATGCCGAAGCTGTCGTGCAACCAGGCGCCGAAGGTGCTGCGCCGGCCGAGCAGCACCAGCAGGTAATAGCCCAGCACGGTGGGCGGCATGACCATCGGCAGGGTCAGCAGGGTGTCCAGCAGATCCCGGCCGGGAAAACGCGCGCGCGCCAGCAGGTAGCCCACCGCCACGCCCAGCACCAGGGTGATGGCGGTGGCCCAGCCGGCGACTTGCAGGGAGAGGATCAGGGCTGGCCAGACGGCATCCATTCGGGCTCCGCACTCAGGGAAGATCGAAACCGTGCCGGACCAGGATGGCCTGGCCGGCTGGCGACAGCAGGTAGTCGATGAAGCGCCCGGCCTCGGCGGCCTGCGCGCTGTCACGGGTGCGTGCCACCGGGTAGCGGATCACCGTGTCCAGCGGCACCGGGAAGGCCACGGTCACCCGCTCCGGCATCGCCCGGGCATCGGTGGCGTACACGAAGCCGGCCGCCACCTCGCCACGCGCCACGTAGTCCAGCGCCTGTCGCACGTTCTGGGTGTGGATCATCTTGTCCTGCAGCGCCGGCCGCAAGCCCGCGGCTTCCAGGGCGCGCACGGCGTAACGGCCGGCCGGCACGCTGGCCGGGTTGCCGAGGGCGAACCGCTCGACGCCGGGCTCGGCGAGATCGGCGAGGCGGGCCAGGTGCAGCGTGCTGTCGCGCGGCACCACCAGCACCAGCGCGTTGCGAGCGAAGTCCCGTCGGCTGGCGGATTCGATCAGGTTCTGGCCGGCGGCCTGGTCCATGGTTTCCTGGTCGGCGGACGCGAACACATCCACTGGCGCGCCCTTGGCGATCTGCTGCAGCAGGGCGCCGGAGCCGCCGACATTGAGCAGCACGCGCACCTCAGGATGCAGGCTCTGGTAGCCCCGGGCGATGTCACGAAACGCGCCGGTCAGGCTGGCAGCGGCGGATACCGTCAGCTCGGCCGCCAGCACCCCACCGGAAAGGCCCGGCAGGAAGCAGAGAAGCAGAAGGACCAGCGACTTGGGCATGCGGCGCTCCAGGCAGGCCGAGATGGAAGCACGTCGAAAACCATAGGCCGCCCTGCCCGGTCTGGCGCTGACTTCCATCAAGAGCCGGGCGTCAGCGCCCCGGACGGGTGGCGAACAGCAGGCCGCCGAAGATCAGCGCGCCGCCCACCCAATGGAACGTCTGCAGGGTTTCACCCAGCAGCAGGTAGGCCAGCACCGCAGCGAACACCGGCATGGTGTACAGCGCCAGCGAGGCCTTGGCGGCGCCGAGGATCTTCACCCCCTGGTTCCAGGTGAGGTAGGCGATCAGCGAGGCCGGAATGGCGGTGTACAGAATCGCACCCAGGGTGCGCGCGTTCAGCTCGAAGCCGCCCAGCTGGCTGAATTCCAGCAGATAGAACGGCAGGATCACCGGCACGCCGATCAGCACGAACGCGCCCAGCAGGGCCAGCGGCGGCAGCGGTAGCCAGGGCGCCCACAGACGCAGCAGCACGGTGTACAACGCCCAGGCCAGCACGGCGAGGATCATCACCAGATCGCCCGGGTTGAACGACAGACCCAGCAGGTTGGCCAGGCTGGCCTGGCTGATCAGCACCAGCAGGCCGGCCACGGCGATGCCCATGCCCAGCCAGGCGCGACGCTTGGGCCATTCCTTGAGCAGCAGGCCGGCGAACAGGAAGGTGGCTAGCGGAATGCAGGTGTTGAGCAGCGTGATGTTGATCGCCGTGGTGCTCTTGGCCGCCGTGTAGAGCAGCGAGTTGTAGGCACCGATGCCCAGCGCGGCGATCACCGGCAGCCGCCAGCCCGCCTGGCGCAGGGTCGCGCGGTACTGCCACAGCGTGCCGGCCACGAACGGCAGCAGGATGCACAGCGCCACCAGCCAACGCCAGAACGACAGGGTCAGCGGGGGGATTTCCCCGGCAATGGCGCGCCCGATCAGGGCATTGCCTGCCCATAGCAGGCTGGAAAGCAGCAGGCCGCTGGCGGCCCAGAGGTGACGAGTCGGCATGACAACCACGACAGCAATGGCAAGGCGCGCACCTTACGGAAGCGCGCCGACGGTTGGCAAGGCGCGCCTCAGCGCGCCTTGTAGATGATGCCGGGGTTGCACTGCACCATCTGGTACAGATCGGAGAGCCCGTTGAGCGCCTCCGAAGCACCGAGGAACAGGTAGCCGCCCGGTTTGAGGGTGGCATGGATACGGGTCAGGATGTCGCGCTTGATGTCGGCGGAGAAATAGATCAGCACGTTGCGGCAGAACACGATGTCGAACTTGCCCAGCGAGGCATAGCTGTCCAGCAGGTTCAGGGCGCGCAGCTCGACACGGTTGCGCACGGCGGGCTTGATCGACCACTGCCCCGGCGCCACCTGATCGAAATAGCGCTCGCGACGCTCCGGCGACAGGCCGCGGGCCATGGCCAGTCCGTCGTAGACGCCGGCACGGCAGGCCGCCAGCATCGCCCCGGACAGCTCGGTGGCGACGATCTGCGCGCCCATGCGCAGCATGCCGGGATTGGCGCGCTCGAATTCGTCGAGGGTCATCGACAGCGAGTAGGGTTCCTGGCCCGACGAACAGGCCGCCGACCAGATGCGCGGGCGCAGCGTCGGCGAGGCCTTGAGCAGCTCCGGCAGTACCCGGCTCTTGAGCACCTCGAAGGGGTAGCCGTCGCGGAACCACAGCGTTTCGTTGGTGGTCATCGCGTCCACCACTTCCTCGCGCAGGCCGCCACGGGGCTGTGCCTGGATACGCTGCACCAGGTCGGTAAGCGACTTGATGCCGCGCTGTTCCATGAGCCGGTTGAGGCGACTGGAAACCAGGTACTGCTTGTTACTGCCCAGTTGAATGCCGCTGGTCTTTTCGAGGAAATCCCGGAACAGCTCGAAATCCAAATTACCTGAAGACACCTAACCCGCCTTAACCATAAATAAGTACGCCGAGCCTGAAGGAACAGCCATCAGCTTCGTGCTTCGATTCGGGTGATCACCCGGTTGGCCAGATCGTCCGGACGGAACTTGGAGAGAAAATCGTCCGCCCCCACCTTCTGCACCATGGCCTGGTTGAACACCCCGGAAAGCGAGGTGTGCAGCAGCACGTGCAGGCCCTGCATGCGCGGGTCCTGGCGAATCTCGGCGGTCAGAGTGTACCCGTCCATCTCCGGCATTTCGATATCGGAGATGACCATCAGCAGTTCGTCCTCCGGGCGGCGTCCTTCGTCGGCCATCTTCTGCAAATACTGCAGCGCCTGACGGCCGTCGTTCAGCGGGACCACCTCGACGCCGACGCCTTCCAGGCAGCGCAGGATCTGCTTGCGCGCCACCGAGGAATCGTCGACCACCAGAACCTGCTTGCTGAGCGCCTTGGCCTGGATCTCCGCCGGCACCGGCTGCTCGAGCTGGGTGCGGCTGGGCACCGTCTCGGCGAGGATCTTCTCGACGTCGATGATCTCCACCAGCACGTTGTCCACGCGGGTCACCGCCGTCAGGTAATGCTCGCGGCCGGTGCCCTTGGGCGGCTGGTGGATCTCATCCCAGTACAGGTTGACGATGCGTTCCACCGAGCGCACCAGGAAGCCGAGCACGCGGGTGTTGTACTCGGCGATGATCACGAAGCTGTTCTGCCGGTCGACCAGCGGGCGGCGCCCGGTGGCCAGCGCCATGTCCAGGATCGGGATGGTGCCACCGCGAATGTTGGCCACCCCGCATACCACGCTGCTCGACTTGGGCATGTTGCTCAGCCGCGGGCAGGGCAGGATTTCCTTCACCTTGAAAACGTTGATGCCGTACAGCTGCGAGCCGTCCAGCCGGAACAGCAGCAGTTCCAGACGGTTCTGTCCGACCAGCTGAGTCCGTTGGTTTACCGAATCCAGTACACCGGCCATGCCGGACTCCTTCTCGAAAATTGACCTGATCGCCGGGCCTCGCCCGGTCGGGTACGCCGGCACGTCCCTTGCTACTTGGCGGACATGACCCTGATGACGACAGTTTTCCGACGCCTGCGCGGCTCGCTCGCCACCCTGGCGGCCCTCGGCGCCCTGCAAGCCCCCGGCGTCGCCGTCGCGGCGGCGCAAACCTTACCTGATCAGCTTATCGGCGCCACCGAGGCTTTTCTTGAGGAACAGGTCGCCAACTATTTGCAGCGGGCCGGTATCGCCGGCCGTCACGATATCCAGGTCAACCGCCTCGATTCGCGCCTGCGCATGCCGGCCTGCGACCAGCCGCTGGTCGCCAGCCTGGAAAGCCCGGCCCAGCCGGTGGGCCGCGTTACCGTGCGGATCGGCTGCCAGGGCAGTTCGGCCTGGAGTCTGCTCGTGCCGGCGCAGGTTCGCCTGTACCGCCAGGTGGTGGTCGCCCAGCGTCCGCTGGCGCGCGGCGCGATCCTTGCCTCCCAGGACATCGACTGGCGCGAGCGCGACGTGGGCACCCTGAGCCAGGGCTACCTGACCGAGCCCGATCAGGCGCTGGGCAGCATGCTGACCCGCCCGGTGAGCATCGACCAGGTACTCACCCCCAACCATCTGGAGCGCGCACCGGTGGTCAGCAAGGGCGATCATGTGGTAATCAGTGCCGGCGGCGCGACGCTGTCCGTGCGCATGCCGGGCGAGGCCCAGGAGGAAGGCGCGGTCGGGCAGCAGATCCGGGTGCGCAACCTCAGCTCGCAACGGGTCATCCGGGCGCGCATCACGGGACCGGGACAGGTGGTCGTGGACCTTTAGCCCGAAACTCGTCGGAAACTGTGCACCGAAACGCAAAAACCCGACCACGGGCGTTAAAGTTCTGACGCGAACGGCCGAAACTAGTGGCAAGCGTCCACTGCTCCGTTCGAGGTAGCACACCATGGTTATCGATTTCCAGCGGCCGAACAGCGCCTCCGCGCCGGCCGGCATCCCCCGTTCCACCGCCGCGCAGCCCAGCGCCCCGATCAATGAAACCGCCAGCGTCGCGCCTGCGGCCGAGAGCGGCGAATCCGTGCGTTTCAGCGCGGAAGTCCAGCAGTTGCAGCAGATCACCGATCAGCTGCGCGAACAGCCCGAAGTCGATGCCGCGCGCGTCGAACGCCTGCGTCAGTCCATCGCCGATGGCAGCTACCAGGTGGACAGCCCGCGTCTGGCCGGCAAGCTGCTCGCCTTCGAAGCGCAGCGCTGACACGCCTCACCGGGAGTAGCGGACGCCACGTCTTCCTGAGGTGCTCATGCCCGTCGCCCAACTTCTGAACAGCTTTCGCGAAGAGATCGAGCAGGCGCAACGCCTGCTCGAACTGCTGGAAAGCGAGCATCAAGCGCTGCGTCAGTGCGAGCTCGCCGTGCTGGAAAGCCTGCTCGGCGAAAAGACCCCACTGCTCGATGAACTGGATCGCCAGCGCCGCCAGCGCAGCGAACTGCTGCGCGCCAGCGGCCTGAGCACCGATCGCGCCGGCCTGGAAAACCTTGCCGCCCGTTCCGCCGATGGCGAAGCCCTGCTGCAGGCCGCCACGGAGCTCGCCGAACTGCTGGACAACTGCCAGGGGCTCAATCAGCGCAACGGTCGGCTGATCCAGAATGGCCAGACCAATGTCGAAGGTCTGTTGATGGTGGTGCGTGGCAAAAATGACGCCGCAGGGTTGTACAATCGCCTCGGTCAAAGCGCCGCCAGCATCGCCCGTCAGCGTCCCCTTTCCCAGGCCTGACATTCCCCCGGCAGCACGGCGTCCCGCAGGATTTGGTTTTGGAGTACAGCGGACAGTGTCGAAATTCAACGTCGAGGAAAAGCCTGACCAGGGGCCCGTCACGTACAAGGAGCCCATCGAGGTGGCCGGCCACCTGCGCACCCTGGCCGCCCACAAGGAACGTGTCTCTCTGGTGTTCGAAGAGCTGCCCGTCACCCGTCACGGCTACACCGTGCTGCTCGCCGTGGATCGCGAGCGTGGGCTGATCGCGCTCGACGAAGTCCTGCCGCTGGAAAGCGAACGCCACCTGCTGGACGGCCAGACCTTCTCCGCCGAGGGCTACCACGAAGGCGTGCGCATGGCCTGGACCAGCCGCAACTACCGGGTCAAGCGCGGCAGCCTCGAAGGCGTGCCCTGCTTCTGGATCGACCTGCCCGACGAGCTGGAATACCACCAGCGTCGTGATGCCTACCGCGCGCCGCTCAAGCGCACCCAGTCGCCCAACGTCAACCTGTCGGGCAGCAAGCTGTCCCCGTCGCTGGTGGGCAAGCTGCTGGACATCTCCGCCACCGGCTGCAAGGTGCAGTTCCCCGGCAACCTCACCGATTACCTGCAGAGCGGCACCGTCTACGAACGCCTGAGCATCGCCCTGCCGGAAAGCACTCTGGTGGTGGCCGTGGAGCTGCGCCACCTGTATTTCGACCGCAGCCGCGAATCCAGCATGGTCGGCTTGCGCTTCTACCAGATCAGCGGTTACGAGCAACGCCAGATCGAGCGCTACGTGTTCCAGCTGCAGCGCGAAAGCCGCCGCCTGGATTTCGAGGACGAGTAAGGCACCACGAGGTGCTTTACCTCAAACCCAGGGCGCCAGATGGCGCCTCTCCCACGGCGTGATCTCGTCGTAATAGCTGCCCAGCTCCATCAGCTTGGCGGCCGCATAGCCCTCGATGAATGCCTCTCCGCACAGCTCGCGCGCCAGCGCGCTGTGCCGCAGGCGCTCCAGCGCCGCCGACAGGGTGAACGGCAGTTGCAGCGCCGGCGGAGCCTGGAACGCGCCCTGCACCGGCGCGCTCGGCTCCAGGCCCTGGCGCATGCCGCGCAACCCCGCCGCCAGGCTGGCGGCAATCACCAGATAGGGATTGGCGTCGGCGCCCGGCAGACGGTTTTCCACCCGCCGCGCGGACGCCTCGCTCAGCGGAATACGCAGCCCGGCGGCGCGGTTGTCGTAGCCCCAGCAGGCATTGTTGGGCGAGGCGAAGGGATGGAACAGCCGCTGGTAGGAATTCACATAGGGCGCGAACAACAGCGTCAGCTCGCCCAGCGCGGCCTGTAATCCGCCGATGAACTGCCGGAAGGCCGGCGTCTCGCCACCCTCCCCGTCGCTGAAGATGTTCGCGCCGTCGCCGCCACGCACCACGCTCTGGTGCAGATGCATGGAACTGCCTGGCGTCTCGGCCAGCGGCTTGGCCATGCACACCGCGATCAGCTCATGACGCATCGCGATCTCCCGCAGCAGATGCTTGAACAGGAAGGTCTGGTCGGCCACCTGCAAGGCGTCGCCATGCAGCAGGTTGATCTCGAACTGGCTGGCGCCCATCTCGTGCAGAAAGGTGTCGCGTGGCAGCCCGAAGGCGCGCATGGCCGCATACACCTCGTCGAAATAGGCCTGCTGGCTGTGATTGGCGCCCACGCTGAAGGCCGCCGCCGCGCCGGAGGGGCGGCCGTCCAGGCCGCACGGGGGCACGAACGGCTGCAGCGGATCGGGATTGGGCTGGAACAGGAAGAACTCCAGCTCGCTGGCCACCACCGGACGCAGGCCCTCGGCGGCGTAGTCGTCCAGCACACGACGCAGCAAGCTGCGGGTGGACAGTGGACAGGGCGCCCCGCTCACCTCCACGGCGTCGCAGATCACCAGGGCGCGTGGCTGTTCGGTCCAGGGCAGGCGGTACAGCTGGCCCGGATCGGGCGCCAGCACCATGTCGCCGTCATCGCCGCCGTAGTAGCGCGGCGGTGGATAGCCGCCCATCACGCACTGGAACAGCACCCCGCGCGCCATCTGCAGGCGCCGGCCTTCCAGGAAGCCCTCGGGGGTCATGACCTTGCCGCGCGGAATGCCGTTGAGATCCGGGGTAACGCATTCCACCGCCTCGACACCCGCCAGGCGCGGGTCTTGGGAAACGGACAGGGAGGACGACATTGGGAACATCTCGTCTGGCGCCAATCGGCGATGGGGTCACCATAGGTCGGCAACCGCCCGCGCGCCATGCGACGACGAGCAGGTCAATCCGACCGGGACACCCTACAGTTCTTGAGGTCGGAGCCGCGAGCCCGGCTCGCCGGAACCTGTTCAGCTCACCACCATCCCAGGAGCTCGACATGAAGATCATCCCACAGGCCGCATTCATCCTCGCCGTATCCCTGTCCCCGGCAGCCCCCGTCCTGGCCCAGGGCGTACCTGCCCAGGGCACGCCAGCCCAGGGCATGCCGGCCCAGAGCACTCAGGGCCAGCAGGCCCCGGCCGCACCGGACATGAACGCGTTCGACCAGCAGATGACCCGCGCCCAGGAAAACCTGCAGAAGATGCAGGCGCAGATGGAGAAGATCCAGCAGACCCAGGACCCGAACGAGCGCCAGAAGCTGCTCCAGGAGCACTGGAACGCCATGCAGGAAAACATGCAGATGATGCGTGGCATGCGCGGCCAGGGCAGGATGGGCGGCCAGATGATGGGCTGGCAGGGCTATTCGAACCTGTCCCCCGAACAGAAGGCCCAGCGCCAGTACATGATGGAACGGCGCATGGAGATGCATCAGATGATGATGGACCAGATGATGATGCATCAACAGCAGCAAGGGGCCATGCAACCCGGCCAGCCGGCCCCGGCCAGCCCAATAAGCCTCCGGCCGGGCCCGGCCCGGCCACCTCATCCCACGCCGTATATCGCGGCCGCCCTACCGACGTAGAATCCCGGCTCCTGCCGTCGAGTCTGCGCCATGGAATCCCCGATCAAGCTGTTCCCGGACAGCATCTTCACCGTCGACGATGCCGGCGAGGTCGCCCTGCTGCATGCGCCGCCGCGTACCCCGGCCGGCCACGCGCTGCGCTGGGGCTGGCTGGTGCCGCTGCTGGCGATCATCGCCACCTGGAACCTCGCCAGCCCGGGTTTCACGGCCTTGCTGTTCTTCCTGCTGCTGTCCTATCCGCTGACCGCGGTGATCCTCGCCAACTGGATCTTCCCGGCCACCCTTTACCAGGCGCATTTCGACGACGCCGGGCTGCACCTCGCGATCGGCCATGCGCAAGACCCGACGGCGGATGCGCAGCTGTTCATCCCATTCGAGGACATCACCGCGCTGGTCACCCTGGACCACTACCGCAACATGGGGCGCTACGGCACCAGCTGGTTTCGCAGCTACATCTTCCAGACGAAGACTGCCTATGGCAGAAAACCCCACGTGCAGATCAACACCAAACGCAGCGCGCAGTCGGTGCATTCCGTGCTGCAGCGGCTCGCCCGCTTGCCAGCGGCACAGCACATCCAGCTGCCGCCGATGGTCAGCATCGGCAACCCACCGAGCCCCGAGCGCCTGCGCGCCGAGCGCGAAGAGCGGCAGCGGCGTCTGCAAGGAGAAGTGTGAGCCTCGCGGCATCTGCGGCGTCAGCGCTTGGCTATGCTCCCCGCTCCTCAAGGAGTGAGACCTTATGTACAAACGGAGCGGGCTAGTCGCCCTGTTGATTGTCGGCAGCCCAGCGTGGGCGAGTGATTGCAGTCTGCCCGTGCAAATCACCGAGCACTCCCCTCGCCTGATCGAATCGCAACGCTTGCTCCTGCCCGGAGCCGCGAAACTTCAATTCGCACTGGGCCAGGCAGCCGATACCTTTGCCCATCTGGGCGACCTGCTGCTGGTGAAGTACGACGACGGCGCTCATCTGTCGTATCGGATTCTCGATCCCGCCGAATTCCGCACGCGAGCCTCTCGCCTGGCCTTGCCGGACTTCATCCGCCTGGTGTTTGGCAAGCCGGTCGCAAACGCCAATGCCGATGATCTCGCCGATGCCAGAGCCCACCAGGACGCCATCCGCGCTGGCTGCAGAGGCTTCGAACACTATCGCCTCGACGACATCGAGGTGTACGGCTATGGACAGACCCGCTCCGGGAACGAGCCCTACCATGCGCTGTTTGTCCTGGACGGGCCCGACGTCCACTTCATCGATATTCGCGGTAGCGAAACGCTGCCGGAACAGGTCGTTTCAACGTTGAGCAAAAGGAATTGATGTGAGCCCTTATGGGAGTGCTGCAACCGAGTGAAAGGCAGCCAAGCCACAGGCTCGGTCAGCCTCCCCTCTCTTCTCAGAAATCCCCCAGCACCCGCCGGCGTTCCTCGGTCGGCGGGTGAGTGGACAGGTAACGGCTCCAGCCGTCCGCATCCTGCGTGCAGGACTCGTCGGGCTTGCAGCTGCGCGCGGCCTGTTCCAGGCGGGCCAGGATTTCGCCGAGGCGTCGGGCGTCGATGTCCTGCTCGGCCAGCAGCTCGGCGGCGAAGCGGTCGGCCTCGTGCTCGAAGTCGCGGGAATAGCCGAGCTGGGTGAGCAGCACCGGAATGGCCGCGACCAGCGATGACACCGAAGACAGGTCGCCGGTCACCGTCATCACCAGCAGGCCGAGCGCCGAACCCTGCAGCGCCTGGCGCAGGCCGTGGCGACGCTCGACGTGGCCGATCTCGTGGGCCAGCACCGCCAGCAGCTCCTCGTCGTGCCCGGCCAGCGTCACCAACTGATCGGTGAACACCACCGTGCCCGATGGCAAGGCGAAGGCGTTGGCGCCGATCTGCTCGGCGGCCTTACGAAACTCCAGATGGATCGGCGCGCCCTCGCGCTGCAGCAGCGGCGCGAAGCGCTCGCGCAGGCGTGCCTGCTCGGCTTCCGCCAGCTCGCTGGGGAACAGGATCTGCTGGTCGAGCACCTCCAGCACGCCCTGGCCGACCTGGCGACTGACCGACTCGGGTAGCGCGAAGGCCACCCCCTCGGCCAGTGCGGGGATGCCGTAGCGCACCCCGCCCCAGACGAACAGCACCGTAATCAGCACGCCGAGCAGCACGTAGCGCAGGCTGGACTCCAGCCGGTGCACCAGCCCGTGTCGCCGGCCACGGCCGCTCAGCAGGCGATCGACGGCCGCGTTGTCGGCCGTCTCGAAACTGCCGCCGTCGGCAAAGCGCAGGATGCGCGGCGTGTTGCCGAGCCGCGAGCTGATCGCCACCGCGTCCAGCGACACAGGACCGACCAGTGGTTGTTCGCCATCGAGCACCTGCACCACGCCGTCCTCGGCCAGCAGGCTGGCCGGGGTCGGGCGGGACGAGCCCGCGTAGTAGGTGCCGAGGATGCGCGGGGCCGGATGACTCACA
Organism: Pseudomonas sp.; assembly: GCF_035497915.1. GTDB lineage: Bacteria > Pseudomonadota > Gammaproteobacteria > Pseudomonadales > Pseudomonadaceae > Serpens. The sequence goes on from NZ_DATJCS010000017.1 coordinate 133,368, forward strand.
GACCAACACTCACGTCGAACATCTCGCCCATCTCGCCACCCAGCGAGGACACGTCCTGCTGGCGCGCGGCGACAAAGTCATCCAGGTCGTCGCCGGCCTGCAGGCTGATGTGCTCGGCCGCATAGCGGGCGGTACGCACCTTGGCCCACGGGTAGAACAGGCCCAGGGTCAGCACCAGACCGAGCAGGTTGCCCAGCATCAGCAGCAGGTAGCTGCCCAGGCTATAGCGCGACTGCAGGCGGTTGGCGCCCAGGTGCAGGTTGTTGTAGGTCAGGTTGGTCAGGCGCACGGTGGCGAAGGCGAACAACAGCAGGTAGGCGAGCGTCATCATCACCGGCAGCAGCGGCGGCACGACCGTGCTCAGCAGCGCGCCCAGCAGGCCACCGACGACGAGGATGGCCAGCATCACCAGGAACGCCATGTAGAAGGGACCGGCCCCCACCTTCAGTTCGAAGGGCGTGGTACCAAAGCGGCTGTTGTCGACCACGAAGCGCTGCTGCCGATGCATCGCCAGCGGCAGCAGCAGGCCCAGGGTCAACATGCCCAGCAGCGGCCAGACCACGAAGGCCATCGCCGCCCCGCCATAGCTGCCGGCGAAACCGAAGCGCACGCCGCGCCAGGCACTGTTGTGGTTACGGAAACTCAGCCCGCGCACCAGCATCCACGGCAGCGCCAGCAGGAACAGCGCCAGCGCCACCAGCCCGACGGTCACCGATACCTGTTGCGCCACGCTGTAGGCGACCAGGACGACAAAGGCGATCACCCGCCCCTTGAGGATGGCCACCGGATCGGCCAGGTACTCGAAGCTGCTGCTGTCGAGCTGGGTGTTGCCGTAGAAATAACGCTGCGTGCGCACCTTGGCCCAGGCCGAGTAGATGCCCAGGGTGACGATGGACAGCAGGATGTTGACGATCCAGATGCGGAAGAACTCGAATCCGTCGCCATGGAACTGAAAGGGCAGGTTACGCGCCTGCTGCTGGGCGGTTGCGCCCTCGATGCGTGCGTCCTGCGGCGCCGCCACTGCTTCCGACATCTGTCGTTCTCCTCGAAAACCGGTTGGATAGGAAACCTCGCGCGGCCGCCTGGGCCGCAGCGCTGCATCTTAGGGATACGTGATGGCACTTTATAATCAGCACGGGTTTCCGACGGCATTTTTGTGACAGCAAACACACTTTCAGCCGCCCTTGAGCACCATCGGCAGGCCGGCCACCGTGAAGGTGACGCGCTGGCAGGCGGCGGCCAGCGCCTGGTGCAGCCAGCCGGCTTCGTCCACGTAGCGACGGCTCAGCTCGCCGAGCGGCACCACGCCCAGGCCGGTTTCGTTGCTGACCAGGATGACCCGCCCCGGCAGCTCCGGCAGGGTCTCCAGCAGCGCCTGGCGCTCGGCGGCCAGGCGCGCGGCGTCATCCAGCATCAGCAGGTTGGTGAGCCACAGGGTCAGGCAGTCGACCAGCAGGCAACGCTCCGGCGCCGCCTGCTCGCGCAGCACCTGGGCCAGCGCCAGCGGTTCCTCCACCAGCCCCCAGTGCGCCGGACGGCGCGCGCGGTGATGTTCGATGCGTGCCGCCATCTCGCCATCCAGCGCCTGGCTGGTGGCCACGTAGGTCACCCGCAGGCCGCTGTCGGCGGCGCGCTGTTCGGCCAGCCGGCTCTTGCCGGAGCGTGCGCCGCCGAGAATCAGTTCATGCATGTTGCTTTCCTCTCCCCCCTCACTTGCCCGGGCGGCAGGGTACTCCTTCCGTCCGCCGACGTCGGCCGGGACAGCTCGCCGGATTCCCTGTAGGGCCGGCTTTCCGTCGGCCAGCGGCAGCGCGATCTTTCTCGGCGCCCACCCATAAACCTGTACAAATAGAATTATTCGTATAGATTTATCGACAGGTATCCACTCCGCGAGCCCCGAAGATGACCACGCTCCCTACCCTGCGCCACATCGCCCACTCCTGTGCGCTCGGCCTGCTGCTGCTCGCCGGCGGCGCGCAGGCCAGCTGGCAGGATGCCCTGCCCGAGGCGCGTCTGATCGGCGGTGGCGACCTGCGCCTGTTCGGCTTCCGCATCTACACCGCGCGGCTGTGGAGCCCCGCCGAGCCGTTCCGCGCCGACGCACCGTTCGCCCTGGAACTCACCTACCACCGCAACATCGAGCGCGACGACCTGGTCGAGGCCAGCCTCAAGGAAATCCGCCGCCTGAATGGCGATGCCATCGATGCCGCGCAGCTGCGACGCTGGCAGGCGCAGATGCAGCGGGCCTTCGTCGATGTGCAGCCCGGCGAGCGCATCATAGGCGTGCATCTGCCGGACCAGGGCGCGCGCTTCTACGCCGGCACGCGCCTGCAGCATGAAATCGCCGACCCCGAATTCGCCCGCGCCTTCTTCGCCATCTGGCTCGACCCACGCACCCGCAACCCCGAACTGCGTGCCCGCCTGCTGGGCGACGCCCGCCCCTGACCGGAGACCGCCATGTTCAAGCGTCTTGCCCTGCTGTTGTCACTTGCCGTCGCCCTGGCCGGCTGCGCCGTGGAGGTGGAGCACTACCGCGACCAGAACCCGCCCCTCGACCTGCGCCAGTACTTCACCGGCCGGGTGGACGCCTGGGGCATGTTCCAGAAACGCTCGGGCGAGGTGGTCAAACGCTTCAGCGTGGCCATCAACGGCTACTCGCGTGGCGAGCAACTGATCCTCGAAGAAGACTTCACCTACAGCGACGGCAGCACCGACCGCCGCGTGTGGACCTTCACCCCCGACGGCCCCGATCACTGGCGCGGCACCGCCCACGACGTGGCCGGCGAAGGCCACCTGCAGGTCGCCGGCAACGCCCTGCGCCTGCGCTACACCCTGCGCCTACCGGTGGGCGACAGCGTCTACGACATGCAGCTGGACGACTGGATGTACCTGATCGACGAACACACCCTGGTCAACCGCTCATTCATGACCAAGTTCGGCGTCGAGGTCGGGCAGATCACGCTGTTCTTTCGCAAGCGCGGAGCGCAAAGCCAGTAGCGAGCCGGTCGTGCGCCAGGCCGGACCGCCCCACCCTCACACGGCCAGAAAGTAGCTGTAGAAGCCTTCGCTCCGCCGATAACCCAGCGCCTCGTACAGTCGCTGGGCGTTGAGGTTGTCCACCGCCGTCTGCAGGCCGAGGCCCTTGGCGCCGGTCTCCAGCGCGTGGGCCCTGGCCCGTTCCAGCAGCGCGCTGCCCACCCCCTGCCCGCGGCAGGACGGCGCCACGTACAGGTCGTTGAGAATCCAGGTGCGCCGCGCCGACACCGACGAGAAACTCGGGTACAGCTGGGTGAAGCCGAGCGGCTCGCCATCCCGCAGGGCGAGGAAGATCACCGACTCGCGGTTGGCCACCCGCTCGGCGATGAACGCCTGCGCCAGCGCCGGGTCGCTCGGCTGCCGGTAGAAGACCCGGTACTGGTCGAACAGCGGAGCCACGAGCGTAACTTCGTTTGGGGTGACGCTGATGATGTGCATGGTTATGTCGTGCCTTCAGGCATTTGCGATCCGAATGGTATCCCCGCTCATCAGGATCGCCTGATGGTTGCTGAACGGGTAAAGGTCCACCGCGTCCCGGTATTTCGCCTCGATACGCGCGGCGCATTCCTGGAAGGGGGCATTGGTGTAATGCGGGAGCGGGTAGAAATCGATCAGGCCGAGTCCTGCAAGAGAATCGAGACCCTGCACTGCGGATAGGTCATCCATGTCCCTGATGTAAGCGAGATGCGGCGCAAGCACAACCGCACCTGCGGACTCCCCCACGTAGGGCTTGCCCGCCACAATCTGCTCCACCAGCAGGCGATCCGCGCCGGTTCGCCTCAACTCCCGAAGCAGAAAAAACACGTTGCCACCCGAAACATAGATGCAGTCGCAACCAGCCAATTTGGCTTGAATCACTTCCGGCGTAGCACTGGAAAGTTCCAGCACATCGATGCTCAGCCCGAGCGCCTCCAGCGCCTTTCTGCCAGCCTCCACATAGAAAGTCACCTCCTCGTTGATGCTGGCCGTAGGAATGAACGCGACCCTGCCGCCCTGGAGACGATCCGCCACGAATTCTGCAAATACACCCGCCACCGTTGCGAATGATGAGGCCAGGAATAGGTATTTCATTGCTTTCTCCGGAAGATCGAGAATCACTGACTCAGTTACGGCAATAGCGCGCCTAGCTTATGCGGGTTACGCACCGCGTAGATATGCCGGATTCGCCCGGCGTGCGTCTCGATCGTCATCGCGGTGGCGAGCCTCTGGTTCTCGAAGATCAACACGCCAAGCGAGCCGTTGAAGCGTTGGGGCTGGATTCGAACCTCGATTCCGTCCCGCTGGAAGTGCGCGAAGATCCCGGCGAAGAATTCCGCGACCGCGTTCGCCCCACGCATTACCTCCGGCAAGGCCTGCACCTGGCCTCCGCCGTCGGAGTAGAGCTCCACCTCACTGGCTAGCAGCGTGATCAACTTGCCCACATCCCGTTGCCTGGCGGCAGACAGGAAGCCATCGAGCAACGAGCGATGCATCTCGGGCGTGGTGTCGAAACGGGGGCGATCCTCGCGGATACGCTTGCGTGCCCGGGTTGCGCATTGCCGGCAGTGCGCGGCGGAC
>NZ_DATJCS010000018.1:0-5586 GCF_035497915.1 Pseudomonas sp.
CGCGGCGGACTTTCCGAGGATGCCGGCGATTTCATCGAAGCCCAGTTCGAAGATGTCGTGCAGCAGGAACGCCGCGCGCTCCAGCGGCGAGAGCTTCTCCAGCGCCAACAGCAAGGCGAAGGACACCGTGTCATTGAGCTCTGCCTGAACGGCCGGATTGCCACCTTCGTGGTCCGTCTCATCGGGCAACGGCTCCGGAAGCCACTCGCCGATATAGGTTTCCCGTTGCCTGCGTGCCGACTTCAACTGATTCAGCGAGATCCTGCTGCACACGGTTATCAACCACGCGCGGGGGTTCTCCAGCGCCGATACATCGACGTCGTGCCACTTGAGGTAGGTTTCCTGAACCGCATCCCGCGCTTCGGCGAGGCTGCCCAGCATCCGGTAGGCCAGCCCCTCGATCACCTTGCGATGCTGCTCGAACAACCGTGTACGTTCATCGGGCATGTCGGTCACTCGCTCGGGTTGGACATCAGCACCGCAAAACGCCAGCCGTCAGGCGTATGGCGAAAGACATGCGTGTACTTCTGATGGGCAGCGAAGATCCCCTGCGCCGGCCCCTGCGTCTCCATCTGCACCTGCTGCCGCCCGACCTCGACGGCCAGGTCGCCACTGCGCTCCACCCGCACCGGCGTCTTGCGAAAGTTGCTGAACCTGGCACTGCGGAGGAGCGCTTGCTGCGCTTCCAGAAATCGCTCCTTTCCGGCGACCAGCTCCCGCGTCGGTATCAGCAGCTGGATATCCTCGCTGCACAGCGCTGCATAGGCTTCGGCATCCCCGGCCATGATGGCGTTCGCCTGGCCGCTGCGCAGCTGCTCGATTTCATCCCGGTCCCGGGCGCTGAACGTCCCCAGCCACACGGGAGGCTCGAGCAGGCGATCGATGGCCTGCCGGGCGCGGTCCATGGCAGCCCGCCGGTCGCGCGCGTCGGCGCCGGTGCCCTCCACGCTCACCACATCCACCTGGGTGATACCGATGAAGGCCAACAGCTGCCTGAGGTGGCCCTGCTGAAAATCGTCGCTGACGCCAGGCGAGCGATTGCCACCCCGCGCGGTGATCAGCGTTGCGCGCTTGTCGCCCAGCAGGCCTCGATGCTGGCCCTGTTCGACCGCGAACGTCTGGCCGGCGCGCACGACATGATCGAAATAGGCTTTCAGCGCCGAGGGAACGCCGAAGTTGTAGAGCGGGCTGCCGATCAGGATGTGGTCGGCGAGCGTCAGCTCCTCGATCAGCGCAGCCGACTCGGGCGCTATCACGTCGAAGCTCGGCTGGGAGAGATGCTCCACCGCGTCGTTCGCCAGGCAGCGCCGCACGACGCGCCCCCCGGGATTGGCGCGCAGCCAGGCTGCCTCGAAATGGTTCGTCAGTTCGCGCGTATGCGAGCCGGTCAGCCGGATGCTCGCGTCGATTCTCAGCAGTGTCTTCATGGGAACCTCCTGGGTGGGTACACCCACAAGACAAACCAGGGCGGACGAATGTGACAGCGACGCGGCTTCGCCTCACCAGCACCCCAGCACCCAGCCCAGCTCGCTGGCTTCCAGGCGATGGGTCAACGCCAGCCCCTCCAGGAAAACCTCATCGTGGGAGACGACCAGCAGCGCACCGGCGTAGCCGCGCAGCATGGCCTCCAGCGCCTGCGTCGAGGTCAGGTCCAGATGGTTGCTCGGCTCATCGAGCAGCAGCAGTTGCGCCGGCGGTTCGGCATACAGCACGCAAGCCAGCGCCGCCTTCAGGCGCTCCCCGCCGCTGAGCGCCCCGCTGGGCGGAGTCACCCGCTGCGCATCCAGGCCAAGCTGCGCCAGCCACATGCGCAGATCGCCTTCGCTGGCCGAGTGGCTGGCTGAACGCAGCTGATCGAGTACCGAGCGCTGCGGGTCGAGGGTGGCCAGACGCTGATCGAGGTAGACCCGCTGTGCCACGACCGTGCAGCTTCCCGCCCGGGGTGCGAGCTGCCCGGCGAGCACCCTGAGCAGGGTGGACTTGCCGCAGCCGTTGGGCCCCACCACGCCAATCCGCTGCTGTCCGGTGATCGTCAGGCTGATGTCACGGGTGGCGGCCGCAACGAACGGCAGCGTCACCTCCTCCAGCACCGCTACCCGCCGTTGCGCCGCCTGGGTCACCGGCACGGCATGCACCACGATCGCCACCTCGTCCTCCACCTGCCGCGCGGCCTCGCGCACGCGCTGGGCGAGTTGTTCGCGGGCGGCCGCCTGCTGCTGACGCAGCTTGCCCGCCGAGCTTTCGCTGCGCTCCTTCTGCCGATCCAGCAGGATCTTCGCCTGGTTGGCCTCCCTGCCCTGGCGGTTGCCACGGGCCTGACGGCGTTCCTGGCGTTCGCGCTGTTCGCGCAGGGCCTGTTCCTCACGGCGGCGCTGCGTCTTGGCCAGCTCCAGGTTTTCGATGGCGCTCTGGCGCTCCCGGGCCTTAGCCTGGGCGTAGAAGTCGTAATTGCCGCCATAGCTGCGCAGGCCCAGCGCGGAGAGCTCCACGATGCGCTGCATGGCGTTCAGCAGTTCCCGGTCGTGACTGATCACCAGCAAACCGCTTGGCCAGCGCTGCAGCTGCTCGATCAGCGCCCGCCGGTTCGGCCGATCCAGGTGGTTGCTGGGCTCGTCGAGGATCAGGAAGTCCGCCTCCGAGAGCAGCGCGCCGATCAGCGCGACCCGCATGGCCTCGCCGCCGCTGAGCGCGGCGGCAGGCGTCGCAGCGTCCAGATGGCCGAGGCCATTGCGCTCCAGCTCATGCTGCAGTCGCTGGCGAACGTCCCAGCGCTCGCCCACCGCCTCGAAGTCCTCGGGCGCGCAACTGCCCGCCTCGATGCGCGCCAGGGCCTCCAGTGTTTCCCGCATGCCGGCCAGATCGGCCACAGTGGAATCCGGTGGCGCCACCTGCTGAGCCAGATAATGCACGCGACCGGAACACACACAGCGTCCGGCGGTGGGCTGCAACTCGCCGGCCAGGATACGCGCCAGCACGGTCTTGCCCGTGCCGTTGCGCCCGACCAGCCCCGTCGGGCGCGCGTCGAACTGTTCGCAAAGATCGGAGAAGAGCGTTCTGCCGTCCGGCAGAACGTGGGTAACGCCTTCCAGCGTTAGAGATGGATTGGTCATGCGACCTCCAGAGATGCCAAGAGCGGGGGCGGCGAAAACGGCCGTCCTGTCGACGGCGGCATCAATGGCGCATGGGACGAATCCTCGGTTGGGGTGGGAACGCAGCGAGTCTAGAGCGTTTTCATCAACGACAGAACCTGGATGCCTGCGACCCTCGGCCGCCCGACACCGACAGCAGCTGCCGCACGGGATCTGATCACAGGGCGATCTTCAGCTTGCGCCCGCCACTGATGGAAAACCCCTCGCGCTGGTAGAACGCCAGGGTTCTTTCGAACTGCGGCAGCGGCGGCGTGGTGACCTCCAGACGCGTCCAGCCCCGCGCGACACCCAGGGCTTTCGCCTCGCTCACCAGGCGCAGCCCCAGCGCATGGCCGCGCGCATCCGGACGCACATACAGCTCGGCGATGGTGCCGAACGCGCCCTCCGCATACAGGGCATGGCCTTCGTACAGGGCCAGGAATCCGGCGGGCCTGCCACCGTCATCGCGGGCGACGAACACGAAGTACTTCTGCTGATCCAGAAACGCCACCAGCCGGGACGTGGTGTCCGCCAGATTGAAGTTGAAGGCCTGTTCGCCGATGGCGCTCATGATTTCCGCCAGCAGCTCGCCAACCATCACGGCGACTTCCGGCGCGTCCTGGGCGGTTGCCGCAGCGATTGGAAAATCCGTTTTCATGCCTTCCTCTCCTGGGCAGCGCGTTACTGCGTGACGTCTTCGATGTACTTGCTCGCATAAATCAGGAAGTAGGCGGCAAACACACCCACCAGGAACTCCTTGCCCATGGCGATGACGTTGACCTCGGCGGCCAGCAGCCGGGACACCACCCCGTACAGCCCGGACACCACCAGCACGGCGCACCAGATCTGCACGAACAGCCGCACCTTGCGGTGATTGCCGACGATCAGCCACAGCAGCGCGCCCTGGATGACCACCGGCACCAGCGAACTCATCACCCCGACCAGCAGCGCCAGGGAATTGAGCAGGAACAGCACGCCCAGGAAGGCCATCAGCGATCCCTTGTAAGCGGCACTGGTGAAGCGGACGGCAGTGACCTTGGGTGCGGATTTCATGCGTACTCCAATAAACAACGGATGGGAAAAGGCTGCCGGCCAGTGTGCCTCGGGCACTTTCCAGCGCATAGCACGACGAATGGCGGAGACTGTGCGGCAGCCCTACATCGACGACCCGGGTGAAACGTGGTCGGAAGGGGTGGGTTCAGGCCCTGGCGGCAGCCAGCGCTTGAACAAGGTAGCGCACCAGCCCTTTCGTCTCGATTTCCTCCAACGAGCGGAGCTTTAGGGATGGTCTGAAGTAGCTCCGCATTTCCGGCCAACTTCAGACCTCGCTGTTTTTTGAAGTGGTACATCGATCAAAAAACGCTCAGATCGACGTCTTATGTAGGGTTTCTAGCCGCTACGCGCACCCCGTAGCGGCTATTCGCCGTGTTACAGGCGTACCTCTCCTGTATTCGCGAGTAAATGTCGCCGCGCCATCCACAGATTCGACAGGGCAAACAGCGTAACCAGTTGCGCGGTGTTCTTGGCCAGACCACGGAAGCGTACCTTGGTGTACCCGAACTGGCGCTTGATCACCCGGAACGGGTGTTCGACCTTGGCGCGTACCTGCGCCTTGGCCTTCTCGATCTTGCGCTTGGCCTTGTACAGCGGGCTGCGCTTGCTCAGTTGCTTGTAAGTGCTGCGCCGCGCCGCGATCTGCCAGATGACCGGGCGGCCCGCATGCTCGGCACGCTTCTCGACGCCGGTATAGCCGGCATCGCCGCTGACCAGGTTCTCCTCGCCGTGCAGCAGCTTGCCCACCTGGGTGACATCGGCCACGTTGGCCGCCGTGCCCACCACGCTGTGTACCAGGCCGGATTCGCTGTCGGCGCCGATGTGCGCCTTCATGCCGAAGTAGTACTGGTTGCCCTTCTTGGTCTGGTGCATCTCGGGATCGCGCTTGCCGTCCTTGTTCTTGGTCGAGCTCGGCGCATTGATCAGCGTGGCGTCGACAACGGTGCCCTGGCGCAGCGACAGACCGCGGTCGCCCAGGTAACCGTTGATCACCGCCAGAATCCCGGCCGCCAGCTCATGCCGCTCCAGCAGGCGGCGGAAGTTGAGGATGGTGGTTTCGTCGGGGATGCGCTCCAGGCTCAGCCCGGCGAACTGGCGCAGGATGGTCGTCTCGTACAGCGCTTCCTCCATCGCCGGATCGCTGTAGCCAAACCAGTTCTGCAGCAGGTGCACGCGCAGCATGGTCATCAGCGGATACGCTGGCCGACCGCCTTCGCCCTTCGGGTAGTGCGGTTCGATCAGGGCGATCAGGCCCTGCCACGGCACCACCTGTTCCATCTCGATCAGGAACAGCTCCTTGCGGGTCTGCTTGCGCTTGCCGGCGTACTCAGCGTCGGCGAAGGTCATCTGCTTCATGGGAAAGCTCGGGCGGGTGAAGTCGACGGATTTTGCCAAATCAGGAAGT
>NZ_DATJCS010000019.1:0-54221 GCF_035497915.1 Pseudomonas sp.
GGCTGGGATACAGCGCCGACAGCCCGGCGATGAACAGCGGGGTGGCGGTGTAGGCGGCGAACATCACGCATTGACGCAGGGTCGGGTTGGCATGGTAGGTGCGCGCCATCCAGTGGATGAACCAGCCCATCACCAGTACACCGATCAGCATGGCCAGGTAGGAAAGCACCGCCAGGGGCAGGGCGCTGGCTTCGGTCAGCCGCACCGCCGGCGCGTTGCCGTGGGCCCAGCCGACCTGGGTGGTGCCGATGAACGCGGAAATCGGCGGAATGGCCGCCAGCACGAACAGGGCATACAGCCGCGGATGGCTGGTCTGCTCCTCGCCGCGGATCTCGCGCCACTCGCTGTTGGGATGGGTGAACAGCCCCCAGACATGATTGATCATGGCCTGCACCTCCTCGGTAGCGGGTCGTCTCCCGTGGCTGTCCGCCAGCGTGCGACCTTGTGTCGCAGTATAGGAAGGCTGGCGAAACGGCAACCGGAGGCCCCCGTTTATCCGGATCAGTGGTAATGGCGCTCGAGGACTTCCATGGCGGCGTTGATGCTCTGCAGGCGCTCGGTGCTGCCACCCCGGTCCGGGTGGTGGCGGCTGACCAACTGGCGGTAGCGCAGGCGGATGCGCGCCAGGTCCAGCGCCGGCTCTTCCTCCAGTTCGAACAGGCGCAGCGCGTCGCGGGTCTGGTCGCCGCCGCTGTCCAGGCGCTTCCAGAAGCTGTCCAGCAGCTGCTCCACGTCCGCCTCGGTGGTGGCGTGCAACTGGTTCATGTCCAGGTAGTAGTCGCGCAACGGGTCGCTTTCGCTCAGTCCCTGGCTGCCGGCCTGATAGGGCAGCAGGCGGATGCGCAGCGGGCTGATCTCCAGGTGCCCGGCCTGCTCATGCCAGAGTCGTTCGCGCAGGCGATACAGGGCGTTGAACACCAGGAAATGGGTGCGAAACAGCACCAGCGGGTCCTGCAGCGAGCGCTGCGACAGGTGCGGATTGCCATCGGCGCGCAGGGTCTGGATCAGCTGATACTCGCTGCTGCCGCCCGGTGCTGCGCGCAGCAGGCCGAGCAGGGTATCGCTGAGGTCGGTGGCGGGGAAGGCGTCGACGGTCATGGGTGGCGGGCAGGGCGGCGTGGGTGCAGGGGAGCCTAGCACAGGGCCGGAATGCGCCACCGTTGATGACCGACTGTCGGGCTGGGGAAATGGCGGCTTTGTGCGTAAAATGCGCGTCCCTTTCCACTCGCCGGGATTTGCCACGCATCATGGGTACGCTGTCCGTCAACCAGAACAAACTGCAGAAACGCCTGCGCCGGCTGGTCGGCGAAGCGGTCGCCGATTTCAACATGATCGAGGAGGGCGACAAGATCATGGTCTGCCTGTCCGGCGGCAAGGACAGCTACACCCTGCTGGACATCCTGCTCTACCTGCAGAAGGTGGCGCCGATCCGCTTCGAGATCGTCGCGGTGAACCTCGACCAGAAGCAGCCCGGCTTCCCCGAGCACGTGCTGCCGCAGTACCTGGAATCCATCGGCGTGCCGTACCACATCATCGAGAAGGACACCTACTCGGTGGTCAAGGAGAAGATCCCGGAGGGCAAGACCACCTGCTCGCTGTGCTCGCGCCTGCGCCGCGGCACCCTGTACACCTATGCCGACGAGATCGGCGCCACCAAGATGGCGCTGGGGCACCACCGCGACGACATCCTGGAAACCTTCTTCCTCAACCTGTTCTACGGCGGCACCCTCAAGGCCATGCCGCCCAAGCTGCGCTCCGACGACGGCCGCAACGTGGTGATCCGCCCGCTGGCCTACTGCAGCGAGAAGGACATCGAAGCCTACGCGAAGCTGCAGGAATTCCCGATCATCCCGTGCAACCTGTGCGGCTCGCAGGAAAACCTGCAGCGTCAGGTGGTCAAGGAGATGCTGCTGGACTGGGAGCGCAAGAGCCCGGGGCGTACCGAAGTGATGTTCCGCGCCCTGCAGAACGTGGCGCCCTCGCAGCTGGCCGACCGCAACCTGTACGACTTCAAGACCCTGAAGATCGACGAGACCGCCACGCCGCGCTTCATCGATGCGATGAGCATTTGAGAACTTGAAGCGCAGCGCGGGATTGGAGTAAGGTCCAGCCCATCGTTTCGGAGAATCCAACCCATGCTCGACCGTACCGTACCTTCCGCTTCGCTCGGCGCCCCGCGTGCCCTGGCGTGCGGCTGCGCGGTCGAAGCGACCGGTTATTTCTTCTACGGGTATTGGTTTAGCCACTTCGGCGTCTGATACCCAGCAGGCGCCCCGGCAAACAGGGTCGCCTACCGCAACGTTTCACAAGAACCCCCGGTCGGCCACCCGACCGGGGGTTTTGTTTTTTCGGGCCCAAAAGGCCGTTTCATGTATCCGAGGATCACCGCATGTACCGCTATCACACCGCTTACCGCTACACCCGTGCCTTCTGGCGATTTAGCCGTGTCGCCGCCGCGCTGACACCACTCGAACGATCGACTCGCTAGTGCCGGGCGGCTCCGCCGCCGGCACACACAAGGAATTTGCCAGATGAACGCTTCCGCCCAACTCGCCGCACTCCAGCCTGCCGTCGCCGCGCGACGCATCGCCCAACCCCTGCCTTCTCCCGCCCTGCTGCGCCAGCGCCTGCCGCTGGAAGCCGCCCTGGCCGCCCGTGTGCACGATCAGCGCCAGGCCGTTCGCGCGATCCTCGATGGCCGCGATCCGCGCCTGCTGGTGGTGGTCGGCCCCTGTTCCATCCACGATCCCGCCGCGGCCCTGGATTACGCCCGGCGCCTGGCCGATCTGGCGCCCGAAGTGGGCGACCAGCTGCTGCTGGTGATGCGCGCCTACATGGAAAAGCCGCGCACCACGGTCGGCTGGAAGGGGCTGGCCTACGATCCGCATCTGGATGGCAGTCACGCCATGGGCGATGGGCTGCAGCTGTCGCGTCGCCTGATGCTGGACATGCTGGCGCTGGGCCTGCCGCTCGCCACCGAACTGCTGCAGCCGCTGGTGGCGGGCTACTTCGATGACCTGCTGGCCTGGGCGGCCATCGGTGCGCGCACCAGCGAGTCGCAGATTCACCGCGAACTGGTCAGCGGCCTCGACCTGCCGGTGGGTTTCAAGAACGGCACCGACGGCAGCCTGGGCATCGCCTGCGATGCCATGCGCTCGGCGGCCCATGCGCACCGTCATTTCGGCATCGACGAGCTGGGGCACCCGGCGCTGGTGGAAACCGCCGGCAATCCCGACACCCACCTGGTGCTGCGCGGCGGGCATGCCGGCCCCAACTTCGATGTGGCCAGCGTCGCGGCGGCGCGCGCCGCACTGGAGAAGCAGGGCATCGCGCCGCGCATCATGATCGACTGCAGCCATGCCAACAGCGGCAAGGACCCGCTGCGCCAGCCGGCGGTGCTGGCGGAAGTGCTGACGCAGCGCCTGGCCGGCGACCGCACGCTGCGTGGCGTCATGCTGGAAAGCCACCTGTTCGACGGCTGCCAGCCGCTGTCCGGCGAGCTGCGCTATGGCGTATCCATCACCGATGGCTGCCTGGGCTGGAACGGCACCGAGCAGTTGCTGCGCGAGACGGCCAGCCGCCTACGTGGTTGACCACCCTGCGGAGCCGCGTTCGCCTCGTGCGGTTGCCGCAACGGAGCGGACGGGGCACCCTGTGCGCCGCTTCGCTCCTCAAGGATTCCTTGCCCATGCGTGACTACCGCTGGCTTCACGAATACTGCCTCAACCGCTTCGGCTCGGCCGAGGCGCTGGAGGCGCGGCTACCGGTTCCGGCCACTGCCGAGGCGCTGCGCGCCGTGCCGGACGACCGCTACCTGTCGCAGATCAGCCTGCGCATCTTCCGCGCCGGCCTCAAGCACAGCCTGGTGGACGCCAAGTGGCCGGCCTTCGAAGAGGCGTTCTTCGGCTTCGTGCCGCAGAAGGTGGTGCTGATGGGCGCCGAGCATCTGGAGCGGCTGATGGGCAATGCCCGGCTGATTCGCCACCCGGGCAAGCTGGCCAGCGTGCCGCGCAACGCGCAGATGATTCTCGACGTGGCGGCCGAGCATGGCAGTTTTGGCGCCTTTCTCGCCGACTGGCCGGGCGAGGACATCGTCGGCCTGTGGCGTTATCTGGCCAAGCACGGCAATCAGTTGGGCGGGCTGTCCGCGCCGCGTCTGCTGCGCATGGTCGGCAAGGACAGCTTCATTCCCAGCGAGGACGTGGTGGCCGCGCTCAAGGCACAGGGCATCGTCGACAAGGCGCCAAGCAGCCAGCGCGACCTGGCGGCGGTGCAGACCGCCTTCAACGCCTGGCGGGCCGAGAGTGGCCGGCCGCTGTGCCAGCTGTCCATGATGCTGGCCTATACCGTCAATCACTGAGTCGTGCAATTTCGCCATTTTTTGCTACACGCTGCGGTCAAATACCGTTGATCGATAGGTTTTGAAAATCGATCCCTGGCTAGGCATAGTCCCGCGAATTGTTCCCTTCGCGACACGATCGAGCCATGCCCAACCGCCTTGCTACCCTCGTGCCCCTGGCCCTCGCCGCGCTGCTCGTCGGCTGTGCCTCCACGCCTGCCCAGCGGAACTCCGCGGCGCAGGAGCGAACGAGTCTGAGTGAAGCCCATGTCCGTCTGGCGGACCTGGAGTCCGAGCTTGAGGCCGCGCGGCAGGCGGCCCTGGAGCAACGCCGTCAGGAACACCAAGTGGAGCGCCTGCTGGAACGCGGCTTCCAGCTGGTCGGCACCCGTTACCGGTACGGCGGTACCACGGTCAAGAGCGGTTTCGATTGCAGCGGGTTCATCGGCTACCTGTTTCGCAACGAGGCCGGCGTCGACCTGCCGCGCTCCACGCGCCAGATGATTCGCTACGACGCGCCGAAGGTCGCGCGCGATGCGCTGGAGCCTGGCGACATCGTGTTCTTCAGCACCCGCCGCAAGGGGCGGGTCGATCACGCCGGCATTTATATCGGCGACAACCGCTTCATCCATTCGGCCAGCCGCCGCAGCGGCGTGCGGGTGGATCGGCTGGACCAGGGTTACTGGGCGCCGCGCTACCTGCAGGCCAAGCGTGTGCTGGACATCGCGCCACAACCCCTGAATCTGGCCCGGCTGGAGCGCTGATCGCGGCTGAAGCCGCTCCTACCAGGCCGCGCAGGGCGAGAATTGTAGGAGCGACTTCAGTCGCGAGCTTTGGCACGCCCGATCAGGGCGCCTGCCTGCACCAACGCCGTGCGGATCGGCCCGGGTTGCTCTCGGCGGCAACACTGGGCAAAGTGATGGCTCTCTCACCCGAGGAGCCCGCCATGTCCACCGCAGTCCGTCTACTGCTCTGGCCTGTCCTGTTCGGCCTGCTGGCTGCCTGTTCCTCCCATCAGCCGGATTCCGGCGTGGTCTACACCGCGCGTGCGGCCTCGGCGCAGCCCAGCGATGTGCTGTTTCGCGCCATCGGCCTGGTGGGCACGCCGTACCGCTGGGGTGGCAACACGCCGGAAAGCGGCTTCGATTGCAGCGGTCTGATCGGTTTTGTCTACAAGGACGCCGCCGGCATCCTGCTGCCGCGCACCACACGGCAGCTGGGCGAGCTGGGCGTTCCTGCGGTCAAGCGCAAGGCCCTGCAGCCGGGCGATCTGCTGTTCTTCGCCACCAGCGGCTGGGGCAAGGTCAGTCATGCGGGGATCTATGTGGGCGAGGGACGTTTCGTGCATGCGCCGTCGTCCGGTGGCACGGTGCGCCTGGACAGCCTGTCCAATCGTTATTGGGACAAGGCTTATGTCGGCGCAAAACGACTTATTGACGACAAAGGACTGGCACATCGCTGAAGTACTACCAAAGATTGACCATTTTCGTCGCCATTTAGGCGGTTTTCCCTACTGAGCGCCCCTATAATGCCGTCCGTTAACGTTCCGTACAGGGCCCTATATCAGGGCCTCTCCGGATGAAGCACGGAAGTAAGGGATATGTTCGCGGCTGGCCGCGAGCACCACAAGGAGCCGCCTCATGAGCCTGTTTTGGTGGCAGGAACCCTGCCAGTCTCTGGACCATGTCGCCCTGCGCAAGGCCACCGAGCGCCAGCGCCGCCAGCTCAAGCCCGTCCGCGCCCTCGGCCGGCTGGAACCCTTCCTGATTCGACTCGCCGCCCAGCAGGGGAGGGAGATGCCTCACCTGTCCCGCCTGGGCTGTTACCTGTTCGTCGCCGATCATGGCGTGGCCGAGGTCGGCGTGTCGGCCGTGCCGCGCGCGGTGACCGGCATGATGCTCGGCAACATCGCCGAGGGCGTGTCGGCGCTGTCCATCCTGGCCCGCCGGCTGAATGCCTCGCTGGATATCGTCGATCTGGGCACGGTGCGTCAACCGGCCGATCTGCCCGGGGTGCGCCACCTGCAACTGGCCGCCGGCACGCGCAACTTCCTTGCCGAGGATGCCATGACGCCGGCGCAATGCCTGGTCGCGCTGGAAGCCGGGCGCGAAGCGGCCGGGCGGGCCCTGTCCGCCAATCTCGATCTGTTCATCGGGGGTGCCCTCGGGGTGGGTTCGAGCACCTCGGCCAGTGCCCTGGCCTGCGCCCTGCTCGGCTGTCCGGCGGAGCTGATGGTTGGTCCGGGCTGCGGCCTGGATGCCGCCGGCGTGGCGCGCAAGCGCACGCTGATCGAAGCGGCGCTGGAGCGTCACCAGGCGGTGCTGGAGAGTCCCCTGGGGTTGCTGCAGAGCCTGGGCGGTTTCGAGATCGCGGCGCTGACCGGCGCCTACCTGGGTTGCGCCCAGCTGGGCGTGCCGGTGCTGGTGGACGGCTTCGTCAGTACCGTCGCCGCCTTGCTGGCCACCCGCCTCAATCCCCGTTGCCGCCCGTGGCTGCTGTTCTCCCACTGCACCGCCGAGCCGGGCCACCACTGGTTGCTGGATGCGCTCCAGGCCGAGCCGTTGTTGCAGCTGGATCTGCTGCTCGGCGACGGCAGCGGTGCCGCCCTGGCGGTGCCCATGCTGCAGGCGGCGTGCGCGCTGCACGCCGAGCTGGCCAGCCTGGATGACGGCCTGAAGCACATGGCGGCGCCGGAAGAGTCCGCGCCGACGCGGCGGGTCGGCGGCTGATCCGATTTATTCCGGGCTGTCGGTGAGCGGCAGGTCGAGAGTGGCGATGAAGCCGCCCTCGGCATGGTTGGCCAGCAGCAGCTGACCGCCGTGGCGTTCCGCAGCCCGGCGGGCCATGGCCAGGCCCAGTCCGTAGCCAGCGGCGGTCTGTCCCGGCGCCCGGAAGAACGGCTCGCCGAGCTGATCCAGGTGCTCCTCGGAAACGCCCGGCCCGTGGTCGCGCACGCTGAGCAGCAAGCGATTCTGGCGCCGCTCGGCGCGCACCTCGATGGGCTGGTCGGGCGGGCTGAAGCGCTGCGCGTTGCGCAGCAGATTGTCCACCGCCCGCTCCAGCATGTCCGGCCAGCCCTGCAGGTGCAAGCCGCTTTCCACGTCCAGACGGATCGGCTGATCGGGCGCCGCCAGCCGCGCGTCCTCGCGCAGGCGGCCGAGCAGCTCGGCGATGTCGATGGCATGGCTGGCGCCGGGATTGCTGTCCAGGCGGGCCAGCGCCAGGATCTCGCTGATCAAGGCCTCCAGGCGGTCGCATTCCTGGTTCAGGCGTGGCCAGAGTCTCGCCCGCTCCGGTTCGTCCGCGCGTTCGGCCAGCGCCAGGGCGATGCGCAGCCGCGCCAGCGGCGAGCGCAGCTCGTGGGATACGTCGCGCAGCAGCTGGCGCTGGCTGCTGATCAGTCCCTGCAGGCGTTCGCCCATGCGGTTGAAGTCGCCGGCCAGTTTGCCGAATTCGTCCCGGCGCGCCGCCAGCGCCGCCAGGCTGTGCTGCTGGTAGCTGGTCTGGCCCAGGTCATGCACGGCGCTGCGCAGACGATTGAGCGGGCGACTGATGGCCAGGGTCAGCAGCAGGCTGAACAGGGTGAGCACCACCAGGGCGATGCCCAGCGCGCTCAGCGGCCAGAGCAGGCTGTCGCGATGCCAGGCGGCCAGTTCGGTGTGGGGGATGCGGTAGAGGAACAGGTAGGTGTCGCCCGTGTCCGGGCTGGTGTAATCGGTGCCCAGCCGGCGCCACGGCAGGTGCGGATGGCGGGCGCGCGGCCCGTCCGGCGCCATGGCGCGGCGTGGCGCGGTGCCCTGCAACAGCGGCTCGCCACCATCGCCGAACACCTGCACGTCGATGCGATGCTCGCGGCGCACGGCGTCGAGGAGCTGGCGGGCCTGCTCGGCGCCCTGCTGCTCATAGACGGCGGTCCAGCGTTCGGCCAGATCCTTGACCACCGGATGGCGCGCCAGGATCCACGAATCCTGATTCAGGGTGCGGCCCAGCAGCAGCGACAGGCCGGCCACCAGGGCCAGGGCCAGCCAGAAGCTCGCCAGGATTCGCCAGAAGATCGAGCGCACGGTATTCTCCGGAAGCAAAAATGCCGGTCAGGCTGCGACCTGACCGGCGTTACGGTTGGTGGTGGATATTACTGGGCTTTGGCCTTGTCGGCCTTCCACTCCTGGAACTCGCTCCATTCGGCCTGGCGCTCGTCCATGGTCTTGCGCATCTCGTCGAAGCGCTTCTGCTGTTCGGGCGTCAGCAGCTTGCGGACTTCCTGCTGGCGCTTGTCGCGGTTGTCGCGCATTTCCTTCTGCATGGCCTCGCGCTCCTTCTGCGGCAGCTTGTCCAGGTAGCGCTGGTGGATTTCCCGATGGGCCTTGTGCTGCTCGCCCATGATGCGGCCGATCTCGCGGCGCTGTTCACGGGTCAGGTCCAGGTCGCGCATGCCGCCGTCATGCTTGCCGTGGAAGCCCTTGTGTTGCATGCCTTGCATGGCCTCCGGGCCGCAGGGGGCCGACGGGCCGGGCATGGCCAGGGCGGCGGCGGGGAGGGCGGCGGCGATCAGCAGGGCAGCGAGAGTCTTGCGCATGAGTACATCCTCTTCAGTCGTTCCGGCGATTCCGGATGAGCTCAGTCTAAGGATGTGAAGGTCAGGCGCGGTCAGCCGACGGTAAAGCCTGGGTAAAGGAAGCCCGCGCGATCAGTGGGGCTGGCGGGCGTAGTAGTAGCCCCGGCTGCGCAGCGCGAGGATGCGCGGGCTGCCATCCGGGTGCGGGCCGAGTTTCTTGCGCAGGTTGCTGACGTGCATGTCCAGGCTGCGGTCGTACAGGGTCAGCTTGCGGCCGAGGGCCAGCTGGGCGAGTTCCTGTTTATCCAGTGGCTCGCCCGGCTGCGCGAGCAGGGCTCCGAGCAGCCGGCCTTCGGATACCGTCAGGCTGACCTCGTGCTCGCCGATGCGTGCCACGCCGCGCGCGGGGCTGAAGGTCAGGTCGTCCAGCTCCAGCTGGCTGGGCGCGCTCGGCGCCACGCTGCGGCGCAGCACCGCGCGCAGGCGGGCGGTCAGTTCGCGGGGATCGCAGGGCTTGGCCAGGTAATCGTCGGCGCCCAGCTCCAGGCCGAGAATACGGTCCAGCGGTTCGCCGCGCGCCGAGAGCATCAGTACCGGCAGCTCGGCATGCCGGCTGCGCAGCTGCTTGAGCAGCTCCAGGCCGCTGCCGTCGGGCAGCATCACGTCCAGCACCACGGCGGCGGGCGCGTTCTGCGCCAGTTCCGCGCGGGCGCTCTGCCCGTCATGGCAGGCGCGCACCTCGAAGCCTTCCTGGCGCAGCCAACTGGCCAGCAGCTCGCAGAGCTCCTGGTCGTCGTCGATCAGCAACACCTGGCTCATGGTGTCAGGGGAAGACCTGCTTGAACGGCTTGACGATGACGTCGGCGTACACGCCCGCATCCCGGTAGGGATCGGCGGCCGCCCAGTCACGCGCGGCCTGCAGGGAGTCGAACTCGGCGACCACCAGGCTGCCGGTGAAGCCTTCGCCACCCTCGGCCGGATGCGGGCCGGCCAGCACCATGCGACCCTCGTCCTTCAGCTGTTGCAGGCGCGCCAGATGGGCCGGGCGGGCGGCCAGGCGCTGTTCCAGGGTGCCAGGCGCGTCGGTGGCGATGATGGCGTACAGCATGTTCATTCCTCGCCCTGCTTGGGGGCATCGTGTTGCAGGTGGCGCGCCAGGAAGATGCCCTGGCCGACCAGGAACAGCAGGGTCATGCCCAGGCTGCCGAAGACCTTGAAGTCCACCCAGATGTCATGGAAGGTGAAGGCCACGAACAGGTTGGCGAAGCCGCTGATCAGGAAAAACACCACCCAGGCCAGGTTCAGGCGCACCCACAGATGCCGCGGCAGGCTGATCGCGTGACCCATGATGCGCTGCACCAGCGGGCGGTCGCCGATGAAATGCGTGGCGGCGAAGGCGACCGCGAACAGCCAGTTGACCACCGGCGCCTTCCATTTCAGGAAGGTCTCGCTGTGGAAGGCCAGCGTCATGCCACCGAACACCAGGCAGGCGAGGAGGGTCAACCACTGGCCCTTCTCCAGTTTTTTCTGCTGCACGAAGAGCAGGCCGTAGACGATCACCGAGCTGGCGATCAGCACGCCGGTGGCGCTGAAGATGCCGCCGAGTTCGACACTCTGGCCGGCCAGTTCGACGGTGCGCGGGTCCATCTTGTAAACGATGAAGAACAGGATCAGCGGAATGAAATCAATCAGTTGTTTCACAGTGGCAGCCAGGCGCGGGATGACGCGGCATAATAACAAACATGACTGAATGCGAAAGCGGCCCCCTGAAGGTCGATCTGCACTGCCACAGCACCGCCTCCGACGGCGTGTTCCCGCCCGCCGATGTGGTGGCGCGCGCCCATGCCTGCGGCGTGGGGCTGCTGGCCCTAACCGATCACGACACCCTGGATGGCCTGGAGGAAGCCCGCGCCGCCGCCGAGCGGCTGGGCATGCGCTTCGTCAACGGCGTGGAACTGTCCTGCCTGTGGGGTGGCGCCACCATCCATGTGCTGGGCTACGGCTTCGATCCCCAGGCGCCGGCGCTGTGCGCGGCCCTGGAGGAACTGCGCCTGGCGCGCTGGAGTCGGGCCGAGGAGATCGCCCGGCGCCTGGCGGCCAAGGGCATGCCCGGCGCGCTGGAAGGCGCCCGGGCCGTCCAGCAGGAACTGGGCGATGCCCAGAATGCCCCGGGGCGTCCGCATTTCGCCGAATTCCTGCTGCGCGCCGGGCATGTGCGTGACCGTTCCGAGGCGTTTCGCAAGTGGTTGGGCGCCGGCAAGCTGGGCGACGTCAAACAGCACTGGCCGAGCCTGGAACAGACGGTGGCCACCTTGCGTGCCGCCGGTGCCTGGGTCAGCCTGGCTCACCCGCGCCAGTACGACTTCACGCGCAGCAAGCGGCGCCGACTGGTCAGCGAGTTCATCGCCGCCGGCGGCCAGGCGCTGGAAGTGGTCAATGGCCTGCAGCCGGCCGAGCAGGTCGGCAGTCTGGCCATCCTGGCCCGCGAATTCGGTCTGCTGGCCAGCGTCGGCAGCGACTTCCATGCCCCGGCCCAGTGGGCCGAGCTGGGACTTTATCGCCCTCTGCCGGAAGACCTGTTGCCGTTGTGGCTGCGTTTCAGCGACAGTCCGCCCAGGGCCGTGCATTGAGCAAGGGAGAGGTCATGAGCCAGTTTTTCCAGATCCATCCGGAGAATCCCCAGCCGCGCCTGATCAAACAGGCGGCGGAAATCCTGCGTGCCGGCGGGGTGATCGTCTATCCGACCGATTCCTCCTACGCGCTGGGCTGCCAGTTGGGTGACAAGGGCGCGCTGGAGCGCATTCGTCGCCTGCGCCGGCTGGACGACAAGCACAACTTCACCCTGGTGTGCTGCGACCTCTCGCAGCTCGGCATCTTCGCCAAGGTGGACACCGGCGCGTTCCGCCTGCTGAAGATACACACCCCCGGGCCTTACACCTTCATCCTCGACGCCACCCGCGAAGTGCCGCGCATGCTGCTGCACCCCAAGCGCCGTACCATCGGCCTGCGCGTGCCGGCGCACCCGATTGCCCAGGCGCTGCTGCGCGAGCTGGGTGCGCCGCTGATGTCGGTGAGCCTGATCATGCCCGACGAGGACCTGCCGCTCAGCGATCCCTACGACATGCGCGGCCTGCTGGAACATCACGTGGACCTGATCATCGATGGCGGCTTCGGCGGCCTGGAAGCCTCCACGGTGATCAACCTGACCGGCGAGCGCCCCGAAGTGACGCGGGTCGGCTGTGGCGATCCCGAGCCGTTCCTGGAAACCGCCTGACGCCATGACGTCGATCGAGGCGCAGGCCGCCATCCCCGTTCCGGAGCAGCTGCCGCTGGCGCTGGTGTACGGCGAGGCCGTCACCGAGATGCCTCAGGATCTGTACATCCCGCCGGATGCCCTGGAGGTGTTCCTCGAAGCCTTTGAGGGGCCGCTGGACCTGCTGCTCTACCTGATCCGCAAGCAGAACATCGACATCCTCGACATCCCGGTGGCGGAAATCACCCGCCAGTACATGGGCTACGTCGAGCTGATGAAGGTCGCGCGCCTGGAGCTGGCCGCCGAGTACCTGGTGATGGCCGCCATGCTCGCCGAGATCAAGTCGCGCATGCTGCTGCCGCGCTCCAGCGAGGAAGACGACGACGAGGACGACCCGCGCGCCGAGCTGATCCGCCGCCTGCAGGAGTACGAGCGCTTCAAGGCGGCCGCCGAGGACCTCGACGAGCTGCCGCGCCTGGGCCGCGACCTGCACGTGCCGCGCCTGGACGCCCCGCAGGCGCGCGCACGCACCCTGCTGCCTCAGGTCGAGCTGTCCGAGCTGCTGCTGGCCATGGCCGAGGTGCTGCGCCGCGCCGACATGTTCGAAAGCCACCAGGTGACCCGCGAGGCGCTGTCCACCCGCGAGCGCATGAGCGAAGTGCTGGAGCGCCTGCGTGAGGGTCACTTCGTGCCGTTCGGCCAGCTGTTCCGCATCGAGGAAGGCCGCCTGGGCGTGGTGGTGACCTTCATGGCCATCCTCGAACTCATCAAGGAATCCCTGGTCGAGCTGGTGCAGAACGAACCCTTCGCCCCCATCCACGTCCGTGTCCGCGCCGAGGCCGAGCAAGTATGAACCTGTCCGACCCGAACGATCTGGCCACTCTGCTCGAAGCGCTGCTGCTGGCTGCCGGCAAACCGCTGTCGCTGGAGCGCCTGGGCGAGTTGTTCGACGAGGTCGAGCGCCCGGACGCCGTGCAGCTGCGTGCGGCGCTGGAGGTGCTCGGCCAGCGCTGCGAAGGGCGCGCCTTCGAGCTGAAGGAAGTCGCCAGCGGCTATCGCCTGCAGGTGCGCGAGCGCTTCGCCCCGTGGGTCGGCCGCCTGTGGGAGGAGCGCCCGCAGCGCTATTCCCGCGCGCTGCTGGAAACCCTGGCGCTGATTGCCTACCGTCAGCCGATCACCCGCGGCGAAATCGAGGACATACGCGGCGTGCAGGTCAGCAGCCAGATCATCAAGACCCTGCAGGAACGCGAGTGGATCCGGGTGGTCGGCTACCGCGAGGTGCCCGGCCGGCCGGCGATGCTGGCCACCACCAAGGCCTTCCTGGATCACTTCAACCTGAGCGGCCTCGACGGTCTGCCGCCACTGGCCGAGCTGCGCGCCATGGAACCGGAGCCGCTGCCGGTGCAGGACGACGATCTGCCGGTGCCGGCCGGGCTGCAGGCGCGCGCCGATGGCCTGGCGGTGGACGAGGACGGCCTGCCGCCGGCCAGTGAGGTCAGCTTCCGCACCCTGCTGGCCGAGCTGGATGAAATGGAGCTGGGCCTGAAGACCGACTTCGACGATCTGCTCGAAGAGGAAGTGGAAGCGGCGGCAGGGGACGAGGAGGGCGACGACCCCTCGTTCGATTCTGGCGCCGAGGTGCTTTTGTGACGGGCTTTTGACACGTAATGATGTCATATTGCAGTCAGTCATCCGGGGCGTTAGGGTGGCGCGGATTGATGGATCAGGGAACGACGACAATTGAGCAACACGTTGCGCTTGCGACTCGAGGACATGCTGGCCAATCCCTACTCGGACCAGCTGAACCAGGGCTTTCGCCGCTTAAACTTTGCCGCCGAACTGGAAGCGGAGTACCGGCGTTATCAGCTTGACCACACCTTCGCGTTGCGCCGCGTTGCGCTACTCCTCTGCGTGCTGATCCTGCTGGTGCAGGGCGCCCTGGATTTCCGCTTCATCGCGCCGCCGGTGCTCTGGTGGGTGATCGGGGTGCGCGCCGCCATGCTGGTGCTGCTGCTGGCCTGCGTCGCCCTGGTGCTGCAGCGGCGTCACAGCCGCCTGCTCAGCCCGCTCACGCTGGCGTGCGTGCTGGGCATGGGCGTCGGCTCCGCGGTGGTGGTGGTGCTGGCCCAGTGGGTCTATCCCGGCTATCCCTCCGAAGGTCTGCTGCTCATCTGCCTGGGCAGCTATTTTCTCGCCGGCATGCGCCTGCCCGAGGCGATCGGTGTATCGCTGGGCATCGTGCTCGTCTACGCCGGGCTGGAGCTGACCATCGGCACCCAGACCAACCTGCTTTCGCAATTGCTGTACCTGCTGTTCGGCAACCTGATCGGCGCTGCCGGCTGCTATCAGCTCGAATACAAGTCCCGCGAACAGTTCCTCATTCGGCGCCTGCTGCGCCAGCTGGCCGACCGCGACAGCCTGACCGGCCTGCACAATCGGCGCAGCTTCCACCGCCATCTGGACACCCTGTGGCGGCAGAGCCAGCGCGAGGGCCAGCCGGTGGCGATGCTGCTGGGCGATATCGATCACTTCAAGCGCTACAACGACTGCTATGGCCACCAGGCCGGCGACGAGACCCTGCAGCGCGTGGCCTTCCTGTTCGAGGATGCCGCGCGCCGGCCGCTGGACATGGCGGTACGCCTGGGTGGCGAGGAATTCGCCCTGCTGCTGTATGGCAGCAACGCCGACGACGCCCGCGAACGGGCCGAGACACTGTGCGCGCGCCTGCGCAATCTGGCCATTGAGCACGCGGCCTCGCCGTCCGGGGTGGTGACCCTGTCGGTGGGCGGGATCAGCATCGTCAGCTGCGACATCCTGCGTTCCATCGATGAGCTGTATGTGCGGGCCGACCAGGCGCTGTACCGCGCCAAGGCAGGCGGTCGCGACCGTGTGGTGATGGCCAGCGACCGGCTCGAGGTGGGGCCGGAAGTCGATCTGGACCGCGAAGCGTTCCAGCAGGACGCCTGATGCATGGATGCACGCCGCCGGGAGGTTTGGATGCCATGGAGCGCCTGATACAGGCCGACGGTCAGCCCAGGATCGGCATCTTTCCCCGGGGTCCGGCGCTGATCAATCATCGCGACTTCGACCTGCGCTCGCCCATGGGCCGGCGCCTCGGCGCGCTGGCCCGCTGGCGGCGCTTTCACCAGTTCCAGTACTTCGGCCTGATCAGCGAGGAGCTGATCGGCGGTTGCGCGCTGGCCGATCTGAGCCTTCTCGGTGCGGGTTTTGTCTACCTCTACCATCCGGCCAGCGGGCGGCGTGTGGTCCGCCAGTTCCGTCTGCCGCTGGGCCTGGGTACGCGCTTCTCGCAGGCGCCGGATGACGGTGTCTGCGAGCTGAGCTGGCGCGGCAACCGGCTGCGCATGGACAACCGGGGGAGCGTGAAGCGTCTCGAGGTCAGCCTCGACGACGGTTTGCGTATCGAGGCGGCCTTCGACGAACAGGCCTTCCAGCCGATGCACATCTGCACGCCCACCGGTCCGACCGGCTGGGTGTATGCCCGCAAGGTGGCCGGCGTGCGCTGCGAAGGGCGGGTGCGCAGCCCGCTCGGCGAGTTCAACCTGCGCGCGCTGGACTGCTTCGCCCATCACGACTGGTCGGCCGGCTATATGCGTCCGGAAACCTGCTGGAACTGGGCCTGTCTGTCCGGCGAGGCGCAGGGCCTGCGGGTCGGCCTCAATCTGTCCTGCGGCGTCAACGAAACCAGTTTCAGCGAAAACTGCTTCTGGCTGGACGGCGAGCTGTACCCGGTGGGCGGGGTGCGTTTCGCCTTCGACCGCGACCAGCCGCTGGCGCCCTGGCGTATCCACTCCGGCGACGGTCGGGTCGAGCTGCGCTTCGAGGGGCGCGGCCTGCACGCCGAACGGGTCAACGCGCTGCTGCTGGCCAGCAACTTCAAGCAGGTTTATGGCTGTTTCAGCGGCCGGCTGTGCCCGCCGGGCCGGCCGGCCGTACCCATCGACAACCTCTGGGGCTTCGTGGAAGACCACTATGCGAAGTGGTGACGGCGCGCCGCGCCGCCCTGGCGTATATTTAGCCCACTAATGGTTAGCTTAACTACAAGAATCATGAGCCAGTTCGATCAACACACCTTCGCCATGCTGCTCACCCAGCTTTCCCGCTCCTGGCGCGCCGAGCTGGACCGCCGGCTGGCCGACCTCGGTCTGTCCCAGGCGCGCTGGCTGGTGTTGCTGCACCTGTCGCGCTTCGACTCGGCGCCGACCCAGAGCCAGCTGGCGCAGAGCGTCGGCATCGAGGGGCCGACCCTGGCCCGTCTGCTCGATAGCCTGGAAGGCCAGGGGCTGGTGCAGCGCCTGGAGGCGCCGGAAGACCGCCGCGCCAAGCGGGTGATGCTCTGCGAACAGGCGCTGCCGCTGATCCAGCGCATCCAGCGCATCGCCGACGAATTGCGCGGCCAGTTGCTGGCCGGCATCGACCCCGCCGACCTGCAGCTGTGCCAGCAGGTGCACCGGCGCATCCTGGGCAATCTGCAGGCGCTGAACTGAACGAGTGCATTGCGCGTTGAGCGCTTGGCTCCGGCACGCGTATAATGCCGCGCTTCCGAAATTTCCCGCCTGGGAGCCCCCGCCATGCTGCGCATCAGCCAAGAAGCCCTGACTTTCGACGACGTCCTCCTGATCCCCGGTTATTCCGAGGTGCTGCCCAAGGATGTCAGCCTCAAGACCCATCTGACTCGCGGCATCGAGCTGAACATTCCGCTGGTTTCCGCGGCAATGGACACCGTCACCGAGGCGCGCCTGGCCATTGCCATGGCCCAGGAAGGCGGCATCGGCATCATCCACAAGAACATGAGCATCGAGCAGCAGGCTGCCGAGGTGCGCAAGGTCAAGCGCCACGAGACCGCCATCGTGCGCGACCCGGCCACCGTCACCCCGGAAACCAAGATCAGCGAACTGCTGGCCAAGGCCCGCGAGTACGGCTTCTCCGGCTTCCCGGTGGTCAAGGGCAACGAGCTGGTCGGCATCGTCACCGGCCGCGACCTGCGCTTCACCCCGAACGCCGGTGACAACGTCGCCGCGATCATGACCCCCAAGGACAAGCTGGTCACCGTCCTGGAAGGCACGCCGCTGGAAGAGATCCGCGCCAAGCTGTACGAGAACCGCATCGAGAAGATGCTGGTGGTCGACGAGAGCTTCAACCTGCGCGGCCTGGTCACCTTCCGTGACCTGGAAAAGGCCAAGACCTATCCGCTGGCCTCCAAGGACGAGCAGGGTCGCCTGCGCGTCGGCGCCGCCGTCGGCACCGGTGCCGACACCGAAGAACGTATCCGCGCCCTGGCCGCCGTCGGCGTGGACGTGGTGGTGGTGGACACCGCCCACGGCCACTCCCGTGGCGTGCTCGAGCGCGTGCGCTGGGTCAAGCAGAACCTGCCGGAGCTGCAGGTGATCGGCGGCAACATCGCCACCGCCGAAGCCGCCCTGGCGCTGGTCGAAGCCGGCGCCGACGGCGTCAAGGTCGGCATCGGCCCGGGCTCCATCTGCACCACCCGCATCGTCGCTGGCGTCGGCGTGCCGCAGATCAGCGCCGTGGCCAATGTGTCCGCCGCCCTCAAGGGCACTGGCGTGCCGATGATCGCCGATGGCGGCATCCGCTTCTCCGGCGACCTGTCCAAGGCCATCGCCGCTGGCGCCAATGCCGTGATGATGGGCTCGATGTTTGCCGGCACCGAAGAAGCGCCGGGCGAAACCGAACTGTTCCAGGGCCGTACCTACAAGGCCTACCGTGGCATGGGCTCGCTGGGCGCCATGGCCCAGGCCCAGGGTTCCTCTGACCGCTACTTCCAGGACTCTTCCGCCGGCGCCGAGAAGCTGGTGCCGGAAGGCATCGAAGGCCGCGTGCCCTACAAGGGCGCCCTGTCCGCCATCATCCACCAGCTGATGGGTGGCCTGCGCGCCTCCATGGGTTACACCGGCAGCGCCGACATCGACACCATGCGCAGCCGTCCGCAGTTCGTGCGCATCACCGGTGCCGGCATGGCCGAGTCCCACGTGCACGACGTGCAGATCACCAAGGAAGCGCCGAACTACCGCGTCGGCTAAACGCCGCGCTGCGGCGCAGCGCAACAGGTCAATGAAACACAGGGGCTGGGTGAATCAGCCCCTTGTCATTTGCGAATACTCACGAGAAATGCCCCATGGCTCATCCTGACATCCACGCCCACCGGATCCTGATCCTGGACTTCGGTTCCCAGTACACCCAGCTGATCGCCCGCCGTGTGCGCGAGATCGGCGTGTACTGCGAACTGCACCCGTTCGACATGAGCGACGAGGCGATTCGCGCCTTCAACCCGCGCGGCATCATCCTCGCCGGCGGCCCGGAGTCGGTGCATGCAGCCGACAGCCCGCGCGCGCCGCAGGCGGTGTTCGACCTGGGCGTGCCGCTGTTCGGCATCTGCTATGGCATGCAGACCATGGCCGAACAGCTGGGCGGCAAGGTGGAAGGTTCCGACCTGCGTGAATTCGGCTACGCCCGCGTCGACGTGGTCGGCAAGAGCCGCCTGCTGGACGGCATCGAGGACCATGTGGACGCCGATGGCGTGCTCGGCCTGGACGTGTGGATGAGCCACGGTGACAAGGTCACCCAGCTGCCGGAAGGCTTCCACATGCTGGCCAGCACCCCGAGCTGCCCGCTGGCCGCCATGGCCGACGACGCGCGCGCCTACTACGGCGTGCAGTTCCACCCGGAAGTGACCCACACCAAGCAGGGCGGTCGCATCCTGTCGCGCTTCATTCTCGACATCTGTGGCTGCGAGGCGCTGTGGACTCCGGCCAACATCGTCGAGGACGCCATCGCCCAGGTGCGCGCCCAGGTCGGCGACGCCAACGTGCTGCTCGGCCTGTCCGGCGGCGTGGACTCCTCGGTGGTTGCCGCGCTGCTGCACAAGGCCATCGGCGATCAGCTGACCTGCGTGTTCGTCGATAACGGCCTGCTGCGTCTGCACGAGGGTGACCAGGTGATGGCCATGTTCGCCGAGAACATGGGCGTCAAGGTTATCCGCGCCAACGCCGAGGCCAAGTTCCTCGGTGGCCTGGCCGGCGTCAGCGACCCGGAGCAGAAGCGCAAGATCATCGGTCGCACCTTCATCGAGGTGTTCGACGAGGAGTCCGGCAAGCTGGACAACATCCAGTTCCTCGCCCAAGGCACCATCTACCCGGACGTGATCGAGTCGGCCGGCGCCAAGACCGGCAAGGCCCACGTGATCAAGAGCCACCACAACGTCGGCGGCCTGCCCGAGGACATGAAGCTCAAGCTGGTCGAGCCGCTGCGCGAGCTGTTCAAGGACGAGGTGCGCAAGATCGGCCTGGAGCTGGGCCTGCCCTACGACATGGTCTACCGCCACCCGTTCCCCGGCCCGGGCCTGGGCGTGCGCATCCTCGGCGAGGTGAAGAAGGAATACGCCGACCTGCTGCGCCGCGCCGACCACATCTTCATCGAGGAACTGCGCAACTTCGACTGGTACCACAAGACCAGCCAGGCCTTCGTGGTGTTCCAGCCGGTGAAATCGGTCGGCGTGGTCGGTGACGGCCGTCGCTATGCCTGGGTCGTCGCCCTGCGCGCCGTGGAAACCATCGACTTCATGACCGCGCGCTGGGCGCACCTGCCCTACGAGCTGCTGGAGAAGGTCTCCAACCGCATCATCAATGAAATCGAAGGCATCTCCCGCGTCACCTACGACGTGTCGAGCAAGCCGCCGGCCACCATCGAGTGGGAATGATGAGGTAGCGTTTTTTACCGTTCAACGTCATTCGTGAAATACGCTGAGGCCCCTGTAAATGCAGGGGCCTTTGTGTTTCTGTCGTTCACTAACCATCATCGGTAAACACCGGCTGGGGCCGGTCGATCTGGCGGTGGTTTCAACACCAGCTCAAGCGCAGGATTGAGTCCGCAACAAATCGCACCGACGACTTTGTACGGGCAGAGGGGGAAATATCCGTGTCGTTCAATTCCTATCAGCCACGGAGTACGACACATGCAGCCGATCAAGCGCGCCATCCGCCGCCCCGAAATCCTGGCGAAAACCGGCCTGTCGGCCACCACCATCTACAACCTAGAGAAGCGCGGCGAGTTCCCGCAGCACTTCATGCTGACGCCGCGCTGCGCCGTGTGGTTCGAGGCCGAAGTCGATGCCTGGCTGGATCAGTGCATGGTCAACCCTGCCAGCCCAGCCCAGCCCAGCCCAGCCCAGCCCAGCCCGCGCGCCGGACGTGTCGCTGCGCAAGTCGAGCCGTGGCCGAGCGGCGGCGGGTGAGGATCGAGAAGTTCGGCGCCCTTACTGTGCGCCTGTTCCAAGCCCAGGAGCTGCCGCAGCGCGCCTATGTGGGCGCTATCGAGCTGGTCACCGACGGCCCGCCGTGCGGGCCTTGCCTTGATAATTCCTCAGCGAACTACGTGGTGAATCGCTCAGGGTTTCGTGTGGATCTAGTGCGACGCACTGAGCAGACTGGAAGTATTCATTTCTTAAGGAAACTCTGAAAAAGCCGTCATTCCCACGCAGACGGGAATCCACAAGGCCCGCAGCACCTGGGCTCACGCCTGCGTGGGGGCGACGGAAAATGGGTTTTCCGCGTCTCCCCAAATAGTCGTATAGAATCAACAGCTTGCGTGTTAATTGTTGAATCATAATCTAACCAGTAAGCGTTTATTTATTTCCGGAAAACCTGCGAAGAAAATAAAACTATACATTTTCAGGAATTAGCGTATATTCGCCTCACTGCTTTGCAATTGCCACTTCGATACACAGTTTGATGGTTCAACGCCTCATCTCCCTGGTTCGTTTTGCTGTTGACTTCTCAGTCTCGGCCTGAATGTTTCAGCGTCGCAGTCTTAATTTACCCCGGAGATACACCATGTCTACTCGTCAAACTGGCACCGTCAAGTGGTTCAACGATGAGAAAGGTTTCGGCTTCATCACCCCGGCTGATGGCAGCGCCGACCTGTTCGTTCACTACCGCTCAATCGAAAGCGCAGGCTTCAAAAGCCTGAGCGAAGGCCAATCCGTCTCTTTCGTGCCGGCCAAAGGCCAGAAAGGGATGCAGGCTGATCAGGTTCAAGTCAACTAAGACGCCTGATGCAAAAAAGCCCCGCAATGCGGGGCTTTTTTTTGTCTGGAATAAACTGGACCCTGCTGGGCGGTCTGCGGGTCGGCCCCCCGGTGCGCGGCCAAGGCCCAGCTCGATGCGCCCCGGATAGAGCACGGCGGTCGCCGAACTGGCGATGCCTTCCATGTTGTGATGTTCGGCCACCCAGAGGCGCGAGAAGCGGGTCATGGCCGGCGGCGTGGTCGCCGCGTTGGCCGGTCCCCTGCTGGCGCGTCTGGGCGGGCCGTTGCTGCATCCGGAATACCTGGGTTCGTTCCTGATCATCGCAGTGGTCTCGCTGATCGCCAGCGGTGTCCTGCTGGGTTTCCACGTCCCGGCATCGGCGACCGCCGCAGTGCTGGCAGGCGGCGGGCGGCCGACAGCGCGGATTGTTCTGCAGCCGGCCTATCTGGTCGCGCTGTTCGGCGCGGCCACGGGTTACGGCGTCATGATCCTGGCGATGACCGCCACGCCGATCGCCATG
This sequence comes from Pseudomonas sp., assembly GCF_035497915.1. GTDB lineage: Bacteria > Pseudomonadota > Gammaproteobacteria > Pseudomonadales > Pseudomonadaceae > Serpens. The sequence goes on from NZ_DATJCS010000019.1 coordinate 21,733, forward strand.
CTGCATGCCGAACATGAACTGGCCACGGCCGCGACCGTTATCCAGCTGCATGTGCTGGGCATGTTCCTGCCGTCCTTCTTCACCGGTTCGCTCATTGCACGTTTCGGCGTACTGCGCGTCATGGCCGCCGGGATACTGCTGTTGCTCGGCCACATTCTCACCACCCTGAGCGGTATGGGCTTCGGCTCCTTCGCCAGCGCGCTAATCCTGCTCGGCGTGGGCTGGAACTTCCTGTACATCGGCGGCACCACACTGCTGACCAGCACCTACGCGCCGAATGAAAGGGCGCGGGCACAGGCCATCAACGACATGACGATCTTCGTTATCGGGCTGGCCTGCTCGTTCAGTGCCGGTGGCTTGCTGCAAGCGCTGGGCTGGATGGAGATGAACCTTGTGCTGCTGCCCTGGCTCGTCCTGGCGGGATTGTCTCTGGCCTGGCTTGGCCTCAGACCGTCGCGACCGCTGCCCGACTGCCGCGATCCGGTGGCTCGCGTGCCGGCCTCCCCGATCCGCGCGCTTCGGCGCCGGAAGCCGCCGATCACCTGACGCCCCCTGCTGGCTGGCGTAGAGCCTCGGCTGACGGGCCTTGGCCCGGTGCCGGCTAGGCCCTGCGGCGCGCCGGCTTGATGCTGGCGGAGCTGGACCTGATCGCCATCAACGAGGCGTTCGCCGCCCAGATGCTGGGCGGCGCCAGGCAACTCGGCGTAGTCTTCGACGACCCGCGGCGCCATCGCCCTCGAACACCGCTCACAACAAGACCGGAGAATTCCCCATGGCCGACAAGGCACGCTTCAACTGGGCAGACCCGCTGCTGCTCGACCAGCAACTCAGCGAAGAGGAGCGCATGGTGCGCGACAGCGCCGCGCAGTTCGCCACCGACAAGCTGGCGCCGCGCGTGCTGGAAGCCTTCCGCCACGAGCGGACCGACCCGGCGATCTTCCGCGAAATGGGGGCGACCGGCCTGCTCGGCGCGACCATTCCGGAAGCCTACGGCGGCAGCGGCCTGAATTACGTGTGCTACGGGCTGATCGCCCGGGAAGTCGAGCGCGTCGATTCCGGCTATCGCTCGATGATGAGCGTGCAGTCCTCGCTGGTGATGGTGCCGATCTTCGAGTTCGGCAACGAGGCCACCCGGCAGAAGTACCTGCCCAGGCTGGCCAGCGGCGAATTCATCGGCTGCTTCGGTCTGACCGAGCCGAACCACGGTTCCGATCCGGGTTCGATGATCAGCCGCGCCCGAAAGGTCGACGGCGGCTACCGGCTGACCGGCAACAAGATGTGGATCACCAACAGCCCGATCGCCGATGTGTTCGTGGTATGGGCCAAGGACGACGCCGGCGAGATCCGCGGCTTCGTGCTGGAGAAGGGCTGGCCAGGCCTGAGCGCGCCGGCGATCCACGGCAAGGTTGGCCTGCGCGCCTCGCTCACCGGCGAGATCGTCATGGACAACGTGTTCGTCCCGGAAGAAAACGCCTTCCCCGACGTGCGCGGCCTGAAGGGCCCGTTCACCTGCCTGAACTCGGCGCGCTACGGCATCGCCTGGGGCGCACTGGGCGCCGCCGAAGACTGCTGGCACACCGCGCGTCAGTATGTGCTGGATCGCCAGCAGTTCGGCCGTCCCCTGGCGGCCAACCAACTGATCCAGAAGAAGCTCGCCGACATGCAGACCGAGATCACCCTGGCGCTGCAAGGTTGCCTGCGCCTGGGGCGGATGAAGGACGAGGGCACCGCGGCGGTGGAAATCACCTCGCTGATGAAGCGCAACAGCTGCGGCAAGGCGCTGGATATCGCCCGCCTGGCCCGCGACATGCTCGGCGGCAACGGCATCAGCGACGAGTTCGGCATCGTGCGGCACCTGGTCAACCTGGAAGTGGTGAATACCTACGAGGGCACCCACGACATCCATGCGCTGATCCTCGGCCGCGCGCAGACCGGCATCCAGGCGTTCTGCTAACGGTGCCGGCGCTGCGGCTCCGTCGCCGGGGGGAACGAACTGCCGCTTCATTCTGACTGTCATCTGTGCGCCCCTTTCGTTTCGCCTTCGGGCCCCAGGAGCGTGACATGGCGAATGAGCGCACGGTCTCCACCATCAACCCGCCGGTCTTCTATCCGTCGGCCGTGCTGATTCTGGCGTTGGTGCTGTTTGCGGTCGTTACGCCGGACACCGCCCAGCAGGTGTTCGGCCAGGCGCAGGCGTGGATCACCGTCAACGCCAGCTGGTTCTACATCCTGGCCGTGGCGCTGTTTCTGCTGTCGGTGGTGTTCATGGCCGTCAGCCGCTACGGCGACATCAAGCTCGGGCCGGACCACAGCGAGCCGGATTTTGCCAACTACAGCTGGTTCGCCATGCTGTTCTCGGCCGGCATGGGTATCGGCCTGATGTTCTTCGGCGTGGCCGAGCCGGTCATGCACTACCTGTCGCCGCCGGTGGGCGAGGGCGGTACGGCCGTGGCGGCGCGCGAGGCGATGAAGATCACCTTCTTCCACTGGGGGCTGCATGCCTGGGCGGTGTACGCGGTGGTGGCGCTGATCCTGGCCTATTTCGGCTATCGCCACGACCTGCCGCTGACGCTGCGCTCGGCGCTGTACCCGCTGATCGGCGAGCGCATCTATGGCCCGATCGGGCATGCCGTGGACATCTTTGCGGTGCTGGGCACGGTGCTGGGCGTGGCGACCTCGCTGGGCTTCGGCGTGGCGCAGATCAACAGCGGGTTGAACTACCTGTTCGATGTGCCCCAGGGCGTCGGCGTGCAGGTCATCCTCATCCTGGCGGCGATGAGCCTGGCGACCCTGTCGCTGGCCACCGGGCTGGAGCGCGGCATCCGCATTCTGTCCGAGACCAATCTGCTGCTGGCCGTGCTGCTCATGCTGCTGGTGCTGATCATGGGGCCGACGGTGTTCCTGCTGCAGGCCTATGTGCAGAACACCGGCAGCTACCTGGCGGATATCGTCGACAAGACCTTCAACCTGTATGCCTACGAGCCGACCGACTGGATCGGCGGCTGGACCCTGTTCTACTGGGGCTGGTGGATCGCCTGGTCGCCCTTCGTCGGCATGTTCATCGCGCGGATCTCCCGGGGTCGAACGATCCGCGAGTTCGTCAGCGGCGTGCTGCTGGTGCCGGCCGGTTTCACCCTGATGTGGATGACGGTGTTCGGCGACAGCGCCATCCACATGATTCATGTGCAAGGCCTGGACAGCCTGGGGGCGGCGGTGAACGCCGACACCGCCCAGGCGCTGTTCGCCTTCCTGCAGGCATTCCCCCTCGGTTATCTGCTATCGCTGCTGGCGGTGGTGATGGTGCTGGTGTTCTTCGTCACGTCGGCCGACTCCGGCGCCATGGTGGTGGACATGCTGGCTTCCGGCGGCCATGGCAAGACCCCGCTGTGGCAGAAGCTGTTCTGGTCCTTGATCATGGCGGCGACCGCCATCGCGCTGCTGCTGGCCGACGGGCTGACCGCGCTGCAGACCGCCACCATTGCCAGCGCCTTGCCCTACACCCTGTTTCTGCTGGCGGCCACCTGGGGACTGCTCAAGGCCTTGCGCCTGGACGCCACCAAGCGGCGGGTGCGCTTCCAGTCCCTGAGCCTGTCGCGCGCCCACGGCCACGGCAGCGAGAGCTGGCAGCGACGGCTGCGCGGCATGGTGATGATGCCGCGGCGCAGCCATGTGGTGCGTTTCATCCAGGATACGGTCACCCCGGCCTGCGAGGCGGTGGCGGAGGAGCTGCGCAAGCAGGGCTTCGAGGTTGAGGTGGACACCGAACGACCCGAATCGGTGAGTCTGGTCATTCGCCATCCGGGCGAGCCGGATTTCCTCTACGGGGTACGCCCGCGCGCCTACGTGCAGCCGAGCTTCATCGTCAGCGAGGAAGAAGAGGACGAGGCGCGCAAGTACTTTCGCGCCGAGGTGTTCCTGCGCGAAGGGGGCCAGGACTACGACATCATGGGCTGGGGTCGCGACGGCGTGATCGGCGACATCCTGGATCAGTACGAGCGGCACCGGCACTTCGTGCACGTGGCGCGCTGAGGGACCGGGACATTTTGTCGCGAAACCGACGGGCCGGCGCTCTCGCCCTGATCGGCAACAAGTGAGAAGATCTCTCATCTTTTTTGCGGTCAGGGAGTTAACCATGAGTGTCAGTCGCCGGCAGGTATTGGCCGGGCTTGCAGCGCTGGGCGTGCTGGGTGTCGGAGCGGGCGGCGCGCGCTACTGGCTGGGTCGTCCGGCAAGCGTCACCACCCATGACTACGAACTGATTGCCGCGCCGCTGGATGTCGAGCTGGTGCCCGGTTTCACCACGAGCGCCTGGGCCTATGGCGGACAGGTGCCCGGGGCGGAGCTGCGCTGCCGGCAGGGCGAGCGCCTGCGGGTGCGCTTCATCAATCGCCTGCCGGAGCCGACCACCATTCACTGGCATGGCCTGCGCATCCCGCTGGACATGGATGGCGTGCCCTATATCTCCCAGTTGCCGGTGCTGCCCGGTGAGCACTTCGACTACGACTTCCTCTGCCCGGACGCCGGCACCTTCTGGTACCACCCGCACACCGCCAGCGGCGAACAGCTGGGGCGCGGCCTGGTGGGGCCGGTCATCGTCGAGGAGCGTGAGCCCAGCGGTTTTCGTCATGAACGCACACTGAGCATCAAGCACTGGCACGTGGACGAGCAGGGTGCCTTCACCGCCTTCAGCGTGCCGCGCGAGGCGGCACGCGGCGGCACGCCGGGCATCCTGTCCACGGTGAACGGCAGCCATAACCCGACGCTGGAACTGCCGGCCGGGCAGGTGGTGCGCCTGCGTCTGCTCAACCTGGACAACACCCACACCTATCGCCTGGCGCTGCCCGGGGCCGAGGTGCGCATCTACGCCCTGGACGGCAACCCGATCACGCCGCGCCCGCTGGGCAAGGCGTACTGGCTGGGGCCGGGCATGCGCATCGACCTGGCCATCCGCGTGCCAGCGGCGGGCACCGAGCTGCCGGTGCGCAACGGCCCGCTGCGCCTGGCCACGCTGAAGAGCGTGCCCTCAAGCGAAGCGCCCGGCGATTGGCCGGCGCCGCTGCCGGCCAATCCGATCCCCGAACCGGACCTGGCGCGCGCCGAGACCCTGCGCTTCAACTTCGAGTGGGCGGGCGCCTTGTCGGAAAACGCCGACAAGGGCGGTCCGTTCACCTTCTGGCAGATCAACGGGCAGGCCTGGGACGGCAGCAACAACAGCTGTGTCGAGCGCCCGCTGGCCCGACTGAGGAGAAACGGCCACTACCTCTTCGAGCTGCGCAACGTCAGCCAGTACCAGCACCCGGTTCACCTGCACGGCATGACCTTCAAGGTGCTGTCCTCCGACCGCAAACGCATCGAGCCCTATTTCACCGACACCTACCTGCTGGGCAAGAACGAAACCGCCCGGGTGGCATTGGTGGCCGATAACCCCGGCGTGTGGATGTTCCACTGCCATGTCATCGACCACATGGAAACCGGCCTGATGGGCGTCATCGAGGTGGTGTAGCGGAACAGCTCGCTGACAAGTCCGCTCCCACTAGCGGTGCGGCACCCTTTATTGCCGCGCGCCGCCCAGATAGGCGCAGCCGGTCAGGCGCTGGTCGTTCAGGCGCAGCTCGGCGCGCAGATGGCGAAGGGCGCCACTCATGTCGTCCTGGCAGCGCTGTGGCGCCAGCCACAGGCTGAGGCGCTGGCCGTCCGCTTCGCTGGAAAAGTACAGGCGGCCTTCCGGCAGCTGTTCCTCCAGGTAGGGCAGGGCCAGCGGCTCCTCGCCGGGACGTTGCAGGACCAGGCCCTTGGCCGAGATCGACACGCTCCAGAAGGGTTCGTTGCCGCTGGCGCGGGCGATCAGCCGGGCGAAATTGTCTTCCTGGCAGCCCTGGCCTTCCGCCTGCAGGCGATACAGGCGGGTGGCGCGCAGACGATTGCCCAGATCCGCTCCGCCCAGATCGGCGAACAGGCGGCCGTCATTCCCGAGCAGCTGGTCGACGTCCTGGCGAAGATTCAGGGCGCCTGCATCCTCCACTTCCATCTGTCGACCGCCGCCGCAGGGCTGGAGTCGCAGGCGGTCCTGGACGACACTCAGTTCACCCATCAACCGTTGTTCCGGCATGAAGTTCTCGGCTTCGTCAGGCAGGGACTGGCAGCCAGCCAGCAGGGGCAGCAGCGCGTAGCACAGGACACGAAGGCGGGGCATGGGCATTCTCCGGGCGGACAGTGGCCGTCACGTTAGCCAGCGAACCGGGCGGGAACAAGGGGACACGCATGATTGCCTGCAAGCGAGTGTATGAAGCAGCAAGCCTGGAGGATGGCCAGCGCATCCTGGTGGACCGGCTGTGGCCGCGCGGCGTACGCAAGGAGGCGCTGGTGCATGACGACTGGCTGCCGGCGCTGGCGCCCAGCGCGGCGCTGCGCAAGGCGTTCGGCCATGACCCGGAGCGCTTTGCCGAATTCCGTGACGCCTATCGGCGGGAGCTGGCGGCGCACCCGGAGCACTGGTGGCCGTTGCTGGAGCGTGCGCGCAACGGACGGCTGACGTTGCTGTATGCCGCGAAGGACACGCTGCGCAACAACGCCGTGGTGCTGGCGGAGTTCCTGGAGGACGAGCTGGAGCGCCAGGCGCCGGGCAGCTCGCCGCCGTGTTATGCGGGCGAGCTGGAAGAGCAAAAGCATCGCGGCTGAAGCCGCTCCCACGAATGCGGACAAGGTGCGGCTTTGTAAGGTGGATCGTGTTCCATCGATCCACCGTGCGTGCTGCAGGCGCGCCGGGCCGGTGCGATGGTGGACAGAAACAACGCTATCCCTACACGGCTGTTACCCGCCCCTGGCGTCAGGCCACGTCCACCAACACCACCTCGGTGTCGTCATCCAGCGCCTCGACGCGGATCAGCGCCTCATCCTTGATGGCCACGCCGTCCCCGGCATTGGCTTCGATGCCGTTGACCTTGAAGCGCCCCTTGGCCGCGACCAGGTAGCCCTTGCGCCCTTCGGCGAAGGCGTAGTCGGTGGTCTGGCCGGCGTTCAGGGTCGCGGCGGCCAGGCGGCCGTTGGCGCGGATCGGCAGGGCGTCGTCATCGTCCAGGCCGCTGGCCAGGGTAACGAAGGCGCCGGCGCGCTCGCCCTTCGGGAACGGGCGGGTGCCCCAGCTCGGCTGGCCGCCGCGCTGCTCCGGCATGATCCAGATCTGGAAGATGCGCGTGGTGACGCTTTCCAGGTTGTACTCGCTGTGGGTGATGCCGCTGCCGGCGCTCATCACCTGCACGTCGCCGGCTTCGGTGCGACCCTTGTTGCCCAGGCTGTCCTGGTGGCTGATCGCGCCTTCACGCACGTAGGTGATGATCTCCATGTCGTGGTGTGGGTGCGGCGGGAAGCCGCTGCGCGGCGCGATGGTGTCGTCGTTCCACACGCGCAGTCGGCCCCAGTGCACGCGCTGCGAATCGTGGTATTCGGCGAAGGAGAAATGGTGCTTGGCGTTCAACCAGCCGTGGTTGGCCGCGCCGAGGGTGGCAAAGGGACGGACTTCGATCATGGCGATATCTCCTGACGAGGGGGCTTCCAGTGAAGCGATGGCGCCATGATCTCCTCGAATGGATCGATTGATAAGCGCAAAAAGTGCCTGACAAGAATCGAATCAATCGATGTTATCCGGCGGGCACCGAGCCCCTGTAGGGCCGGGTTAATCCCGGCCGTTGCAGGTGGGCACGCCACCGCAGTGTCGGCCTTGGCTCCGTCGGCCGGCGTAAAGCCGGCCCTACAGGGGGCCGGCAAACCGGTCGGGCTCAGAACGCCTCCAGCCGATGCACCTCGTAGGCGGGCGTTTCGTAGGGGTGGGCGGCCTTGAGGGCGGTCACGGCGGCCTGGATGCGATGGGCCTCGACCACCAGCTCCACCTTCCACTCCTCCAGGCGCTCCAGCGAGCCGGTGCTGCCGATATGCGGCTCGCTGCCGGGCAGCGGCCGGAACTGGCCATGGCCGAGCACCTGCCAGCAGCACTGGTCGTAGTGGCCGATACGGCCGGCGCCGGCCTCGAACAGCGCGGTCTTCACGGTTTCCAGGTGACTGTCGGGAACGAAGAAACAGAGCTTGAACATGCAGGGATCCTCCAGATGCAAAAAAGGCCATATCCGAGGATATGGCCTTTTCGTGACACGAGCGTGCGGGATCAGCCGACCCAGACTCGCGCGTTGCGGAACATGCGCATCCAGCCGGCATCTTCCTGCCAGTCGTCCGGACGCCAGCTGTTCTGCACGGCGCGGAACACGCGCTCCGGGTGCGGCATCATGATGGTCACGCGGCCGTCGCGGCTGCACAGACCGGTGATGCCACGCGGCGAGCTGTTCGGGTTGGCCGGATAGGCTTCGGTGACCTTGCCGTGGTTGTCCACGTAGCGCAGCGCCACGGTGCCGGACAGGTCCGCTTGCAGCAGGGCTTCCTCGCTTTCGAACTCCGCGTGGCCTTCGCCGTGGGCGATGGCGATCGGCAGGCGCGAGCCGGCCATGCCCTGCAGGAAGATCGACGGCGACTGCTGGACTTCCACCATGGCCACCCGCGCCTCGAACTGCTCGGAGCGGTTGCGCACGAAGTGCGGCCAGTGCTCGGTGCCGGGAATCAGCTCGTGCAGGTTGCTCATCATTTGGCAACCGTTGCACACGCCCAGGGCGAAGCTGTCCTGGCGCTCGAAGAAGGCGCTGAAGTTGTCGCGGGCGCGGGCGTTGAACAGCGCCGACTTGGCCCAGCCTTCGCCGGCACCCAGCACGTCGCCGTAGGAGAAGCCGCCGCAGGCCACCAGGCCCTTGAAGTCGGCCAGGCTGGCGCGGCCGGCGATGATGTCGCTCATGTGCACGTCGACTACCGCGAAGCCGGCGCGGTGGAAGGCCGCGGCCATCTCGGTCTGGCCGTTGACGCCCTGCTCGCGCAGGATCGCCATGCGCGGGCGCACGCCCTTGGCGATGTACGGCGCGGCGACATCCTGGTTGACGTCGAAGCTCAGCTTGGCGTGCAGGCCGGGGTTCTGCTCATCGAGCAGCAGGTCGAACTCCTGGTCGGCGCACTCGGCGTTGTCGCGCAGGCGCTGGATCTGCCAGCTGGTTTCCGCCCACTGGCGCTGCAGCACACGGCGCTGTTCGCGGAACACCGGCGCGCCGGCGAAGCTCAGCAGCACGTCGGTGCCGGCGACCGGACGACCGATCCGCTTGACGCAGTCGCCCAGCCCGGCGGCGGCGAAGCGCGCCAGCACCTCGGCGCTGTCGGCCTGGCGAACCTGGATCACCGCGCCCAGCTCTTCGTTGAACAGTGCGGCGGCCAGCGCCTCGGGGGAGGTGGCCAGCGCGTCCAGTTGAACATCCAGGCCGCAGTGACCGGCGAAGGCCATTTCCACCAGGGTGGTCAGCAGGCCACCGTCGGAACGGTCGTGGTAGGCAAGCAGACGGTCGTCCTGGTTCAGGGACTGGAGGGTGTCGAAGAACGCCTTGAGGTCGGCGGCGTTGTCCACGTCCGGCGCCTGGCGGCCGATCTGGCCGTACACCTGGGCGAGGATCGAGGCACCCATGCGATTCTGGCCCCGGCCGAGGTCGATCAGCAGCAGCTCGCTGTCGCCCTGGTCCAGGCGCAGTTGCGGGGTCAGGGTCTTGCGGATGTCGGCCACCGGGGCGAAGCCGGTGACGATCAGCGACAGCGGCGAGGTGACGCTCTTCTCGGTGTCGCCATCCTGCCAGCGGGTCTTCATGGACATGGAGTCCTTGCCCACCGGGATGGCGATGCCCAGCGCCGGGCAGAGTTCCATGCCGACCGCCTTGACGGTGTCGTACAGGCGCGCGTCCTCGCCCGGGTGGCCGGCGGCGGCCATCCAGTTGGCGGACAGCTTGATGTCGCCCAGCTTGGCGATGCGCGAGGCGGCCAGGTTGGTGAGGGTCTCGCCGATGGCCATGCGGCCGGAGGCCGGAGCGTCCAGCAGGGCCAGCGGGGTGCGCTCGCCCATGGCCATGGCTTCGCCGGTGTAGACGTCGAAGCTGGTGGCGGTCACGGCGCAATCGGCGACCGGCACCTGCCAGGGGCCGACCATCTGGTCGCGGGCCACCAGGCCGGTGATCGAGCGGTCGCCGATGGTGATCAGGAAGCTCTTGCTGGCCACCGCCGGGTGACGCAGCACGCGGGAAATGGCCTCGCCCAGCTCGACGGTCTCGGCGGCGAAGTCATCGCCCAACTCCGCTTCACGCGTGGCGCTGCGGTGCATGCGCGGCGGCTTGCCGAGCAGCACGTTGAGCGGCATGTCCACCGGGTTGTTGCCGAAGTGGCTGTCGGCCACGGTCAGCTGGCGCTCCTCGGTGGCCTCGCCGACCACGGCGAACGGGCAACGCTCGCGCTCGCAGATGGCGGCGAAGCGCTCCAGGTCTTCGGCGTCCACGGACAGCACGTAGCGTTCCTGGGACTCGTTGCACCAGATTTCCAGCGGGCTCATGCCCGGCTCGTCGTTGGGCACGTTGCGCAGCTCGAAGCGGCCGCCGCGCCCGGCGTCGTTGACCAGTTCCGGGAAGGCGTTGGACAGGCCGCCGGCGCCGACGTCGTGGATGAACTTGATCGGGTTGCGCTCGCCCAGCTGCCAGCAGCGGTCGATGACTTCCTGGCAGCGGCGTTCCATTTCCGGGTTCTCGCGCTGCACCGAGGCGAAATCCAGGTCCGCGGCGCTGGCGCCGGTGGCCATGGAGGAGGCCGCGCCGCCGCCCAGGCCGATGAGCATGGCCGGGCCACCGAGGACGATCAGCTTGCCGCCGACGGAGATGTCCTTCTTCTGGATATGCTCTTCGCGGATGTTACCCAGGCCGCCGGCGAGCATGATCGGCTTGTGGTAGCCGCGCACTTCCTCGCCGCGCGGGCTGTCCACCGCCTGCTCGAAGGTGCGGAAGTAGCCGGTCAGCGCCGGACGGCCGAACTCGTTGTTGAACGCGGCGCCGCCCAGCGGGCCTTCGATCATGATGTCCAGCGGGGTGACGATGCGCTCGGGCTTGCCGTAGGGCTTTTCCCAGGGCTGTTCGAAACCGGGGATGTTCAGGTTGGAGACGGTGAAGCCGGTCAGGCCGGCCTTGGGCTTGGAGCCGATGCCGGTGGCGCCTTCGTCGCGGATTTCGCCGCCCGAGCCGGTTGAGGCGCCGGGGAAGGGCGCGATGGCGGTCGGGTGGTTGTGGGTCTCCACCTTCATCAGGATGTGCACCGGCTCGCGGTGCGGCGCGTATTCGCGGCTGTCCGGGTCGGGGAAGAAACGCCCGGCCTCGTGGCCGACGATCACCGAGGCGTTGTCCTTGTAGGCGGACAGCACGCCTTCGCGGTTCATCTCGTAGGTGTTCTTGATCATGCCGAACAGGGACTTTTCCTGGCTTTCGCCATCGATGTCCCAGCTGGCGTTGAAGATCTTGTGGCGGCAGTGTTCGGAGTTCGCCTGGGCGAACATCATCAGCTCGATGTCGTGCGGGTTGCGGCCCAGCTCGGTGAAGCTCTTCACCAGGTAGTCGATTTCGTCCTCGGCCAGAGCCAGGCCCAGATTGCGGTTGGCCTGCTCCAGGGCGGCGCGACCGCCACCCAGCACGTCCACGGCGACCAGCGGCTTGGGCTGGGCATGGCTGAACAGTGCGGCGGCGTCCTCGAAGCGTTGCAGTACGGTTTGCGTCATGCGGTCATGCAGCAGGGCGGTGACCTGGGCCACATCGGCATCGCTCAGGCTGCCCGACACGTAGTAGGCGATGCCGCGCTCCAGACGCTGGATCTTGCCCAGGCCGCAGTTGCGGGCGATGTCGCTGGCCTTGCTCGACCAGGGCGACAGGGTGCCGAAGCGCGGCACGGTGAGGAACAGACGACCGGCGGGTTCCTGCACCGGGACACTCGGACCGTACTCGAGCAGACGGTCCAGCACGGACTGCTCGTCGCCGGTCAGCTCGCCGGTCACATCGGCGAAGTGGGCAAACTCGGCATACAGGCCGGTAACGGCCGGGACCTTGCTGGTCAGTTGCTCGAGCAGTTTGCCGTGACGGAAGGCGGAAAGGGCGGGAGTGCCGCGCAGGATCAACATCGTCGAAACAGCCTCGGGAGGGGGAGCGTGGAAACGGCGCATTCTACCCTATGAACCGTGCCGGAGGCCAAAGTCGCCAGCGGGGCGCCGGGCAGTTTCCCCGGGCGGGTGGATATGCCGATTCCCGGCAATGCGTATAATGCGCCGATGTTTTTGCGAACCGCGTATCTGCGTCGCGCCGGCCGTCTGCTGGCGACCAGCGTCTTCCTGCTGCTTGTGGGGTGTAGCGAGGCCAGCCAGCCCAGCGCACTCGAGCGAGTCAAGGAGGAGGGCGTTCTGCATGTGATCACTCGCAACAGCCCCTCCACCTATTTCCAGGACCGCAACGGCGAGACCGGGTTCGAATACGAGCTACTCAAACGCTTCGCCGACGAGCTGGAAGTCGAGCTGAAAGTCGAGGTAGCCGACAGTCTCGCCGACCTGTTCGCCCGTCTCGACGCCGTCGACGGCCCGGTGCTCGCGGCGCCGGGGCTGACCATCAGCAGGGCGCGCGCGGCCGAGGTGCTGCTGTCGCGGCCCTACCTGCAGGTGGTGCCGCAGGTTATCTATCGCCAGGGGACCGAACGTCCCCGCCGCACCCGCGAGCTGGTAGGACGGCAGATCCTGGTGCTGCGCGACAGCCGGCATGCCGAGCTGCTGGCCGAGATGAAGAGCCTGCTGCCGGCGCTGGCCTACGACGAGTCGGATGCCGTGGAGGTCGCCGATCTGCTGCGCATGGTGGACGAGGGCGAAACCGATCTGACGGTGGTCGATTCCAACGAGCTGGCCATGAACCAGGTGTACCTGAGCCAGATCCGCGTCGGCTTCGACCTCGGCGAGCCCCTCGGCCTGCACTGGGTGGTGGCCGGCGGCGAGGATCGCAGCCTGCTGGAGCTGATCGACCCCTTCCTGGCCAAGGCGGAGAAGTCGGGGCTGGTGGAGCGGCTGTACGAGCGCTACTACGGCCATCTGGACGTGCTCGGTTTCGTCGGCGCCAATACCTTCGCCAAGCACCTGCAGCAACGCCTGCCGCGCTACGAGGATTACTTCCACCAGGCCGCCGCCGAATACAAGGTCGACTGGCGCCTGCTGGCGGCCATCGGCTACCAGGAATCCCACTGGCGCCCCAACGCGGTGTCCAAGACCGGTGTGCGCGGGCTGATGATGCTGACCCAGAACACCGCCAAGGCGATGGGCGTGGCCAACCGCCTCGACCCGCGGCAGAGCATCGACGGTGGCGCCAAGTACTTCGCCAAGGTCTATCACGGTCTGCCCGAGAGCATCGTCGAGCCGGACCGCACCTGGTTCGCGCTGGCCGCCTACAACGTCGGCGGTGGCCATCTGGAGGACGCCCGGCGGCTGACCCAGGCCGAGGGGCTGAACCCGAACAGGTGGCTGGACGTGAAGAAGATCCTGCCGCGTCTGGCGCAGAAGAAGTGGTACACCAAGACCCGCTACGGCTATGCGCGGGGCGGCGAGCCGGTGCACTACGTGGCCAACGTGCGCCGCTACTACGACATCCTCATCTGGTCGACCCAGCCGCAGCTGGAAGACACGCAGATCGCCGAAAGCGGCCTGCACATCCCGGGCATCAACCGGGCCGAAGCGCCGGCCGAACCGCCGCTCTAAGACCCAGCCAGAACCTGTAGGCGCGGCTTCAGCCGCGATGCTTTTCGCGCTACCGCACCCAGAAGCTCGCGGCTGAAGCCGCTCCTACAGCAGCGCACCCGCTCTGAATCCTACGGACGAATCTCGATCAGCGTGCCGTCGCTGACCAGTTCCCACACTTCCCGCATGTCCGCATTGCTCAGGGCGATGCAGCCATCGGTCCAGTCCAGGCTGTGGAAGTACCACTCCGGGTAATGCTCATCCACGGGGGTGCCGTGCAGCATGATCATGCCGCCCGGTTCCAACCCTTCACGACGCGCCCGCGCCGCGTCGCGGATGTTGGGGTAGGAGATGTGCATGGAGAGGTTGAACTTGTCGCTGGTCTTGCGCCAGTCGATCCAGTAGAAGCCTTCCGGGGTGCGCTTGTCGCCTTCGTGCAGCTTGTGTCCGGCGGGCCGCTTGCCCAGCGACACCCGGTAACTTTTCAGCGTCTCGCCAGCGCGGATCAGGTGCAGGCGGCGCTCGGACTTGAGCACCAGCACCTTGTCCACCTGCGGACTTTTCAGGAACTCACCGACGCTGGCCTGGGTCAGTGAGGCGCAGCAGAGAAGCAGGGCGGCAAGCATCCAGCGCATCGCAAAAAAACCTCCGACCGATCCGCTATTACAGGAAGGCAGGCGGCGCGGGGCCGTCAACCGTAACGAGGCCGCATTCTAGGCAGCGCCCGAAGGTCGGGGAAGGCGCTTCCGACCAAGGAACCCTCCGGCCTGCCGGGGAGTCGCACCTGCAGCCCCGAGTTATTGACCCGCGATGGCCGGCGGGGTTGCGGCCGGGTCGGGGTCTTGGGCGGCCGACTCCCTTCATGCCATGATGCGAGCCTGAACGAAGGACGAGAACGATCATGCAGGACGAATTGCTGCGGCGGATCCGCGAGTACGCGCCGCGGCCCCTGGAGCGCGACGACAGGCGTTATCCCGAGGCGGCCGTGCTGGTGCCCATTACCCGGCATGAAGAGCCGGAGCTGGTGCTCACCCTGCGCTCAAGCAATCTTTCCACCCACAGCGGCGAGGTGGCCTTCCCCGGCGGGCGCTGCGACCCTGGCGATGCGAGCCTGGCCGACACCGCGTTGCGCGAGGCCGAGGAAGAGGTCGGCCTGCCGCCGGGGCTGGTCGAGGTGATCGGCCCGCTGAGTCCGCTGGTGTCGTTGCACGGCATCAAGGTCACGCCGGTGGTCGGTGTGGTGCCCGATTTCGTCGAATACCGGCCCAACGACGCCGAGATCGCCGCCGTCTTCCAGGTGCCACTGGAGTTCTTCCTGCAATACCCGCCGGAAACCACGCATCGCATCGACTACCGGGGCGTGCCCTGGTATGTGCCCTGCTACCGCTATGGCGATTTCAAGATCTGGGGGCTGACCGCGATCATGGTGGTCGAGCTGGTCAACCTGCTCTACGACGCGGGCATCGACATGCGCCAGGCGCCGGAATCCTTCATCACCCTGCGCCGCTGACAACAACAAGGAGAATCGATCGTGAAATTCCGTCTCGGAGAGCATCGCGTGCAGGCGGACCCGAAAAGCTGGGTCGCCCCGAATGCCACGCTGGTGGGCAAGGTAAAGCTGGAAGCGGGCGCCAGCGTCTGGTTCAACTGCGTGCTGCGTGGCGACAATGAGCTGATCCATATCGGCGAGAACAGCAACGTGCAGGACGGCAGCGTGATGCACACCGATATGGGCTATCCGCTGACCCTGGGGCGCGGCGTGACCATCGGCCACAAGGCCATGCTGCATGGCTGCACCGTCGGCGATTACAGTCTGATCGGCATCAATGCGGTGATTCTCAACGGCGCGAAGATCGGCAAGCACTGCCTGATCGGCGCCAACGCGCTGATTCCCGAGGGCAAGGAAATTCCCGACGGCTCGCTGGTGATGGGCTCACCCGGCAAGGTGGTGCGCGAGCTCACCGAACAGCAGAAGAAGATGCTGGAAGCCAGCGCCGCCCATTACGTGCACAACGCCGAACGCTATGCCCGCGAGCTGCTGGCCGATGACTGACGAACGCCCGGTCCGCTCGCCCTGCGTGGATATCTGCGCCCTGGACGAGCGTGACATCTGCTTGGGCTGCCAGCGCAGCGCCCAGGAAATCAGCCGCTGGGGGCGGATGGACAATGCCGAACGTCGCGAAGTACTGGCGCGTTGCGCGCAGCGAGCGCGCGAAAGCGGCCAACTGAATTGATAGCAAGGGCGCCCGGCGGCGCCCGTTTTATATAGGAAGCCATGTGATGCCTCGTATTGGAACGCCTCTTTCACCGTCGGCGACCCGGGTTCTGTTGTGCGGTTCGGGTGAGCTGGGCAAGGAAGTGGTGATCGAACTGCAGCGCCTGGGTGTCGAGGTCATCGCGGTGGATCGCTACGCGGATGCGCCGGCCATGCAGGTGGCCCATCGCAGCCACGTGATCAACATGCTGGATGGCGCAGCCCTGCGCACGGTGATCGAGCGCGAGCAGCCGCATTACATCGTTCCCGAGATCGAGGCCATCGCCACCGCCACCCTGGTGGAGCTGGA
The DNA here is from genome assembly GCF_035497915.1 of Pseudomonas sp. GTDB lineage: Bacteria > Pseudomonadota > Gammaproteobacteria > Pseudomonadales > Pseudomonadaceae > Serpens. The sequence continues at coordinate 37,939 of NZ_DATJCS010000019.1, forward strand.
AGCCGAAGGCTACACGGTGATCCCCACTGCGCGCGCCGCGCAGCTGACCATGAATCGCGAGGGCATCCGCCGCCTGGCAGCCGAGGACCTGGGCCTGCCCACCTCGCCCTATCGCTTCGCCGACAGCTACGAGGCGTATGCGGCGGCGGTTGCTGCGCTGGGCTATCCCTGCGTGGTCAAGCCGATCATGAGCTCCTCGGGCAAGGGGCAGAGCCTGCTCAAGAGCGCGGCCGATCTGCAGGCCGCCTGGGACTATGCCCAGGAGGGCGGGCGCGCCGGCAAGGGTCGGGTGATTGTCGAGGGCTTCATCGATTTCGACTACGAGATCACCCTGCTGACCGTGCGGCATGCCGGTGGCACTTCGTTCTGCGAGCCGGTCGGGCATCGCCAGGTGAAGGGCGACTATCACGAGTCCTGGCAGCCGCAGGCCATGTCGGCCAAGGCGCGCGCCGAATCGGAGCACATCGCGCTGCGGGTGACCGAGGCGCTGGGCGGGCGTGGCCTGTTCGGCGTGGAACTGTTCGTCAAGGGCGACCAGGTGTGGTTCAGCGAGGTGTCGCCGCGCCCCCACGATACCGGCCTGGTGACGCTGATTTCCCAGGATCTTTCCGAATTCGCCCTGCATGCGCGGGCGATTCTCGGCCTGCCGATTCCGGTGATCCGCCAGTTCGGCCCGTCGGCGTCGGCGGTGCTGCTGGTCGAGGGGAATTCCCGGCAGACCACCTTTGCCGATCTGGGCGCGGCGCTGGCCGAGCCGGACACCGCGCTGCGCCTGTTCGGCAAGCCGGAAGTTGCCGGACAGCGGCGCATGGGTGTGGCGCTGGCGCGCGACGAGTCGATCGAACTGGCGCGCGCCAAGGCAACGCGGGCCGCCCAGGCGATTCGCGTGGAGCTGTAGGGCGCATGCGCGGGCTGCTCTGGTGGAGTGTGGCGCTGCCCTTGCTGCCGGTGGCGCTTCCCCTGGCTGTGCGGACGCGGCGCACGGCGCTGCGCTTGCCGCCTGCGGCGGGCGAGCGGATGGGGCTGGCGGGTGGGCATCTGGGCGGCGAGCCGCTGCGCCTGCTGCTCGTGGGGGAATCCACGGCGGTGGGCGTCGGGGTCGAATCGCTGCAGGAGGCGTTGGCCGGACAGCTGGCGCTCGGCCTTTCCGAGCGGCTGGTGCGCCCCGTGAGCTGGCGGGTGTGCGGCGAAAACGGCATCCGGCTGGCGGGTGTGCTGCAGCGCCTGCTGCCGCAGGTGCTGGCCGAGCCGGCCGATCTCGTGCTGCTGGTGCTCGGGGTGAATGACACCACCGGTCTGTCCGGGCGTCGGCACTGGCAGGCGGGCCTGGGAAAGCTGATTGGCGACTGTCAGTCCGGCGGCGCCCGGGTGGCGCTGGCCGGTGTGCCGCCCATGCGGCATTTCAGCGCCTTGCCCTGGCTGCTGCGCCAGTTGCTGGGCTGGCGCGCGGCGCTGCTGGATCGCTGGGCGTGTGAGGTGGCCGAGCGTCACGACGCGCTGCACCTACCCATCCAATTGAGCTTCGAGCCGCGTTATCTCGCCAAGGATGGCTATCACCCCTCGCAGGAAGGGTATCGGTTGTGGGCCGAGGGTTTGGTCGAACGCCTGACCTGAAGAGCCGGGTCGACCTGCGGCGCACGGCACGCCGCTGCCGGCCCTACAGAAAGCAGTCGGCACGACTTCGGAGTTGGGGCGTGAACTTGTAGGGCCGGGTTTATCCCGGCCGACGAGGGTGGGGGCAGGCACTGCGGTGCAGGACGCGACTCCGCTGGCCGGCCCTACAGTGTCAGACGTGCAGGATGAATTCGCGCACCAGCTTGCTGCCGAAGTAGGCCAGCATCAGCAGCAGGAAGCCGGCCAGGGTCCAGCGCACGGCGGTATGGCCGCGCCAGCCGAGCCGGTGGCGGCCCCACAGCAGGATGCCGAACACCACCCAGGCGACCAGCGACAAGAAGGTCTTGTGGGCCAGGTGCTGGGAGAACAGGTTGTCCAGGAAGATCCAGCCGCTGAGCAGCGACAGGCTGAGCAGCAGCCAGCCGGCCCAGATGAAGCTGATCAGCAGGCTTTCCATGGTCTGCAACGGTGGGAAGCTGCGCACCGCCAGGCTGGACAGGCGTTTCTGCTTGAGCTGATGGTCCTGCAGCAACAGCAGCAGGGACTGGAACATGGCGATGGTCAGCAGACCGTAGGCCAGGATCGACAGCAGGATGTGGCTGAGGATCCCGGCCTTCTCGTTGATGGTGGCGGCGGTGCCGCTGGGCGCGAACGCCGCCAGCAGCACTGTGAAAAAGCCGAGCGGGAAGAGCAGCAGCAACAGGTTCTGCACCGGCATGCGCTGGCTGGCCAGCAGGATCAGGGCGATCACTGCCGCTGAGATCAGGCTGGCGGCGCGGAAGAAATCGAGCGTCAGACCGGCCGGGCTGAACAGCTGGTCGGCCAGGGTGTAAACGTGGGCGATCAGGGCCAGGGCGCCCAGCAACGTCAGCAGGGTGCGCGCGGGGTTGATCCGCTGGCCGAGGCGCGTGCCCTGATAGGCAGTGGCGCCAGCATAAAGACAGGCGGCGGCGAGGCTGGGCAGCAGAGGATGCATAGTCGATTCGAGGCTGATTCGCGAGGGCGTTGAGTGTGGCATAGACCTTCGGGCGACGAAAGACTGCCAACCGTGATGACCGCCGGCACTCTTGATATACTCCGCCGCCTGCCGCAACCGCCCTTTGAAGGACCGCGCATGTTCGAAAACCTTACCGACCGCCTCTCGCATACCCTGCGTACCGTCACTGGCAAGGCCAAGCTGACCGAGGACAACATCAAGGACACCCTGCGCGAAGTGCGCATGGCCCTGCTGGAGGCCGATGTCGCCCTACCGGTGGTCAAGGAATTCGTCAACAACGTCAAGGAGCGCGCGGTCGGTACCGAGGTGTCCAAGAGCCTGACCCCGGGCCAGGCCTTCGTGAAGATCGTGCGCGCCGAACTGGAAGCGCTGATGGGCGCCGCCAACGAGGATCTCGACCTGCACACCACGCCGCCGGCGGTGGTGCTGATGGCCGGTCTGCAGGGTGCGGGCAAGACCACCACCGTGGGCAAGCTGGCGCGCTTCCTCAAGGAGCGCAAGAAGAAGTCGGTAATGGTGGTGTCGGCGGACGTCTACCGTCCCGCAGCCATCAAGCAGCTGGAAACCCTGGCCAATGATATTGGCGTGACCTTCTTCCCCTCCGATATCAGCCAGAAGCCGGTGGCCATCGCCGAGGCGGCGATCCGCGAGGCGAAGCTGAAATTCATCGACGTGGTGCTGGTGGATACCGCCGGTCGCCTGCACGTCGACAGCGACATGATGGCCGAGATCCAGGCTCTGCATGCCGCCATCAAGCCGGTGGAAACCCTGTTCGTGGTCGATGCCATGACCGGTCAGGACGCCGCCAACACCGCCAAGGCCTTCGGTGACGCGCTGCCGCTCACCGGCGTGGTGCTCACCAAGGTGGATGGCGATGCCCGTGGCGGTGCCGCGCTGTCGGTGCGCCACATCACCGGCAAGCCGATCAAGTTCCTCGGCATGGGCGAGAAGAGCGATGCGCTCGAGCCGTTCCATCCGGACCGCGTCGCCTCGCGCATCCTCGGCATGGGTGACGTGCTCAGCCTGATCGAGCAGGCCGAGCAGACCATGGATCGCGAGAAGGCCGAGAAGCTCACCAAGAAGCTCAAGAAGGGCAAGGGCTTCGACCTGGAAGATTTCCGCGACCAGCTGCAGCAGATGAAGAACATGGGCGGCCTGGGCGGCCTGATGGACAAGCTGCCGTCCATGGGCGGAATGAATCTCGCGCAGATGGGCAATGCCCAGGGCGCGGCGGAAAAGCAGTTCAAGCAGATGGAGGCGATCATCAACTCCATGACGCCGGCCGAGCGCCGCGATCCGGAGATCATCAGCGGTTCGCGCAAGCGCCGCATCGCCCTGGGTTCCGGCACTCAGGTGCAGGATATCGGTCGCCTGATCAAGCAGCACAAGCAGATGCAGAAGATGATGAAGAAGTTCACCGCCAAGGGGGGCATGTCCAAGCTGATGCGTGGCATGGGCGGCATGTTCCCCGGCGGCGGAATGCCGAAGTTCTGATGATTCGCCTGGCGGATCATCGACCGGGCGCCAGCGCCCGCAACGGCCACAGGCCCTGGCGAGGCGTATCGCGCTTCGCCGGGGTTGCGGCCATTCCCGCAAAAGCCATTTGCAATCGCCGGGATATTCCTTAAAATACGCGGCCTTTCGGGCCATGCGCCCGCGTTGCATCTGGTTTTGCAGCACCGACTACAGGAACGAAGTTCACATGGTAACCATCCGTCTCGCCCGTGGCGGCGCCAAGAAGCGCCCCTTCTACCACCTGATCGTGACCAACAGCCGCAATCCTCGCGATGGCCGCTTCGTTGAGCGCATCGGCTTCTTCAACCCGGTTGCCGCCGGCGCTGAAGTCAAGCTGTCCGTCAACCAGGAACGCGCCAACTACTGGCTGTCCCAGGGTGCCCAGCCGTCCGAGCGCGTTGCTCAGCTGCTGAAGGAAGCTGCTCAGGCTGCCGCCTAAGCGCAACTGCTATGAATACGACGCCGGCCCCGGCCGAAGACCTGATCGTCATCGGCAAGATCGTTTCGGTGCATGGTGTGCGAGGTGAGGTGAAGGTCTATTCCTTTACCGATCCGATCGACAACCTGCTGGACTACCGCCACTGGACGCTTCGGCGAGGGGGTGAGGTGCGGCAGGCAGAGCTGGTGACGGGCCGCCTGCATGGCAAGGTCCTGGTGGCCAAGCTGAAAGGGCTGGATGATCGCGAAGAGGCACGCTTGCTCGCCGAATTCGAGATCTGCATCCCGCGCAGCCAGCTGCCACAGCTGACCGACGGCGAGTACTACTGGTACCAGCTCGAAGGTCTGAGAGTGATCAATCGGGACGGGCAACTGCTCGGCAAGATCGACCACCTGCTGGAAACCGGTTCGAATGATGTGATGGTGGTCAAGCCCTGTGCGGGCAGCCTGGATGATCGCGAACGCCTGTTGCCCTACACGGAGCAGTGCGTACTCGAGATCGACATGGCAGCCGGCGAAATGCAGGTGGACTGGGACGCGGACTTCTGACCATGCGGGTCGATGTCATCACGCTGTTCCCGGAAATGTTTGCCGCCATCAGTGAGTACGGCATTACCAGTCGTGCGGTCCGGCAGGGGTTGTTGAACCTCAATTGCTGGAATCCGCGGACCTACACCGAGGATCGTCACCAGACCGTGGATGACCGACCCTTCGGCGGCGGTCCTGGCATGGTGATGAAGATTCAGCCCCTGGAGCGGGCGCTGTGTGCAGCGCGTGAAGCCGCCGGGGATCGGGTGAAGGTGATCTACCTCTCGCCGCAGGGTCGCCAGCTCAAGCAGGCAGCCGTGCGCGAGCTGGCGAATGAAGAGTCTCTGATTCTGATCGCCGGACGCTACGAAGGCATCGACGAACGCTTCATTGAGGCGCATGTCGATGAGGAATGGTCGATTGGCGACTATGTACTGTCCGGCGGCGAGCTGCCGGCGATGGTGCTGATCGATGCAGTGACGCGGTTGCTGCCGGGGGCCCTGGGCCACGCAGATTCCGCCGAGGAGGACTCGTTTACCGATGGCCTGCTCGACTGCCCGCATTACACGCGACCGGAGGTATATGCGGACCAACGTGTTCCGGAGGTGCTGCTCAGCGGCAACCACGAACACATCCGGCGCTGGCGCTTGCAGCAAGCCCTCGGGCGAACCTGGGAACGCCGTGCCGATCTTCTGGATTGCCGCTCGCTTTCTGGAGAAGAGAAAAAGCTGCTGGATGAGTACATTCGCCAGCGGAACGATAGATAACGTATCGATGGCAAACCGTGACGGTTTGTCTTAGGAGCACAGCAATGACCAACAAGATCATTCAGCAGATCGAAGCTGAACAGATGAACAAAGAGATCCCGGCGTTCGCCCCCGGCGACACCGTGATCGTGCAAGTGAAGGTGAAGGAAGGCGACCGTTCCCGTCTGCAGGCCTACGAAGGCGTGGTGATCGGCAAGCGCAACCGCGGTCTGAACAGCGCCTTCACCGTGCGCAAGATTTCCAACGGCGTTGGCGTCGAGCGTACCTTCCAGACCTACTCCCCGATCGTTGACAGCATCACTGTCAAGCGTCGCGGTGACGTGCGCAAGGCCAAGCTGTACTACCTGCGCGAGCTGTCCGGCAAGGCAGCGCGCATCAAGGAGAAGCTGGTCTAAGGACCCGCTCCCCTGTCGAAAAAAGCAGCCTTCGGGCTGCTTTTTTCATTTGGGCGTCATGCCCACCCCTTACGTGCAACAAAATCAGAGAAGAAATGAGTACTCGCGAAGACGAAATCCTGCGCCGCATCGAACTGTCGACCACCTGCATCAGCAAGGCGGTGTTCCCGCCGACCACTAACCACCACGGCACCCTGTTCGGCGGCACGGCGCTGGCCTGGCTGGACGAGGTGTCCTTCATCACCGCCACGCGTTTCTGCCGCAAGTCACTGGTGACGGTGTCCTCCGATCGCATCGACTTCAAGCACCCGATTCCGGCCGGCTCCATCGTCGAGCTGGTGGGGCGTGTCATCAAGGTGGGCACAACCAGCCTGAAGGTGCAGGTGGATATCTACGTCGAAAGCATGTACCACGACGGTCGCGAACATGCGATCACCGGCGTGTTCAGCTTCGTGGCGGTGGGCGACGACAACCGGCCGGTGCCGGTGCTGCCGGTCGAGAGCGCCTGATAGCGTGGGAGCGATTGTTCGCGAGCCTTTCGCCGCGCTCGCGAACAGGTTCGCTCCCGCGGGCTGATCAGCCTTCCTGTTCGGCCTTGAGGCTTTCGTAAGCCGGTGCCGCGTAGATGCCCACCTCGACCGCCAGGTCCATAACACGCTGCAGGTCGCTGGCATACACCAGCACCGCCTGCAGTTCGTCATCCAGCGGCTCGCTGAAATCCACCAGCACATAGCCGCCCTTTTCCGGATAGAGCGCGCCGAGCTGCACCTGAATGCGCTTGAGCGCCGTCAGGGCGTCGGCCTTGGCCAGTTGCTTGGCCTGCAGCACGAAGTTGACCTGTGGGCCGAACGAGTCGCGGATCTGCTGGAACAGCGCCTGGTAGTCGTCGGCCTGGAACAGCACGGTGTCCGGCAGGCTGCCCGCCACCACCCATTCCCCGAGCGGAATCGGGAAGCTTTCGTCGTAGTTGATGTCCGGGTTGGCGGCCAGAAACGCCTCGGGATCGGCGTAGGCCTGCGCGGCTTCCTCGGCGATGCGCAGTACCTCGTCGTCGGCCAGGCAGCCAGAGGCAATCAGGCGAATCAGCTCGGCAAGGGAATCTTTCATGGGCATTCCGGGTATGGCGAAAAAAGGCCGGCAAGAATAAACCCAAAGCCTCGCCCAGTCGCGTTGCTGATGTGCCGCAGGCGCGCCACGCGGTGCGCGGGAGAGTCGCGGGCAACCATCGCGTTGCCGGCGTGGGCGGCGCTGCAGTCGCGGGTTCGGTGCGGACCGGATGACAGGGTTACGGTCATGCCAGATCCGAAAAGCAAGACGGGCGGTAACGATTGAAATTTTCGGGCACAATATCGTCACATTTTTTACATGAACACCAGCCAAGAGGACCGACAGTGCATAACGTCGTGATCAGCGGTACCGGCCTGTATACCCCGTCCCAGAGCATCAGCAACGATGAGCTGGTGGCTGCCTTCAATGCCTACGTCCAGCAGTTCAACAGCGAGAACGCCGACGCCATCGCGCGTGGCGAGGTTCAGCCCCTGAGCGAGTCCAGCGCCGCCTTCATCGAGAAGGCCTCGGGGATCAAGAGCCGTTACGTGACCGACAAGGCCGGGATTCTCGATCCGCAGCGCATGACGCCGCGTATTCCGGAACGCTCCAATGACGAGTGGAGCATCCTCTGCGAGATGTCGGTGGGCGCCGCCCGTGAAGCGCTGGCGCGTTCCGGCCGGACCGCCGCCGACATCGACGCGGTGATCGTCGCCTGTTCCAACCTGCAGCGCCCGTACCCGGCCATCGCCATCGAGGTCCAGGCCGCGCTGGGCATCCAGGGCTTCGGTTACGACATGAACGTGGCCTGTTCCTCGGCCACCTTCGGCCTGCAGGCCGCCGCCAACGCCGTGCAGACCGGCCAGGCCCGCGCGGTGCTGATGGTCAACCCGGAAATCTGCACCGGTCACCTGAACTTCCGTGATCGCGACAGCCATTTCATCTTCGGCGACGCCGCCACTGCGGTGATCATCGAGCGCGCCGACCAGGCCACTTCGCCGTACCAGTGGGACATCGTCGGTACCAAGCTGGTGACCCAGTTCTCCAACAACATTCGCAACAACTTCGGCTTCCTCAACCGCTGCGCCGAGGAAGGCGTCGGCGCACGCGACAAGCTGTTCGTGCAGGAAGGCCGCAAGGTGTTCAAGGAAGTCTGCCCCATGGTGGCCGAGCTGATCGGCGCGCACCTGCAGGAAGTCGGCGTGCCGGTGACCGACGTCAAACGCTTCTGGCTGCACCAGGCCAACCTCAGCATGAACCAGCTGATCGCCCGCAAGCTGCTGGGTCGCGACGCCGAGGTGCACGAGGCGCCGGTGATCCTGGATACCTATGCCAACACCAGTTCGGCGGGTTCGGTCATCGCCTTCCACAAGCACCAGGACGATCTGCCCGCCGGTTCGGTGGGGGTGCTGAGCTCCTTCGGCGCCGGCTATTCCATCGGTAGCGTGGTGCTGCGCAAGCGCTGATATATCGCTGGCCGGAAAGCATCGGGGCTGAAGCCCCTCCTACAGGATCGTGCGGATCGCCGCTTTTGTAGGAGGGGCTTCAGCCCCGAGCTTTTGCGCGCCAGTTCCCCGAAGGCAGAGCATGGGTTTTGCCTGGCGCAGCGGCGGTGCCCCGGCTGGCGGCCGGAAAAGCGCTGAGCGACGGAACTTTTTTGTTTTTCCTCTTTCACCAGCCCGCCGAGTTGGACGGCTTCTTGCTATCACTCCTGCGCGTTTGTGATGCGCGTCAAAAAATTGTTTCAACGAGTGGGAGAAGCGGGTGGATCGCACGCGGTTGACGAACTTGCGCGGCAACCTGGCCAGTCTGAGCCGGGGCAATCTGGGCGTGCCGCTGCTGGTGCTGGTGTTGCTGGGCATGATGACCCTGCCGATGCCGCCTTTCCTGCTCGACGTGTTCTTCACGTTCAACATCGCCCTGTCCATCGTCGTCCTGCTGGTCAGCGTCTATGCGCTGCGCCCGCTCGACTTCGCCGTGTTCCCGACCATCCTGCTGGTTTCCACGCTGCTGCGGCTGTCGCTGAACGTCGCCTCCACCCGCGTCGTGCTGCTGCATGGCCAGGAAGGCGAGGGCGCCGCCGGCAAGGTGATCCAGGCCTTCGGTGATGTGGTGGTCGGCGGTAACTACGTGGTCGGTGCCGTGGTGTTCGCCATTCTGGTGATCATCAACTTCGTGGTGATCACCAAGGGCGCCGGGCGCATCTCCGAAGTGAGCGCACGCTTCACCCTGGATGCCCTGCCGGGCAAGCAGATGGCCATCGACGCCGACCTCAACGCCGGCCTGATCGACCAGGGCGAGGCCAAGAAGCGCCGCGCCGAGGTGGCCCAGGAAGCCGATTTCTACGGTTCCATGGACGGTGCCAGCAAATTCGTGCGCGGTGACGCCATCGCCGGCCTGCTGATCATGTTCGTCACCCTGCTCGGTGGCATGGCCATCGGTACCCTGCAGTACGACCTGTCGGCTGGCGAGGCGGCGCGCATCTATTCCCTGCTGACCATCGGCGACGGCCTGGTCGCGCAGATTCCCTCGCTGCTGCTGTCCACCGCGGCGGCGATCATGGTCACCCGCGTGTCCACTTCCGAGGACATGGGCCAGCAGGTCAACCGGCAGATGTTCTCCTCGCCCAAGGCGCTTGCGGTGGCGGCGGGTCTGCTGATCGTCATCGGCCTGGTGCCGGGTATGCCGCATACGCCCTTCGTGGGCCTGGGCCTGGTGGCCGCGGGCTTTGCCTGGCTGATCTGGCGCAAGAAAGACGGCAAGGCGCGCGCCGATGCCGCCGTGCCGGCTCTGCCGGCCGACCAGTTGCCGGCCCTGCAGGAGCCGGAAAGCAAGGAGCTGGGCTGGGAGGACGTCAATCCGGTCGATCTGGTGGGCCTGGAGGTCGGCTATCGGCTGATCCCGCTGGTGGACCGCAACCAGGGCGGCCAGTTGCTGGCGCGGATCAAGGGCGTGCGCAAGAAGCTCTCCCAGGATCTGGGCTTCCTGATTCCGCCGGTGCATATCCGCGACAACCTGGACCTGCTGCCCAACGCCTACCGCCTGACCCTGATGGGTGTCAGCGTGGCCGAGGCCGAGCTGTACCCGGATCGCGAGATGGCCATCAACCCCGGCCAGGTGTTCGGCACCCTGAACGGCATTGCCGGTCGCGATCCGGCCTTCGGCCTGGAGGCGGTGTGGATCGAGGCGTCGGCCCGCGAGCAGGCGCAGACCCTGGGCTACACCGTGGTGGACGCCAGCACGGTGGTCGCCACGCACCTCAACCAGGTGCTCTACAAGCACGCCCATGAATTGATCGGCCACGAAGAAGTGCAGCAACTGCTGCAGGTGCTGGCCAAGAGTTCGCCCAAGCTCGCCGAGGAGCTGGTGCCCGGCATGGTGTCGCTGTCCACGCTGCTCAAGGTGCTGCAGGCGCTGTTGCAGGAGCAGGTCTCGGTGCGCGACATCCGCAGCATCGCCGAAGCCATCGCCAGCGTGCCGGGCAAGAGTCAAGATCCCGGCGCGCTGGTGGCCGTGGTGCGCGTCGCGCTGGCCCGCGCCATCGTGCAAGGCATCGTGGGGCTAGAGCCGGAGCTTCCGGTGATCACCCTCGATCCGCGTCTGGAACAGATATTGCTTGGCAGCGTCCAGAAGGCCGGCCAGGGCGCCGAAGACGGTTTCCTCCTCGAACCCGGCATGGCGGAAAAGCTGCAGCGCTCCCTGGTGGAGACCGCGCAGCGTCAGGAAGCCCTCGGCAAGCCAGTGGTACTGCTGGTCGCCGGGCCGGTCCGCGCCATGCTCTCCCGCTTTGCACGTCTGGCTGTCCCCAGCCTGCATGTGCTGTCCTACCAGGAAGTGCCGGACAACAAGCAGGTCACCATCGTCGCCACCGTAGGCCAGAACTAACCGAGGTATTCCGACCATGCAGGTCAAACGCTTCTTCGCCGCTGACATGCGCCAGGCCATGAAGCTGGTGCGCGACGAACTGGGCGCCGATGCCGCGATCATCGGCAACCGTCGTCTGGCCGGTGGTGTCGAACTGGTCGCCGCGCTGAATTACCAGCTGCCCAATGAACTGGTGCGCGAGCCCAACCTGCAGCTGGAAGCCGAGCTGCGCAAGACCCAGGAAATGATCGCCTCCGCCCAGGTGGAGATGGCCATCCGCAGCGAAAGCGAGCAGACCCAGCCGGCGCCCGTGGCACCGGCGCCCGTGGAAAAGCGTCGCGATCCGGAAAGCACCGAAGGCATGCTGGATGCCGTGCGCAGCGAGCTGACCGGCCTGCGCGAGCTGATCGAGATGCAGCTGGGCACCATGGTCTGGGGCAACATCCAGGAGAACCAGCCGCTGATCGCCAACCTCTGGCGGCGCATGCAGCGCATCGGCCTGCCGGTGGATGTGTCCAAGAAACTGATGGACGAGGTGAGTGACGAGACCGACCCGCGCCGTGCCTGGCGCATCGTGCTGGCCCACCTGGCGCGCAGCCTGATCGTGCCCGAGCACGAGCCGCTGGAAGAGGGCGGGGTGATTGCCCTGGTCGGTCCGGCCGGCATGGGCAAGACCACCACCCTGGCCAAGATGGCGGCGCGCTACGTGCTGAGCCACGGCGCGAAGAACATCGCCCTGGTGAGCATGGACGGCTATCGCATCGGCGCCCAGGAGCAGCTCAAGACCCTGGGCAAGATTCTCAACGTGCCGGTCACCCAGGTGGAGCCGGGCGAGTCGCTGCTCGAGGCCCTCGAGCCGCTGAAGAAGAAGAAATTGGTACTGATCGACACCGCCGGACTGCCGAGCGCCGATCCGGCCCTGCGCCAGCAGCTCGACGCGCTGGCCGCCGGCGATCTGAAGGCGCGCAATTACCTGGTGATGGCCGCTACCAGTCAGGAACAGGTGCTGCGCGCCACCTATCAAAGCTACAGGCGCTGTGGACTGGCCGGGTGCGTGATCACCAAGCTGGACGAGGCCCTGAGCCTGGGCGAGATCCTGGGCGTGCTGGTCAGCGAGAAGCTGCCGCTGGCCTACCTGGCTGACGGGCCGCGCATTCCCGATGACCTGCACACGCCGCGCAGCCACCAGCTGGTGAGCCGGGCGGTGCGCATGCAGATGTCCGAAGATCCCAGCGAGGATCTGATGGCCGACATGTTTGCCGGCCTCTACAACAACACCGCGACGCGCCGCGTCGGTTAAGAATCAGGGGAAGCGGTTGGCAAGCCGGAACGCGAATCGTGGGCGGGCCAGACTGGCGAATCAGTGGAGAGAACATGGGTAGCTTGCACCCCGTACAGGTGATCGCCGTGACCGGCGGCAAGGGTGGTGTTGGGAAGACCAGCGTCTCGGTCAACCTGGCGCTGGCCCTGGCCGACCTCGGCCGCCGGGTGATGCTGCTGGACGCCGACCTGGGCCTGGCCAATGTCGACGTGATGCTGGGCCTGACGCCCAAGCGCAACCTGGCCGACGTGATCGACGGGCAGTGTGAGCTGCGCGACGTCATCATCCCGGGGCCGGGCGGCATCCGTATCGTGCCGGCCTCCTCGGGCGCGGCCAGCATGGTGCGCCTGACCAGCCAGCAGCATGCCGGCCTGATTCAGGCGTTCAGCGACATCAGCGAAAGCATCGACGTGCTGATCATCGACACCGCCGCCGGCATCGGCGACGGCGTGACCAGCTTTGTGCGCGCCGCCCAGGAAGTGCTGCTGGTGGTCACCGACGAGCCCACCTCGATCACCGACGCCTACGCGCTGATCAAGTTGCTCAACCGCGACTACGGCCTGAGCCGCTTCCGCGTGCTGGCCAACATGACGCTGACCCCCGAGGAAGGCCGCAACCTGTACGCCAAGCTGACCAAGGTCACCGAGCGCTTCCTCGACGTGGCGCTGCAGTATGTCGGCGCGGTGCCCGCCGACGAGCTGGTGCGCAAGTCCGTGCAGAAGCAGCGCGCCGTGTACGAGGCCTACCCGCGCTCCAAGTGCGCGCAGGCCTACCGAGCGATCGCCCAGAAGGTGGACAGCTGGCCGCTGCCGGCCAATCCGCGCGGCCACCTGGAGTTTTTCGTCGAGCGTCTGGTGAACAGGCCCACAACAGGTTCCTCCGCATGACCTCACCCGTGCACATGTACAGCCATGCCCAGTCCCGGGATTCCCAGTACCAGCTGATCGAGCGCTATGCGCCGCTGGTCAAGCGGATCGCCTACCACCTGCTCGGCCGCCTGCCGGCCAGCGTGCAGGTCGAGGATCTGATGCAGGCCGGCATGATCGGCCTGCTGGAAGCGGCGAAGAAATACGACTCGGGCAAGGGTGCCAGCTTCGAAACCTACGCCGGTATCCGCATCCGCGGCGCCATGCTCGACGAGGTGCGCAAGGGCGACTGGGCGCCGCGTTCGGTACACCGCAACAGCCGCATGGTCAGCGACGCCATCCGCCTGGTCGAGGCCAGAACCGGGCGCGACGCTAAAGATCACGAGGTTGCTGCCGAACTCCAGTTAAGCCTCGAAGACTATTACGCGATTCTCAACGACACCCTGGGGAGCCGCCTGTTCAGCTTCGATGACCTGTTGCAGGAGGGTGAGGGAGGCGGCGCGCTGGAGGATGTCGAGCATTCCCATCCCAGCCCGTCGCGCGAACATGAGGACCTGCGCTTCCAGCATGCGCTGAGCGAGGCGATCGCCAACCTGCCGGAACGCGAACGCCTGGTGTTGTCGCTGTATTACGACGAAGAACTGAATCTGAAGGAAATCGGTGAGGTACTGGGGGTCAGCGAATCCCGCGTCAGCCAGTTGCACAGCCAGTGCGCCGCCCGTTTGCGGGCCCGGCTGGGTGACTGGCGGGCTCGCTGACAGGGCTCACCGGTTTTCGAAAAGAATGGGGACGCAACCGGGATGACCCGGTGGCGTTTTTGGACTGTATGGAGGTCGACCGTTGGACAAGAACATGAAAATTCTCATCGTTGACGACTTTTCGACGATGAGGCGGATCATCAAGAACCTGCTCCGTGACCTGGGCTTCACCAACACCACGGAAGCCGACGACGGCCTCACCGCCCTGCCGATGCTGCAGAGCGGCAATTTCGATTTCCTGGTCACCGACTGGAACATGCCGGGCATGAACGGCATCGACCTGCTGCGCGCGGTGCGCGCCGACGAGCGCCTGAAGAACCTGCCGGTGCTGATGGTGACCGCCGAGGCCAAGCGCGACCAGATCATCGAGGCCGCCCAGGCCGGTGTGAACGGCTACGTGGTCAAGCCGTTCACTGCTCAGGGACTGAAGGACAAGATCGAGAAGATCTTCGAACGCGTCGGCAGTTGAGCAGCGCCTTGGGGGCATGATGGAGCAGCATACAGATCCAAGGGGCGAGCTCGAGGCGAGCCTGATGGACAATGCACGCGAGCTGATTCGCAGCCTTGAACAGCGCGAATTCGGCGACGCCGTGCAGATCATCAACGAGCTGAACAAGGTCCGCGACCGCGGCCTGTATCAGGCCGTGGGACGGCTGACGCGCAAGCTGCACACCGCGATCGTCAGCTTCCACATCGACCCGAATTTCCCCGAGTCGCGGGAAGTGTCGGAGATCGCCGACGCCACCGAGCGCCTGAATTACGTCGTCTCGATGACCGAGAACGCGGCCAACCGCACCATGGACCTGGTCGAAGCCACCGCGCCGGTGATCAGCCGGCTGAGCGACGACGCCCGCGAACTGCGCGTGGACTGGCAGCGTTTCATGCGCCGCGAAATGGACGCCGAAGGTTTCCGCCAGTTGGTCAAGCGGGTCGAGCAGTTCTTCGTGCGCAGCGAGCGCGAGAGCGAGAAGGTCGGCACGCAGCTGAACGAGATCATGCTGGCGCAGGACTACCAGGACCTCACCGGCCAGGTCATCAAGCGCGTCACCAATCTGGTCACCGACGTCGAGCGCGACCTGGTCGAGCTGA
Source organism: Pseudomonas sp. (assembly GCF_035497915.1). Lineage (GTDB taxonomy): Bacteria > Pseudomonadota > Gammaproteobacteria > Pseudomonadales > Pseudomonadaceae > Serpens. The sequence continues at coordinate 53,138 of NZ_DATJCS010000019.1, forward strand.
TGCTGATGGCCAGCCAGGTCGACAACTTCGCGGGCATCCAGCACGACCACGCCCAGCTGCGGGCCGAGCTCGATCAACAGAAACAGCCCTCGCAGGGTGAAGGTCCGCAGATCAATGCCGATAAACGGGAGGATGTCGTCAGCAATCAGGACGACGTTGACGATCTGCTTTCCAGTCTAGGGTTTTAAGGGGCACGTAATGGGCGTCGATGCCGATGATGAGATCCTTCAGGATTTCCTGGTAGAAGCCGGCGAGATTCTCGAACAGTTGTCCGAACAGCTGGTGGAATTGGAAAGCCGTCCGGATGACATGGATCTGCTCAACGCGATCTTCCGCGGCTTTCACACGGTCAAGGGCGGCGCGGGTTTCCTGCAGCTGAACGAACTGGTGGAGTGCTGCCACAGCTCGGAAAACGTCTTCGACATGCTGCGCAAGGGTGTGCGCCTGGTCGACGCCGAGCTGATGGATGTGGTGCTGCAGGGCCTGGATGCCATCAACGGCATGTTCGCCCAGGTGCGCGAAGGCAGCGAGCTGACCCCGGCCAGCCCGGAGCTGCTGGAGGCGCTGCATCGTCTGGCCGATCCGGTCGCCGCCCCTGCCGCCCCGGCCCCGACCCCGGTCGCTGCCGCGCCCGCGCCCGCAGCGGCGGCGGAGCCGAAGGAACAGGACCTGACCGACGCCGAATTCGAAAGCCTGCTGCAAGCCATCGACGGCCCGGCGACCCCGGCCGAAGGCGCCGACGAGATCACCGACGCCGAATTCGAGAACCTGCTCGACCAACTGCATGGCAAGGGCCAGTTCAAGCCCGACACGCTGCCGGCCGGCGAGGCCGCCGCTGGCGAAAGCATCACCGAGTCCGAATTCGAGAACCTGCTCGACACGCTGCATGGCAAGGGACAGTTCAAGCCCGACGCCCTGCCGGGCCAGGGTTCGCAGCAGGCGCCGGCAGCCGGCAAGACGGCTGGTGGCGATGAAATCACCGACGACGAGTTCGAGGCGCTGCTCGACCAGCTGCACGGCAAGGGCCAGTTCAAGCCCGAGCAGGTAGCCAGCGAGCCGCCCAAGGCCGCCGCGCCGGCGGCCC
>NZ_DATJCS010000020.1:0-77277 GCF_035497915.1 Pseudomonas sp.
GTCTTGAGCGGGGAGAGTGATGTCAGTGAGCATGGCTTCAACGCAAAAAAATTTCGATGGAATGTCTAATTTTTATAGCGTTACGTCAAGGTGTGCAAAAAAAATGTCGTGTCTTGAGGGTGTGAAATGTGTGTCAATCCCAGCTTTCACCAGCGGCTGCCTTTAGAAGCTCATAGACGCTGCCTCGTGTCCCCGGGTGCTGACTCCTAAACGGCTGGTGTCTGGCGTAGCCTTTGAGTCAGACCCGCACCCCCGTCTTCTTCAATATCCGACTACTCACCAACATCTCATCCCCCCGGCACGCCTCGCCCAGCAATTCCCGAATCTGCGCCCGGTACGCCTCGATCTCTTCCGCGCTACGCCCATGCACCATGGCGAACAGGTTGTAGCGCCAGCCTTCGCGGCGGGGGCGGCGGTAGCAGTGGCTGACGAAGGCTTGCGCGCCGAGCAGGGGGCCGAGGCGGGGGAGATGGGTGTCGTCCACGTCCCATACGGTCATGCCGTTGTGGCGGTAGCCGAGGCGGTAGTGGTTGGGCACGGCGGCGATGCGGCGGATGGCGCCGTCGGCCTGCAGCTGGCGCAGCAGGTCGAGCACGGCCTGTTCATCGAGGCCCAGCTGTTCGCCGATCCAGGCCCAGGGGTTGTCCACCAGCGGCAGGCCGGCCTGGGTGAGTTCCATCAGGCGGCGGACCAGCGCCCCATCAAACCGGGAAGTGCAGGCCGACATGGTAGGTCTCCTCCTTGGGCAGGTTGAGCACCGGCAGGCCGGTCAGCGCCTCGATGCGCGCGATGGTCTCGGCGATGCCTTCGGGGGTGGCGCAGCCGAGCACGAACCACATGTTCCACTGGTGTTCGCGGCGGTAGTTGTGGGCGACCTCGGGCAGGCCGTCGAGGATGGCCGCCACGGCGTCGAAGCGTTCTTCCGGCACGGACAGGGCGGCCAGGGTAAAGGCGCCGCCCAGGCGGTCGATGTCGAACATGGGGCCGAAGCGGGTGAGGGTGCCGTCGTCCAGCAAGGCCTGCACGCGGGCGCGCAGGGTGGCGGCGTCGCTGTGCAGTTCCTCGGCCAGCGCGTCCCAGGGGCGGGGCACCAGCGGCAGGCCCAATTGCAGGCGGTTGATCAGGCGGCGGTCGAGGTCATCCATGGGCGCGGTCCAGGACCGGCGCGAAGCGCCCGCCGCATTGCTTGTAGGCGCGGGTGCTGAACAGCAACTTGTGCGGCCGCTCGCTCAGGCCCAGTTCGGCCAGCAGCGCGGCGATGTGCGCGGTGACGCTGGCCCGCTCGCGGCCGTGCACCATGCAGAACAGGTTGTAGGGCCAGTGCGGCAGGCGGCGCGGGCGGCGGTAGCAGAGGTTGACGCCCGGCGCGGCGGACAGCCGTTCGCCCACCGCGTCCACCTCGGCGTCGGGAATGTCCAGCACCAGCATGGCGTTGGCGTGGATGCCCAGCGCGCGGTGCTTGAGCACCAGGCCGACGCGGCGGAACAGCCCATCGCGCTGCCACTGCTGTACCTGTTCCAGCACCTGTTCCTCACTGGTGCCGATGCGTTCGGCCAGCAGCCGATACGGACTGGCTTCCAGCGGCAGGCCTTCTTCCAGCAGGCGGCGCAGGCGCACGGCCTGCAGGTCGTCGAGCGGCGTCATGGCAGGTTCTCCAGGGAAAAACCCAGGTCGATGCGGTAGGAGTGCTCCATCGGCAGGTCCAGCGGGACCAGGCCAGTGTCCGTCTCGATCTCGGCGAGCAGGCGATCCAGGCTGGGGCGATCCGGCCCGGTGAGCACGAACCACAGGTTGTAGACGTGTTCGCGCCGGTAGTTGTGGTTGACCTCGGGGTACTGGCTGATGCGCGCGGCCACCTGCTCCAGGCGTTCGGCCGGCACCGCCAGGGCGACCAGGGTGCTGGCGCCGGCGCGGCTGTGCTCGAACACCGGGCCGATGCGCGACAGGGCATCGCGCGCCTGCAGGCGGCGCAGGCTGTCGAGCAGCGCCGGTTCGCTGCAGCCCAGTTCCTCGGCCATCGCCCGGTAGGGCTCGGCGCACAGCGGCATGCCGTGCTGGAAGCGTTCGATCAGCCGGCGGTCCAGCGGCTCCAGGCGGTCCATGTCACAGCCCCGTCTCGTGGGCGCGGCTGGTGAAGAAGATGCCGCTGGGGCTGTCGGCCGGCAGGCGCTGGATCAGCTCCAGGCGGTACGGGTCCCAGACCTGCACCTCGTTGTTGTCGCGCACCGACAGCCACAGCTGGTCGCCGCGCGCGGTGAATTCCATGTGCAGCACGGCCGGGCCGGGTTCCAGGGTCTTGATGACCTTGCGCGTTTCGGTGTCGATCACCTGGATCAGGTGGTTGTCCGGGTGGGCGAAGTTCACCCAGATCTGCCGGCCGTCCGGGCGGGCCATGACGAACACCGGCTGGCCGGCCACGTCGATGGCGCCGACCTGTTTCCAACTGTGGCTGTCGACCACCAGCACGCGGTGCTGGCCGATGGCGGGCACGAAGGTCTGCTCGCCGGCCACGGTCCAGCCTTCCAGGTGCGGCATCTTGTAGACCGGCAGTTTCTGCTGGCCGCGGCCGTAGCCGTCGAGGATGCGCTCGATGCCGCGCTCGGGGTGCCAGAGGTCGAGCTTGGCCATGCCGTCCTCGCCGAACAGGCCGGCCACGTAGTAGCGGCCGTCCGGGGTGAGCAGCGCGTCGTAGGGCTGCTTGCCGATGTTCTCGAAGCGGGTGACCTTCGGCGTGCGGCCGGCGCTGAAGTCCAGCAGCCAGGTTTCGCCGGTGTCGAACAGGCTGTAGATGAAGCCGTTGTTGGGCACGTCGGTGACGCCGACCACCCGGGAGTTGCGGCTGCCGTCGGGCAGCGGGGTGGCGGGGATGTCGGCCACCGGTTCCAGGGTCACGGCGTCGAACACCTTCACGCCGCCCGGCTCGTAGTTGCCCACGGCGATCAGCGTGCCGTCCTGGCTGATGGCGCCACCGATGCTGTTGCCGCCCTGTACCACGCGCTTGACCAGCCGCTGTTCGAGCAGGTCCACCTTGCTCAGCCCGCCGTCGCGGCCGAACACGTAGGCGAAGCGCTGGTCGCGGGAAAACACCACCGAGGCGTGGGACAGGTCGCCCAGGCCCTCGATGCGGGCCAGGCGGGTCTGGCCGCTGGTTTCGATCAGTTGCAGGGTGCCGGTGGCGCGTTCGACCACCACGCCAAGATCACCGGTGCCGCGCAAGGTGGGCTGCGCACAGGCGCAGAGAACCAGGCTGGCCATGGCCAGCAGCAGGGAAGGGCGCTTCATGTCAGGGATTTCCTTGCAGGAGTCGGTCGACCAGCCAGGTGATTTCCCGCTCGTCGAGCAGGGCGTTCCAGCCGGGCATGGCGGTGCCGGGACGGCCGTGGGTAACGGTGGCAATGAGGGAATCGCGGGGTTTGCCGGCGAGGGCCTCGGGCGTGATGGCCGGGCCGAGTCCGCCGGTGAGGCGCAGGCCGTGGCAGGAGCCACAGTCCTGAAGGAGCAGATGCTCCAGTTGGCGGCGGTCGATGGACTCATCGGCCGACACCGGGGGAATCGACAGCAGGGACGTCATGCTCAGGGCGGTGATGAAACTCAGCAATCGCGATCTGTTCATGACGTCCCCCTGCGGTTTACTTCTTCAGCGACAGGACCCAGTTGGCCAGGGTCTTGGCTTCGGCGTCGGAGACGGCGTTCGGCGGCATCGGGATCGGACCCCAGACGCCCTGGCTGCCATTCTTGATGTGCAGGGCCAGGGTGTCGGCGGCACCGGCGACACCGGCGTACTTGGCGGCGACGTCCTTGAGGGCCGGGCCGACCATCTTCATGTCGGTGTTGTGGCAGGCGGCGCAGGGCTTGCTCTTGAACAGCGCTTCGCCATCGGAGGCCAGGGCCGGCTGCAGGCTCATGGCAGCGCCCAGGGCGAGCATCGGGAGCAGGACTTTCTTCATATAAAGACTTCCTTAAGGCTAATGGGACGGGGATGAACCCGTCCCGCGGGAGGTACCTCAGTAAACGTCGTACTGAGTGTTGTGCACGTTGAATTTACCCGTCGGGGTAATCAACCTTTTGTCCCGGATCACTGTTTTGAGCTTGAGGGTCTTGTCGTCGACCACCACGATGGCCGACTCCTCGTCCTGTCCGCTCCAAACCGAGAACCAGACTTCGTCGCCGGCCTTATTGTACTCAGGCTGCACGACGCGCTTGGCACCTTCCTTGATTCCGGACCAATCGCCAATAGGCAGAACGGTGTAGCCGGCCGCCAGATTGTCAATGTTGAACACCGTCACCGACTGGCTGATCGCCGCATCGGGGTGGAAGGTGGTGTCCAGGTACAGGTTGCGGGATTTCGGGTGCGTCTTGATGAACAGCGAACCGCCGCCCTGGCCCTTGAGGGTTTCCACCACCTTCCAGGCGTGCTGCGGGTTCTTCTCGGGATCGGTGCCGATCAGCGAGATGGTCTCGTCGCCCAGGTGGCTGGTGGCCCACACCGGACCGTATTTCGGGTGGTTGAAGTTGGCGCCACGACCCGGGTGCGGGATCTTGCCGACGTCCACCAGGGCCGCCATCTTGCGGTCCTTGGAGTCGATCACCGCGACCTTGTTGGAGTTGTTCGCCGCCGTCATGAAGTAGCGGTGGCTGACGTCCCAGCCGCCGTCATGCAGGAACGGCGCGGTGCCGATGGTGGTGATGGACAGGTTGTCGATGTCCTCGTAGTTCACCAGCATGACCTTGCCGGTTTCCTTGACGTTGACGATGAACTCCGGGTGCTCGTGGGAGGCGATGATCGCCGCCACGCGCGGTTCCGGGTGGTATTCCTGGGTACCGACGGTCATGCCCCGGGTGGAGACGATCTGCAGCGGTTCCAGGGTTTCGCCGTCCATGATGGTGAACTGCGGCGGCCAGTAGTCGCCGGCGATCACGTACTTGTCCTCGTAGCCCTTGAACTTCGAGGTTTCCACCGAGCGGGCCTCGATGCCCACCTTGATCTCGGCGACCTTGATCGGCTCCTTGCCCCACAGGTCGATCATGTCGATCTTGGCGTCGCGGCCGATCACCAGCAGGTAGCGGCCGGAGGCGGACATGCGCGAGATGTGCACGGCGTAGCCGGTGTCGATGGTCTTGACGATCTTCTTGGTCTTGCCGTCGATCAGCGCGATCTTGCCGTCGTCACGCAGGGTGACGGAGAACAGGTTGGGCAGATCCAGCTTGTTCAGCTGCTTCTTCGGACGGTTCTCGGGCTTGACCAGCACCTTCCAGGAATTCTTCATCTCGGCCAGGCCCCACTCCGGCGGAGTCGGCGGGGTGTGCTGGATGTACTTGGCCATCAGCGTGATTTCGTCCTTGGTCAGCGCGTTGGACGTGCCCCAGTTGGGCATGCCGGCGGGCGAACCATAGGTGATCAGCGCCTCCAGGAAGGCCTGGCCGCGTTGCTGGGTGATGTCCGGAGTCAGCGGCTTGCCGGTGGCGCCCTTGCGCAGCACGCCGTGGCAGCCGGCGCAGCGCTGGAAGTAGATTTCCTTGGCCTTCTCGAACTCGTTGGCGGTCAGGTCCGGTGCGCCGGGGCTGCGTACCACCTGGGCACTGGCCGGATCGACGGCCGAGGCCTGGCTGGTGTAGGCGGCATCAGGGCTGTCGGGGGTAGTGGTCTTGGCTTGCGCGACGGCGACGCCGAGCAGCGAAAGAGCGGCAATGAACCCTGTCACTAGCGGTTTGCTTGCGGTGCTCATGCGAATCTCCTTAGGGCCGGCCTGGGTCGTATCGCGGCGGGCCATTACAGCGGGTACGGGGGTACTCGGTGAGTACATTTTTCTTAGGATCGGTACTCTCTGTCTGGGGTCTCTGGTTCGATCTGGCCCTGGGTCTGGGTGGAAACTCCGCTCCGGGTCGATGCCCCTCACATCGAAGCCGGGCGCCGTGATGCGCGGCTAGGATCGCCGCGGGGGTGAGGGGGCGTCCTTGACGTCAATCAACCGGCAAGGAAACACAAAGCGTGCGCCGTCACAGGGATGCGGCATTGAACTGCCACCATGCGGAACCGAGAGCGGCTATGAAGGCTGGGTTATTGCGGGAATGCCGACAGTAATTTCAATGGGCTGAAGTCGTGCGGCTTGAACGCATTCGAGTTTGTCTGGAAGGCACTATGAAACATATAAAACTGAAACTTGCATGGTTTGTTCTCGTATCGCAGCTCGCTCCTTCCCTGGCTCAGGCTGCTTTCGAGCTTGAATCGCTCGAGTATGAAGAGGCGCTGCACAGTTATCGGGAGGCGGATCGTTACGAGAACTACCGCTGTGTTCATTATCCTGCGAACAAGCAGTACCAGCCCCTGGCCGAATCCAGGCCCATAGCCATCGAGATCGATGACGTCCTGTACCTGAAGGTGAGTGGAGTCCTGCATGAACTGCGCAGCGTGGAGCACGACGATCCGCTTCAGCTGATGTACCGGGCTCCGGAAGCCCAGCTTGAAGCGGAGTACGAAATAACCGGCAGGTTCAATCCTTCGGAGTACGGAGAATCGGAAGACCGCCAGGGCGAGCTGAAGGTCAGACAGCGTGACGGGAGCCTGGCGATAAGAACCTTCGGTGATCGCTGCGGCATTTGAGAGGCGGGGCGCTTTTTACCCGAGGGTGGATAAAAAAACCCGCAGCCGAGGTCCCGGTTCTGCTGCGGGAAAGAGTACCCCCCGTCTCTGAAGGGACGGGGGAGTGTCTGGTGGGCGGTTACAGGCGCTTGGCGGTGATCCCCGCCTCGGCGTCGATGCCCAGCTGGTAGCCCAGCGAAACGTGGTGGTAGCGACCATTGGCGTGGTCGTCGTGGATCGCGAAGCCGAAGTTGTAGACCTTGCCCGGTTCGAGCTTCACGTCGCCCTGGCCGCCAGCGAAGGCGCGGGTGAACACCACCGACCAGGTGCCGCCGTTCTGGCTGCCGCTGGCGCCCTTGAGGGCGCTGCCGCCTTCCATCACGCGCGCTTCGGCGATGTGGCCGTCGTAGGTCTTGTTCTCGCCGCTGCGCCACTGGTTGAGGTCGTAGTACACGCCGTTGGCCAGCGAGCCGTTCTTCACGTACTTGGTCTTGCTGTCGGCGGCGCCGGGCATGCTGCGCGCATCGCCGTGGCAGCTGGCCCAGCAGCCGCCCTGTTCGGCCAGTTCCACCTGGGAGCCGGCTTCGAGCATGTAGGCGAGCTTCACCGGGTTCTTGGCGTCCATCTTCGCCGCCCCGGAAGCCGCCGGCTGTTGCCAGCTGAAGCGCAGGTAGAGGTTCTGGCCGTCATGGGCGGCCTGTACCTTGGCATTGATGAACGGGGCCTTGCCGGCGATGGGGCTGGGCTCCAGCTTCTGGCCGCTGGCCATCTTCTGGCCCATGTCGCCGGCTTCCTCGGAGTGACAGTCGGCGCAGGCTTCGCCCTTGCGCAGGGCACGGGCGCCGCCGTGCTCGGTGCCCTTGGTGATCCATTCCACCGGCGAGACGCCGGGGTAGAACAGTGTGATGTCGGTGGCCGGCAGCGCGCTCCAGTCGGCGGGCGGCGCGGCAAGTACGGCCTGGGCGCTCAGCAGCAGGCCGCCGGCGATGGCGGTGTGCAGCAGTGAACTTTTCATGGTGGGGTTCTCCGTCAAGGCTAATGTGGTCCGCTGGAGCGGTCCTTATCCTTCGTCTTCTTCGGTCATGCCCTGCGGTTTGCTGTGGGCGATGCCCTTGTGGCAATCGATGCAGGTCATGTTGTCTTCGCGGGCCATCTCGTGCTGCTTGCGGGCGCGTTGCTTCTGGCTGGCGGCGTTCATGCTGTCCAGGCTGTGGCAGTTGCGACACTCGCGCGAGTCGACGGCCTTCATGCGCGCCCATTCGCTGCGCGCCAGTTGCAGGCGCTTGGCCTCGAACTTCTCGGGTGTGTCGATGGTGCCCACCAGCTTGCCCCACAGCTCCCGCGAGGCCTGGATCTTGCGGACCATCTTGTAGGTCCACTCCTTGGGCACGTGGCAGTCCGGGCAGGTGGCGCGCACACCGGTGCGGTTGCTGTAGTGAATGGTCTTCTGGTACTCCGGGTACACGTTGTCGCGCATCTCGTGGCAGGAGAGGCAGAAGGCTTCGGTGTTGGTGGCCTCCAGGACGGTGTTGAAACCGCCCCAGAAGATCACCCCGGCCGCGAAACCGGCCACCAGCAGGGCGCCGAGCGAATAGCGCGCGCTGGGCCGTTTCAGGAAGGCAAGCAGGCGCTTGAACGCTGACGTGCGAACTTCAGGGTCTTTCATGGTGTGGTCCTCGGCACACCCCCGCGCCGGGCGCGGGGGTGGCGGCAGGCGATCAGTACACGTCGTGCATCGTGTTGAAGACGTTGAACTTGCCGGTGGGCGTGACGATCTCCGGATCGGTGATCACGCGCTTCATCTTCAAGGTCTTGTCGTCGTACACGACGATGGCGGACTGGTCGGTCTTGCCTCCCCACAGGGAGATCCACACCTCGTCGCCAGCCACGTTGTACTCCGGCTGTACGGCGCGGCGGATCGCCTTGCTCTCCGGCAGGCCGGAGTCCTTGGCGACGTTGAGCTGCTTGGGTGCCTTGCTCAGGTCGTTCATGTCGAAGACGTACACCGACTCGGCCACTTCACGCTCCGGGTTCATCGGCGCGTCAGCCCAGAAGTGCTTGGACTTCGGGTGGGTCTTGACGAACAGGTTGCCGGCGCCCGGCATCTTCAGCTCCTGCACCACCTTCCAGTTGTGCTGCTTGTACTGGGCGTACTTCTTCTCCTCGGACGGCGTGGAGATCAGCGAGACCACGTCGTCGCCCAAGTGGCCGGTGGACCATACCGGACCGAACTTCGGGTGCACGAAGTTGGCGCCGCGACCCGGGTGCGGGATCTTCGCGGTATCCACCAGCGCGGCCAGCTTGCCGGTCTTGGTATCCACCGCGGCGACCTTGTTGGAGGCGTTGGCGGCCACCATGAAGTAGCGCTTGGAGGCGTCCCAGCCGCCGTCATGCAGGAACTTGGCGGACTCGATGGTGGTGGTCTTGAGGTTCTTCAGGTCGGTGTAGTCCACCAGCAGGATCTGCCCGGTTTCCTTCACGTTGACCACCCACTCGGGCTTGACCATCGAGGCGACGATCGAGGCCACGCGCGGTTCCGGGTGGTATTCGCCATCCACGGTCTGGCCGCGGGTGGAGACGACCTTGATCGGTTCCAGGGTCTCGCCGTCCATGATCGAGTACTGCGGCGGCCAGTAGGTGCCACCGATCAGGTACTTGTCCTCGTAGCCCTTGAACTTGGACACGTCCACCGAGCGGGCGTCGGAGCCCAGGCGCACGGTGGCGACCGTGGTGGGTTCCTCGAACCACAGGTCGATAACCGTGGTCAGGCCGTCGCGGCCCACGGTGTACACATAGCGCCCGGAGTGCGAGAAGCGCGAGATGTGCACCGCGTAACCGGTGTCGAGGACTTTCCAGATCTTGTGGGTGTCGCCGTCGACCAGCGCCAGCTTGCCCGCGTCGCGCAGGGTGATGGCGAAGACGTTCTTCAGGTTCACCTTGTTCATCTGCTTCTTCGGCCGCTTGTCCACCGGCACGATCAGCTTCCAGCTGTCCTTCATGTCCTGCAGCGAGAACTCCGGCGGTACGTCCGGGGCGTTCTGGATGTAGCGGGCCATGAGGTTGATTTCATCCTTGGTCAGGATGTCGTCGTAGTTCACCATGCCGCCTTCGGTGCCGTAGGCGATGATGTTTTCCAGACGCTTGGTACCCAGCTTCAGGGTGCCGCCTTCCTGCTTCTTGCCGTCGGCCTGCACCTTCTCCCAGTGCGGCTCCAGGTTCTTGCCGGTGGCGCCCTTGCGCAGCACGCCGTGACAGCCGGCGCAGCGCTCGAAGTAAATTTTCTTGGCGGCTTCCTTCTCGGCCGCGGTCATGGCAGGTGCCGAAGCCTGGGCGATACCCAGACTCAGGAGTGAAATGCTGGCGATCAGACCAGCCAGTAAGGGTCTTGCTACGGTGCTCGACATCGACATGTTCTTCTCCTTGTTGGAGCGCGTTGGCGGCTCCATGTAGAACGACTGCGTTTGCCACCGGGACCTTCTTGTTGGCAGGGCCGATCCTAGAGAGACCCATCTGACGAGGCGCTTGACGACAATCAAGAGGGGCCGGCGAAAGCCTTGAGCGTGACGCCTTGTCGCGGGTAGCTTGCGGCCATGACTGATCGCAACGCTGAGGTATTGCCGTGAATGCACTCGAGAAGCCAGGCCTGGACGCCGCGCCCTTCTACCAGGCGCTGGGCAACGAAGTGGGGCTGTTCGAGCAGGCCTGGAAGCACGGCCTGCCGGTGCTGATCAAGGGGCCGACCGGCTGCGGCAAGACCCGTTTCGTGCAGCACATGGCGCATCGCCTGGGGCTGCCGCTGTACACCGTGGCCTGCCACGACGACCTGTCCGCCACCGACCTGGTGGGTCGCCACCTGATCGGCGCCGAGGGCACTTGGTGGCAGGACGGCCCGCTGACCCGCGCGGTACGCGAAGGCGGCATCTGCTACCTGGACGAGGTGGTCGAGGCGCGTCAGGACACCGCCGTGGTCCTCCACCCGCTGGCCGATGATCGCCGCGAGCTGTACCTGGAGCGCACCGGGGAAACCCTCAAGGCGCCGCCCGGCTTCATGCTCGTGGTGTCCTACAACCCCGGCTACCAGAATCTGCTCAAGGGCATGAAGCCTTCCACCCGCCAGCGCTTCGTGGCCATGCGTTTCGACTACCCGAGCGAGGCCGAGGAAATCCGCATCGTGGCCAGCGAGGCCGGGGTGGACGAGCTGCTGGCGGCGCGCATCGTCAAGCTCGGCCAGGCCCTGCGCCGGCTGGAGCAGCACGATCTGGAAGAGGTGGCCTCGACCCGCCTGCTGATCTTCACCGCCAGCATGATCAAGGCCGGCCTGACGCCGCGCGAAGCCTGCCTGGCGTGCCTGGCCGAACCGCTGTCGGACGACGCGCAGACGGTTGCTGCGCTGATGGATGTGGTCGATGTCCATTTCGAATGACCCGGCCGTCCTGTCGACTGGGGTGGCCCGTCGGCTGCCCGGCGACCTGGCGATGTGGATCTTCATCCTCGCCGAGCTGGCGGTGTTCGGCATCCTGATCCTCGCCTTCGCGGTGACCCAGATGCTGCAGATCGAGCTGTTCCGCGAAAGCCGCCTGGCGCTGGACAGCTCCACCGGCCTGGCGCTGACCCTGGGCCTGCTGACCTCGGGGCTGTTCGCCGCCCTGGCGGTGGAGCAGGTGCGCGCCAACCGCCAGGACCGCGCCGGCTGGCTGCTGTTCGCCGCGCTGCTCTCGGCCGGCGTGTATGTGGTGCTGAAACTGCAGGAATACGGACACCTGGCCGGACTGGGTTACGGGCTGGAATACAACACCTTCTTCACCCTGTACTGGTTGCTCACCGGCTTCCACTTCCTGCATGTGCTGCTGGGCATGCTGATCCTCGGCTACATGGCCAACCGCTGCCGCACCGGCGCTTACGCGCCCGGGACTTCGCGCAGCGGGCTGGAATCCGGGGTGCTGTATTGGCACATGGTGGACCTGGTGTGGGTGCTGCTGTTTCCGCTGGTCTACCTGCTGGGTTGAGGAGGAATGGTGACCGCGTCGAAGACATTGCTGATCTGCTGGTTGGGACTGGTGCTGCTGTCGGTGGGCACCGTGGCGCTGGGCAACCTGGGCGCCAGCCTGGTACTGGCCGGCGGCATGCTGGCGGTGGCGCTGGGCAAGGCCTGGCTGATCACCGACGGCTTCATGGAGTTGCGTCACGCCCCGCTGTTCTGGCGGGTCCTGCTGTTCGGCTGGCCGCTGGCCATGGCCGGTGGGGTGTGGCTCACGTTGTTGTAAAGGGGGTTTCTTTGTAGGGGTTGGGCCGGCGCAAGCCGGCCTTTTTTTGTGTGGTGAAAACGTAGGCGGCATGCGTGGCGGCCCCTGGCCCCTCTCCCGCGAGGGGAGAGGGGATGCACACGCTGCCGCTGTGCTCACCCCACGCCAGGGCCCCGCACGAGTTCTCCCTCTCCCCTCGCGGGAGAGGGTCGGGGAGAGGGGAGCCCTCACACCCGCAAACCGAATGCCTGACCGTTTCATTTGGGCTTCTTGATTGACATCAAGCAGGTTGCCAAGGGGCGGTTCCTATCATGGCCATGCCAAGCCAACAGGAGGCGTCACGATGTCAGAGACCTTCACAAAGGGCATGGCCAGGAACATCTACTTTGGAGGAAGTCTTTTCTTCATCCTGGTGTTCCTCGGCCTGACCTACCACACAGAAAAGGAAATACCAGAGCGCACCAACGAGTCGGAAATGACCGAAGCGGTAGTGCGCGGAAAACTGGTCTGGGAGCAGAACAACTGCATTGGCTGCCACACGCTGCTGGGTGAAGGTGCGTACTTCGCGCCCGAGCTGGGTAACGTGTTCGTCCGTCGCGGTGGTGAAGAAGCCTTCAACAGCTTCCTGCATGCCTGGATGAAGGCCCAGCCGCTGGGCGTTCCGGGTCGCCGTGCGATGCCGCAGTTCAACCTCACCGAGCAGGAAGTTAACGATATGGCGGAGTTCCTCAAGTGGACTTCCAATATCGATACCTTCAGCTGGCCGCCGAACAGGGAGGGTTGATACATGAGCCTCTTGAACCCGCATTTGAAATTCCAGTCGCAGAAGGTTGCGCTGCCGTACTTCGTGTTCGCCATGATGTTGTTCGTGGGACAGGTGCTCTTCGGCCTGATCATGGCCACCCAGTACGTCGTCGGTGACTTCCTGTTCCCGGCCATTCCGTTCAACGTGGCGCGGATGGTGCACACCAACCTGCTGATCGTCTGGATCCTGTTTGGCTTCATGGGCGCCGCCTACTACCTGATTCCGGAAGAGTCCGACCGCGAGCTGTACAGCCCGAAGTTGGCCATGATCCTGTTCTGGGTGTTCGCCGTAGCCGGTACGCTGACCATCCTCGGCTACCTGTTCGTCCCCTATGCCGGCCTCGCCAAGATGACCGGCAACGAGCTGCTGCCGACCATGGGACGGGAATTCCTCGAGCAACCGACGATCACCAAGATCGGTATCGTCATCGTCGCCCTGGGCTTCCTGTTCAACATCGGCATGACCATGCTCAAGGGCCGTAAGACTGCCATCAACGTGGTCATGATGACCGGTCTGATCGGTCTGGCCGTGATGTTCCTGTTCTCCTTCTACAACCCGGAAAACCTCACCCGTGACAAGTTCTACTGGTGGTGGGTCGTGCACCTGTGGGTGGAAGGCGTGTGGGAACTGATCATGGGCTCGATGCTGGCTTTCGTGCTGATCAAGATCACCGGCGTGGACCGCGAAGTCATCGAGAAGTGGCTGTACGTGATCATCGCCATGGCCCTGATCACCGGCATCCTCGGTACAGGTCACCACTACTTCTGGATCGGCGCACCGGGTGTGTGGCTGTGGCTGGGCTCGATCTTCTCGGCCCTGGAACCGCTGCCGTTCTTCGCCATGGTGCTGTTCGCGTTCAACATGGTGAACCGCCGTCGTCGCCAGCACCCGAACAAGGCTGCCTCCTACTGGGCCATCGGCACCACGGTGACGGCGTTCCTCGGCGCGGGCGTGTGGGGCTTCATGCACACCCTGGCCCCGGTGAACTACTACACCCACGGCACCCAGCTCACCGCCGCGCACGGCCACCTGGCCTTCTACGGCGCCTACGCGATGATCGTCATGACCCTGATGTCCTACGCCATGCCGCGTCTGCGTGGCCTGGGCGAAGCACCCAGCGCCCGTGCGCAGAGTGTCGAGCTGTGGGGCTTCTGGCTGATGACCAGCTCCATGCTGCTGATCACCCTGCTGCTGACCGCCGCCGGTGTGGTGCAGGTCTGGCTGCAGCGTATCCCGGCAGACGGCGCCGCCATGTCGTTCATGAACACCATGGACCAACTGGCCGTGTTCTTCTGGCTGCGTCTGGTTGCTGGCTTCATGTTCCTGGCCGGTCTGACCTGCTACCTGCTGAGCTTCCGCCAGCGGGCCGAGGCCACGGTACAGGCTCCGGCTACCGCCTGAGTGACGCGTTGAGGTAAGGCAGGGCGGCCCGGCTGGAACAGCGGGCCGCCCTGTGTCGTTTCAGGGCGAACCGTTCGCCCCGTAGAGAAAAGAAGCACACGAGGATTCTTTCATGGCCTTCAGCGTTGAAGTCGAAGAGTGGGTCGGCGGCATCTGGCACCGTTTCATCACGCGGCGCGCCAGCCCCGAGTTCCCCGAAGCCCGGGTCGAACTGGCCGACATGCAGCGCTCGCTGGCCGTGCTGTTCCGCGCCCTGGGCGGCGCCAGCAGCGTCGAGCTGGCAGCCGCCAGCGCCCGCGAACTGCTGCTGCGGCGCAGCCTGCTGCAACAGGTGGCTGGCACCTGCCAGCAGGCCCCGGTGGCCTGGTGCGACCCCGGCAACCTGCGCCTGCCGGCCAGCCTGGCGGTGTACCCGGATGTCGCGCTGAACCGCGAGCTGTACCGCTGGCTGGCGCTGCTGGCCGCCCACGCCGAGCCGATGCGCCACTGGGGGCGCGACAACCAGCGCTGGACCGTCGAGCTGCTGGAACGCTACCCGGCCATGCGCCCGCGCTACCGGCGCCTGGTGGAAGCCCTGCTGCCGCTGCGCCCGGACCCCGAGCAGATGCCCGCCGAGGAGGCGGCGCTGGAGCGCGCCCTGCGCCAGGCGCTGCGCGAGCCCGGCAGCGTGCGCGCCTTCCCGCGCAGCGAGCGCTCGCCCTGGCCGCTGCCGCTGTGGCTGTATCCGCCGCAGCGCCTGGACGATCCGCAGTCGGCCAGCCTGAATGACGGTGAGGAAGAAGAGGGCGTTGGCCTGAAACCGCCGAGCGAAGAAGGCAAGGCGCCGCGCAAGCGCGCCGAGCGGGTCGAGGAAAACACCGGCAAGGGCGGCCTGCTGCTGTTCCGCCTGGAGAACCTGTTCAGCTGGTCCGAGCACGTGGACCTGGACCGCTGCGGCGACGACACCGAAGACCTCGACGCCGCGCGCGTGGCCGACGACCTGGATCACCTGTCGGTGTCGCGCAAGCGCTCCAGCAAGGGCGGCGGCCTGAAGCTCGACCTCGACCTGCCGTCCGCCGAAAACGATGACGTGCCGTTCGGCGAAGGCATCCGCCTACCCGAGTGGGATTACCGCAAGCAGGCGCTGATCGAGGATTACGTGCTGCTGCAGCCGATGCTGCCGCGCGACGCCGAGCCGAAGGGCCTGCCGCTGCACCTGGCGCCGCTGGCGCGCCGCCTGCGCCGGCAGTTCGAGCACCTGCGCAACGACCGCCAGTGGCTGCGTCAGCAACCCCAGGGCAGCGAGCTGGACCTGCAGGCCTGGCTGGATTTCCATGTCGAGCGCGTGCACGGCCAGTGCGTCGAGCGCGGGCTGTTCATGGACATGCGCCAGAGTCGCCGCGACCTGGCCTGCCTGCTGCTGGCCGACCTGTCGATGTCCACCGATGCGCACCTGGACGACGAGCACCGGGTGATCGACCTGATCGTCGACAGCCTGCTGCTGTTCGGCGAGGCGCTCAGCGCGGTGGGCGACCCGTTCGCGCTGTACGGCTTCTCCTCGCTGCGCCGCAACCAGGTGCGTCTGCAGGAGCTGAAGACCTTCCGCCAGCGCTACGACGACACCACCCGCGGGCGCATCCAGGCGCTGCGGCCTGGCTACTACACGCGCATGGGCGCGGCGATCCGCCAGGCCAGCCGCACGCTCGCCGCAAGGCCGCAAAAGCGCAAGCTGCTGTTGCTGGTGACGGATGGCAAGCCGAACGATCTGGATCTGTACGAGGGGCGCTACGGCGTGGAGGACACCCGCCAGGCGGTGATCGAAGCGCGGCGCATGGGCCTGCTGCCGTTCTGCATCACCATCGACCGCGAGGCCGGCGACTACCTGCCGTATATGTTCGGGGTGAACGGCTTCACGCTGATCCACGACCCGAAGCAGCTGCCGTTCCGCCTTCCGCAGCTGTATCGGCAGTTGACCCAGTCGTAGGGGGGTAGCGGCTTTTGACTTTTGTAGGAGCGACTTCAGTCGCGAGCTTTTGGGGGCGGCCCGCACGAAACGCATCGCGGCTGAAGCCGCTCCTACGGGATACCCGGGTCGTAGGCAGGGCAGGGCGCCAACCTGTAGGGCCGGCTTTACGCCGGCCGGCGGAGGTGAACTCTCCGCCTCGGTTTCGCTCCGCCCCCCCGTCGGCCGGGATAAATCCGGCCGGGTAGGTCCGGCCTCACAAGGAGCCGGCATTGCCCGGTAGGGTGGTCAACGCAACGCGTTGCCCACCGTGGAGCTACCGCGTCGCAATCCAGATCAACAGCCCCGCCTGGAACAGCGCAAACGCCACCAGGCAGGTGACGGTGAAACGCAGGCCGCTGTCTTCGCGCTTGAGCCAGGTGATGCGTTCCTCATGCTTGCGGATCAGCGCTTCCTGATCACGCAGCTGGGTGTCGGCCTGTTCCAGCATCGCGGCGCAGTCGAGCTCGTCGAGCACCTGGACCTTTTCCGGATTCCACTCGGACTCCAGCTCGCTGACCCGCTTCGCGCCGTAAGTCGCGCGCAGTTGGCCCTCGTCCGGGTACAGCACCTCGAAACCCTGATTGCGCAACGCATGGTCGCGACGCAGGCGGGCATCTTCGCTGAGCATGTTGCGATACGGCAGGTCGCCGGATACCACCGCGTAGTGCGACCACTTCTGCTGCGCCCACTCGATAGCCTGGGCCAGCAGAAAGCGTCCCAGGCCGCGGTTCGGCGGGTCGATCTGCAGCGGCTCGAAGCGTATTTCCTTCTGCTGGTGATCCAGCCAGACGTCCAGGCGGTTCTGGTCCTTCTTCAGCGACTGGCCGGGCAGCTCGACGCTCAGGCGCAGCAGGCTTTCCTTCTGGCTGTGGCGCTCGATGCGCGAATACTGCGCAAAGCGCAGCGGCCGCGCGCCGGTAGCCCGGTCGAAGGGCTGCGGATACAGGCGCAGCAGGCGATAGGGCTCGGGCGCCAGCAGTTCCCAGGGATGGCCCTGGGGAACCTGCGCCTCCGGCTCGGCCGGGGCGGCCGCCTGCTGCTCGGGTTGTTCGGGAGTGTGTGTGTCGGTCATTGCGATGCCCACAGACTGTCTGCCTGAGCGTTATCGGCCGCAGGCCGGCAATCTGCAGCGGCTTTTTGCAAAATCTGACCGAGTTGGCAGCCGGTGCGGGGCAGCGCCACCGGCGGGCTCTCGGGTATACTGCCGGCCTTTTCCAGAGGCTGATCGCGGAGCATCAGGATGTCCGGCAATACCTTCGGCAAGCTGTTTACCGTTACCACCGCCGGCGAGAGCCACGGCCCGGCCCTGGTGGCTATTGTCGATGGCTGCCCGCCGGGGCTGGAGCTGTCGCTGGAGGACCTGCAGCGCGACCTGGATCGCCGCAAGCCGGGCACCAGCCGCCACACCACCCAGCGTCAGGAAGCCGATGAGGTCGAGATCCTCTCCGGCGTGTTCGAAGGCAAGACCACCGGCTGCCCGATCGGCCTGCTGATCCGCAACACCGACCAGAAGTCCAAGGACTACTCGGCCATCCAGGACCTGTTCCGCCCGGCCCACGCCGACTACACCTACCACCACAAGTACGGCATCCGCGACTACCGTGGCGGCGGCCGCAGCTCGGCGCGCGAGACCGCCATGCGCGTGGCGGCCGGCGCCATCGCCAAGAAGTACCTGGCCAAACTGGGCATTCAGGTGCGTGGCTACATGAGCCAGCTCGGCCCGATCGAAATCCCCTTCAAGAGCTGGGCGTCGGTGGAGCAGAACGCCTTCTTCTGCCCGGACCCGGACAAGGTGCCGGAGCTGGAGGCCTACATGGACCAGCTGCGCCGCGACCAGGATTCCGTCGGCGCGAAGATCACCGTGGTCGCCGACGGCGTGCCGCCGGGCTGGGGCGAGCCGATCTTCGACCGCCTGGACGCTGAACTGGCCCACGCGCTGATGAGCATCAACGCGGTGAAGGGCGTGGAAATCGGCGACGGCTTCGCCGCCGTCGCCCAGCGCGGCACCGAGCACCGCGACGAACTGACCCCGGGTGGCTTCCTGTCCAACCACGCCGGCGGCATCCTCGGCGGCATCTCCAGTGGCCAGCCGATCGTCGCCCATCTGGCACTCAAGCCCACCTCCAGCATCACTACGCCGGGTCGCTCCATCGATGTCCACGGCAATCCGGTCGAGGTGATCACCAAGGGTCGCCACGATCCGTGCGTGGGCATTCGCGCCACGCCGATCGCCGAAGCCATGATGGCGCTGGTGCTCATCGATCACCTGCTGCGCCAGCGTGCCCAGAACGCCGATGTGAGCGTCTCCACCCCAGTGTTAGGACAACTCTGAACCCGAGTCCGCGAGCCTGAAGCCGGGCAAGCGGCTCCGGCTCGCTCTTACGGCTGAAGGCTATGGATTCCGCTCTCCCTTACTGGCGTCTCTCTGGTTTCTACTTCGCGTACTTCGCCCTGCTCGGGGCGACGGCGCCATTTCTCTCGCTGTACTTCGCCCACCTCGGCTTTTCGCCGGCGCGCATCGGCGAACTGGCGGCCATTCCGCTGCTGATGCGCTGCCTGTCGCCCTTCGTGTGGGGCTGGCTGGGCGACGTCACCGGACGGCGGCTGGCGATCGTGCGCCTCGGCGCCGTCTGCACGCTGCTGGCCTTCGCGCTGATCCTGTTCGACAAAAGCTTCATGTGGCTGGCCATGGTCATGGCCCTGCATGCGTTCTTCTGGCACGCCATCCTGCCGCAGTTCGAGGCCATCACCCTGGCCCACCTGCGCGAGCGCCCCACCTTCTACAGCCGCGTGCGCCTGTGGGGCAGCATCGGCTTCATCGTCGCGGTGGTCGGCCTTGGCTGGCTGTTCGACTGGCTGAGCCTGGACAGCTTCCCGGCCGCCATGCTGGTGATCATGCTGGCCATTGTCGCCACCGCCTGGCGCGTGCCGGACGCCGCACCGTCCCCCAGCAGCGACACCACCGTGCAACTGGGTTTCTGGAAACTGCTGTGGAAGCCCGGCGTGCCGGCGTTCTTCCTGTGCGTGGTGCTGATGCAGGCCTCCCACGGTCCTTACTACACCTTCCTGACCATCCACCTGGAGGCGCTCGGCTACCCGCGCGGCACCATCGGCCTGATCTGGGCGCTGGGGGTGGTGGCGGAAATCGGCGTATTCATGGTGATGGCACGCATCCTCGACCGCTTCTCGCTGCGCCGCGTGCTGATGTTCAGCATGTTGCTCGCCGCCGTGCGCTGGCTGCTGATGGGCTACCTGGCCCAGGAGCTGTTCGTGCTGCTGATCGCGCAGCTGCTACACGCTGCCAGCTTCGGTTGCTTCCATTCCGCGGCCGTGCATTTCGTGCAGCGTGCCTTCGGCATCCGTCACCTGGGTCGCGGCCAGGCGTCCTATGCCACCGTGTCCGGTATGGGCGGCGCCCTGGGCGCCCTCTATGCGGGGTACAGCTGGAGCGCCCTGGGGGCCGGCCCCACCTTCCTGATCGCCAGCACCGGCGCGGCGCTGGCCGCCTTCATCATCGCCAAGCGCCTGAAGGAAACCCCGCACAGCGCCCCGCCGGTCTGATTAGCCAAGAGAGAATTTCGATGAGTGTTCTGAGCGTTTACAGCGTCGCCATCCCCGAAGTGCCGAGCAAGATGCTCATCCACGCCGACGACATCGCCGCCACCCTGGCCGACGTGGGCGTGCGCTACCAGCAGCGCGACATCGACGGCGACGCACGCCCCGGCGCCAGCGCGGCCGAGGTGCGCGCCGACTATGGTGCGCTGCTGCAAGACGTTGTCGGTGAACTGAACCTGCCGGTGCAGGACATCCTCAGTCTGGAGCGGGACAGCGAACAGACCGCCGAACTCAACGCCCGCTTCGCCAACGAACAGACCCTGGCCGCCGAACAGGCCTGGCTGTTCCTCGGCGGCCGCGCCCTGGTCAGCCTGCATATCGGCAACGAGGTGTTCGCCTTCCTCGGCGAGCGCGGCGATCTGCTGAGCGTGCCCAAGAGCGTGGCGCATTGGGTAAGTCTGGGGGATGAGCCGCATTGTCTGGCGGTACGGCTGGCGCCGGAAGGTAGTGCGCCGGAAGAAACCGGCGAGACGATCGCCGGGCGGTTTTTTGGGGTGGAGCATTATTGCTGATTAGTTGAGACATATTGCCGCAGGAGCGGCGTGGAAGTTCTGAAAGCCCGGCCGGGAGTGATCTTGGCCGGGCTTTTTGGTGGATGGACAATCTCCAAATAGAGCGGTAGCGTTAGGCCTGTATGGTTATGAAGCAAGTATTATGGTTGTTGCTAGAGGGAAAGAAGAAATTACTGGGCGGCGGTGTCAGGCTGACTGAATCAATTTGACCTTTTTTACGAAAGGTTATGCTCAGGAATCTCATGAGTTTGTTAAGGATAAGATTTCGCTTTAAATTCAATACGATCTGAAATCATAATTTAGGGGTTTTTATGAGAGCCTTGTTCTTTGCGTTGCTGATGACTTCCAGTCTTGCGGCGTCGGCGGGTCAGGTTTGGTGGATAATGGGGCCTGAGGGTTGTAAGATTGCTGAGTTTTCTCCTCAGCAGGCAATTGACCTTGGAGGTTATAAAGTTGATCAATATTATGAGGAAAAGGGTGTAATAATACTTTTAAAAGGTGATAACTCGCTTTATTACGCTTCGACCCAAGAAAGTTGTTTAATTATCGCTGAAGCTTTTGATAAGGCTAAAAGAAATAGGTAAGTGGCGAAGCTGAGTGTGCCCAGGCGCAGCGCATCGGGCAAGTCTTGGGGAAGAGCCGCATTCTGAAAGCCCGGCCGGAGATTTTTAGGGATTTGTTGTATGGAAAGTCTCTGAGCTGGGCGGTTGCGTTAGGCCGGCAAGTGTTGCACGGATTAGTTTGGTTTTTTCTGGCGGGGGAGCTTTCATGAAACTCAAAGGCATGGCTAGCATTTTATTTTTCTCAGCGGTTGCGTCCGGTGCGGCCGCTACTGTGCTGCCAAAGAATATTCTTTCGATTAAACAGCATTTCGATAATGTGGGGGCAACCACTTGCTCGGGGGCAATTTCCGAGACTCTAAGTTTTTTGGCGAAAGGCCGCGATTTCTCTAGCAATAAGGCATGGTCAACGGAGAATACGAATATCAAGCCGATAGTCGTAGACTTTTTGATTTCTGGAACAGAGAGTAATTACAGCTCTTCAGGTACTGTTGTTATTACTCCGGTGGAAAAGCAATGCGTTGGGGCATATGTTGTTACCTATGTCGCGCCAACCCCGAGCTGCATGGCGTACATTCAGAAGCATGGTTTCGATGGGGCAGGCTGGAGGCAGAAGCTGACTGATCCGAATGGTGATGGTGGAAAAACTTATTTTCTTTCGGTGGATGATAGTCCAGGTCTAAATTTCATTTTTAATGATGTTGCAGGAGGATGCTCTATTACTAAGCGTGAAACTTTGTCTTTGGATGCAAAAAAGTAATGACGGCCACGGCGATTCCCTACGGCATCAACAGGTTTTAAACCGGTGGGGTTTTCGGCTCGTCAAAGGTTTTTGGTTATATTGAAATGGCGCGGATGGGCGGATAAGCCAGATAGTGAGAGCCTGACAAAAAGAGTAGGCTTCAATCTTGGGTTAAACGTAGATTAATTAACTTGAGCAGATCTTGCAGCCGAGTATTAACAGACCCATGCGCCGCGCCTACCTCGACACCGAATTCACCGACCTCAATCCCTACACCTACAAGCTGATCAGCCTGGCCCTGGTCGTTCCGGGCGGCCCTGAGTTCTATGTGGAGCTTACCGATCACTGGGTCGAGGACGATTGCTCGGACTTCGTTCGCGAGATCGTCCTGCCGCAGCTGGAGCTGAAGGCTCACGGACGCACGACGGATCAGGCGCGAACCGAGCTGCTGGAGTTTCTTCGGAAGCTCGGGCCGGTCGAGATCGTCAGTGATGCGGTGATGTGGGACTGGCCGTTACTGCTGTGGCTGGCCGGCGCCGCTGGTTTGCCGGACGGGGTGACGGCCGGGCGGATCAGCAGCGATATCGAGTTCGAGGATCTGGGCTATGAGCCACCCCACCATGCGCTGCAGGATGCCCGGCTGCTGGCGGCGCTGGGGTGCTGAGCGTTCATCCACCGCCCGCATAACGCTCCCACAGATAAACCGCCGCGTACGCCCGCCACGGCCGCCAGGCCTCGGCGCGTAGCTTCAGTTCCCGTGCACTGATCCCGCCTGGCCCCCACACCGGTGACTTGAGCAGGCCCAGGTCGGCGGCGGGAAAGGCATCCACCGCACCGAAGCCGCGTAGCGCGATGTACTCGGCCGTCCAGGGGCCGATGCCGGGCAGGGCGCAAAGGCGCTCGACCAGCGCGTCGGCGCCATCTTCCAGGTGCAATGGAAAGCTGCCATCGGCCACCGCGGTGGCCAGGCGCTGCAACGCCAGCACCCGTTTGGCGGGCATGCCGATGGCGGACAGGTCGGCGCTGGCGAGCTGTTCAGGTGTGGGAAAGAGACGCTGCGGGCCATCCGTGGGCGCATCCGCCAGGGGCTCGCCGAGCCGCGCCACCAGGCGGTTGGTGATGGTCACCGCCGCCTTGACGGTGACCTGCTGGCCGACGATGGCGCGCACGGCCTGCTCGAACGGGTCGAATGCGGTGGGCAGGCGCAGGCCGGGCATGTTGGCCACCAGCGGTCCCAGCAGGGCGTCGCTGGAAAAGTGCGTGACGATGGCCTGCGGGTCGGCATCCAGATCGAACATGCGCCGCACCCGGCTGACCAACGCGGCGCTAACGGGCATGGCGGACGGGCTGATCCGCAACTCCAGGGTGTTCCTCGCCGCTTGCGGCCGCACCGCAAACCAGCCGGTCACTGAACCGATGCGCAGGCTGCGGCAATAGCCGTCGACGCTGAGGGTTTCCACGCCGGGCAACAGGCGCAGGGCGAAGTGACGCTGGAATTGTTGCCAATCCCAGGGCGGCAGGTAGGGAAGGTGGAGGGTTTCGGCGTCGGCGTTCATGGCGTGGAGCTTAGCAAGACGTCAAAAGATAACGTTGCTTTGCACCCTACAGTTTTCCGCCGTCCCATCGATAACCCTTCAAAATAACAGCCGTTACGGCTTCGGATGAGGTCCTGTTTGAAAGTGTCTTTGCCACTCCAAATCGTGTATGTGCTGACGAACCCTGCAATGCCCGGGCTCATAAAGATTGGTTCCACTACGCAGGGCGAGGTCGACGTTCGAATGAAACAGTTGTACAGCACGGGAGTTCCGGTGCCGTTTGACTGTGCTTATGCTTGTAGGGTCCCGGACGCCTATAAAGTTGAGAAGGCTCTTCATGATGCATTTGGAATGCACCGAGTTAACCCGAACCGTGAGTTTTTCAAGATCGAGCCGGAGCGGGTTGTCGCTATTCTCAAGTTGCTCCATGTAGAGGAAGCCACTCAGATGATCGAGGATGCCATCGAGTCTGGTGCTACCAAAGCCGATCTCCAAGCTGCTGAGCATGTGAAACAGGCGCGGCGCCCGCGCATGGATTTCCTTGAGTTGGGAATTCAGGTTGGCTCGGTGCTAATAGCGACACAAGCAGGGGAAGAAGCAGTTGTTGTAGGTCCGAAAACCGTTTCTTTTAAGGGGCAGGACTGCTCCCTTACGCACGCAACCCGAAAGGTCTTGGGGTTGCCGGACGATTATTCGATCCAGCCTTCCCCCTATTGGACATTTAATGGGAAAACGGTAAAGGAAATATACGAAGAATTTCATGCTGATGGCGATGAAGATTAGAGCGCGGTTTCGCCGAGTTGATGGTGCGCTTGAGTGGCAAGCTTAGGCGGATGTCTGAGGACTGAGCTGATTCAGGGTTTACGAAATTCCGCTTTCTCGGGGAGTATTTGGAGTAATGGTCATGCCCATCGAATACAAGATCAGCGCGCCCATCACCGTGGATCAGTTCATCGACCTGCTGTCGCGCTCGACCCTGGGTGAACGGCGCCCCATCCAGGATCGCGAGTGCATGGCGGGCATGCTTGAAAATGCCAACCTGGTGGTCAGCGCCTGGGAGGCGGACAGGCTGGTCGGCATTGCCCGCTCGATGACGGACTTTCACTACGCCTGTTACCTGTCGGATCTGGCTGTTTGCCAATCCCGGCAGAAGTGCGGCATCGGCAAGCAACTGCAGGACATCACGCAACGCCAGCTCGGCCCGCGCTGCAAGCTGATCCTTATTGCCGCCCCGGCGGCGAATACCTACTACGAGCATGTCGGATTCACAAACAATCCGCGCTGCTGGGTGCTGGAGCGTGATGCCCGTGTCGGCGGTAAATAGACGGATTTAGGGCTTTTTTACGGTCTTTTTGACGCCAGAAAATAACTCCCTTTGCGCCCCTTCAGTTTCCTCCCGTTCCATCGATAACCCTTCGAATAAAAAGGCCATTACGGCTTCGAATCTCAGGGAGTAGTTCGATGGGTTGGCAGGGTTTGGCGCTGCGCACGCGCCTGTTTGTGGTTTCCTCGCTGGTGCTGGTGCTGACAGTGGTGCTGGTGGTGGGCTTCCAGTCGTATCTGACCAGCCAGGATCAGCTGCGCCGGCTGCAGGAGCAGGAGCTGCCGGGGCGGATGCAGACCATCGCGGCAGGCATCCGCAGTCAGCTCACGCTGGCCATCAACGGTTCCGAGGCGCTGGCCAACAACGTGTTCATCCAGGACTGGGCGCGCGCCGGCGCGCCGCTGGATCGCCTGCCCGACATGCGCCGGGCCATGGACCATACCCTGAAGTCCCTGGGCGCCAACGCGGTGTTCATGGCGGTGCGCACTCCGGACGGCGGCGTGCGCTACCACCACCTGGAAGGCAGCAAGCTGCAATGGCGGCCGATGTCGGAAAGCAACGCCGATGACGGCTGGTATTTCGATTACCTCAAGCGCAACGCCGTCTACGAGCTGAACCTGGACACCAACTCGCTCGGTTCCCAGGGTTTGCAGATCTTCGTCAATTACCGCAGCGCGCAGACCGACGACCAGGGCCGTCCGCTGCTGGTGGCCGGTGGGGCGATGAACATGGAACAGCTGGCCAGCATGATCCGCAACTACCGCTTCGGCGACTCCGGCCAGGTGATGCTGGTGCAGCCCGGCGGGCTGGTGGACATCCACCCGGATGCCCGTCAGGCCGGCAACCTGAACCTCTCCGGCCAGGCGGCCTTCAAGGCGCTGATGGCCAACGACTGGGCGCCGGTGCGCGATCGCAAGCTGGTCATCGAGCAACTGGAGTTCGGCGGCCAGCCGACCTTCGCGGGCGCGCTGCACCTGCCGGATCTGCAGCGCTATCTGGTGGTCACCCAGCCGGTGCGCGAGACCGTCGCCGACATCACGGCCAACCGCCGCATCACCCTGGGGGTGGGCCTGGTGCTGCTGGTGCTGGGCCTGCTGGTGCTCTACCCGCTGGCCGGCCGCCTGACCCGGCCGCTGGGCGAGTTGCGCAACCAGCTCAAGCGCATCAGTGACAGCCTGCAACTGGACCAGCCGCTGCAGACCCGCGACCAGGCGGAGATCGGCGAGATGTGCGCCCAGCTCAACCAGTTTCTCGCGCGGCTGCGCGAGACCATCGGCGCGGTACGCCAGACCAGCGACGCGGTGCAGGGCATCACCAGCGAGCTGGAGGTGGGCGCGGTCCAGGCCACCCAGGCGTTCCACGATCAGCAGGCCACCCTGCGGGTGGTCAATCAGGATCTCGACCACCTGAGCCAAAACGTGCACAGCATCGCCGGCCTCGCGGGCGAGGCGGCGGTGTCGTCAGACCAGGGCAGCCGTCTGCTGGAGCAGGCCCATCGGCAGATCGACGCCAGCCACGCGGCGATCACCCGCCTGACCGGCGACATGCAGGCCAACATCGAGCAGCTGCAGGTGCTGCAGACCCATAGCGGCGAGATCACCCATGTGCTGGAGGTGATCCGCGGCATTTCCGAGCAGACCAACCTGCTGGCGCTCAACGCGGCCATCGAGGCGGCACGGGCCGGTGAACAGGGTCGTGGCTTCGCTGTGGTCGCCGACGAGGTGCGCGCCCTGGCGCAGCGCACGCAGAGCTCGACCACCGAGATCCAGCAGACCACCGACCTGCTGCGCCAGGCCTCCAACCAGATGGCCGAGCGTATCGCCGCAAGCGCGCAGAACACCGAGGAAGGCATGCAGCAGCTGGCCCAGGCGCGCAACGAGCTGGGGCAACTGCAGCAGGGCCTGCAGCGGGTGTTCCAGATGAACCGCTCGATCGCCGAGGCCACCGAGGAGCAGAACGCCTCCGTGGCCGACACCCATCGCAGCCTGCAATCGCTGGCCGACCAGGGGCAGCAGGCGGTGGTGATGGCCGAGCAGGCCACCGCCGCCACCAAGCGCCTGGCGGTGCTGATTCGCGAGCTGCATGCGCGCACGCAGCGGTTTCATTGCTGAAAGCACAGCGTAACTGAAGCCGCTCCACGGTCCGTGGGAGGGGCTTCAGCCGCGACGCTTTCGTGCGGGCCTGGGCCAGAAGATCGCGACTGAAGTCGCTCCTACAGGATCCGTGCAGCGGCTGCGCGCGGCCTGTAGGAGCGGCTTCAGCCGCGATCAGGGATGCACCGAAGCGACGCCCCGGCCGGCGCTCAGGCCAGGAAGTAGAACGCGCCGCAGATCACCACGCCCGAGTACAGCAGCATCATCAGGCAGTAGCCCATGATGTCGCGCGCGCCGAGGCCGACGATTCCGAGCAGCGGCAGTGCCCAGAACGGCTGGATCATGTTGGTCCAGGCGTCGCCCCAGGCGATGGCCATGGCGGTGACGGTGGGCGAGACGCCGAGGGCCTGCGCCGCCGGCAGCATGATCGGACCCTGCACCGCCCACTGGCCGCCGCCGGAGGGCACGAACACGTTGACCACGCCGGCGCTGAGGAAGGCCAGCAGCGGGAAGGTGTCCGCCGAGGACCAGGAGATGAACGCCTCGGTGATCTGCCGGCCGAGCGAGATGCCCTCGGCGTTGGCGCCCATCATCATGCCCATGATGCCGGCGTAGAACGGGAACAGCAGGACGATGCCGCCGATGCCGCGCACGCTCTCGTCCACCGCGCGCATGTAGCGCTCCGGGGTTCCGTGCAGCAGCAGGCCGCAGAACAGGAAGATGGCGATCACCACGTCCAGGCCGAGCACGAAGCCCTTGCTGCTGAAGTGGTTGAACAGGTAGACCGCCGCCAGGGCGACCAGCGCCAGGCCGAGGATGCGACTGTCGTCCAGGCGCTGTGCCGGGGTCTCCCGGGCCGGCTGTGCGGCGCGCGTTTCCACCAGCTTGGCCGGGTCGGCCACCTTGACGTCCCGACGCGGGTGCATGGCGCGGTTGAGCAGCGGCAGGCCGATCACCAGCAGGGCGACGATGGTCAGGTTCAGCGGGCTGAACAGGGTTTCGGTGATGCTCACCGGGCTGGTGAGCACGCCGGCGGTGATGCGCGCCAGATCCGGGCCGCCGCTGGCCATCGACAGCGGGATCGAGCCGGCGAGGCCGCCGTGCCAGACCAGGAAGCCGGAATAGGCCGAGGCCACCAGCAACGGATAGTCGACGCCCTGCACCTGGCGGGCCAGGGCGCGGGCGAACACCGCGCCGATCACCAGGCCGAAGCCCCAGTTGACCCAGCAGCCGACCAGCGCCACCAGGGTGACCATGATGATGGCCTGCCCGGGCGTGCGGGCCATGCCGGCCAGGCGGTCGAGCTGACGGTTGACGATGGGAGCGCTGGCCAGGGCATGGCCGGTGACGAAGATCAGCGCCATCTGCATGGCGAAGCCGAGCAGGGTCCAGAAGCCGCCGCTCCAGTGTTGCACCATGCGTGGCAGGGATTGGTCGGTGGAGAGCATGCCGGCGATCAGCACGGCAAGGGTGAGCAGTGCGGAGAATACGAAGGGTGAGGGCAGGTAGCGCTGCACCAGACCCACGCTCATGCGGGTGAGGGTGTTGAACATGAGTGACGCCTCTTTCTTATGTTTGTTGGGCTTTATCGGTCGGGCGCGGTAACGCCCAGGGGTGCGGCGCGGGTATGCCGCAGCCCGGCGGTCACGCCGGGCGCTTACAGGTCTCCTTTGGAAATCAGCGTTCGATGGCCAGCGCCACGCCCTGACCGCCGCCGATGCACAGCGTGGCCAGGCCCTTGCGGGCGTCGCGGCGCAGCATTTCGTGCAGCAGGCTGACCAGGATGCGGCAGCCGGAGGCGCCGATGGGATGGCCCAGGGCGATGGCGCCGCCGTTGACGTTGACCTTGTCGGCGTCCCAGCCGAGGGCCTGGCCGACGCACAGCGCCTGGGCGGCGAAGGCTTCGTTGGCTTCGATCAGGTCCAGGTCGGCCAGTTGCCAGCCGGCCTTCTCCAGGCAGCGGCGGGTGGCCGGCACCGGGGCGTAGCCCATGATCGCCGGGTCGACGCCGGCACTGGCATAGCCGGCGATGCGCGCCAGCACCGGCAGGTCGAGTTCGGCGGCCTTGGCGGCGCTCATCAGCAGCACGGCGGCGGCGCCGTCGTTGAGGCTGGAGGCGTTGCCAGCGGTGACGCTGCCGTCCTTCTTGAACGCCGGCTTGAGCCTGGCCAGCGACTCGGCGGTGGTGCCGGCACGCGGTTGCTCGTCGCGGGCGAACAGCAGCGGCTCGCCTTTCTTCTGCGGAATCGGCACCGGGGTGATCTCGGCGTCGAAGCGGCCGGCCTCGATGGCGGCGACCGCCTTCTGCTGCGAGGCGGCGGCGAAGGCGTCCTGGGCCTCGCGGCTCAGCTGGTACTTCGCCACCAGGTTCTCGGCGGTGATGCCCATGTGGTAGTCGTTGAAGGCGTCCCACAGGCCGTCGAGGATCATACTGTCCTGCAGCTGGGCATGGCCCATGCGCAGACCGGTGCGCGCCTTGGGCAGCACATAGGGCGCCTGGCTCATGTTTTCCATGCCGCCGGCGATCACCACCTCGGCGTCGCCGCAGCGGATCGCCTGGGCGGCCAGGTGCAGGGCCTTGAGGCCCGAGCCGCAGACCTTGTTGAGGGTCAGTGCCGGCACTTCGTGCGGCAGGCCGGCCTTGAGGGCGGCCTGGCGGGCGGGGTTCTGGCCGGCGCCGGCGGTGAGCACATGGCCGAGGATCACTTCGTCGACCTGGGCCGGGTCGAGGCGGGTCTGCTCCAGCAGACGGCGGATGACCAGGGCGCCGAGTTCCGGGGCGGGAATCTCGGCGAGGCTGCCCTGGAAGGTGCCGATGGCGGTACGGGTGGCGGCGACAATGACAACGTCTTGCATGGGAACTCCTGACATGCGTCGGGCCGCGCCGAAGATCGGCATGGCCCGGTTGATGGCTAGAACTGCATTTCCGGAACCTGCTCCGGCACGATCAGCTTGCCGGCGGTCTTGGCGACGATTTCCTCGACGCTCACCCCCGGCGCGCGCTCGCGCAGGATGAAGGCGCCGTTGTCGATCTCCAGCCAGGCCAGGTCGGTGAGCACGGTGCGGATGCAGCCGGCGCCGGTCAGCGGCAGGCTGCAGCGGTCCAGCAGCTTGGATTCGCCGTCCTTGGAGGCGTGGGTCATCACCACGATGATGTTCTCGGCGCCGGCTACCAGGTCCATGGCGCCACCCATGCCCTTGACCAGCTTGCCGGGGATCATCCAGGAGGCGATGTTGCCCTGCACATCCACCTCGAAGGCGCCGAGCACGGTCAGGTCGACGTGGCCGCCACGGATCATGGCGAAGGAGTCGGCGGAGTCGAAGATCGCCGCGCCGGGCAGGGCGGTGACCGTCTGCTTGCCGGCGTTGATCATGTCGGCGTCCAGCTCGGCTTCGGTGGGGAACGGGCCCATGCCGAGCAGGCCGTTCTCCGACTGCAGCAGCACCTGCATGCCCTCGGGCACGTAGTTGGCCACCAGGGTGGGGATGCCGATGCCGAGGTTCACGTAGTAGCCGTCGCGCAGTTCGCGCGCCACACGCTGGGCCATCTGTTCGCGGGTCAGTGCCATGGCGATTTCTCCTCTCAGCCGCGCAGCGTGCGTTTTTCGATGCGTTTTTCGAAGGTGCCCTGGATCAGGCGGTCCACGTAGATGCCGGGGGTGTGGATCTGCGTCGGGTCCAGCTCGCCGGGGGCGACGATTTCCTCCACTTCCACCACGGTGATACGCCCGGCCATGGCCGCCAGCGGGTTGAAGTTCTGCGCGGTGTGGCGGTAGATCACGTTGCCGTAGTGGTCGGCCTTCCAGCCCTTGACGATGGCGAAGTCGCCCTTGATGGCGCGTTCGAGGATGTAGTGACGGCCGTCGAACACGCGCACTTCCTTGCCGTCGGCGACCGGGGTGCCGTAGCCGGTGGCGGTGAAAAATGCGGGGATGCCGGCGCCGCCGGCGCGCAGCTTCTCGGCCAGGGTGCCTTGCGGGGTGAGTTCCACTTCCAGTTCGCCGCTGAGCAGTTGCTGCTCGAACAGCGCGTTCTCGCCGACGTAGGAGGCGATCATCTTGCGGATCTGCCGGTCTTCCAGCAGCACGCCGAGGCCGAAGCCGTCCACGCCGCAGTTGTTGGAGACCACGGTGAGGTCGCGCACGCCACGGCGGCGGATCTCGGCGATCAGATTCTCGGGGATGCCACACAGACCGAAGCCGCCGGCCAGTACGGTCATGCCGTCCTGCAGGCCGTCGAGGGCTTCCGCGTAGCTGCCTACGCGCTTGTCGAGTCCACTCATTCTTGGGTGCCTCTTGTTGTTGTTGGGAGGGCAGGGGCACTGCCAGGCGTGCGCCCAAGCTTCGGTGCTGGGGTGTTATTTGTTAAGTTTGTTTTTCCTCGCCATTGATCAGGAAAATAAAACAATGACCGTCAAGCAGCTGCGCGCCTTCCTCGCTGTGGCGCAGACCCTGAGCTTCGCCCAGGCCTGCGAACGGCTGCACCTGTCGCAACCGGCGCTGAGCCTGGCGATCAAGAACCTGGAGCAATCCCTGGGCGGCCAACTGCTGGTGCGCACCACGCGCAGTGTGGCACTCACGCCGGAGGGCGAGACGCTGCTGCCCATCGCCACGCGCCTGCTGGCCGACTGGGACAACGCCGAGGACCTGCTGCGCCAGCACTTCACCCTGCAGCTCGGCCGCGTGGCGCTGGCGGCCATGCCGTCGTTCGCCGGCAATCGGCTGCCGGCAGCCCTGAAGACTTTTCGTGACGCCCACCCGCGCGTGGGGGTGACGGTGCACGACGTGATCAACGAGCAGGTGCTGGAGATGGTGCGCGACCGCCGCGTGGAGCTGGGCATCGCCTTCGAACCGGCGACCCTCGATGGCCTGCAGTTCACACCCTTATATGACGACCGCTTTGTCGCCATGGTGCCGGCGCACAGTCCGCTGGCCGGGCTGAAGCGGCTGAGCTGGGCGCAGCTGCTCGGCGAGCCGTTCATTACCCTGCAGCGGCCCTCGGCGGTGCGCCTGCTGCTGGAGGACAGCATCGGCGCCCGCCACGGCAAGCTGCCGGTGGCCTTCGAGAGCCATCAGCTGGTGACGGTCGGGCGCATGGTCGCCGAAGGCCTCGGCGTGAGCGCGGTGCCCAGCCTGTGCCGGGGGCAGATGGAAGATCTGGGCGCGCGCTGTCTGCCGCTGGACGAACCGCAGGTCACTCGCCGCATCGGCCTGCTGCACCTGGCCGGGCACCAGCTTTCCAAGGCCGCGCTGGCGCTCAGCGACACCCTGATCCGCCAGGCCACAGGCCCGGCGTAGGGCTGGAGTTATGGGACCATCGAGCGGCTCGGAACCTGTGGGAGCGAATTCATTCGCGAGCTTTTATCGCACCCGCGCCGGCGCATCCCCGGCCACGTAATACGCGGCGCTGCTGCGCGGCAGCGGCGCGCGGCCACGGATGCGGTCGGCGATCTTCTCCGCCAGCATGATGGTGGTGGCGTTGAGGTTGCCGGTGATGATGCGCGGCATCAGCGAGGCATCCACCACGCGCAAACCCTGCAAACCGTGCACGCGCCCCTGGCCATCGACAACCGCGCCTTGGTCCTGGCCCATGCGGCAGGTGCCGCAGGGGTGGAAGGCGGTTTCCGCCCGGGCGCGCACGAAGGCGTCCAGTTCGGCATCGCTCTTGAGGTCCACGCCGGGGCTCAGTTCGCGGCCCCGGAAGGCATCCAGCGCGGGCTGGGCAATGATTTCCCGGGTCAGGCGGATGGCGTCGCGAAACTCCTGCCAGTCCTGTGCGTGGCTCATGTAGTTGAACAGCAGGCTCGGATGCTGGCGCGGGTCGCGGGACAGAGCGCGTACCCGGCCGCGGCTCGGCGAGCGCATGGAGCCGACGTGGGCCTGGAAGCCGTGTTCCTTCACCGCGTTGCTGCCGTTGTAGTTGATGGCCACCGGCAGGAAGTGGAACTGGATGTTCGGCCAGGCAAAGGATTCGTCGGTGCGGATGAAGCCGCCGGCCTCGAACTGGTTGCTGGCGCCGATGCCGCTGCCGGCGAACAGCCACTGGGCGCCGATGGCCGGCTGGTTCCACCATTGCAGCGCCGGGTACAGCGACACCGGCTGCTTGCAGGCGTATTGCAGGTACATCTCCAGGTGGTCCTGCAGGTTCTCGCCGACGCCGGGCAGATCGAGTACCACCGGCACGTCCAGCTCGCGCAGCAGCGGCGCCGGGCCGACGCCGGAACGCTGCAGGATCTGCGGCGAGGCAATCGCCCCGGCGCACAGCAGCACCTCGCGTCGCGCACGGGCCGTTTCCGGCTGGCTGGAATTGCCGCGCAGGTAGGCCACGCCGCTGGCGCGCCGGCCGTCGAACAGGATGCGCTCGGTGAGGGCGTGGGTGCGGATGGTCAGGTTCGGCCGCTGGCGGGCCTGGTCCAGGTAGCCGCGCGCGGTGCTGGCGCGCCGGCCGTTGGGCGTCACGGTGCGGTCCATCGGCCCGAAGCCTTCCTGGCGGTAGCCGTTGAGGTCGTCGGTGCGCGCGTAGCCGGCCTGCTCGCCGGCTTCCACCATGGCGTGGAACAGCGGGTTGTTGCCGGCCTTGGGCGTGCACACCGACACCGGGCCGCTGTCGCCGTGGTAGTCGTTGGCGCCGCTATCGCGGGTTTCCGCCTTGCGAAAGTAGGGCAGGCAGTCCAGGTAGCTCCAGTCCTCCAGGCCCGGTTCCCGGGCCCAGTGGTCGAAGTCCAGGGCGTTGCCGCGGATGTAGCACATGCCGTTGATCAGCGAGGAGCCGCCCAGGCCCTTGCCGCGCCCGCATTCCATTCGGCGGTGGTTCATGTGCGGCTCCGGGTCGGTCTCGTAGGCCCAGTTGTAGCGCCGGCCCTGCAGCGGGTAGGCGAGGGCGGCGGGCATCTGGGTGCGGAAGTCCAGGCGATGGTCCGGACCGCCGGCTTCCAGCAGCAGCACGCTGACCTCGGGGTCTTCGGTCAGGCGCGTGGCCAGCACGTTACCGGCCGAACCGGCGCCGATGATGATGTAGTCGAATTCCATGGGGACTGCCTTTCCTCGAGACGGTGGCCATGGCGTTGCCATGACCACCCTACGGTGAAGTGGTTGCGCGGGCCGCGGTCGGCGTTTTTCCGGCCGCCGGCGACGGCTTGCACGGGCCCGGTAGGAGCGGCTTCAGCCGCGAGCTTTGGGTGGTTGCATAAAAAGAGCATCGCGGCTGAAGCCGCTCCTACAAAGGCCCGCGGTGGCTCAGCAGAACGGCGAGACGAACTCGCCCAGCTCCACCTGCACCGACTTGATGCGTGTGTAATGGGCCAGCGCGGCCAGGCCGTTCTCGCGGCCGATGCCGGAGTGCTTGTAGCCGCCCACCGGCATCTGCGCCGGGGATTCGCCCCAGGTGTTGATCCAGCAGATGCCCGCCTCCAGGCGGTGGATCAGCCGATGCGCGCGGGCCAGGTCGGGGGTCACCACGCCGGCGGCCAGGCCGTAGTCGGTGGCGTTGGCGCGGCGGACGGCTTCGTCTTCGCTCTCATAGCCGAGCACGCACATCACCGGGCCGAAGATCTCCTCGCGCACGATGCGCATGTCGTCGCGGCAGGCACTGAAGATGGTTGGCGCCACGTAGGCGCCCTCGGCGAAGGCGCCTTCGCGCACCCGGCCGCCACCGACCAGCACGCGCGCACCTTCGTTCACGCCGCTGTTGATGTGCTCAAGCACGCGCTCCATGTGCGCGAAGCTGACCAGCGGGCCGAAGCGGGTGGCCGGGTCCAGAGGATCGCCGGGCTGGATGCGCAGGGTGCGCTCCAGCAGCTTTTCCTCGAACGCGCCCTGCAGGTCGCTCGGCACGAACACCCGGGTGCCGTTGGTGCACACCTGGCCGCTACTGAAGAAGTTGGCGGCGATGGCGATATCGGCGGCGCGGTCCAGGTCGGCGTCGGCGCAGACGATCAGCGGCGACTTGCCGCCCAGCTCCAGGGTCGTTTCCTTGAGCGTGGCGCCGGCGCTGGCCGCCACCTTGCGGCCGGTGACGGTGCCGCCGGTGAAGGACACCTTGGCTATGCCCGGGTGCTCCACCAGCCACTGGCCGACCTCGGCGCCGCTGCCGTTGAGCACGTTGAACACGCCGTCGGGCAGGCCGGCCTCGGTGTAGATCTCGGCCAGCTTCAGCGCGGAGAGCGGGGTGACTTCGCTGGGCTTGAAGATCATCGCGTTGCCGGCGGCCAGGGCCGGGGCGGACTTCCACAGGGCGATCTGGATCGGGTAGTTCCAGGCGCCGATGCCGGCCACCACGCCCAGCGGCTCGCGGCGGGTGTAGGCGAAGGCCGTCTCGCGTAGCGGGATCTGTTCGCCTTCGATGGCCGGGATCAGTCCGGCGTAGTACTCCAGCACGTCGGCGCCGGTGACGATGTCCACGCTCCGGGTTTCCGACAGCGGCTTGCCGGTGTCGAGGGTTTCCAGCAGCGCCAGTTCATCGTTGCGCTCGCGCAGGATGTCCACGGCGCGGCGCAGGATGCGGGCGCGCTCGAAGGGGCCCATGGCCGCCCAGGCCTGCTGGCCCTGGCGGGCGCTGGCCACGGCGTGCTCGACGTCGTCGCGGCCGGCGCTGTGCACCCGGGCCAGGACGTCGCCATTGGCCGGGTTGATGGAGTCGAAGAGGGTGCCGGAGGTCGCCGCGACCGGGCGGCCGGCGATGTAAAGCAGTTGTTCGCCGAAGCGGGGCATGGGGTGTCCTCGGTGTCGGTGTAGAGATGTGGGGCGTGTTCCCCCTCTCCCCGGCCCTCTCCCGCAAGGGGAGAGGGGGTAATTCGTGCGGAGCTGAAATAAGGTGCTCAGGCCAGCTCCGTTTTTCCTGCAAGGGAAGCGGGAAAAATCAGTGCCCGGCCGATGCGCAGAAGGCTGAGGTCTGCACAGACAGCTCCCTCTCCCCTTGCGGGAGAGGGGTTAGGGGAGAGGGGGGCGATCAGTCAGGCAATCACAACCACTGCGCCACGCGCTCCGGGTTCTGCTCCACCCAGGCGCGGGCGGCATCGGCGGGCTTGGCGCCGTCGCGGATGGCCAGCATCACCGCGCCGATTTCCTTGTCCTGCCAGGCGAACTTCTTCAGGAAGGCGGCCGCTTCGGGGGCCTTGGCGTGCAGGCCGGGATTGACCACGTTGTGCACCTGCTCGGCGTCGCCGAACACCTGCTTGGGGTCCTCCAGGAAGCGCAGTTCCCACTTGGCGGTCATCCAGTGCGGAATCCAGCCGGTGACCACGATCGGCTTGTTGGCCTGTACGGCGCGGGCCAGGGCCACGGTCATCGCCGGGCCGGAGCTGGCCATCAGGTTCAGGTCCAGGTCGTAGGCCTTGATGGCGTCTTCGGTGCGGCGCATCACGCCGGCGCCGGCGTCGATGCCGGTGATCTGGCCGCGCAGGTCCTTCTTCAGGCTGTTCAGGTCGGCGATGGACTTCGCTTCGACATAGGTGGGCACCAGCAGGCCGATGCGCGCGCCGCTGTAGTTGACGCCCAGCAGCTCCACCTTGTTCTTCAGGCGGGCGTAGTACTCGCCATGGGTGGCCGGCAGCCAGGCGGAAAGGGTGGCGTCCAGGTCGCCGCGCGCCACGCCCTGCCACATGATGGCGGCTTCCACCGCCTTGAGTTCCACCGGGTAGCCGAGCTTGCTGCGCAGCACTTCGGCCGCCACATGGCTGGTGGCGACGCTGTCGTCCCAGCCGTTCACGTAGCCGAGGTTCAGGGTGGGCTTGTCGGCGGCGTGTGCGCCGCTGGCCAGGCCGAGGGCCAGGGCGGCGGTGTAGAGGATTTTTTTGAACATGCGAAGTCTCCTTGTCGACGGTCTTACAGACCGATGTGCCGGCGCACGGCGCTGAGGCCGTCGTCGCCGCTGAAGGTGGTGACACCGTCGAGCCAGCGCTCGAGGACGGCCGGGTTGGCCTTCAGCCAGGTCCTGGCCACCACTTGCGGGTCCTGCTTGTCGAGCACCTTTTCCATCAGCTGGCTTTCGATCTCGACGCTGAACTGCAGGTTGTTGAGCAGGCGGCCCATGTTCGGGCAGCGCGTCTCGTAGTCGCTCGGTACGGCGGTGTAGACCTTGGCGGCGCCGAAGTCGGGACCGAACACCGCGTCACCGCCGTCCAGGTAGGTGATGTCGAACTGGGTGTTCATCGGATGCGGCGCCCAGCCGAGGAACACCACCGGCTTCTTCTGGCGGATGGCGCGCTGCACCTGCACCAGCATGCCGGCCTCGCTGGACTCCACCATGCGGAAGCCGCCCAGCTCGTACTGGTTGGCGTCGATCATCTGCTGGATCAGCAGGTTGCCGTCGTTGCCCGGCTCGATGCCGTAGATACGGCCGCCCAGCGCGTCCTTGAAGCGGGCGATGTCCTGGAAGCTCTTCAGCCCGGCCTCGGCGGCGTAGCTGGGCACCGCCAGGGTGTACTTGGCGCCATCCAGATTGGGCGTGGGCAGTACCTTGATGCCGTCGTTCTTCAGGAACGGCTCGACGATGCTGTCCATCGACGGCGCCCAGTAGCCAAGAAAGGCGTCGATCTGGCCATTCTTCACGCCGGTGAAGGCGATCGGCACCGAGGCCATCACCTTGCGGGGCTTGTAGCCCAGGCCCTCGCTGAGGGTCATGGCCACGCCGGTGGTGGCGGCGATGTCGGCCCAGCCGATTTCGGCGAAGCGTACCGGCTGGCAGCTGGCCGGCTCGGCGGCCAGGGCGGGCTGGGCAAGGGCGGCGCACAGCAGGGCGGCGCCGCTCAGGGTGAGGCGTGCGTTCATGACGGATCCTGTGTCGTGGAGCGGGAGGTGAACAAGCGGTCGAACCAGGCGCGCAACGCGCCGTGCGCCGGACGCGGGGTGCCGAAGCTTTCGGTGATGCGGTCGAGGATGATCGCCAGCAGCACCACGGCCATGCCGCTTTCGAAGCCCAGGCCGATGTCCAGGCGCTGGATGCTGGCCAGCACGTCGTTGCCCAGGCCGCCGGCGCCGACCATCGAGGCGATGATCACCATCGACAGCGCCATCATGATGGTCTGGTTGACCCCGGCCATGATCGACGGCAGCGCGTTGGGCAGCTGCACCTTGAACAGCAGCTGGCGGCGGTTGCAGCCGAAGGCCTGGCCGGCTTCCACCAGTTCGCGGTTGACCTGGCGGATGCCCAGGTTGGTCAGGCGCACCGCCGGCGGCATGGCGAAGATCACCGTGGCGAGGATGCCCGGCACGCGGCCCAGGCCGAACAGCATGGCGGCGGGAATCAGGTAGACGAACGCCGGCATGGTCTGCATGAAGTCGAGCACCGGCCGGATGATCGCGGCCACGCGGTCGCTGCGCGCCGCCCAGATGCCCAGCGGCACGCCGAGCAGCAGGCTGATCAGCGTCGCCGAGAAGGTCAGCCCGAGGGTGACCAGGGTCTGTTCCCAGAAGCCGGTCAGCAGGATCAGCGCGAAGGCCACGGCGGTGAACAGCGCGAAGCGCACGCCGATGCGCCACAGGCCCAGGCCTGCAATCAGGGCGATCAGCAGCCAGGCGGGCGGCAACATCAGCAGCGCCTCGATGCCTTCGGAGAAACCGGCGACCACCTGGCCGGCGCTGTCGAAGGCGCCGCCATGGTTGTCCAGCAGGTTCTGCACGCCGTCGTTGATCCAGCTGCCGAGGTCGAGGGTCTTGTCGCTCATGCCTGGCCCCCCTTGAGCTGGGTGA
This sequence comes from Pseudomonas sp., assembly GCF_035497915.1. Taxonomy (GTDB): domain Bacteria; phylum Pseudomonadota; class Gammaproteobacteria; order Pseudomonadales; family Pseudomonadaceae; genus Serpens. The sequence continues at coordinate 38,082 of NZ_DATJCS010000020.1, forward strand.
GCACGGCGGTCTTGCTGATGGCGCCGCAGTAGTTGCCGTCCTCATCGACCACCGGCACCGGGCCGGGGCTTTCCACCAGGCGTTCGATCACCTGCTCCAGCGAGGCGCCGGCGGCCATGGGCTCGACGCTTTCCAGCGATTCGCTGTGCACGCGCGCGCCCTGGTCTTCCTCGACCAGTTGGGCGGCCTGTTCGCGGCTGATCATGCCGCGCAGGTTGTTGTCCTCGTCGATGACGATGCCGAACGCCTTGTTCTGCTCCTCCAGCGTGCGGCACACGGTGGATGCCCGCGGCGCCTTGCCGTTGTGCACGAACATCGGCACGTCGTCGCTGGTCAGCTGGCCGGCGGTCAGGTAGCGGCTGGTGTCCACGGCATCGAAGAAGTTCCGCACATAGTCGTTGACCGGGTTGTCGATCAGTTCCTGCGGCGTGCCGACCTGGATCAGTCGGCCGCCTTCCATGATCCCGATGCGCGAGCCGATGCGCAGGGCTTCTTCGATATCGTGGGACACGAACAGGATGGTGCGCCGGTGCTGGCGCTGCAGTTCCAGCAGCACGTCCTGCATCTCGCGGCGCTTGAGCGGATCGAGGGCGGAGAAGGCCTCGTCCATGATGATCAGCGAAGGGTCCACGGCCAGCGCGCGGGCCAGGCCGACGCGCTGCTGCATGCCGCCGGACAGCTCGTGGGGGAACTTGTCGGCGAAGGGGGCCAGGCCGACCTGTTCGAGCACCGCCATGGCGCGGGCTTCCCGCTCGGCGCGGGCCACGCCGGCGACTTCCAGGCCGAAGGCGGCGTTGTCCAGCACGCTGCGCCCGGGCATCAGCGCGAAGGACTGGAACACCATGCTCATGTCGCGGCGGCGCAGTTCGATCAGTTGCGCCTCGGGCAGGGTGGCGATGTCCTGGCCGTCGATGAACACGGCACCGGCGCTGGGTTCGACCAGCCGGTTGACGAGGCGGATCAGGGTCGACTTGCCCGAGCCGGAGAGACCCATGAGCACGAAGATCTCGCCTTCCTGGACACTGAACGAGACGTCGCAGACGCCGATCACGTTGCCGGTGTCGGCCAGGATACGGTCCTTGTCATGGCCCTGTTCGAGGAGGCGGATGGCCTGTTGTGGGTCGGGGCCAAACACCTTGTAGAGGTGCTCGACGACGATTTTTCCATGCGACATGGAAAGGCTCCTTTGGCTATCTCCCCTCATCCACGGCCTGGCGCACGGCCATGGACGGTCGCCGGAACGCGGCATAGGCCGGCCCGCTGGCGGGGGCGTGATGAATGGGGCTGGCAGGGCGAGTACGCGACAAGACCCGGCCCATGCGGAACTTCCGGCCGCGTCGCACAACTGTGCCAGTCCCCTCGAAATGTGCGGTTTCAATGTTTCTTGCCATGTTCGAATGTTCTTCGATTCGGGCAGAACGAAATGAAAACGTCAGGCGTCATTAATTCTTGAATAACTTGACGCGCTATTCTCGCGATCAGGGTCCGCTCGCTTGGGGCTGAATACTTCACCCTGTGCAAACAGTGTGAATGGACCTCGATCCGATCGAGCTGCGAAACCTTAACAGAAGGGTTGGGGGTCGGGTCAACCCTTGGAAGCCGCGCCGGGCGTGGTTCTAGCTCGCATACTCCCCCTGGAGGCCAGGTATCACGGGGGCTTCGGGAAAGTCGAAAAAGTTCAGAAAAAATCGTGGGCGGGGCAACTTGCGCGCCGTTCTGGAGTGAATCTGGCGAGAGGGAGGGGCGGGTTCCGGTGGATTTTTTGTCTTCGGAGAGATCGTGCGGGGAAGTTGCGGTTTGGAGAGGATTTGGGAGTTTACAGCCTTATTCAAGGCGCAACTTACATGCGCTGGAAGACTATTCTGCGCGAGTAAATTAATTCAATTGCAGGTCGGTCGGTGCAGTTGCGGCTGCTGTGTGCACACCGCCTCGGCGGCCAGGAAAAACGCTGACCGCTCTACGATGGCGGGCACCCCTTGCATGACCCGCCATTGCGCACGGTGCCCTGGATTGCCCGCTTCAGGCCCGGCTCAGCCAGCCCATCACCAGGCGGTTCATCCAGGCCGGGGCCAGTTGGCCGCTCAGGTACAGCAGGCGGAACTGCCAGCCCACCGGGCGGTGCACGGTCGGGCCATGGGCCTGTTGCCAGGCGGCCTGGGCGATCTGTTCGGCATTCAGCTTCACGCTCAGGCGGCGCATCACCGGCGGGGTGACGCGCTGGCTGGCGACCATCGGCGTGGCCACGAACAGCGGCATCAGGTCGCCGACGCGAATGCCGTGCCCGCGCCATTCCAGCTCCAGCGCCTCGGTCAGGCCGCGCACCGCGAACTTGCTGGCCGAGTAGCTGGCCATGCTGGGCACGCCGTATTGCGCCGAGGCCGAGCTCATGTTGATCACCTGGGCGTTGGCGGTGCGCTTCAGATAGGGGAAGGCGGCATGGCACAGGTTCAGCAGCCCGAGCACGTTGATGTTCAGCGTGCGGGTGTGTTCTTCCAGGGCCAGCTCGGCGAACGGCCCGCAGCGCAGGATGCCGGCGCCGTTGAACAGCAGGCGCAACTGGCCGTCATGATCGGCGCAGAACGCCGCCAGGGCCTCGCGCACCGCATCGGCATCGGTGACATCCAGCACCCGGTGCCAGGCGCCGCCCAGTTCCTCGGCCAGCGCGGTGAGTGCGCCGCGGTCGATGTCCAGCAGGCCGACGCTCCAGCCCTGGCGATGAAACAGTCGCGCGGTGGCGGCGCCGATGCCCGACGCCGCGCCGGTGATCAGGATGTTGTGCATGTTGGCGGTCCTTTCTTGTTGTTATGGGCAAGGGCGTTCTGTAGGAGCGGCTTCAGCCGCGATGCTCTGTCGTAGCCCATCGCGGCTGAGCCGCTCCTACACCCCGGTGTGTTCCGCACCTACGGATTGGCCAGGAACTCCGCCACCCGCTGCACCGCCAGGTCGGCCACGTCGAGCACCCCGGCATGGGCCTGGAACACGTGCCAGCAGCCCGGATAGCGCTCCAGGCGCACTGCCACGCCGCCGGCCTGGGCGCGTTCGGCCAGGCGCAGGCTGTCGTTGAGCAGCACCTCGTCCTCGCCCACCTGCAGCAGCAGCGGCGGCAGGCCGGCGAGGTCGGCGAACACCGGCGACAGCGAAGGCTTGTGCGGGTCGGCGCCGGGTTGGGCGGTCAGCGCGCGAGCCTGCTCGATCCACGGCAGGCTGATCATCGGATCGCCGGCCGGCGGCCGATGCAGCTGCTCGAAGCTGAGGTCGGTGACCGGCGAGAAGCACACCAGCGCGCGGGGCAGCGGCTGGCCGCGCTCCTTCAGTTCCAGGGCAGTGGTCAGCGACAGATGGCCGCCGGCCGAATCGCCGCCGAGGATGATCTGTTCTGGTCGATAGCCTTGGTCCTGCAGCGCCTGGTAGGCGGCCAGGACGTCGATCAGTTGGGCGGGATAGCGGGACTCCGGGGCCAGGCGGTACTCGATGGCGCAGACACTCAGGCCGCACTGCCGGGCCAGGGCGCCGCACAGCGCGCGGTGGGTGGCCGGCGAGCCCAGCAGATAGCCGCCGCCATGCAGGTACAGCCAGACCTGGCCGTTATCGTGCGCCGGGCGATGCCATTCGCAGGGCATGCCACCCAGCTGGCCAGCGGTGCGGGTCACGCCGCGCGCCGGCAGGGTCAGGCTGGTCAGCGCGCGCAGCACCGCGCGTTGTCCGGCGATGGGCATTCCCGGACGAATCAGGCCACGGAACAGCAGGCGCAGGCTGGTGCGCAGGACGCCGGTCAACAGGCGCTGAGCGGTACCGGGCGGGTGGGGCAGGTCGACGTAGGCAGTCATGCGGTGGGCTCCGGGCAATGAAGGGGGACACGGTAGCGCGTGCGGCGGGCGCTTGCCGATGCGTCGTTCGCACTGGAGCCGTTATGCGCGAAGGCGCTCCGCCGCATGCCCCTACCTTCGACGGGTTCGTGACCGGTTTCACGACGACGGCCGCACCGGCGTTACGTGTACGTCAGGCGGGCGCGGCCGGGGACGCGTTCCCCCCTGTAACAGGCCAGTCCTTGGGTGGGGTGGGCGAAAGGGGTGATTCCGTATGCCAGAGCATTCGGCCGAAATGCGTGGGCGCTGGCACGGAAACTGCCATCTCTTCACAGCTGATGTGTACAGCCCCGTCACGGGGAGGCCATTGCACGCTGCGCCTCACATCAACTGCCGCGAGATTGCCATGAAGAAGACCACCACCCTGCTGGCCCTGGGCCTGGGGGCCTGTCTGACCACAGGCGCCGCCCACGCTTCATTGCTCGACAGACTGTTCGGAACCTCCGACTACACCAAGACCCGCTACCCCATCGTGCTGTCCCACGGCATGCTCGGCTGGGACAGCATGCTCGGCATCGACTACTGGTATGGCATTCCCGGCGCACTGCGCAAGGGAGGCGCCAGCGTGTACACCACCGAGGTGAGCCAGCTCAATACCTCGGAAATCCGGGGCGAAGAGCTGATCGAGCAGGTCGAGGAGATCGTCGCCCTCAGCGGCAAGCCGAAGGTCAACCTGATCGGCCACAGCCACGGCGGCCCCACCGTGCGCTACGTGGCGGCCATGCGTCCGGACCTGATCGCCTCCGCCACCAGCGTCGGCGCGCCACACACCGGTTCTGACCTGGCGGATTTTCTCAAGCTGTTTCCGGATGGCTCGCTGACCCAGACCATCGTCGCCGAACTGGTCAACCAGATCGGCAAGATGATCCATTTCCTCTCCGGCAGCCCCAGCACCAACCCGCAGGATGCCCTGGGTTCGCTGGAATCGCTGCACAGTGAAGGCGCCGCGCGCTTCAACGCCAAGTACCCGCAGGGCATGCCGATCAAGGCCTGCGGCGAGGGCGCCTACAAGGTCAACGGTGTGAGCTACTACTCGTGGAGCGGCACCAGCCCGCTGACCAACCCGCTCGATCCCAGTGACGGCATGATGGGCGTCGCGTCGCTGACCTTCCTCGGTGGCGAGGAGAACGACGGCATGGTCGGACGCTGCAGTTCGCACCTGGGCAAGGTGATCCGCGACAACTACCGGATGAACCACCTGGACGAGGTCAACCAGTTCTTCGGTCTCACCAGCCTGTTCGAGACCGATCCGGTCACCGTCTACCGCCAGCATGCCAACCGCTTGAAGAACGACGGCCTTTGAGGTCCGGGGGCCATGATGGCCCCCGTTTTTTGCTTCGTACACGGGACGGGTGTTGCCCAGGTGCTTGGGCATCGGGCAGCACCGGTAACGAACAAGGAAGGTTTCTCATGAAGCGTGTCCTGGTAGTCGTGCCGCTGGCCCTTCTGGTCAGTTACGCCGGTTTCCATCATCTCGGTCGCTCAACCGGCACGCCGGCGTCGCCGCCGCGTCTGGAAGGGGGCGAGCCAGCCACTGCCACGGTATCGCCGGCGCCCGAGGCGGCACGGCCTGCGGCGTCGGTCGAGGCGGTGCTGGCCAGCCTGCCGCCGTCCTTTCGCGGCACCGAGGTGGATGGCCGCTTCGAGCTGGATGCGGCGGGCAATCTGATCGTCAGCGAGGACGTCCGCCAGCTGTTCGATTATTTCCTGGCCGCCATCGGCGAGGAACCGCTGGAGCGCACGATCGAGCGCCTGCGCGACTACATCGACGCCAGCCTGGCGGCGCCGGCCCGGGACCAGGCGCAGGCGCTGCTCGACCAGTACCTGGACTACAAGCGGCAGCTGGCGCAGCTGGAGCAGGAGCTGCCACAGCTGGCCACGCTGGACGGTCTGCGCAGCCGCGAAGCGGCGGTGCAGGCCCTGCGCGCCCGGGTGTTCAGCCCGCAGGCGCACCAGGCCTTTTTCGCCCGCGAAGAGGGCTTCAACCGCTTCAGCCTGGAGCGGCTGGCCATTCGCCAGAACGCCGCCCTGGACGATGCGGGCAAGGCGGCGGCCATCGACCGGCTGCACGCGGCATTGCCCGAGGAACTTCACGAACAGGTGCTGCCGCAGTTGCAACAGGAGTTGCGCATGCAGACCGAGCAGCTCGGGGCGAACGCCACGCCCGGGCAGATCCGCCAGCTGCGCCAGCAGCTGGTGGGCGCCGAAGCCACCGCCCGCCTGGAGGCGCTGGATGCGCAGCGCCAGCAATGGCGCCAGCGCCTGAACGACTACCTGACCGAAAAACAGCGACTCGAGGCGCATCGGGGGCTGAGCGGCACCGAGCGGGATGCGGCGCTGCAACGGCTCATCGAGGAGCGTTTCGACGAGCGCGAGCGTCTGCGCCTGGACGCCGCCGAGCGGCTGCTGCGGGCCCGGGAAAAGATGGAAGGCCGCGCGCAGGCCGGCCTGGAGGGCTAGGCTCAATGGGCGGCTTCGGTCTGCTTCCCCAAAGCCGTTGGCACAGAGCCCGCCGGCGCCTGCCCGGTACAGCCGGGCGAGGTGCGAGCCTGTCACGCGTGGGCCTCTGCGGTTCGATACGCAATCGATCGAGAGGAGCGTTCAGTCATGGGCAAGACCTTGCACGAAGATGTCAGCAATACGGTTCTGCGTCGCATGAAGGAAAGCGGGTTCGACTTCGCGCGCGTCCATCCCATCGAGTTCTACGCCATCTTTCCCGACGAGGACGGGGCACGCAGTGCGGCACGCAACTTTCGGGGCGAGTCCCTCAATGCCCAGGTCAGTGCGCGCAGCGATGGTTCCTGGAACCTGCAGGTCAGCAAGGTGATGTACGCCACCCGCGCTGGTATCGGCGATTTCGAGCAGGGGCTGGAAGACCTGGTCGAGCCGCTCGGCGGCGTGCTGGATGGCTGGGGGGTGACCCAGGAGCTGGTCGCCGCCAAGTCGGAGTGAACGACCGCGCCGCCGCGGCTTCGGCCCGCGGCGGCGCGCGTCCCTCGGGGTGTTTGCATGGAACGCCATGACTGGGCCGCAGGAAGCGCGCCATCGATTTTCCGCGAGCGTCTCGTGCTGCTGCTGGAGCAGGGCAGGCGGGTGCCGCTCACCCTGCTGCTGGGCCCGCCGGGCTCCGGCAAGTCCACGGTGCTGCGCCAGTGGCTGGCCCAGCAGGGCGGCCCGCGCAAGGTCTACTGCCCGGTGCCCCGCCGCGAGGATGAACCGCGACGTTTCTTCCGGGCTCTGCTCGACGCGCTGCAGCGCCAGGTCCCCGGTTTCAGCGCCGGTGGCGCCGCGACCGGACGGCTGTTGCGCCTGCCGCCGGCGGCGCTGGGCGAATGGCTGGCGGGGCGGCTGGCGCAGGTCGACGAACCCCTGTGTCTGATCCTCGACGATTTTCAGCGCATCGGCGATGCGGACGTGCTGGCCGGGCTGGCGGCCCTGCTCGAGCGTCTGCCGGCTCAGGTGCGCCTGCTGATCGCCAGCCAGACGCGCCCGGACCTGCCGCTGGGCCGCCTGCAGGTGGCCAATCGTGTACTGCTCATCGACGCCGCCGACCTGGGTTTTTCCGCCGAGGAGGTCCAGGACCTGCAGGAGCGACTGGGCGGCGAGCGGCTCGACGAGGAGGTGCTGGCCAGCCTGCTGGCGAGCACCGAAGGCTGGGCCACCGGCGTCCTGCTGGCGCTGCGCCTGCGTGCGTTGCAGGGCGAGAATCCGCCAGCGCGCCTGGAAGGCAGCCAGGCGGGCGTCGCCGAGTTCTTCGACCAGGAGGTGCTGCGCGATCTGCCGGAGCATTGCCGGCAACTGCTGATCACCTCGGCGGTGTTCGAGCAGTTCGATGGCCCGGCCTGCGATGCGGTGCTGGGTTGCAGCGGCGCGGCCCGCCAGCTGGAGCGGCTGGCGCGGCGACAGCTGTTTCTGCTGCCGTTGCCGGAACCGGGCTGGTACCGCCACCACACGCTGCTACGCGATTTTCTCGCCAGCCGCCTGGCCATCGAGCAGCCCGAACGGGTCGGTGACCTGCATGGCCGCGCGGCCGCCCATTTCCTGCGGCGTGGCGAGTACCAGCGGGCCGTGCGCCACGCCGCGCAAAGTGGCGATGACGCGCTGTTCCAGGCGGTGCTCGGCAGCAGTTGCGAGGCCTGGCTCGCCAATGGCGAATTCGCCGCCATCATCCACTGGCTGGGGCGTCTGCCTGAACAGCAGTTGCGCGACAACCTCCGGCTGCTGCTGTGCCTGGTCGAGGCGCTGACGCTGTCGCGGCGCTTCCACCAGGCCAGCCATCACCTGGCCCAGGCCGCCGCGCTGTCCGCCGATCCGGCCAGCCTGCGCTGCCTGGCCTTCTACCTGCAGCTGTTCCAGCACGACCGCCATTTCGCGCCCGAACCGGGCTGGGAAGACCTGACCGATGCCGCGCAGCCGCTGGCCCTGCGCGCCCGCGCGCTGGTCATCGGCGCCTACCATCATCTGCTGGGCGGCCGCCTGGCGCGTGCCCTGCGTTGCGCCACGCAGGGCAAGGAACTGCTGGCCCAGGCCGGGCTGGCGTTCCTGGAAAGCTACGCCGATCTGGTCATTGCCCTGTGCCACCGCCAAGCCGGGCGGGTGGCCCAGGTGCGCCGTGAGGTCAGTGCGGATTTCCAGTGCACCGACCCGCGCCAGCCGGCCTGGGTCAACCGGGCCACGGCCATGGTGGTGGCGCTCTACGAACAGAATCGCCTGGAGGCCGCCGAGCCGCTGTGCGAGCAGTTGCTGGCGCGGGTCAGTGCGTCATCGGCGACCGAGGCGATCGCCACGGTTTACCTCACCCTGTCGCGGCTGCTGTTCCGTCGCCAGGCTCTCGAACGGGCAAGCCGCCTGCTGGACCAACTGGCCGGCATGCTGCAGCTGGGGCAGTACACGCGCTTCTCCAGTCAGCTGATCCAGGAGCAGGCGCGCCAGGCCTGGTTGTCCGGACGCACGACGCTGCTGGAGAGCCTGGTGCGTCGCTACCGGCTGGATGCGGCGCTGGCCGACGGCACCTGGGAACGGGTACGCGAGCATGACGAGTGCTGGGAACGCCGGGGGCTCGCCGTGGCCTACTGGCTGCAGGCGCGTGGCCAGTTCGCGCGTGCCGAGCGGGTGCTGCGGGTGCTGCGCGAAGCGCTGCGGCGGGGCGAATTGCGGGCGCGCCAGCTGATCGTCGAGGCCAACCTGCTGACCCTGCTGGCGCGTCAGCAGGCCGACGCCGAACAGTTGAGCGCCCTGGTCCGTCTGGTCGAGGAGCACGGCCTGGTGACCATCAACCGCTCGGTGTTCGACGAGGCGCCCGGCTTCGAGGGCGTGTTCGGCCTGCTCGACACCACGGGGCTGGATGTGCCCGACCGCTATCGCCAACTGTTCGGGGAGTTCCTGGCGCCGCGTCCCGCCGCGCCGCGCCCCCGGCTGGCCGGCCTGCTGACCGGCAAGGAAGTGGAGATTCTCGACTGCCTGCTGCAGGGGCTGTCCAACACCCAGATCAGCGCCCGCACCGGCATCGCCCTGTCCACCACCAAGTGGCACCTGAAGAACATCTACGCGAAGCTCAACGTCGCCAACCGCACCGAGGCGATCCTCTGCGCCCGGCCGCGCTCGGTTTCCTGACGAGCTGCAGGCCCATGCGCCCTTTCCCCTCCCTGGGGAGGGGGGCAGCCCCGGCCTCCCTTCCTAAGCTGGTGCCGCCGAACCTCTCGGCACCACACAATAAAAACAAGGGAGATACTGCATGTCCGTCTGGGTAACATGGCCAGCCCTCACCAAGCTGGGAACGCTAGGCATATTCGCAGGCCTGATCACGCTCGCGATGGAGCGCGAGGCGCTGTTTGAAAACAACCTCATCGACGTAGAAAACTACGAACGTCACAACGCCGATATCACCTGCGACCCGCGAAGCGAGATCGCGCGTACCGAGGACGGCACCTGTAACATCCTGTCCAACCCATCCGAAGGTTCCGTATACATGCGCTTCAGCCGTAACGTCGGCCTAAGCGCGGCACACGCCGAAACCGACACGCTGCTGACACCCAACCCGCGAGAGGTCAGTAACGTCCTGATGGCGCGCGACGAGTTCAAGCCCGCGCCCAGCCTCAACTTCATTGCCGCTGCATGGATCCAGTTCATGATCCACGACTGGTTCGACCACGGCCCGAACGCTGAAGCCGATCCGATTCAAGTTCCGCTGCCGGCCGGCGACCCGCTCGGCTCCGGCGCCATGTCGGTACGCCGTACCCAGGCCGACCCGACCCGCACACCGGATGAAGCCGCCCTGCCGCAGACCTTCCGCAACCACAACACCCACTGGTGGGATGGTTCGCAACTGTATGGCAGCAGCAAGGAAGCCAACGACAAGATCCGTTCCTTCGTGGACGGCAAGCTGAAGGTCGATGCCAACAACCGTCTGCCGCGCGAGTTTGTCAGCGGCAAGCCGGTCACCGGCTTCAACGAGAACTGGTGGCTGGGCCTGAGCATGCTGCACCACCTGTTCACCCTGGAACACAACACCATTGCCGACCGCCTCAAGAGCCGCTACCCGGACAAGGATGATCAGTGGCTGTATGACAAGGCCCGCCTGATCAACTCCGCGTTGATGGCCAAGATCCACACCGTGGAATGGACGCCGGCGGTGATCGCCAACCCGGTGACCGAGCGCGCCATGTACTCCAACTGGTGGGGTCTGCTGGGTCAGGGCGGCCCGCGCAGCGACTTCCAGGAGGAAGTCCGCAAGCTGCGTGAGGACCTGGCCAAGTCCGATTCCTTCATCAAACGCATCCTGGGCTTTGACCCGAACGTCTCCGACGGTGTAGGCAATAGCTCCATCGACCATGCACTGACCGGCATCGTTGGCTCGGCCGCCACCAACAACTACGGCGTGCCGTTCAGCCTGTCGGAGGAATTCGTCGCGGTTTACCGCATGCACCCGCTGATGCGCGACAACATCGAGGTGTATGACATCGGTTCGAATCTGGCTTCGCGCACCATTCCGTTGCAGAACGCCATCGACCGCGAGGCTGAGAACCTGCTGGCCGCCGAGCGTCCGGAGCGTCTCTGGTACTCCTTCGGCATCACCAACCCCGGTTCGCTGACCCTCAACAACTACCCAGGCTTCCTGCGCGACTTGTCTCTGCCGCTGGTTGGCAACGTCGACATGGCGACCATCGATGTGCTGCGTGACCGCGAGCGTGGCGTGCCGCGCTACAACGAGTTCCGTCGCCAGATCGGTCTGAACCCGATCACCAAGTTTGAGGATCTGACCAAGGATCCGGAAACCCTGGCCAACCTGAAGCGCCTGTACAACAACGATATCGAGCAGATCGATGCGCTGGTCGGCCAGTTGGCCGAAACGGTGCGCCCGGATGGCTTCGCCTTCGGTGAAACCGCGTTCCAGATCTTCATCTCCGCAGCCTCGCGCCGCCTGATGGCTGACCGCTTCTACACCCAGGACTACCGGCCCGAGGTCTACACCCAGGAAGGTATCGACTGGGTCGAGCACACCACCATGGTGGACGTGCTGAAGCGTCACAATCCCCAGCTGAACGGCAGCCTGGTGGGCGTCGACAACGCGTTCAAGCCCTGGGGCCTGAACATTCCGGCGGACTACGAAAGCTGGCCGGCGGCCAACAAGATGGAGAATCTCTGGGTCAACGGCGCTCTGCGTACCCAGTACAAGGACGGCGAGCTGCCCCCGCTGGTGCCGGTGGATGTCGGCGGCCTGATCGGCACCATCCTGTGGGACAAGGTGAAGAAGCGCACCGACGTGGCGCCGGTGGGTTACTCCAAGCCGATCCACCCCCACGGCGTGATGGCCAAGGTGCGTTTCGTGCCGACCGCCAACAACGGCTACACCGGCCTGTTCCAGGGTTCCGACCACAGCCTGCTGCGTCTGTCGGTCACTGGCGATCCGGCCGACCGTGGCTTCGCGCCGGGCCTGGCCTGGAAGGCCTTCGTGGACGGCAAGCCGTCGGAGAACGTCTCGGCGCTGTACACGCTGTCCGGCCAGGGCGGCAACCACGACTTCTTCGCCAATGAGCTGTCGCAGTTCGTGCAGACCGAAGCCAACGAAACCCTGGGCACCACGATCCTGTTCTCGGCGGTCACCCTGAAGCCGACCCTGCTGCGGGTCGACGACATGGCCAAGGTGAAGCAGGACGGCACCGCCGTCGCCACGCCCAAGGCGCCCACGCAGATCTACTTCGTGCCGCGCGCCGAGGTGAAGTCGCGCTTCGCGCAAACCCCGCACGATTTCCGTGAGGATCTGGCCAGCATCGCGGAAGGCACCAAGGTGTACGACGTCTACGCCACCTCGATGGACATCAAGACCTCCATCTTCCCGTCGCTGAACACCCGCTACGCCAACGAGCGTCGCAGCAGTGCGCGCAAGATCGGCGAGATCGAACTGGCCTCGCCCTTCATTGCCTCGGCGTTCGGCGACAACGGTGTGTTCTTCAAGCACCAGCGTAACGAAGACAAGTAAGGCGTCACGCAGTACCCCAAAGCCCCGGCAATGCCGGGGCTTTCTTATGGGCGGTGATTGTTATCGGCCGGGCTGGTGTCCCTGTGGGGCCGGCTTTACGCCGGCCGGCGGAGTTCCGGCCAGCAGCCAGGGTAGGGTTCTCAACCCCGTCGGCCGGGATAAACCTAGCCCCACAAGGTTCGGTGGGGCGGCAGACTGTGGGGCCGGCTTTACGCCGGCCAGGGGGGCCAGCTTCAGCGCCGCAGTTCCGCACTCAACCCCGCCGGCCGGGGTAAACCCGGCCCCACAGGCGTTCGGCGTGGACGGGAAGCGCCGTGGCGCCGGGGGGCGGTAACTATTGCTGCCGCAGATCCACCGGCCGCTCACCCAGGCCATCGAACAGCAGGTGCTCGCTGGGCGGCAGCACGGCGTTGCGGTCGCCGTTGCCGAGCACGCGGATGTCGCCGTATTTGCGACCGGACAGCGCCGCCAGGCCGGCGGCATCGCGGACCACGCTGGGGCGCAGGAACACCATCAGGTTGCGCTTGACATGCGTGTCCTTGGTGGAGCGGAACAGGCGGCCGAGCAGCGGGATGTCGCCGAGCAGTGGCACCTTGGATTCGCTGCGCGTCACGTCGTCCTGGATCAGTCCGCCGAGCACCACCACCTGGCCGTCCTCGGCAAGGATGGTGCTCTTGATGGCGCGCTTGTTGGTGATCAGGTCGACCGCCCGCGCGGTCAGGCTGGCGCTCGGGGCGATGGAGGAGATTTCCTGTTCGATCTCCAGGCGCAGGGTGGCGCCCTCGTTGATGTGCGGGGTGACCTTGAGGGTAACGCCGATATCCTGCCGCTCGATGGTGGTGAATGGATTGCCGGCGCCGGAGGCATCGGTGGTGTAGGAACCGGTCTGGAAGGGCACGTTCTGGCCGACGAGGATTTCCGCGCGCTGGTTGTCCAGGGTCAGCAGGCTCGGCGTGGACAGCAGGTTGCTCTTGCTGTTCGACGACAGCGCGGTGATCAGCGCGCCGAAGCTGTCGGTGCCCAGGCCGATGATGGCGCCGTCCGGCAGGTTTTCCGGCACGCTTTCGTCCTGCAGGCTCTGCAGCAGGGAGCCGACCGACAGGCCGGTGTTGGCGAAGTTCACCCCGCCGAGCCCGCCGGTGCTGCCACGCGCATCGATGGCCCACTGCACGCCCAGGGCGTCGGCGATGTCGCCGGACACCTCGACAATCGCCGCCTCCACCAGTACCTGGGCGCGCGGCACATCGAGCTGGCGCACGACGTCCTCCAGCGTGTTCACCGTTTCCGGCTCGGCCAGCAGGATCAGCGCGTTGAGGCTTTCATCGGCGCGGATCAGCATGTTGTTCGGGCGGCTGGCCGCCGCTGCGCCGCCGCCTTCCGGGCTGGCCAGGCCCGCCGCCAGTTCGCCGAGGGTGGCGGCCAGGGTCTTGGCATCGTTGTGGCGCAGGCGAATCACCCGGGTGTTGGCCGAACGCACGCTGGGTGTGTCCAGCGCCCTGGCCATGGTGGCCAGCTTGACGCGTGCCGCCGGCGGGCCGAGCAGGATCAGGCGGTTGGTGCGCCCATCGGCGATCACCTGGGTGCCGCTGGCACCACCGGCCTGGCCACGGGCGATGGCGGCGTTGAGGGTTTCCGCCGCGTCCATTACCCAGGCGTGCCGCAGGTCGAGCACGCTGTAGTCCTTCTCGTTCTTCTGGTCCAGCTGGCGGATCAGCTCCTCCAGGCGGGCGATGTTGGCCCGGCGGTCGCTGATGATCAGCGCGTTGCTGCTGGGCACGGCCGCCAGGTGGCCGTACTGCGGCACCAGCGGACGGATCAGCGGCAGCAGCTCGCTGGCGGCGTTGTGCTGCACCTGGATCAGGCGGGTCTCCAGCTGGTCGGCCAGTGCCGCCGGCGCGCCGGCTTCGGCCTTGGCGTCGGCGTTGGGCACGATGCGCGCCTGGTCACCCTGCTGGATAACGGTGAAGCCATGGGTGGACATCACCGAGAGAAACAGCTGGTAGGCCTCGCGGCTCGACAGGCGCGCCTGGGAGACCACACTCACCTGGCCCTTGACGCGTGGGTCGACGATGAAGGTTTCTCCGGTGATTTCCGCCACCTGGTCGATGAATTCGCGGATGTCGGCATCCTTGAGGTTGATGGTCCAGTAGTCGGCGGGCTGGCCATCCGCGACGGGGGCTGTCTGGGCCACGGCGGACAGGGAAAGGAACGAAGCCAGCAGCAGGCCGGCCAGGCGTAGGGCGAGGGGAGAGCGCGGCATCGGTCAGTCGCTTTGCGTGGGGGAGTCGGTAGGAGGCGCAAGCACTGCAGCCTCGGCGGTGTTGCCCTGGATGCGCTGGCGCAGGGTGGCCATGCGTTCGCGCAGTTGTCTGAAACGTTCTTCCTGCAGCACGGCCAGCTGTTCGCTGCTGGCGGCCGGGGCCTCGGCCGCTGCCGAGGCGGGGACGGCGGAGACGCCGCTGCCGGCAAGCGCCTGGCGGCGGCGGGGGAAGGGCAGGGTTTCCAGTTGGCCGTTGCGGTCGATTTCCACCCGATCCGGGTAGACCGCATGCAGACGCACGCCGGGGTCCAGCTGGCTGTTCACCGTCTGGCGCCGGGCCGGACCGCCATCGCGCTGGATGATGGCGCTGGAGCGCGTCGGGTCCGGATGCACGAAGCTGCCATGCAGGGTCAGGCGCAGGGTGGTGGCGGGTGGCGCCACCGGTGCGGCGCGGGGCGGCAGGCCGAACAGATTGGCCAGCTGTTGCGGCGCGAGACTGGCGACCGGCGCCTGCGGGCGGGGTGTGGCGACCACCGGCTCGCTGCGCAGCAGGTTCAGCCAGACGGTACCGCGCCAGGCCAGGTGAATGGCGGTGCCCAGCAGCAGGACGATGGCGAGCAGAAGCGGGGCCTGCGGCGACCACCAGTGCGCATTGCCGAATCGGGACAAGAAAGGCTCCCTGCACGTGTTCTTGTTATGGGTCCGTGGGTGGCGAATCGAGCATAGACGGCCGTCGTAGAGCGACAAGCCGAACTTTGGGCGAGTCGCACGGCGGTGCGCGAACGGGCGGCGAAAAATCGTCTAGACCCTATAGGCCATGCCTGTCGAGGGACCGACCGATGACCCAGCCCGCACCTTCGCCGCCGCGCCGGCTGCCGTTCAGTTATGCCCGCCGGCATGGGGTGCTGCTGCTGGAGGATCCGCAGCCCGCTTGCCTGGGGTTCCGTCCCGGTGTCGAGCCGCTCGCCCTGGCCGAGGCCCGGCGCTTCGCCGGTCGCCGCTTGCCGTTGCGCCCGCTGTCTGCCGAGGAATTCGAACGTCTGTTGGCCGGCACCTACCAGCAGGATGCCAACTCCATGCAGCTGGCCGAGGACCTGGGGGACAGCCTGGACCTGGCCGCCCTGGCCGAGCAGGTGCCGGAAACCGAGGACCTGCTGGAGCAGGAGGACGACGCGCCGATCATTCGCCTGATCAACGCCATTCTCGGCCAGGCAATCCGCGAGAACGCCTCGGACATCCACCTGGAAACCTTCGAGAAGCGCCTGGTGGTGCGCTTCCGTGTCGACGGCCTGCTGCGCGAGGTGCTGGAACCGAGACGCGAGCTGGCGGCGCTGCTGGTGTCGCGCATCAAGGTCATGGCGCGCCTGGACATCGCCGAGAAGCGCATCCCCCAGGACGGGCGCATCTCGCTACGCATCGCCGGGCGCGAGGTGGACATCCGCGTGTCCACCCTGCCGTCGGCCAACGGCGAGCGGGTGGTGCTGCGTCTGCTCGACAAGCAGGCCGGGCGCCTGAGCCTGGCGCACCTGGGCATGAGCGAGCGCGACCGCCTGCGCATGGAGGAGACGGTGCGCAAGCCGCACGGCATCCTGCTGGTCACCGGCCCTACCGGCTCGGGCAAGACCACCACCCTGTACGCCAGCCTGGTCACCCTCAACGACCGCACGCGCAACATCCTCACCGTCGAGGACCCCATCGAATACCACCTGGAAGGCATCGGCCAGACCCAGGTGAATCCCAAGGTGGACATGACCTTCGCGCGCGGCCTGCGCGCCATCCTGCGCCAGGACCCGGATGTGGTGATGGTCGGCGAGATCCGCGACCGGGAAACCGCCGAGATCGCCGTACAGGCCTCGCTCACCGGCCACCTGGTGCTGTCCACGTTGCACACCAACAGCGCCGTGGGGGCGGTCAGCCGCCTGGTGGACATGGGCGTCGAGCCATTCCTGCTGGCCTCGTCGCTGCTCGGCGTGCTGGCCCAGCGCCTGGTGCGCGTGCTCTGCCCGGAATGCAAGGAAGCCATCACTGCCGACGAGTCGGCCAGCGCGCTGCTCGGCCTGGAGGCGCAGCAGGCACCGGTCATCTACCGCGCCTCCGGTTGCGCCGCCTGCAACCAGCAGGGCTATCGCGGGCGTACCGGCATCTACGAGCTGGTGGTGTTCGACGATGTCATGCGCACCCTGGTGCACAACGGCGCCGCCGAGCAGGAGCTGATTCGCCATGCCCGCCGGCTCGGGCCGGGTATTCGCGAGGACGGCCGGCGCAAGGTGCTCGAAGGCGTGACCACGCTGGAAGAGGTCCTGCGGGTGACCCGCGAGGAATAACCGATGGCCGCTTTCGAATACCTGGCCCTCGATACGCGGGGCCGTCAGCGCAAGGGCATCCTGGAAGCCGACAGCAGTCGCCAGGTGAGGCAGATGCTGCGCGAACGGGAACTGGCGCCACTGGAGGTCAAGGCTGCGCGGGCCCGCGAGGCCAGCGGCAGCGGCTGGCAGCTGGTGCGTGGCCTGTCGGCGCGCGACCTGGCGCTGCTGACCCGCCAGTTGGCCACCCTGGTTCAGGCCGCGTTGCCGATCGAGGAAGCGCTCGGCGCGGCCGCCGCCCAGGCCGGCTCGGCGCGCATCCAGGCCATGCTGCTGGCGGTGCGTGCGCGGGTGCTGGAGGGCCATAGCCTGGCGGAAGGTCTGAAAGCCTTTCCGGCCGCCTTCCCCGAGCTGTATCGCGCCACGGTGGCCGCCGGCGAGCACGCCGGCCATCTCGGGCCGGTGCTCGAGCGTCTGGCCGACTACACCGAGCAGCGTCAGCAGTCGCGACAGAAGATCCAGTTGGCGCTGCTGTATCCGCTGATCCTGCTGATCGCCTCGCTGGCCATCGTGGGTTTCCTGCTGGGTTACGTGGTGCCGGACGTTGTGCGCGTGTTCATCGATTCCGGGCAGACGCTGCCGGCGCTGACCCGTGGGCTGATCGCGGTCAGCGACGCGGTGCGCGCCTGGGGCTGGCTGGCGCTGCCGCTGCTGTGCGGCGCGCTGTTTGCTGCGCGCCGGGCGCTGCGCGACGACGCGCTGCGCCTGCGCTGGCATCGCCTGCTGTTGCGCCTGCCGCTGATCGGCGGGTTGCTGCGCACCGCCGAATGTGCGCGCTTCGCCTCGACCCTGGCGATCCTCACCCGCAGCGGTGTGCCGCTGGTGGAGGCGCTGGATATCGCCGGCCAGGTGATCGGCAACCGGCTGATTCGCGGCGAGGTACGCGAGGCGGCGCGCAAGGTGCGCGAGGGCGGCAGCCTGACCCGCGCCCTGGAGGCCACCCGCCAGTTCCCGCCGATGATGCTGCACATGATCGCAAGCGGCGAACGCTCCGGCGAACTCGATCAGATGCTGGCGCGCACCGCCACCACCCAGGAAAGCGACCTGGCCGCCCGGGTGGCGCTGCTGGTCGGCCTGTTCGAACCCTTCATGCTGGTGTTCATGGGCGCCACGGTGCTGGTCATCGTGCTGGCGATCCTGATGCCGATCCTTTCCCTCAACCAACTGGTGGGCTAATCCATGCAACGACGCACGCAGCACGGCTTCACGCTGATCGAGATCATGGTGGTGGTGGTCATCCTCGGCATCCTCGCCGCCCTGGTGGTGCCGCAGATCATGAGCCGTCCGGACCAGGCCAAGGTCACCGTGGCGAAGAACGACATCAAGGCCATTTCCGCCGCGCTCGATATGTACAAGCTGGACAACTACAGCTACCCGAGCACCCAGCAGGGCCTGGAGGCGCTGGTGCGCAAGCCCTCCGGCAACCCGACGGCGCGCAACTGGAACCCCGACGGCTACCTCAAGCGCCTGCCGGTGGACCCCTGGGGCAACCCTTACCAATACCTGGCTCCGGGCAGCAAGGGCGCCTTCGATCTCTATTCGCTGGGCGCCGATGGCCGGCAGGACGGTGCCGAGCTGAACGCCGACATCGGCAACTGGGACATCTGATGCGCCCGCAACCTGCCAGCCGGGGCTTCACCCTGGTCGAGCTGCTGGTGGTGCTGGTGCTGATCGGCAGCCTGGTCGGCCTGGCGGTGCTCGGTGGCGGCTTCGCCGGCCCGGCCCGCGAGCTGCGTGGCGAGGCCGAGCGGCTGGCCGGGCTGATCGGCGTGCTGGCCGAGGAAGCGGTACTGGAGAACCGCGAGTACGGCCTGCGTATCGACGCGGATCAGTGGCAGGTCCTGGCGTACGACGGCGACCGCTGGGCGCCCTGGGAAGACCGGCCCGCGCAGCGGTTGCCGCATGGCGTGCAGGCCAGCCTGGAAATCGAGGGCCGGCCGCTGCGGGTCGCCGGTGCGAAGGGACCGGCGGCTGCCGCCCCGCAGGTACTGATTCTCTCCAGCGGCGAGATCAGCCCGTTTCGGCTGGAACTGGCCGAGCGGCGCGCCGCTGGCCTGCGCCTGGAGTTGAGCAGCGACGGCTTTCGTCTACCCCGCGTGCAGACCCTCGGAGCGGGCGGATGAAATCGGCGCGTGGCTTCACCCTGCTGGAGGTGCTGGTCGCCCTGGCGATCTTCGCCCTGGTCGCCGCCAGCATCCTCACTGCCAGCGCGCGCAGCCTGCAGACCGCCGCGCGCCTGGAGGACAAGACCCTGGCGCTGTGGATCGCCGACAACCAGCTGATCGAGCTGCAGCTGGAAGAGCCGCCGCCGGGCGAGGGCAATCGTCAGGGCCGGCTGGACTACGCCGGGCGCCCCTGGCAATGGCAGGCGCGCATCGGTTCGACGGCGCATCCGGCCCTGCGCCGGGTGGAACTGTGGGTCGCCCGGGGCGGCGAAAGCCTTGAACGCGAACAGGCACTGCTGGCGCTGAGCGGATTCCTGGAGGTTGCGCCATGAGGGCTGCGCGCGGCTTCACCCTGCTGGAGCTGCTGATCGCCATTGCCCTGTTCGCCCTGCTCGGGGTGGGCACCTACCGGCTGCTGGACAGCGTGCTGCGCGTCGACGAGGCAACCCGGCAACAGGAACAGCGCCTGCGCGAATTGACCCGGGGCATGGCCGCCTTCGAACGCGACCTGCGCCAGGTGCTGGCGCGGCCGGTGCGCGCGCCCTACGGCGACAGCCTGGCCGCGCTGCTCGGCGAGGGGCGCGAGCGGCAGACGCTGGAATTCACCCGCACCGGCTGGCGCAACCCCACCGACAGCGTGCGCTCGCGCTTGCAACGGGTGCGCTGGGAGGTCCGTGACGGCTACTGGGAGCGCCGCTACTGGCCGGTGCTCGACCAGGCCCAGGACAGCCAACCGCAGGTGCAGCAGGTGCTCGACGGGGTGAGCGGCTGGCAGGTGCGCTACCTCGACCAGGATGGCAACTGGCAGGACAGCTGGCCCGGCGGCGTCGACGAGCAGAGCCTCGGCAAGCTGCCGCGCGCCGTGGAGCTGCGCCTGGAACATCGCCATTACGGCGTGCTGCGTCGGCTGTTCCGGTTGCCCGACACGGACGCGGGCAGCGAGGCGGGCGCATGAACGGGCAGCGCGGCGTGGCCCTGATCACCGTGCTGCTGGTGGTGGCGCTGGTCACCGTGGTGGGTGCCGGGCTGATCGCCCGTCAGCAGCTGGCGATCCGCAGCAGCGGCAATCTGCTGGTGCACAACCAGGCCTGGCACTACGCCCTGGGCGGCGAGCTGCTGGCCAAGGCGATCCTGCGCGAGGACCTGCGCCGGGGTGACGCGCGCCAGCCGCTTGATCATCCCGCCGAGCCCTGGGCGCAGCCCCTGAAACCCTTTCCTTTCGATGAGGGCGGCACGCTGCAGCTGCGCATCGAGGATGCCAGCGGGCGCTTCAACCTGAACGCCCTGGCGCTGCCGGACAATGCCGGGCTGCAGGCCTTCGGCCAGTTCCAGCGGCTGTTGCGGCTGCTGGACATTGACCAGCCCTACGCCGAGCGCCTGCGCGACTGGCTCGATGAAGACGAACAGGTCAGCCCCGGCGGCGCCGAAGACAACGACTACCTGCTGCTGGAGCCGGCTTACCGGGCGGCCAACCGGGTACTCGTCGAGCCCTCTGAGCTGCGCCTGCTGCTGGAAATGAACGAAGCGCACTACCGACAGTTACTGCCGCACGTCACGGCGCTGCCGCTGGATGCCCGGCTGAACCTGAACAGCGCCGGCCCGCTGGTGCTGGCCAGCCTGGCCGAGGGGCTGTCGCCGCAGCTGGCCCAAGGGCTGATCGTTGCCCGCGAGGGGCAGGGCTTCGCCAGCGTGGAAAGCTTCATCGCCCAACTGGGCGCCGCCGGACAGACCGTGACAGGCCAGCCGCTGGCGGTGGGCAGCCGGTATTTCCGGGTGATCGGCGAGGTGGAACTGGCCGGGCGCCGCCAGGTGCTGGTCAGTCTGTTGCGGCGCGATGCCGATGGCAGCCTGACGGTGCTGTCGCGCGATCTGGGCCAGGCCTGGATCAACAAGGAGCGGGACGACGATGCTTGAAACCTGGCTGTTCCTGCCGCCGGAGGCGGCACAGGGTGTGGATGCCGATCTGGCCGTGCGCAGGGTCTCCGCCGACGGGGAGGGCGACGTGTCGTTCGCCACGGCACTGGCCGAGCTGGCGGAGCCCTGGTGCCTGGTGCTGCCGGTCGGGGTGGTGACCGTCTGCGCGGTGAACCTGCCCACGCTGAAGCCGCGCTGGTTGCGCAAGGCCTTGCCGTTCGCCGTCGAGGAGTGGCTGGCCGAGGAGGTGGAAGCCTTCCACCTGGCGGTGGGGGAACGCCTCGCGGATGGTCGCCATCGGGTCTTCGCGCTGCGCCGTGACTGGCTGCGTGACTGGCTGCAGGCCTGCGCCGCACATCCACCCCGGGAAATCCGTGTCGATGCCGATCTGCTGCCCGTGGACGGTCCGCAGCTGTGCCGGCTCGGCGACCGTTGGCTGCTGGGCGGCGACCTGCCGGTGCGGCTGGCCGTGGAGGATGCGGACCTGCCGGTGCTGCAGACGCTGTTACCCCAGCCGCTACCGGCCTGCGCGACGCCCCCGGCGGGCGAGGCCAGTCCGTATCGCTGGCTGACCCGCTGCGCCGCCGGCTGCAACCTGGCCCAGGGCGAGTTCGCGGTGCGCGAGCCGGCGGGCGACTGGCGGCGCTGGCGCCTGCCGGCGGCTGCGCTGGGCTTGTGCCTGCTGCTGCAGTGGGGCTTCGGGCTGGCGCAGGCCTGGCAACTGCGCCACGCCGGCCAGCAGCAGGCGCAAGCCAGCGAGCAGTTGTACCGCGAGCTGTTCCCGGAGGATCGCAAGCTGATCAACCTGCGCCAGCAGTTCGACCAGCATCTGGCCGAGGGTCAGGGCCACCGCGAGGGGCTGCTCGCCCTGCTGGGGCGCGCGGGTCCGGCGCTGGCCGCCGAGGGGCGGCAGGTGAGCGTGCAGCAATTGGATTTCAGCCTGACCCGGGGCGATCTGGCGCTGCAGGTACAGGCGCCGGGCTTTGAGGCGCTGGATCGCCTGCGCCAGCGGCTGGTGGAAGCCGGGCTGGTGGTCAGGCTCGGTTCGGCGAATCGCGAGGAGGCCGGTGTGAGTGCGCGGCTGGTGATCGGAGGCTAGATGAAGCGTTGGAAACTTGGTCTGTGGGCCCAGCTGGCGCGCGCCAGCGATTCACCCCTGGCGCAGCGCTGGCGGCAACTGGCGCGACGCGAGCGCCAGGCGCTGGCCGCGCTCGCCCTGTTCCTGTTTGCCGTGGCGGTATACGGCGGACTGTGGCAGCCGGTCGAGCGCAGTCGCGCCGAGGCGCTGGCCGGGTTCCAGCAGCAGCGGGAACTGCAGGCCTACCTGCAGGCGCGGGCGCCGGAAGCCCGAGCGCTGAGTGGCCGCGCAGCAGCGCGGCCGGCCCCGGCCGATCTGCAGCGTCTGGTGACCGCCGCCGCCGAGCAGCAGGGGCTGGCCATCGAACGGCTGGATGCCGAAGGGGAGGGCGGGGTACAGGTCAGCCTGCAGCCCGCGCCGTTCGCCACGCTGCTGGCCTGGTTCGAGGTGCTGCAGCGGCAGGGCATTCGCATCGAGGAAGCGGGACTGGAGCGGCACGGTGAAGGGGCCGTGGTGGCCCGCCTGGGTCTGCGGCCGGTTCCGTGAAAAGCCGGTAAGCCATTCATTTTTAAAAATTTCTTTGGCAACTGTTGACTTGATCGGGGCCCCTGCGTAAAGTGCGCGCCTCGCAAGGCGATGGCTGATTAGCTCAGCTGGGAGAGCACCTGCATCACACGCAGGGGGTCGGCGGTTCGATCCCGTCATCAGCCACCATATCCTTGTGAATTCGGACGCAAGTCCGGCCGACGCGCAGTGGTAGTTCAGTCGGTTAGAATACCGGCCTGTCACGCCGGGGGTCGCGGGTTCGAGTCCCGTCCACTGCGCCATTATTCCTCCAGTCCCGCTGTCCGGGGCTGAGATCGAAGCGAAGACTTCGATCAGAAACCGAGTTATCGGACGCAAGTCCGGCCGACACGCAGTGGTAGTTCAGTCGGTTAGAATACCGGCCTGTCACGCCGGGGGTCGCGGGTTCGAGTCCCGTCCACTGCGCCATACCTGATCACCTTCCCTAGCGAAGGTGGAACAAGAGAAGCTGCCAAGGGCAGCTTTTTTTGTGCCTGCAGAAAATCACTGGCGGCACCCGCCTGGCCCGGCTGCCATTGGCCCGCGCCCGAGAACCTTATTCCCCCTCCTGGTCCCTTTTCTCAAGGTCACCGATGAGATATTCCATCTCGGCGATTTCGCGGCGCTGGGCGCTGATGATCTCGTCGGCCAGTTCGCGTACCCGTGGATCGCGGATCTGCGCCCGTTCGCTGGTCATGATGGCGATGGAGTGGTGGGGAATCATCGCCCGCATGTAGTCCTGGTCGTCTATCGTCGCCTGGCTGCGCACCAGCCAGAGGGCGAGCGCGAAGACCAGCAGGCTGCCCGCATAGATCGCGAGGTTGAGCGTCTTGTTGGCGTACATGTTCAGCATGAAGCTGAGCATGATCACCGCCATCGTCGCGCCCATCAGCAGGGCCATCCACAGCCGCGTTTCGCTCCACCGGACGTGCGCGAAGGCGTAGGTGTTGAGGTACATCAGGCCGAACATGAGCAGCGTCGAGGTGGCGATCATGGCGGCAAAGCGCCAATAGGACATATGCATGGGCTGGATCTCCCGTTCCGGTGTTTCGGCACCCGGCAGACCCGCCAATCCCTCATTGAGTTCAGGAGAGCCGGCCGGCTGGGGTTGGCACCGCCTGTGCCCGTTTGTCGCATCGGCGCGAAGCTGGCTCGTTGCTTGCTATACCCCGGGGTCTATGTCAAAGCGGTGACATGTCGCCGGGGTGGTGTCCGATGTCGTTATTCCAACTGCGTAACCTGATGATCAGCCGACGTCTGGCGCTGATCCTGCTCGCTTCGGTGGGCATGCTGGTGGTTCTGGCCGGTTTGATGCTGCTGCGTAGCCATCAGAGCCTGTACGACGCCAAGGCCCAGCAGCTGCGCTCGGTGATCGAGACGGCCAGCGGTGTGCTGGCCGAGGCCCACGCGCTGGAGCGCCAGGGTCTGCTCGATACCGCCCAGGCGCAGGCGCGGGCCGGTGCCACCATTCGTCAACTCGGCTTCGCCGGCGAATACCTGTTCATCTTCGACGAGCGCGGCTGGATGGTGTCGCACCCGAATGCCAAGCTGGTGGGCACCGACACCTCGGGCCTGAAGGACAGCAACGGCGTCTTCTATGTCCGTGAGATGGTCCGGGTCGCCGTCGAGCAGGGCAGCGGCACGGTGCTGTACCAATGGCCCAAGCAGCCGGGTGCCGAGCCGGTGGAAAAAATGAGCTATGTGGTGCGCTTCGAGCCTTGGGGTTGGGTGTTGGGCACCGGGCTGTACATCGATGACATCTCGGCCCAGTTCCGTCAGGAGGTGCTGCAGGTCGTGCTGTTGGGCCTGTTCATGGTCGGTGTGCTGGCCCTGATCATCGTGCTGATCGCACGCAGCATCAGCCGGCCGCTGAGCGCCACGGTGGCGGCCATGGCCGATATCGCCAGTGGCGAGGCCGACCTGACCCGCCAGTTGAAGACCGACGGCCGCGATGAACTGAGCCAGCTGGCCGGGCATTTCAACAGCTTCACCGGCAGCCTGCGCCAGGTGATCGGCGAAACCCTGGAATCGGCACGCATCCTGAGCCGCTCGGCCCAGGGCCTGGGCGACCAGGCGCGCCTGTTCAGCGAACAGAGCGCGCGCCAGTCGCAGCAGGTGGAGCAGGTGGCCACGGCCATCCATGAAGTGGCGTACAGCGTGCAGGATGTGGCCAAGAACGCCGAACACACCGCCGTCGATGTGCGCAGCGCCGAAGAGCGGGCCGGTCACGGGCTGCAGGGCATCGACAACGCGCTGGCGCAGATCGGCCAGCTGTCCACCAGCATCGATCAGGCGGTGAGCGTGATCCGCGCGCTGGCCGACGAAACCACCCGCATCGGTGGCGTGCTGGAAGTCATTCGCGCGGTGGCCGAGCAGACCAACCTGCTGGCGCTGAATGCCGCCATCGAGGCCGCGCGGGCGGGCGAACAGGGACGCGGCTTCGCCGTGGTGGCGGATGAAGTGCGCCTGCTGGCGCAACGCACCCAACAGTCCACGGCGGAAATCCAGGCAATGATCGAGCAGCTGCAGACCCATTCGGCGGCGGCCGTGAAGGTGATTCAGGACAGCAGCCGGCAGTCCGAGCAGACCGTCGAGCAGGCCAGCCAGGCCGGTGCCAGCCTGCGCCAGATCGTCGACTCGCTGCGCAGCATCAGCGGCCTGGCCGCCTCGATCGCCAGCGCCACCCTGGAGCAGTCCCATGTGGTCGACGAGATCAACGGCAACGTGACGCAGACCGCCAGCCTGGCCCAGGACAATGCCAGCGAGGCGGAAAAGGCCGCCGGCACCAGCCAGGCGCTCAACCAGCTGTCCGAGCGCCTGGACGCGCTGCTGAGCCGCTTCCGCGTCTAAGCGCAGCGAGGAACGTTGTGCTCCCGCATGTCTCTAACGCACGTTGGGACACTGCGGGAGCGATGAGATGGATTGTCGTAAATCGCTGCGACTGGGATTGCTATTGCTGGCGGGGTTGCCGGTGCCGCTGCTGGCTGATTCGCTGTCCATCAAGGTCGAGAACGACCTCCTGTCCTACGAGAACGATGACGGTCACTACAGCGGAGGACTGGAGCTGTTCTGGTCCTTCGAGCCCGCCAACGGGCATTGGGCGCGGGGGCTGGCCGACGCCCTGCCGGGCTGGAGGGGTGACGAGGTGCAGACCCTGGCCTACCGCTTCGGCATGCAGGGCTACACCCCGGAGGATCTGCGCAATCGCGCGCTGATCGAGGACGACCGGCCCTATGCGGGTCTGCTGTTCCTCGGCGTGTCGATGTATGGCGACCGCGACGAAGCGCGCTGGCGCTTGACCCGCGAACTGCACCTGGACACCGGTCTGGTGGGGCCGGGTACCGGGGTCGGCAAGCTGCAGCACTGGATCCACAAGCACATCAACGCCACCGAGCCGCGTGGCTGGAAGCACCAGCTGCGCAACGAACCCTTCCTCAACCTGGCCTACGGGCAGCAGTGGTGGCGCCGGGGCCGGCTGCCGGGCCTGGAGCTGGAGTACGCGCCCACCGCCGGCCTGGCGCTGGGCAATCTGTACACCTATGCCGCGGCCGGCGGCGTGCTGCGTTTCGGCCGGCATCTGGAGCGCAGCCTGGGCATTCCGTCGGTGACCCCGGCGCAGAGCGGCAGTCAGTACTTCACGCCGCTCGGTCACTTCGCCTGGTACGGCTTCATCGGCGTGGAAGGGCGTTACATGGCTTACAACCTGTTGCTCGACGGCAACACCTTCAAGTCCAGCCATTCGGTGGACCGTGAAGAGTGGGTGGGAGACCTGAAGGCCGGCCTGGCGCTGACCTGGAGCCGCTGGCAACTGACGTTCGTCAGCGTCTGGCGTACCCATGAGTTCCACGGTCAGGACGGTCATGACCAGTTCGGCTCGGTGACCCTGTCCTACGGTTTCTGAGCCGGCGCGCAGGCCAGCGGCCGTTGCCGGAAGCTGGCCCATGCCGTTTCCCAGCCCTCGCTGTGCGTGGCATCCACAGTCCGGATCTCCAGGCAGCCGGCCGGGCCGAGCTGCTCGGCGTAGGCGCGGGCGAGCAGTGGCGGCACCACCTTGTCGCGCTGGCCGGTGAGGTGCCGCTGGGGAATCTGGCGCAGGCGTTCGGCATAGGTCAGCGGTTCCAGCGAGCCGGTCAATGGCGAGAGACGGTGATGGGTGATCCAGGCCTGCGGGTGCAGGTTGCCGGCCAGGGTCTGCACGGCGGCCACGTCCGTGCGTTCGGCGGCCAGCAGCAGCGCCAGCGCGCCGCCGCCGGAATAGCCCACCAGCTCCAGGCGGTGCACGCCGTAGCGCTGCTTCAGTTGCTCGAGAGCACTGTGCAGGCTGTCGATCACCGGACGGCTGAAGCGCTGGTCGGTCCATAGCAGGGGCTTGCAGTCCGCATCGCTGACGAACTGGCAGGGTCGCGCCAGGTACACGGCGCCCTGCGGGTCGAGGGTGGCCAAGCGCGCCACCAGCAGGTCGCGGGGCGTGGGGTCCAGGCTCGGCTGAGTGGGCGTGGCCCAGGCGTAACCGTCGCCTTCCAGGTACACGCGCAGGCTGCCGCCTTCGATGCGCCGCGGCAGCACCGCCTGCAGCGGGAAGGGAGTGGTGGCCAGCACCTGTACGTCGCGGCTGGTCAGTTGCGCCTCCTCGCCCAGCTGTTTCAGGGGCGCCGCGCAGCCGCCGAGCAGTACCGTGAGCAACAGCAGGAACGTGCCGCGCTGCATATCTCAGCCCTCCTGGGCAATCGGCCGGCCGGTGAGGCGCTCGATCAGCGCCAGCAGGATGCCGGGCAGGGCATCGAGTTCGCGTACCAGGATGCGTCGCTCGCGCACCGCCCAGGGTTCGTCGAGCTGCACGGTGGCCAGGCGCATGGTGCGGCTGTGCCGCTGCGCGGCGGACTCGGGGATGATGCCGATGCCCACGCCCGCCTCGATCATCCGGCAGCTGGCTTCGAAGCTGGAGACCTGGATGCGCAGCGCGAGTTTCTGGCCGAGCTTTTCCACCTCGTCGCGCAGGAAGGTCAGCAGGGTGCTGCCTTCGTGCAGGCTGATGTGCGGGTAGGCCAGGGTCTGGGCGAGGGTCACCGCCTGTTCGCCGGCCAGCGGGTGGCCTTCGGGCACGGCCAGCACCAGGCGGTCGGTGCTGAAGTGGATGGCCTGCAGGCCGCTGACCTCCAGCGGACCGGCGATGATGCCCAGGTCCGTGGTGCCGTCCAGCACGCCGCGCACGATGTCGCGGCTCAGGCGTTCCTGCAGGTCCACGGTGACGCCCGGACGCTCGGCCAGGAAGCCGGCCAGTACCTCGGGGAGGAACTCGGTGACCGCCGTGGTGTTGGCGAAGATGCGGATGTGCCCGGCGTGGTCGGCGCCGTAGGCGGTGAATTCGCTTTTCAGGTAATCCACCTGGCGCATGATCAGCCGCGCGTGCTGCAGCAGCTTGTGGCCGGCGGGTGTCAGCTCCACGCCGCGGCTGTCGCGGTACAGCAGACGGCTGTCGAGCTGGCCCTCCAGGGCCTTGATGCGCGCGCTCGCAGCGGCCGGCGACAGGTGCGCGCGGCGCGCGCCCTGGGTCAGGCTCGGCGATTCGGCGATGTGGATGAACAGGCGCAGGTCGGCCAGATCGAAGTGCATGGATGTCCTCCGGACAACAGCGGTAGGTGGGACCGTCTCGCGGAAACGGCGTTCAGAATATCCGAATGCCGGTGGTTGTAAATCGGGATTCACGAAACGCCGGGCCCGAATGCATCCTGCGGCCACAACCACAAGACACCACGCGGGATGCCAGCCATGACCGACGCCGCACTGACTGCCTGGATCGGGCGCACCGAAGAAGCCCAGGACCAGCTGAGTCACAACCTCCTCAAGCGTATCGCCGCCACCCTGGGCGAGCCGACCCCCGCCAATGGCCAGCCCCTGCCGCCGCTGTGGCAGTGGTGCTTCTTCCAGGAACCGCTGTTCGAAACCGGCCTGGGCGCCGATGGCCATCCGGCGCGTGGCGGCTTCCTGCCGCCGGCGGACAACCGCAACCGCATGTGGGCGGGTGGCCGGGTGGAATTCTTCGAGCCGCTCAAGGCCGGCGCCGAGGCCGAGAAGGTCTCGACCATCAAGCACATCGAGGAAAAGCACGGCCGCACCGGTTCGCTGCTGTTCGTCACCGTGCAGCACGACTACCTGCAGGACGGCAGCCTGGCGATCCGCGAGGAACAGGACATCGTCTATCGCGAGCCGACTCCGCCGAAGCTGGGCAGTGGCGATGAACTGCCCACCGGCGACTGGCACGAGTCCATCACCCCCAGCTCGACCCTGCTGTTCCGCTATTCCGCCGTGACCTTCAACGGCCATCGCATCCACTACGACTGGCCCTACGTGACCGGCAGCGAAGGCTATCCGGGCCTGGTGGTGCACGGCCCGCTGATCGCCACCCTGAACCTGCGTGCCTTCTGCCGCGCCAACCCGCAGGCGCGCCTGCGCCGCTTCGCCTATCGCGGCGTGCGCCCGCTGATCGCGCCGCAAGCGTTCGAGGTGGGTGGGCGCATCGTCGCCCCCGGCAAGGCCGAGCTGTGGGCCGGCAACGCCGACGGCATCGCCCAGAAGGCCGAAGTGGAATTCGAATGACCAGCGGCACCGCAGGGTGGATCACGCTGTATCGATCCACCGAGCGGAGTTTCGGTGGATGTGCAAAGCGACATCCACCCTACGCCTGCCGAACCGATCGGCAAGGTGGATAGGTCGGCACGGTGGCCGGAACAACGCCGACCACCCCACGGCACGCCACGTAACAAGAAGAACATCGAGGAACCGCAATGAACCCGTACCTGAATGACGAATACAACGCCATCCGTGAAGGCGTGCGCGCGCTGTGCGCCGAGTTTCCCGCCGAATACTGGCGCAAGATCGACGAGGAAAAGGGCTTCCCGGAAGCATTCGTCACCGCGATGACCGAAGCCGGCTGGCTGTCGGCGATGATCCCGGAAGCGTACGGCGGCTCGGGCCTGGGCCTGGCGGAAGCCTCCATCATCCTGGAGGAGGTCAACCGCTGCGGCGGCAACTCCGGCACCATCCACGGCCAGATGTACAACATGTTCACCCTGCTGCGTAACGGCAGCGAGGAGCAGAAGCGCTACTACCTGCCCAAGCTGGCCAGCGGCGAGCTGCGCCTGCAGTCCATGGGCGTGACCGAGCCGACCACCGGCACTGACACCACCAAGATCAAGACCACCGCGGTGCGCCAGGGCGACAAGTACGTCATCAACGGCCAGAAGGTGTGGATCTCGCGTATCCAGCACTCCGACCTGATGATCCTGCTGGCGCGCACCACGCCGCTGGCCGAGGTGAAGAAGAAGGCCGACGGCATGTCGATCTTCCTGGTCGACCTGCGCGAGGCCATCGGCAACGGCCTGACCGTGCAGCCGATCGCCAACATGGTCAACCACGAGACCAACGAGCTGTTCTTCGACAACCTGGAAATCCCCGCCAGCAGCCTGATCGGCGAAGAGGGCAAGGGCTTCCGCTACATCCTCGACGGCCTGAACGCCGAGCGCACCCTGATCGCCGCCGAGTGCATCGGTGACGGCCGCTGGTTCACCGAGAAGTCCGCCCAGTACGCCCGTGATCGCGTGGTGTTCGGTCGCCCGATCGGCCAGAACCAGGGTGTGCAATTCCCGATCGCCGAGGCGCACATCGAGCTGGAAGCGGCCGACCTGATGCGCTGGCGCGCCTGCGAGGAGTACGACGCCGGCCGCAATGCCGGTGCCGCGGCCAACATGGCCAAGTACCTGGCCGCCAAGGCGTCCTGGGAAGCGGCCAACGCCTGCCTGCAGACCCACGGTGGTTTCGGTTTCGCCAACGAGTACGACGTCGAGCGCAAGTTCCGCGAGACCCGTCTCTACCAGGTGGCGCCGATCTCCACCAACCTGATTCTTTCGTACGTGGCCGAGCACCTCCTCGAGCTGCCGCGCTCGTTCTGACCAACCCGTAGGGTGGAAAACGGCGCAGCCTTTTCCACCAGACGGAGCCGGTGCAGGGAAACGGTGGAAAAGACCTGGCGGTCGTTTCCCACCCTACGAATGACGGCAGGGCGGTCAACGCAACGCGTTGGCCACCACCGCGCCGGAACGGCGCCTGACCACGGAGAGACGTTATGCAGATCAGCCATCTCGACCATCTGGTACTCACGGTGCAGAGCATCGAGCGCAGCGTCGATTTCTACACCCGCGTGCTGGGCATGCAGCCGGTGGTGTTCGGCGAGGGCCGCAAGGCGCTGGCCTTCGGCGAGCAGAAGATCAACCTGCACCAGGCCGGCGCGGAATTCGAGCCGCACGCCCATCGGCCGACGCCGGGTTCGGCGGACCTCTGCTTCGTCGTCGCCGAGCCACTGGAGCAGGTCATCGCCCAGCTGCAGGTCAACGGCGTCGAGATGCTCATGGGGCCGGTGATGCGCACCGGCGCCCAGGGGCCGATCCGCTCCGTCTACCTGCTCGACCCCGACCTGAACCTCATCGAACTCTCGAATTATCTGGAGATGGCCGAATGAGCCAGTACACCCAAGCCCTTGCCGCGTTCCTTGCCGACCTGCGCTACGAGCAGGTGCCGGCCGCGGTTCTCGATCGCACCGAAGACCTGTTCCTCGACTGGCTGGGTTCGGCGCTGGCCAGCCAGGGCGCGCACCCGATTCCGCTGTTCGAGCGCTACGCCGAGCAGATGGGCCCGGCCGAAGGGCGTGCGCGCATCCTGGTCAGCCGCCGCTCCAGCTCGGCCTACTTCGCCGCGCTGGTCAACGGCGCCAGCTCGCACCTGGTGGAGCAGGACGACCTGCACAACAGCTCTGTGCTGCACCCGGCCACCGTGGTGTTCCCGGCCGCGCTGGCCGCCGCGCAGGATCTCGGCAAGTCCGGTCGCGAGCTGCTGCTGGCCTCGCTGGCCGGCTACGAGGCGGGTATTCGCATCGGCGAATTCCTCGGCCGCTCCCACTACCGCATCTTCCACACCACCGCGACCGTCGGCACTCTGGCCGCCGCCGTGGCGGTCGGCAAGCTGATGGGCTTCGACAAGGAACAGTTCATCAACCTGCTGGGCAGCGCGGGCACCCAGGCCGCCGGCCTGTGGGAATTCCTGCGCGACGCCGCCGACTCCAAGCAGCTGCACACCGCCAAGGCCGCCGCCGACGGTCTGCTGGCCGCCTACCTGACCGCCGACGGGCTGAGCGGGGCGCGCAACATCCTGGAAGGCGAGCAGGGCATGGCCGCCGGCATGTCCACGGACGCCGATCCGCGCTGGCTGTCCGACCGCCTGGGCGAGCGCTGGGCGCTGGCCGAGACCAGCTTCAAGTTCCACGCCTCCTGCCGGCACACCCATCCGGCCGCCGACGCGCTGCTGGCGCTGATGCAGCGCGAGAACCTGACTGCCGACGAGATCGCCCGGGTGACCACCCGCGTGCACCAGGGCGCCATCGATGTGCTGGGTCGTGTGGTGGTGCCGCAGACCGTGCACCAGGCCAAGTTCTCCATGGGCACCGTGCTGGGCCTGATCGCCCTGTACGGCAAGGCCGGCCTGACCGAATTCCACACCCACGCGCTGACCGACCCCCGCGTCGGCCAGTTCCGCGACAAGGTCAGCATGCGGCTGGACCCGGAAGTGGATGGCGCGTACCCGCAGCGCTGGCTGGGCCGCGTCGAGGTGGTGACCGTCGATGGCCGCACCCTGACTGCCGCCGTGGACGATCCCAAGGGCGATCCGGGCAACACCCTGAGCCGCGCCGAGCTGGAAGACAAGTTCCGCCGCCTGGTGGCCTTCTCCGGCGCGCGCAGCGCCGCCGAGGCCGGCGTGCTGATCGACCGCGTCTGGCGCCTGCGTGACACCTACGACCTGGGCGGCCTGGCCTGATGGCCAGAGCGTTTCCGTAGGGTGGAAAACGACCCCAGGTCTTTTCCACCGAATGCCGAGCGCATGAATTTGAAACGTGTGGAAAAGGCTACGCCGTTTTCCACCCTACGGACTGAACCGAATTTGCAGGAACAACCGGATATGAGCACACCGAACAACAGCGTCCGTCCGCTGGACGGCATCACCGTCATCAGCCTGGAGCACGCCATCGCCGCGCCGTTCTGCACCCGTCAGTTGGCTGACCTCGGCGCGCGGGTGATCAAGATCGAGCGCCCCGGCTCGGGCGACTTCGCCCGGGGCTATGACGAGCGCGTCGACGGCCTGGCCTCCCACTTCGTGTGGACCAACCGCTCCAAGGAAAGCCTGACCCTGGACCTCAAGCAGGACGAGGCGATGCAGGTGCTCGACCAGTTGCTGAGCCAGGCCGACGTGCTGGTGCAGAACCTGGCGCCGGGCGCCGCCGCGCGCATGGGCCTGTCCTTCGAGGTGCTGCATGAGTGCTACCCGCGCCTGATCGTCTGCGACATCTCCGGCTATGGCGAGGGCGGCCCCTACGAGCAGAAGAAGGCCTACGACCTGCTGATCCAGTCCGAAGGCGGCTTCCTGTCCGTCACCGGCGGGCCCGGCGAGGACGAGATGGCCAAGGCCGGTTGCTCCATCGCCGACATCGCCGCCGGCATGTACGCCTACACCGGCGTGCTCTCGGCGCTGATGCTGCGCGACAAGACCGGCAAGGGCAGCCGCGTGGACGTGTCGATGCTGGAAAGCCTGGTGGAATGGATGGGCTACCCGCTGTACTACGCCTACCAGGGCGCCACTCCGCCGCCGCGTGCCGGCGCCGCCCATGCCACCATTTACCCGTATGGCCCGTTCCCGGCCGGCGACGGCAAGACCGTGATGCTGGGCCTGCAGAACGAGCGCGAGTGGGTGGCCTTCTGCGAGAAGGTGCTGCTCGCGCCGGAACTGGCCCGGGACCCGCGCTTCTCCGCCAACTTCAAGCGCTCGGAAAACCGCGCCGAGCTGCGCGCCATCATCGTCGAGGTGTTCAGCACCCTGACCGCCGACGAGGTGATCGCGCGCCTGGATGCCGCGCCGATCGCCAACGCCCACGTCAACGACATGGCCGGCGTGTGGGCGCACCCGCAGCTCAAGGCCCGCGAGCGCTGGACCACGGTGGGCAGCCCCTCGGGCGAACTGCCGGCGCTGCTGCCGCCGGGTCGCAACGCCTCATTCCAACCGCGCATGGACCCGGTGCCCGCGCTCGGCGAGCATACCGAGCGCCTGCTGGGCGAGCTGGGTTACGCCGAGGGCGATATCCAGCGCCTGCGCCAGCAGGGCGCCGTCTGACCCCATTCCAAGAAGGACACTCTTCATGAGCAGCATCGTTCGCTCCGCCCTGTTCGTGCCGGCCACCCGCCCGGAACGCATCGCCAAGGCCCTGGCCACCGGCGCCGACGTGGTCGTCGTCGACCTCGAGGACGCCGTGGCCGAAACCCTGAAGGTCGAGGCCCGCGACAACCTGGAGCGCTACCTGCGCGACAACCCCGAGGTGCGGCTGTATGTGCGGATCAACGGTGCCCTGCATGCCCAGCATCTGGAGGACCTGGCTGTCTGCCGCCGCTATGCCGGCGTGGTCGGTGTGTTGCTGCCCAAGGCCGAGAGCGCCCGGCAGGTGGAGCGCACGGCCGAATGCGGCAAGCCGGTGTGGCCGATCATCGAAAGCGCGCTGGGCCTGCAGCGCCTGGAGGAGATCGCCCGCGCCAAGGGCGTCGAGCGGCTGAGCTTCGGTGCGCTGGACCTGGGTCTGGATCTGGGCCTGGCCAGCGGCACTGCCGCGGCCGAACGCATCCTCGACCAGGCCCGCTACGCCATCCTGCTGCAGTCGCGGCTGGCCGACCTGGCCGCGCCGCTGGACAGCGTGTTCCCCGACTTCCAGGACGCTGACGGCCTGGCCCGCCACACCGCCGACATCCGCGACATGGGCTTCGGCGGCCGACTGTGCATCCACCCGAAGCAGGTGGACGTGGTGCACGCCACCCTGATGCCCAGCGAAGCGGAGCTGGATTGGGCGCGTCGTGTCATCGCCGGTTTCGCCCAGGGCGAGGCGGTGTTCGTGGTCGACGGCCAGATGGTGGACATGCCGGTGATCGGTCGCGCCCGCCGCCTGCTGGAGCGTGCCGGGCAGCACTGAACAGTTCCCGCATGGGCCGCCCACCGCTGCCCGTGCCAAATCCCTTCACTTCAGAGGAGTGCAACGACCGCCAGGGAGGGAAAGCGGCCTTGAAAGGCCAACCACACATACAAAAACAAAGAGGTAAGACCCCATGCGCAACTTCACTTTCAAAGCGCTTGCCTGCGCCGTGTCCCTGTCCTTCGCCGGTCTCGTGCAGGCGGCGGACCCCATCGTCATCAAGTTCGCCCACGTGGTGGCGGACAGCACGCCCAAGGGGCAGGGCGCCCTGCTGTTCAAGCGCTATGCCGAAGAGCGCCTGCCGGGCCAGGTCAAGGTCGAGGTGTACCCGAACTCCTCGCTGTATGGCGACGGCAAGGAAATGGAAGCCCTGCTGCTCGGCGACGTGCACATGCTGGCGCCCTCGCTGGCCAAGTTCGAGCCCTACGCCAAGGCCATCCAGATCTTCGATCTGCCGTTCATCTTCGACGACATCCACGCCGTGGACCGCTTCCAGGCCAGCGACGCCGGCCAGTCGCTGCTGCGCAGCATGGAAGGCAAGGGCATCACCGGCCTGGCCTACTGGCACAACGGCATGAAGCAGCTGTCGGCCAACAAGCCGATGCGCCTGCCCAAGGACGCGCGCGGCCTGAAGTTCCGCGTGCAGGCCTCCAACGTGCTGGACGAGCAGTTCAAGGTCATTCGCGCCAACCCGCGCAAGATGAGCTTTGCCGAGGTGTACCAGGGCCTGCAGACCGGTGTGGTCAACGGCACCGAGAACACCTGGTCGAACTACTTCAGCCAGAAGGTGCATGAGGTGCAGCCGTACTTCACCGCGTCCGACCACGGCGCCATCGACTACATGGTCATCACCAACACGAAATTCTGGAACGGCCTGCCGGAGAACATTCGCGCCGAGCTGCAGGGCGTGATGAAGGATGTGACCAAGGAAGTGAACCGCCAGGCCGACGACCTCAATCGCGAGGCTCGCGAGGCCATCGTCAAGGCCGGCACCAGCCAGATCATCGAATTGACCGCGCAAGAGCGTAACGAATGGCGCGAGGCCATGAAGCCGGTGTGGAAGAAGTTCGAGGCCGAGATCGGCAAGGAACTGATCGAGGCCGCCGCGGCGTCCAACCAGGCGGACAGCGTCGCCGCCAGCCACTGATCCCTGCGTTAACCCTGAGTACATCCTCTTTGCCCGTCGGCTCCCGGAGTCGACGGGCCTTTTTTGCGAGCCACGCAATTGAATTGCGTTCTCGATGCTGATGGGCAGAACCGACTGTCAATTGGCCGAATCAAGCGTTCGTTTCGCCTTGCGGGATAAAAACGCCAGATTCACAACTTCCTGATCCCGGTCCTGGTGTTGCATTGACAAAGCAAGTTCTTCGCTACAGTATTTTTTGCGAATATTGCCTGCAGTTAATTGTGCAGAAAGTTGCACAACTATAACGGATCACAGGGTTTGAAGAACTAATTCAAACCGAATAATCGTCGCCGATCCCATAGAGCCCAACGGGATCCACAAGGAAGTGTGTCATGTCAGGAAAACCCGCCGCCCGCCAGGGCGATGCCACCCTCTGCCCACTTCCGGGGCACGGCAACAGCCCCATCGCCACCGGCTCGCCAGACGTCCTCATCGACGGTCTGCCCGCCGCGCGTATGGGCGACACCACTGCTTGCGGCGCCGCCTTGAACGGCAATGTCATTCCGAATGTGTTGATCAATGGCCAGCCCGCCGTCGTGCAGGGCAGTTTGGGTAGCCACGGCAACGTGGTCATCGGCGGCTCCGGCACGGTAATCATCGGCAACAGTGCGGCCGGTGCTGCATCCTCCTCCGTCAGCACTGCCTCCACCTCAGATGCGAGCGCTGGCGCAGCAGCAACATCCACCCCTGCCGCCGCGCAGGCACTGCGTACCGCCGAAAGCAGGCTGGCCAGCAGTCAGTCCGAGAGCTTCGACCAGGATGCCGCACTGGAGGAAGCCCCGTTCGAGGAGGAAGAAGAGGAGGAAGAGCTGATCGCCGAGAGCCGCCAGGCCATTACCCTGCGTGTCGGTTTCTTCTTCGACGGGACCGGGGACAATGCCGACAATATCGCGCGCGGCAATCAGTGCCGGGCCAGCCAGTTGGGGCTTGATTCGCAGGACGCACAGAATCTGCTCGACCATTGCTTGCCTCATCAGATGGATCCGATGAGTAGTTATGGGAGGCAGAAGACCAATATTGCCAAGTTGTATGAGCTGTACCGCGACGATAGCCCAGAGTCCATGGGTGAGCAGACTTCTGAAGCGTGCATCCCTATCTATGTAGGTGGCGTAGGGACTCAGTCCGGAGAGGCGGATAAACTGTTTCCAGACATGGCGCTTGGTAGAGGAGAAACCGGTGTTCTTGAGAAGGTCAGCAATGGCGTCGTTCAACTTTCTAACATTGCTGAAGAGTTGATTACTCAAAATCCGAATAAGCAGATCAAATATATTGCAATTGATATCTTTGGCTTTAGTCGTGGTGCTGCGGCGGCCCGGCATCTTGTGAGCGATCTACGCAGAGGCCGAAACTCGCAGCTAGCGCAAACCTTGCGTGGTCAGGGATCTCTGCTAGCCGATTTTGACTGGCGGTTTGGCCATGGATTGCGTGTCAATCTGATTGGCCTGTTCGATACCGTGGCCGCCATCGGCACCTTCAGTGATGGCTGGGATGTGCATGACGGCCACAACGGTGATCTCAAGCTTCACCTGGCCCCGGACAGCGCGCCCAAGGTTATCCATCTGGTGGCCGGCGATGAATATCGCCATAACTTCTCGCTCAACAGTACCCGACCCGGTTTCAAGGAAATCGTTATCCCCGGCGCCCACGGCGATATCGGTGGCAGTTATCCGGATGTGGCGGATGAGCATTTGTTTTTGACTCGCCCCTTCATCGACATCGTTGATGAGCGACTGCGCAAGGAAGAAAGCCTGGCCTGGCGGCGCGCCGAACAGGCTCTTGCGGAATGGCAGCAGAAGGACTTGCTCGATCCCTGGCAGCCGGAAGGCCGCCTGTATATCGACTGCTGGGAGGTTCTGTCCAACCTACGCGAGGCCCGCCCCTCCAAAGCCGTTTATGCCCAGATCAAGCTGGAACGGCGGGTGCGTGGAGAATACGGGCGCATCACGTTACGCCTCATGCATGCACTGGCTCGGGATGCTGGGACGCCTTTTAAGGCCTTGGATGAAGCTGATCCCCAGTACGCCATCCCGGCGTCTCTAACGTTAATTGCTGACAAACTGTTGGCCTTTGCCCGCGGTCAGTCCGCTCTGGACCTCTCGCCTGAAGAACTCACCGTGCTCAAGGCGCACTACCTGCACCAGTCTGCGCACTGGAATATCTACCCAGGGGAGAGCGGCGCCATG
The DNA here is from genome assembly GCF_035497915.1 of Pseudomonas sp. Taxonomy (GTDB): domain Bacteria; phylum Pseudomonadota; class Gammaproteobacteria; order Pseudomonadales; family Pseudomonadaceae; genus Serpens. The sequence goes on from NZ_DATJCS010000020.1 coordinate 76,195, forward strand.
ACGGCCCACTTCGTCAATCGCCCCGCCAAGGACAACAAGCGCGCCATTCACGCAAATAAGGCCGAGGGCGTGTTCCTGCCATGAAATTCCTCTTGCTCATATTTCTGACCGCGCTATCTCTGGCAAGCGGGGCAAACGAAGCCGACCCTGCCGGCCGCTACGTGCTCAACGGTGTGCGAGAAATGGACTCAGCGCTGCTTATCCGAAGCGACGGCACGTTTGCGGCCACCATGGCCTACGGCAACGTCGAGGGGAGGGTGCAGGGTCGCTGGCAGCGGCAGGGCGAGACCCTTATCTTGCAGGGCGCTCAGGGCCATCCCGAAATCGCCGAGTTGATTAATGACACCCGCCTAACCCTCGATGGCGCCTGCCTGCTGCGCGACATGGGCAAGTACCAGGCCTGCTACCTGCGTCAGCCTGAACTGCCCTTTGACGTTTGGTACCTGGGCTACTTCGCACCCGATTACATGGACGTTTGGGTGGAAACCACCGACATCACCGATGTGCGTGGCATTACTTCCCGAGAAGCTGTGGCGGGGAGCGTTTCAATCTGGCAACCCGAGAATGGCACGGGGCAGCCGGCGGGGTGGCCGGAATCCGTTGGACTCGGCGCTGGGCGTCACCTCAGTCAGTTGGATTTACCAGCGCGTATCCATATCCGCTGGCAGTCCTTGGTCGAGCCACAAACCTATCGCGTGACTCTCGATATTCCTGCGAAGGCGCGTGACCTGATGATCACACCTGAATATGTCAATTGTCCCATCTCGGGCTGGGGTAACGAATACCGCAACGCCATTACCATCGGCCTGGCGCCTGGCGGCATCGTAAAACTCTGGATTACCGGCCCTTGCTTTTTCGGGACCGAGGTCCTGCGCGCGCAAGCCGAAATCGAACCGCTGGGGCCGTATGGAGGGCGTTCAGGAGGCAAGCACCGACCGTTGAAGCCCGCCGCCAAGGCCTACATCGAAAAGCACGGAATTCCCTATGGCTCCTGGTAAGCGTCTGCTGGGCTGTTTGCTGCTGGTTCTGTCCCTGGCAGCCAACGCCGCCAGCGATATCGACCCCGCCGGCCGCTACGTGCTC
>NZ_DATJCS010000021.1:0-68046 GCF_035497915.1 Pseudomonas sp.
CTAGGCGAAACCCCTACCGAATTGCTTGACGACCATAGAGCGTTGGAACCACCTGATCCCATCCCGAACTCAGCAGTGAAACGATGCATCGCCGATGGTAGTGTGGGGTTTCCCCATGTGAGAGTAGGTCATCGTCAAGCACCTAAAACCAAAACCCCAATCCGCTAACGCGGGTTGGGGTTTTGTCTTTCCTGCTCGAAAAAAGCGAACTGTGCCTGCTACGCCAGCCACAGTTCAGCTTGATCAGAGCGGCTTCAGACGCTCCAACAATGCCCCTTTTTCCACGAGTTCAAGGAATTCATCACCCAAGCGTTGGCTTTCCGCCATGGCCTGGCGCCAATAGCGAGCGCGTCCTTCGTCATTACCAACATAGCGTTTGAAATCGGTTCGGTCCGGCAGTTTGCCATGTGGTAATCGCGCCAGATATTCGGGGGACGGAGACAGCAGCACCACGCCAGCGAGCCTTTGGCTGTCGGCTTTGCGCCAGGGCATGCCTTTGTCGAACCAGCCGGGAATGACGCGGTTGGTGAAATGCGGGTAGAGGACGAGTCCCGGCTCCTGATACGGCAGGTCGAGGTGGTAGTCCAGTAGGCCGCCGTCACGATAGGTCCCCGGTCCTGCTCCAGGAATGTCGCGAATGCCTTCCATGACCAGAGGAATAGAGCCGGAAGCCAGCAAGGCGGCGCGTAGATTGAGCCGATCCATGGGAATGCAGCGCGATGGAAAGTCGCTCAGTTCCCCCAGCGGAGGCGTCTGGCGGGGGTCGTGCATAACGATGCGCTCGAAATGGGCCGCCAGACGCCGTCGACCCAGCAGATTGCTGGCAATCACCGAGGACAGGCCGAGAGCCATCTGCAACCGTCGCTCCCCCGTCAGCAGCCCCTGGCTGCGCACCACCATCACATTGAGGCGATAATGTGCATTACCGAGAATCGCCTCGTCCTGATCCTGCAACAGGGCTTCGAGCATCTCTCGGCAACTGCGGGTCACCTCGGCGATGCTCGCCTTACGCTCGAAGCGCAGGCCGGTATACAGCTCGCCGAGGCGGCGCAGACTTGCTATCGGATCAGGCAGGCAGGCGCTGGCGAAGCGCCATGAGCCGATGGATGATCCGATCAGTGTGCGTACGCGCGGGGCGCGCGGCAGCCATTCACCAAACAGCGCCAGATCCAGACCCTGAATGCCGAGGGCTTTCGGTCCGCCAGCCGCTCCGGAAAGGATGGCGATGTCCTCGGGGCGCAGGCCGCGCTCGCGGATATGTGCCAGGGCAACGGAGCCGGCCCGTATTTCCAGGGCTGGATGGGGAATATGGATACTGCTCACGGGACGTCCTTCTATCAGCGGCGAGCGCATTATACGGATGCTTGCCGCAAGGGACAGGCGGAGTGGCGTGGCGCTGGATTTTGCGGGTGAAGATGCGGAAAATGCGCGTTTTTTCGCGCGTAATCCCCAGAGAGTTATTATGAATGCTGTAGTCGTAGCCGTAGGCCTCATGCTGATCCTCAGCCTGTGCCGCGTACATGTGGTGATTGCCCTGATTGTCGGTGCGCTGGCGGGTGGCCTGCTGGGCGGCCTCGGACTCGAGGGTTCGCTGTCTGCATTCAACAAGGGGCTGGGCGGCGGAGCGACCGTTGCACTTTCCTACGCCTTGCTCGGTGCCTTCGCGGTGGCCATCGCCAAGTCCGGCCTAGCCCACGCCTTGGCCGACAAGGCGCTGAGCCTGGTTGGCCAACAGGCCAGTCGGGGTACCGGACTGCTCAAGTGGGCCATGATCGGGTTGCTCATGAGTGTGGCGGTTTCTTCCCAGAACATCCTGCCCATTCACATAGCCTTCATACCGCTGTTGGTGCCGCCTCTGCTGTATGTGCTCAGCCAGCTCAAGATCGACCGTCGCCTGATCGCCTGCGTGCTCACCTTCGGCTTGGTGACCCCTTACATGTTTCTGCCGGTGGGATTCGGCAGCATCTTCCTGAATGACATTCTGTTGGCCAACGTGGCGCGCGCCGGGGTGGATACCAGCGGTATCCAGGTCACCCAGGCCATGCTGATTCCGGCCCTTGGCATGCTGACTGGCCTTGTTGTCGCCCTGTTCAGTTACCGCAAGGCGCGCAGCTACGACATGGGCCGGATCGAGCAGGCTGAGCGGGTAGCTGTCCGTTACAGTCCCAGGAGCATGCTGGTGGCCGTGGCCGCCGTAGCCGCAGCGTTCGTTATCCAGCTTTGGCTGGACTCGATGATCATCGGTGCCCTGATCGGTTTCGTGATCTTCTCGGTCTCTGGTGTCGTGCGTTGGCGTGAGGCGGATGACCTGTTCACCGAAGGCATGAAGATGATGGCCATGATCGGTTTCATCATGATCGCTGCCGCCGGTTTTGCCGAAGTCATGCGCGAGACCGGGCAAATCGGCGCGTTGGTGGAAACCTCGGCGGCCTGGATCGGCAACAGCAAGGCGCTGGGTGCGCTGCTGATGTTGCTGGTGGGATTGCTGGTCACCATGGGCATTGGTTCCTCGTTTTCCACCGTGCCGATCATCGCGGCCATCTTCGTCCCGCTGGGCATCGAGCTGGGCTTCAGCCCGCTGGCCATCGTCAGTCTGGTCGGTACCGCCGGCGCGCTGGGTGACGCTGGCTCGCCTGCTTCCGATTCGACCCTCGGCCCGACCGCCGGCCTGAACGTCGATGGCCAGCACAACCATGTCTGGGACACCGTCGTTCCCACGTTCCTGCATTACAACCTGCCGCTGCTGGCCTTCGGCTGGTTGGCGGCTATGGTTCTCTGAGCATCGCCTGATCTACCCCAAATGGAGCCTTCGGGCTCCATTTGCTTTTTCCGGGTCGCACTTACCGTCAGTGACAATGCCTAAGCCAGGGGACGCCTCGACAGGGATACCCATGGCCAATCACCGACTCGAGAACAAGGTCTTTCTGGCCTTGCTGCTGCTGGTCTCCATCGCCTTCCTCTGGATACTGTTGCCGTTCTACGGCGCGGTGTTCTGGGCCGTCATCCTGGCCATCATCTTTGCGCCTTTGCAGCGCCGGCTTACGCGTCGGATGCCCGGGCGACCCAATCTGACGGCAACGATCACGCTGTGTGCCACGTTGCTGGTTGCCGTGCTGCCGGTCGGCATCATCGGCACCTTGCTGGTGCAGGAAGGGGCGAGCCTGTACCAGCGAATCGAAAGCGGCCAGCTGGATCTGGGCGCCTACCTGGAGTGGATTCGCGAGCGACTCCCCCCGTCTCTGCAGCAGCAGCTGAACCGCTTGGGAATCGGCGATTTTCAGGACCTGCGTGAGCGACTGTCCGGCCTGTTGATGCAGGGCAGCCAGTTCCTCGCGACACGGGCGTTCAGTTTCGGGCAGAGCACCTTCGAATTCCTGGTGCGACTGGCTGTCATGCTCTATCTGCTGTTTTTCCTCATCCGTGATGGCTCCGGCATGGTGGCCCGGGTGCGCAACGCCTTGCCGCTGGCCGATGTACAGAAGCACCGGCTGTTCACCAAGTTCACCCAGGTGGTGCGGGCCACCGTGAAAGGCAACCTGGTGGTGGCGATCACCCAAGGGACACTGGGCGGGTTGATCTTCTGGTTCCTTGGAATTCCCAGTGTGCTGCTGTGGGCCGTGGTGATGACCTTCCTTTCGCTGTTGCCGGCGGTGGGAGCCGCGTTGATCTGGACGCCAGTGGCCATCTATTACCTGCTCAGCGGACAGATCTGGCAGGGGGTATTGCTGACGCTGTATGGGGTTGGGGTGATTGGTCTGGTGGACAACGTCCTGCGCCCGATTCTGGTCGGCAAGGACACCAAGATGCCCGATTACATGGTGCTGATTTCCACGCTGGGTGGCCTGGCCTTGTTCGGACTGAACGGTTTCGTCATTGGTCCCCTGGTGGCCGCGCTGTTCATGTCCACCTGGGGGTTATTCACCGAGCGGGAGGAAGTTGTCGTCGACGATCACAGGCCGGCCGCCTGAGCCAGTTGCAGCAGGGGCTGGGGATAGACGCCCAGGAAAAAGGCGAGCGCGGCGATGGCCAGCAGCATGATGCCGCCGGCCCGCTGTGGCCAATTGATCGGCGGCTCCCGGCGCATCAGGCCCGGCTCGACCAGGTACAGCGTGACCATGACCCGCAGGTAGTAGAACAGGCCGATGGCGCTGCCGATGATCAGTGCGCCGATCAGCCACCAGAGTCGCGCCTGCACGCCCGAGGCCAGGATGTAGAACTTGCCGATGAAGCCGGCGGTCAGCGGAATGCCGGCCAGGGACAGCATCATCACCGTGAGCACCGCGGTCAGGTAGGGCCGCCGCCAGAACAGCCCGCGGTATTCGAACAGGGCATCCGCATCGCGGCCCTTGAACGGGCTGGACATCAGCGCCACCACCCCGAAGGCGCCGAGCGTGGTCAGCACATAGGTGACCAGGTACACGGCGATGGCCTCGCCGGCCAGACCGCTGCTGGCAATCAGGGCGATCAGCAGGTAGCCGAAGTGGGCGATGGAGGAGTAGCCCAGCAGGCGCTTGAGGTTGTTCTGCTGCAGGGCGAGCAGGTTGCCGGTCAGGATCGAGGCAATGGCGATCAGCGATAGCGTGCTATCCAACCAGCCACCATAGGTGGCAGGCGACAGCTGGTAGAGGCGCACCAGCACCACGAACACGCCGACCTTGCTGGCCGTGGCCAGGTAGGCGGCCACCGGCGCTGGCGCACCCTGGTAGACGTCGGGTGTCCACAAGTGGAAGGGCACCAGGGAAAGCTTGAAACCCAGACCGACCAGCAGCATGACCATGCCCGCCTGCACCAGCGGGGCGAATTCGCCGGTACCCAGGCTGATGCCGATGCCGACGAAGTCCAGGCTGCCCGACTCGGCATACAGCAGCGCCATGCCGAACAGCAGGAAGGCACTGCCGGCGGCGGACAGGACCATGTACTTCAGGCCGGCTTCCAGGGAATGACGATTGAAGAAGGCGTAAGCCGCCAGGCCGTAAACCGGCACCGACAGCAGTTCCAGACCCAGGAACAGCGCCGCCAAGTGCTGGCTGGTCACCAGCACGATGCCGCCGGAGGCGGACAGCAGCATCAGCAGGTACAGCTCCTCGCGGTTGCCGGGGAAGCCGCCTTCGCCCGGCTTGCGACCCAGATAGGCATGGGCGAGGGTGACGCAGGTCAGCGTGGCGACGAGCAGCAGCGCCGTGTAGAAGTAGCCGAACGCATCCATGCGCAGCAGTGCCGTCACGTCGAGGGGCGCGGCGTCCAGGGCCGGCTGGATCGAGAGCAGCGCCAGCAACAGGCCCGCCACCGAGGCAATGTAGACAACACGGTGGTTGCGTTTCCAGGCGATCAGCAGCATCACCACGATGGCGGTACCGCTGGTCGCCAGCAAAGGCAGCAGGGCAATGAAGTGGGCGAGCGTCAGGTCCATGCGGGCTACCGGATCGAGGCGAGTTGGGTGATGGCCGTGCCCAGCCATTGGCGGACCCCTTGCACGCTGGCCTGCGCGGTGTCGAGCGCCGGCTGCGGGTAGATGCCCAGCAGCACCAGCAGCACGACCAGTGCCAGCACCATGCCAACCTCCCGCCCGTTCAGACCGGGCAGCGGCTGCGCGGAGCCGGCGGGCCCGAAGTAGGCGCGGTGAACCATGGCCAGCGAGTAGACCGAGGAGAGCACCAGGCCGAAGGTGGCAATGACCACTACCCCGGGATGGGCGGCGAAGGCACCAAACAGCACCAGAAACTCACCGATGAAATTGCCGGTGCCCGGCAATCCCAGCGAGGCCACGGCGAAGAACAGGCTCAGGGGTGGCAGCCAGGGCAGGCGCCGCCACAGGCCACCCATCTGGCGCATGTCGCGGGTATGCACACGCTCGTACAGCTGACCGCAGAGAATGAACAGCGCGGCGGCGGACAGGCCGTGGGCGAGCATCAGGATCACCGCGCCCTGCAGTGCCAGCTCGCTGCCCGAATAGATACCGATCAGCACGAAGCCCATGTGGGAAATGCTCGAGTAGGCCACCAGGCGCTTGATATCGGTCTGCGCGAAGGACAGCAGGGCGCCATAGAAGATGCCGATCAGCCCCAGCGTCATGGCGATCGGCGCAAACTCCGCCGAGGCGTTGGGGAACAGCGGCAAGGCGAAGCGGATCATGCCGTAGGCGGCGGTCTTGAGCAGAATGCCGGCCAGGTCGACCGAGCCGGCGGTGGGCGCCTGGGCATGGGCGTCGGGCAGCCAGGCGTGGAAGGGCACCAGTGGGAACTTCACCGCGAAGGCGATGAAGAAGCCGAGCATCAGCAGGTATTCGATGCCGGGCGTGAGTTCGGTTTCCAGCAGCCGGGCGTAGTCGAAGGTAACCACGCCGCTGTTCAGGTAATGCACCAGCACCAGGCCGAGAATGGCCGCCAGCATGAGCAGGCCGCTGGCCTGGGTGTAGATGAAGAACTTGGTCGCGGCGGTGATCCGCGTCTTCTTGCCGTCGCCGCTGTGCCCCCACAGCGCGATGAGGAAGTACATCGGCACCAGCATCATTTCCCAGAAGAAAAAGAACAGGAACAGGTCCATGGCCAGGAACACGCCGACCACCCCGCCGAGGATCCACAGCAGGTTTAGGTGGAAGAAGCCGACATGCCGCTGTATCTCGTTCCACGAACACAGCACCGACAGCACCCCGAGCAGCCCGGTCAGCACCACCATCAGCAACGAGAGTCCATCCAGCGCCAGGTGCAGGTTGATGCCCAGTCGGGCGATCCAGACCTGTCGGTATTCCATGACCCAGACTCCGGCATCGGCCGGCGAAGGTGCCAGGCGGTAATCGCCCTGCAGCCACAGCCACAGGCCCAGCGCCAGCAGCAGCCCCATGGCGAACAGGGCGATCCAGCGCGGCAGCGTCTGGTTGACGCGCTCGACCAGCCAGCAGAGCAGACCGCCGAGAAAGGGAACCAGGATCAGCCAGGGAAGCATCACGGTGTCGAATCCTTGCGCACGTTCAGATCAGGACCAGGCCAAGCAGCAGCACGGCTCCACCCACCAGGGACAGCGCGTACCAGCGCAATTGGCCGGTCTGGGTCCGACTGGTGGCCCGGTGCCCGGCCTGCGCCAGCGTCGCCAGCAGGCCCATGCCGCGATCGATGGGATCGCGACCCAGCAGCCGGCACAGCAGCAGGTAGGGCCGCACGAACAGCCTGTCGTAGAGCCAGTCGAATCCCCAGGCGGCGCGCCACCAGGCATGCAGCCGCCGCCCCGGCGAGCTCTGCGCGAGCGCCGTGACCCGCGTGCGCTTGCCAAGGAACAGCCCGGCGGCGAGCAGGATGCCGGAGACGGCAATCGCCCCCGAGGTGATTTCCAGTGTCATGCGCCCCTCGTCCGTGGTCTGCCCGGCGCCCGGCGGCAACACATCGGCCAGCGGCGGGCTGATCCAGGCGCCGAGAAAGGTGGACAGCAGGATCAGCACGATCAGCGGCAGGCCATGGGCCAGGCCGCGTCCGGCATGGGCCTCGATGCGTGGCGGGCCGTGGAAGACGATGAAGATCAGCCGGAAGCAGTACAGCGAGGTCAGCAGGGCGCCGGCCAGGCCGGCGTACAGCAGCCCCTGATGACCGCTGGCGAAGGCCTCCCAGAGAATCGCATCCTTGGAATAGAAGCCGGCGGTGAGCAGCGGTAGGGCCGCCAGCGCCGCGCCCCCCACCAGGAAACTGGCATAGGCCAGCGGCAGGCGGCGCCATAACCCGCCCATGCGGAAGATGTTCTGTTCGTGGTGGCAGGCGTTGATCACCGCGCCGGCGGCGAGGAACAGCAGGGCCTTGAAGAAGGCGTGGGTCATCAGGTGGAAGATCGCCGCACTCCAGGCGCCCACGCCCAGGGCGAGGAACATGTAGCCGATCTGGCTCATGGTCGAGTAGGCCAGGATGCGCTTGATGTCGGTCTGCGCCAGGGCGGCGAAGCCGGCCAGCAGCAGGGTCGTGGCGCCGATAAGGCCGACCAGCTGCAGCACCTCCGGCGCCAGCAGGAACAGGCCGTGGGTGCGGGCGATCAGGTAGACGCCGGCGGTGACCATGGTGGCGGCGTGGATCAGCGCGGAAACCGGCGTGGGGCCGGCCATGGCATCGGCCAGCCAGGTCTGCAGCGGCAGTTGCGCGGACTTGCCGACCGCGCCGCCGAGCAGCGCCAGCGCCGCGAGGCTGATCCACACGTTACCCTCGGCAAACCGCTGGGGCGCCAGGGTGAGCAGGGACTGGATGTTCAGGGTGCCGAGCTGCACGAACAGGATGAACAGGCCGAAGGCCATCAGCACGTCGCCGACGCGGGTGACGATGAAGGCCTTGAGGGCCGCGTTGCCGTTGGCCCGCTCGCCGTAATAGAAGCCGATCAGCAGGTAGGAGCACAGGCCGACCCCCTCCCAGCCGAAGTACAGCAGCAGCAGGTTATCGCCCAGCACCAGCAGCACCATGCTGAAGATGAACAGGTTGGTGTAGGCGAAGAAGCGCGAATAGCCCTCTTCGCCACGCATGTACCAGCTGGCGAACAGGTGGATCAGGAAGCCGACCCCGGTGACCACGCCCAGCATGGTCAGGGACAGGCCGTCCAGATGCAGTCCGACACTGGCCTGCAGGCCAGCCACGTCCAGCCATTGCCACAGCTGCTGCGTGTGGAAACCGCCCGCCGGTGGCGCGGTGACGAACTGCGCGGTAATCCAGGCCGTGACCAGCGCCGCCAGACCCACCGAGCCGACCCCGATGACGGCGGCCAGGCGGTCCGGCAGGCGTCCACGGGAGAAGGCCAGCAGCAGGTAACCCAGCAGGGGAAAGAGGAAGGTCAGGGGCAGCAGCTTCATCCGCGCATCTCGCTGGCGGCATCCACGTTGAGGGTGTCGAAGCGGCGATACAGCTGCAGAAGGATGGCCAGGCCGATGGCCGCCTCGGCGGCGGCCAGACTGATGACCAGGATGAACATGATCTGCCCGTCGGGCTGTGCCCAGCGGCTGCCGGCCACCACGAAGGCCAGGCCGCTGGCGTTCATCATGATTTCCAGGCTCATCAGCACGAAGAGGATGTCGCGGCGCACCATGAGGCCGACCAGTCCCAGGCAGAAGATCAGCGCGGCGACTGCCAGGCCATGTTCCAGGGGAATCGCATCGATCATGGCGGTCACTCCGTGGCCTCGTGGCGTCCCAGGTGGTAGGCGGCCACCAGCGCCGCCAGCAGCAGCAGCGAGGCCAGTTCCACGGCCAGCAGGTAGGGGCCGAACAGCGCGATGCCGACAGCCTTGGACGGTACATCCTCCAGGCCGAGGGGCACCTGGCTGGGCGCGGCGAACAGCGCCCACATCAACTGGCCGAACAACAGCAGCGCCAGCAGCCCGGGGCCGATCCAGACTCCCGGGGTCAGCCAGCTGCGCTCCTGGCGCGCGGTCTCCGGGCCGAGGTTGAGCATCATCACCACGAACACGAACAGCACCAGGATCGCCCCGGCATACACGATGATTTCCAGCGCCCCGGCGAACGGCGCGCCGAGGCTGAAGAAGCACATGGCCACGGCCAGCAGCGAGGTGATCAGGTAGAGCAGGGCGTGCACCGGATTGCTGCCAGTGATTACCCGGAAGCTGGCCACCACGGCCACGCCGGCGGAGAGGTAGAAGGCATATTCCATGTCAGGGCCTCGGTGAAACAGGTTGGCGGGTCATGGCAGCAACCCCTTCACATCGATCGGCGGCGCCTCGTCCTGGGCGGTGCCCTTGGGCTTGCCGGCGATGGCCAGGCCGGCCACCCGGTAGTAGTTGTAGTCCGGATACTTGCCGGGGCCGGCAATCAGCAGGTCCTCCTTCTCGTACACCAGCTCCTGGCGCCGGTATTCGCCCATCTCGAAGTCCGGGGTGAGCTGGATCGCCGTGGTCGGACAGGCTTCCTCGCACAGGCCACAGAAGATGCAGCGCGAGAAATTGATGCGGAAGAACTCTGGATACCAGCGGCCGTCTTCCTGCTCGGCCTTCTGCAGGGAAATGCAGGCCACCGGACAGGCCACCGCGCAGAGGTTGCAGGCCACGCAGCGCTCCTCGCCGTCGGGGTCGCGGGTCAGCACGATGCGGCCCCGGTAGCGCGGCGGCAGGTACACCGGTTGTTCCGGGTACTGCAGGGTGTCGCGCCGGCGGAAGCCGTGGCTGAAGATCATCACCAGGCTGCGCAGCTGGGTGAAGGTGCCGTGCACCACCTCGCCTATGTACTTGAGCATGGTTTCTTCTCCTCAGCGGGCCGCCAGCACCAGGGCGCCGGTCACCAGCAGGTTGAGCAGGGTCAGTGGCAGGCAGAACTTCCAGCCGAAGGCCATCACCTGGTCGTAGCGTGGACGCGGCAGCGAGGCGCGCAGCAGGACGAAGAACATGATGAAAAAACCCGTCTTCAGCGCGAACCAGACGAACGACAGCCACGGCAGCGCATCGAGGAACGGGCCGTGCCAGCCGCCGAAGAACAGTGTGGTCAACAACGCCGAAACCAGGACGATGCCGATGTACTCGCCGACGAAGAACATGCCCCATTTCATGCCGGCGTATTCGATGTGGTAGCCGTCGGCCAGCTCCTGCTCGGCTTCCGGCTGGTCGAAGGGATGCCGGTGGGTCACCGCCACGCCGGCGATGAGAAAGGTACAGAAGCCCAGGAACTGCGGCAGGATGAACCACAGGTGCTGCTGCTGGTACGCGACGATGTCGCGCAGGTTGAACGAACCCGTCTGCGCCACCACGCCCATTAGCGACAGGCCGAGGAACACCTCGTAGGAAACGGTTTGCGCCGAGGCGCGCAGCGCGCCGAGCAGGGCGTACTTGTTGTCGCTCGCCCAGCCGGCGAACAGCACCGCGTAGACGGTCAGGCCGGCCATGGCGAAGAAGAACAGGATGCCGATGTTCAGGTCCGCCACGCCCCAGGTGGGGGTGATGGGCACCACGGCGAAGGCCATCAGCAACGAACTCATGGCCACCACCGGGGCGAGGGTAAACACCAGCCGATCGGCGAACGGCGGCGTCCAGTCCTCCTTGAAGAACATCTTCAGCATGTCGGCGGCCAACTGGAACATGCCGAACGGGCCGACCCGGTTGGGGCCATAGCGGTCCTGCCACCAGCCCAGCAGGCGACGCTCGACGAAGCTCAGCAGGGCTCCGGCGATCACCACCGCCAGCAGGATCACCAGCGCCTTGATGACCGCGATGAGGATGTCGACCACGCCGGGCGTCAGCCAGCTCATGGCGCGGCCTCCAGATCCATGGCCAGGCTGTCGGCGCGCAGCGGCGGAATGCCGGGGAAACCGCTGGGCAAACCGATCAGGCCCGGGGCCAGTTGGTCACTCAGACGCAGCGTCAGGCGCAGCCGCTGGTCATCGATGCGCAGAGTGACCGGCATGCCCTCGCGCAGGCCGCGTCGCTCGGCCTCCTCGCGGCCCAGCAACGCGTAGGGATCGGGCATGCGTGCCTGAATCGGCGCGGCGCGGGCGCTCAGCTCCTCGCTGCCGAACAGGTGATGCAGTGGCACCACGTGCAGCAGCCCCGGCCGGGGCGTGAACGCCGGTGGCGGTGCGCACCAGGCGATATCGCCACGCGGGCCGTCGAGCAGTCGCACGCCCGGGTCGCCGGCGCGCAGGTGGCCGCCCACCTCGTCCTGGAAGCGGTTCCACGCCTGCGGCGAATTCCAGCCCGGGGACCAGGCGAAGGGGATCTGCTGCCGGGGCTCGGCGCTGCCGGCATAGCCCTCCATGGAAAAGGCGAAGGCGCTGTCCCGATCCTGGGGCTGGCGCGGCTCATGCACGTTCAGGTTGGCGCGCATGGCGGTGCGGCCGCTGTAGCGGTGCGGTTCACGGGCGAGCTTGAGGCCGCGGATGCGGAAACTCGCCTGGGGCGCCGCGTCGCGGATGCCGGCCAGCAGCGGGTGGGCGGCGGCGCAGTCCTCGGTGGCCTGGTCCAGCTCGGTCCAGTCCACCGGGCGACTCTGCAGGGTGCAGTGCAGGGCATGCAGCCAGCGCCAGCCCTCGCGGATGCGGCACTCCGGGTCGTAGTAGTCGGGCTCGAAGACCTGGAAGAAGCGCTGCGCGCGGCCTTCCTGGCTGACCAGGGTACCGTCGGCCTCGGCGAAGCTGGCGGCGGGCAGCAGCAGGTGAGCGCGCTCGGCGGTGGCGGTCGCCTGATGGTCGAGGACAATCAGGGTGGCCTGCTGCAGAGCGGTATCAATGCGCTGGGCATCGGTGCGCCGGTACAGATCGTTCTCCAGCACCACCGCCGCCTGTGCTTCGCCGCGCTGCAGGGCCTGCAGCGTGTCCTCCAGAGAGCTGCCGCCGAGCAGGCTCAGGCCGAGGCTGTTGACCTCCGGCACCACCAGGCTCAGTGATGCGTTCTTCTGGCGATTTTTCAGGGCCTGGGCGATGTTGCCCACGGCGTCGAGCAGTGCCGGCTCGCCCAGCGAAGTGCCGCCGATCAGCAGCGGACGGCGGGCGGCCAGCAGGGCGGCGGCGATGCGCTCGGCGTCTTCCCGGGTTGCCCGATCCAGTCCCTCGACCGCCGGGGCCTGCGGATCGATGGCGTGCGCCACGGCGCAACCCAGGCGTGCCAGGTCGAGCGGTGCGCCGTGGTGGCAGCGCTCGGCCAGGTCATCGAGGCGGGTGCCTTCCAGGCTGGCAATGAATAGCGGATGCAGCGCTCGCTGGGCGACGTTCTGCACGGCGGCCTGATGCCAGCCCGGAATCTGCAGCGCGGCGGCCATTTCCTCGGCCTTGCCATGGATGGCCTGGCGCACCGCCAGGGCCAGGCGGGCGGCGGTCTGGGTCAGGTCCTCGCCGAGAATGAACACCGCATCGTGGCGTTCGATGTCGCGCATCGAGGCCACCGGCAACGGGCCCTTGTGTAGCAGGTCGCGGACTCGCTGCAGGCCCTCCAGCTCGGCGGCGCTCACGCCGCTGCAGAAGTGCTCCTCGCCGACCAGTGCACGTAGGGCGTGGTTGCTTTCCAGGCTGGCGCGCGGCGAGCCGATGCCGATCACCCGCTTGCCGCGCAGCAGTTCGGCGGCCTTGTCCAGCGCGGCATCGATGCCCAGCGTGGCGTCCGCGCAGCGGGGCTGGCGCGGGCGGTCCGGGCGGTTGACGAAGCCGTAGCCGAAGCGGCCACGGTCGCAGAGAAAGTAGTGGTTGATCTCGCCGTGGTAGCGGTTCTCGATGCGGCGGATCTCTCCGTAGCGTTCGCCGGGGCTGATGTTGCAGCCGGCCGCGCAGCCGTGACAGATGCCGGGGGCATACTGCATGTCCCACTTGCGGGTGTAGCGCTCGGAATGGGTTCGGTCGGTGAATACCCCGGTCGGGCAGACCTCGGTGAGGTTACCGGCGAACTCGCTGTCCAGCGGGCCGTCCTCGACGCGGCCGAAATACAGGTTGTCATGGGCGCCGAACACGCCCAGGTCGGTGCCGCCGGCGTAGTCGTTGTAGTAGCGCACGCAGCGGTAACAGGCGATGCAGCGGTTCATCTCGTGGCCGATGAACGGGCCCAGGTCCTGGTTCGCGTGGGTGCGCTTGCTGAAGCGGTAGCGGCGCCGGCTGTGGCCGGTCATCACCGTCATGTCCTGCAGATGGCAATGCCCGCCTTCCTCGCACACCGGGCAGTCGTGCGGGTGGTTGATCATCAGCCACTCGACGACGCTGGCGCGAAAAGCCCGGGCTTCCTCGTCGGCGACGGAGATCCAGGTGTTGTCGCTGGCCGGTGTCATGCAGGACATCACCAGCCGGCCCCGGGTGTCGTTCTCGTCCCGGAACTGTTTCACCGCGCACTGGCGGCAGGCACCCACGCTGCCCAGCGCCGGATGCCAGCAGAAGTAGGGAATGTCGAGGCCGAGCGACAGGCAGGCGTGCAGGAGGTTGTCCGCCCCGTCGACCTCGTATGCCTGTCCGTCTACATGAATGGTGGCCATGCTCCTGTCCTTGCTGTCCGCCGCAGCGGGGATGGGTGTTGCGGTTGCTTGCTCCTCAGGTTTCGGCGTGCCGCGCGCGCTGGCGTGCCGAGGGCGCGATGCCGGCTTCGAACTCGTCGCGGAAGTACTTCAAGGCACTGCCCAGCGGCTCCACCGCACCCGGTGCGTGAGCGCAGAACGTCTTGCCCGGGCCGAGGAAGTCGACCAGCTCGCCGAGCACCTGCAGATCCTCCGGTGTGCCCTGGCCCTGCTCCAGCGCACGCAGGATCTTCACGCTCCACGGCAGGCCGTCGCGGCACGGCGTGCACCAGCCGCAGGACTCGCGGGCGAAGAATTCCTCCATGTTGCGCAGCAACGACACCATGCTGACCGACGCATCGACAGCAAGTGCCAATCCGGTGCCCATGCGGGTGCCGACCGCGGCGATGCCGCCGGCATGCATCGGGGCGTCCAGGTGTTCGGGCAGCAGGAAGCCGGTGCCGGCGCCGCCGGGCTGCCAGCATTTGAGCCGGTGGCCGTCGCGCATGCCGCCGGCGTAGGTTTCCAGCAGTTCGCGGGCGCTGATGCCGAACGGCAGTTCCCACAGGCCGGGATTCCGGACCCGGCCGGAAAAGCCCATCAGCTTGGTGCCCATGTCTTCGCTGCCTGGACGACACAGTGCCTTGTACCAGTCCACCCCGTGGTCGATGATCGCCGGCACGTTGCACAGGGTCTCGACATTGTTGACGCAGGTCGGTCGGCCCCACGCACCGACGCTGGCGGGGAAGGGGGGCTTGGCGCGCGGGTTGGCGCGGCGGCCTTCCAGCGAGTTGATCAGCGCGGTTTCCTCGCCACAGATGTAGCGGCCGGCGCCGGTGTGCACGAACAGCTCGAAATCGAAGCCGCTACCGAGGATGTTGCGGCCCAGCAGGCCGGCGTCGCGGGCCTCCGCCAGGGCGCGGTTGAGGATGCGCGCCGCGTCGACATATTCGCCGCGCAGAAAGATGTAGCCGCGGGCGGCGCGCAGCGCGTGGGCGCTGATCAGCATGCCTTCCAGCAGCAGGTGCGGCAGCTGCTCCATGAGCAGCCGGTCCTTCCAAGTGTTGGGTTCCATCTCGTCCGCATTGCACAGCAGGTAGCGGATGTTCCGCGTCTCGTCGGCGGGCATCAGGCTCCACTTCACCCCGGTGGGAAAGCCGGCACCGCCACGTCCCTTCAGGCCGGAGTCCTTGACCGCCTGCACGGTGGCGGCCGGGGTCAGCTCGTCGAGGGCCTTGCGTAGCGCCCGGTAGCCATGGGTGCGCCGGTATTCGTCCAGCCACACCGGTTCGCCATCCTCGCGCAGACGCCAGGTCAGCGGATGGGTATCTTCGGCGCGTGCGACACGGTTGGCCGGGCCCAGGGAGGCGAGCGTCATGGATAGGCCTCCAGCAGTCGGGAGAGTGCGTCGGCGCTCACGTTGCCGTAGGTGTCGTCATTGATCATCAGCGTGGGCGCCTTGTCGCAGTTGCCCAGGCAGCACACCGGCAGCAGCGTGAAGCGGCCATCGGCGCTGGTCTGCCCCGGCTCGATGCCGAGCTGGTCGCGCAGGCGGGCGAGCAGGGCTTCGTGGCCGGCGATGAAGCAGGTCATGCTGTCGCACACGCGCAGGATGTGGCGGCCCACCGGCACGCGGAAAATCTGGCTGTAGAAGGTGGCCACGCCTTCCACATCGCTGGCGGGGATGCCCAGCAGCGCGCCGATGGCCTCGCAGGCACCGTCCGGCACCCAGCCGCGCTGCTTCTGCACGATCTTCAGCGCCTCGATGGAAACGGCCCGCGGATCCTCGAAGTGCTGCTTTTCTTGTTCGATGGCCTGGCGTTCGGCCTCGCTCAGGGTGAATCGGTCGGTCTGGATCAGGGTCTGGCTCATGGTCAGCGGTCCACGTCGGCCATCACGAAATCGATGCTGCCCAGGTAGGCGATAAGGTCGGAGATCATGCTGCCGTTGATCACCGAGGGAATCTGCTGCAGGTGCGGGAAACTGGGGGTGCGGATGCGCGTGCGGTAGCTCATGGTGCTGCCATCGCTGGTCAGGTAGTAGCTATTGATGCCCTTGGTCGCCTCGATCATCTGCAGGCTTTCGTTGGCCGGCATCACCGGCCCCCAGGACACCTGCAGGAAGTGGGTGATCAGCGTCTCGATGTGCTGCAGCGTGCGTTCCTTCGGCGGCGGCGTGGTTAGCGGATGGTCGGCCTTGTGGGGCCCTTCCGGCATGTTGCGCAGGCACTGTTCGATGATCTTCAGACTCTCGCGCATCTCGCCCATCTTCACCAGGCAGCGGTCGTAGGCATCGCCGTTGACGGCCAGCGGCACCTCGAACTCGAACTGCTGGTAGCCGGAGTAGGGACGCGTCTTGCGCAGGTCGAAGTCGCAGCCGGTGGCGCGCAGGCCGGCGCCGGTCACGCCCCATTCCAGCGCTTGCCGGGTGTTGTAGGCAGCCACACCCTTGGTACGTCCGATCAGGATGCTGTTCTGCAGGGCGGCTTTCTCGTACTCGTCCAGGCGCCGGGGCATCCAGGCGAGGAACTCGCGCACCAGCGCGTCCCAGCCGCGCGGCAGGTCGTGGGCGACACCGCCGATGCGGTACCAGGCCGGGTGCATGCGAAAGCCGGTGATCGCCTCGACCACCTGGTAGGCCCGCTGGCGATCGGTGAAGGTGAAGAACACCGGGGTCATCGCGCCGACGTCCTGGATGTAGGTGCCGAGAAACAGCAGGTGGTTCAGGATGCGGAAGAACTCGGCGAGCATCACGCGGATGACGTCCACCCGGTCCGGCACCCGGATGCCGGCGAGCTTTTCCACGGCCAGCACGTAGGGCAGGTTGTTCATCACCCCGCCTAGGTAATCGATGCGGTCGGTGTAGGGGATGTAGCTGTGCCAGCTCTGGCGCTCGGCCATCTTCTCGGCGCCGCGGTGGTGGTAGCCAATCTCCGGCACGCAATCGACGATCTCTTCGCCATCCAGCTGCAGGATGATGCGGAAGGCGCCATGGGCCGAGGGGTGGTTGGGGCCGAGGTTGAGGAACATGAAGTCTTCATGGGCGCGCTGGCGGCGCATGCCCCAATCCTCGGGGCGAAAGCGCAGCGCCTCCTGCTCCAGGTCCTGCTTGGCGGCGGTCAGGCTGTAGGGGTCGAACTCCGTGGCGCGGGCCGGGTAGTCCTTGCGCAGCGGGTGGCCTTCCCAGGTCGGCGGCATGAGGATGCGGGTCTGCAACGGGTGACCGCTGAAGCGGATGCCGAGCATGTCCCAGACTTCCCTTTCGTACCAGTTGGCGTTGGGCCAGACGCCGGTGGCGGTCGGCAGCTCGAGATCGTCCTCCAGCAGCGCGACCTTGAGCATCAGGTCGCTGTTTCGCTCCAGCGACATCAAGTGGTAGAAGACGCTGAAATCGGCCGGGGGCAGTCCCTGGCGGCGGGTGCGCAGGCGCTCGTCCATGCCGTGCAGGTCATAGAGCATCGAATAGGGGCGGGGCAGCTGGCGCAGGGAACGCAGGATCTCGATCAGCCGCTCGCGCGCCACCCAGAGCACCGGCATGCCGGTCAGGGTCGGTTGCTCGGTGAAGCTGTCGGCGCCGAAGCGGGCGATAAGCTCGCTGACGATGCCGCGATCATCCGCCTGGTACGGCGGAATGCGCAGGGTGCCGCCCGTGGACTGTTTCGGCTCAGACATCATCGGGGCTGCGCAATTGAGTGACCTGGATACGCCGTTCCCGGTGCCGTTCCCGCTGCGAGGGCATTTCCGCCCGGTAGACGCCCTGATCGCCCACGACCCAGGAAAGCGGACGGCGTTCCTGGCCGATCGAGTCCTGCAGCAGCATCAGCCCCTGCAGGAAGGCTTCGGGGCGCGGCGGGCAGCCGGGCACGTAGACATCCACCGGCAGGAACTTGTCGACGCCCTGCACCACCGAGTAGATGTCGTACATGCCGCCGGAGTTGGCGCAGGAACCCATGGAGATCACCCATTTCGGCTCGAGCATCTGCTCGTAGAGCCGCTGGATAATGGGCGCCATCTTGATGAAGCAGGTACCCGCCACCACCATGAAATCGGCCTGGCGCGGCGAGGCACGGATCACCTCGGCGCCGAAGCGGGCGATGTCGTGGGGCGCAGTGAAGGCGGTGGTCATCTCCACGTAACAGCAGGAAAGCCCGAAGTTGTAGGGCCACAGGGAGTTCTTGCGACCCCAGTTGACCGCACCGTTGAGCACTTCCTCGAGCTTGCCCAGGAAGATGCTGCGGTGCACCTGATCCTCCAGCGGATCGCCTACCGTCGAACGCTCACCGATCGGGTAGCGCGCATTGGCTGCCTCCGGATCGATTCGCACCAGGTTGTATCGCATCGCCCATGCCTCATTGTTTGTGCTTCGCCCGGCGCCGGCTGGGTGACCAGTCGAGCGCGCCGATGCGCGCCAGATAGACCAGGCCCGCCAACAGGATGGCCACGAAAATGGTCGCTTCGATGAAGCCGGCCCAGCCGCTTTCGCGCACCGAGATCGCCCAGGCGAAGAGGAACAGGGCTTCGACGTCGAAGATCACGAACAGCATCGCGACCAGATAGAACTTGGCGGACAGGCGCAGGCGGGCGCTGCCGGTGGAGACGATGCCGGATTCGAAGGGTTCGTTCTTGCTGCGGCCCCAGGACTTGCCACCGAGCAGGCTGGAGACGCCGAGCATGAAGGCGCACAGGCCGAGGATGCCGACCAGGAACACGGCAAAGGCCCAGTGGTGGGACAGGGTGGCGATATCGGTCATTGCCAGGCTCCCGGGTGCCATTGCGGCAGAGTCCGCAGGTGAGCTGAGCCTAGACCCGGATGCAGAAACGACAAGGCCCCGGTATCGCTACCGGGGCCTTGCCTGGGCAGTCGCACCGGTCGGCTGGGCCGACCGGGCGTGAGCCAGTTCCTTAGTGGAACTGGTTCATGGTGTTGTCCTTGCCGCTTGCCTTCAGAGCCGCTTCACCAGCGAAGTACTCCTTATGGTTGTCACCGATGTCGGAGCCAGCCATGTTCTGGTGCTTCACGCAGGCGATGCCCTGACGCAGTTCTTCACGCTGCACGCCCTTGACGTAGGCCAGCATGGCCTGGTCGGCGAAGTAACCCTTGGCCAGGTTGTCGGTGGACAGCGCGGCGGTGTGGTAGGTCGGCAGGGTGATCAGGTGGTGGAAGATGCCAGCCTGGGCGGAACCTTCGCGCTGGAAGGTACGGATCTTCTCGTCGGCGATCTGAGCCAGCTCGGTGTTGTCGTAGTCGACACTCATCAGCTTGGCGCGGTCGTAGGCGGAAACATCCTTGCCTTCGGCAACCATGGCATCGAACACCTGCTGACGGAAGTTCAGGGTCCAGTTGAAGGACGGGCTGTTGTTGTACACCAGCTTGGCGTTCGGGATGACTTCGCGGATGCGGTCAACCATGCCCTTGATCTGGCCAACGTGCGGCTTCTCGGTTTCGATCCACAGCAGGTCGGCGCCGTTCTGCAGGCTGGTGATGCAGTCCAGCACGCAACGGTCTTCGCCGGTGCCCTTGCGGAACTGGAACAGGTTGGACGGCAGGCGCTTCGGACGCAGCAGCTTGCCACCGCGGTTGATGACCACGTCGCCATTGCCCAGTTCGGCAGCGGTGATTTCTTCGCAATCCAGGAAGGAGTTGTACAGGTCGCCCAGGTCGCCCGGTTCCTTGGTCACGGCGATCTGCTTGGTCAGGCCGGCACCCAGGGAGTCGGTACGAGCAACGATCACGCCGTTGTCGATGCCCAGCTCGAGGAACGCGTAGCGAACGGCAGCGATCTTGGCGAGGAAGTCGGCGTGCGGAACGGTCACTTTGCCGTCCTGGTGGCCGCACTGCTTCTCGTCAGAAACCTGGTTCTCGATCTGGATGCAGCAAGCGCCCGCTTCGATCATGCGCTTGGCCAGCAGGTAGGTGGCTTCCGGGTTACCGAAGCCAGCGTCGATGTCGGCGATGATCGGGACGATGTGGGTTTCGTAGTTGTCGATCTGAGCCTGGATTTCAGCTTCCTTGGCCTTGTCGCCGGCTTCGCGGGCAGCGTCCAGGGCGGTGAACAGCAGGTCCAGCTCACGGCTGTCGGCCTGGCGCAGGAAGGTGTACAGCTCTTCGATCAGACCGGAAACGGCGGTCTTCTCGTGCATGGACTGGTCGGGCAGCGGGCCGAAGTCGGAGCGCAGCGCAGCAACCATCCAGCCGGACAGGTACAGGTACTTCTTGTTGGTGGTCTTCAGGTGCTTCTTGATGGAGATCAGCTTCTGCTGACCGATGAAGCCGTGCCAGCAACCCAGCGACTGGGTGTAAACGGACGAGTCAGCGTCGTACTCGGCCATGTCCTTGCGCATGATGTCAGCGGTGTACTGGGCGATCTGCAGGCCGGTCTTGAAACGGTTCTGGGCGCGCATGCGGGCCACGGATTCCGGGTTGATGGCGCTCCAGCTGCTGCCGTACTGCTCTTTCAGGGCGGCGATAGCCTTGATGTCATTTTGATAAGCGGACATG
The DNA here is from genome assembly GCF_035497915.1 of Pseudomonas sp. GTDB lineage: Bacteria > Pseudomonadota > Gammaproteobacteria > Pseudomonadales > Pseudomonadaceae > Serpens. Next base: position 20,426 of record NZ_DATJCS010000021.1, read on the forward strand.
GTCAATCCTTCACAAATGGGTTGGTCTGGCACCGACTCCCGGTCGACCTGAGCAAGGTCGTGCAACGGGCGGCTCATGCAACCTGGAGGAGGATGGACGGAAACGGAGGCTGTCAGGTAGGGAGCGAGCAGAGGTACTACAGCATCTGCGATCTGCATGGATATGCAGGAAAGGGCTGTGGATCACCAAGGCTTCCCCGTCCCTCGGGACGACTACGTTCCAGTCGCAACCTCGTCGATCGCCCGGTAAGGCTGAATCGGCACGAAGAGACCCGGCTGGTTGGCTTGAGTCGCTTCGGGCAGCTCTTCGAAAAGAGCCTCCTGGTTAGCGGGAGCGGGCGCATGATGCGATGGAACCGGAGGCGAGTCAAACGTTTTGTAGTGTTTTTTTTGCGGCACTACATTTCGGCTTTTGCGGTGCGCCGTCTCATTCGAGAATTTCCACGCGGATGCGTAGCGGCTTCGTTTCCTCGGAGCGGGTGGCCAGCCGATTGCGCGTGGCGGGAAGGTACTCGCCGGCAACTTCGATCCATTCCCCGAGGCGCCCGCTGAGGTGAGTTTCGCCCAGCAAGGTGTCGCGGGCCCCGTAGGTGGCGGGATCCATCTCTGTGCGGCGGGCACTCAGGTCGAGCCGGACGCGTTCATCGCCAGCCAGCCTGACCACCAGTTGCAGGTCGAGGCCGCTTTCGCTTTCCTGGCTTTGCAGATAGGGCGTGCCGTCCAGGTCGGCGCTGAAGCCGAGTCGTGGCTCGCTGCGTTCGAGCTGCACGAATGCAGGTTGGCCCTCGCTGGCGCGGATCTGCAGGGTCTGTCCGGACTGGCCGGCGCTCAGCACACGCGGCGCGTGGGTCGGGTTCGTTGCCGGCAGGTCGCGGTGCGTCAGCAAGCGGTAGCGGGGCTGGTCGCCGGAGCCGCTGTCCAGGCTGACCAGCAACTGGCGGAGCGGTACGTCCAGTTGGGTGAGAACGCCGCGCAGTTCGTTGATGCGCTCCAGGCTGGCGCGCACCAGCAGCTGCTGCTCATGGGCGACGAGGCTCTCGCCTTCGTCGAGCAGCGCCTGGGCGACCGGAAGAAGCTCTTCGGCGGAGCGATGCTGCAGGGGGATAACGGCGGTGGCGGCAAGGAGAGGCTGGGTGAAGGCCAGCAGGGCTGTCAGGATCGCGCGAGGCAGGAACATGCAGGGTCTCTCCTTGAGGGCGGACGGAGGACCCGTCCGCGTTTCGGGGTCCGCTCAGCCGCTGTGCCGGACCATGTCGACGTGCGGGATGCCCGCCTCGAGGAATTCCTCGCTGACCACCTGGAAGCCCAGGCGCTCGTAGAAGGCGGTGGCATGCACCTGGGCGGTGAGGAACTGGCGAGTCAGGCCCGCTTCTTCCGCCGTACGGATGGCTGCCTTCATCAGCATCGCGCCGATGCCGCTGCCGCGCCAGTCCTTGAGCACCGCTACCCGGCCGATGTGGCCGTCGGCCAGCAGGCGGGCGGTGCCGATGGGGTAGTCGCCCGTGCAGGCCAGGAAGTGGGTTGCCTCCTGGTCATCGGAGTCCCACTCCAGCTCTGGCGGCACCGACTGCTCGTTGATGAATACGGCCTCGCGGATGCGGCGCAGCTCGGCATTGTCCTTCTGCCAGTCGGCAATCCGGATGCTCAGTTCATTCTTCATCGGCCAGCTCCAGGCTCCCCTGTTTGACGAGCTCCAGCAGCAGGGTACGCGCTTCATCATTGGCCAGCCATTGGCCGAGATTGTCCTGATGCAGGGCGTCGGCCGAGCAGAGCAGCTTGAGCAGATCGCGCAATTCGGCCGGCAGCAACCGGCTCTGGCCGCTGGCGAACAGCAGCAGGCCGAGATCGATCTCGCTCCAGGCCAGACGCGAGCTGGGGTTGCGCACCAGCACCGCGCCGTCTTCCAGGGCGTTCAGCAGTTCGTCTTCGTCGATGTCGGGACCCGCCACCAGCTCGGGGTACTTGGGTTCGGTCATGAACTGGCCGAACCAGGTGAGCAGCAGGCGCTCGTCGCCCATATGCTCGGCCAGCAGTTTCTTCAGGCGCACCAGGGCATCGCTCTGGATCTGGAAGGGGTCGTCCTGCGGCTGCAGATCGGCATCGCTGTAGCGGTCCTCGTCGGGAATGAACTGGGCGAGGAAGTCGGTGAAGTGGGTGAGCACTTCGCTGGCGCTGGGGGCGCGGAAGCCCACGGAGATGGTCATGCACTCGTCTTCGGCGGTGCCGAAGTGGGCCAGGCGCGGCGGCAGGTAGAGCATGTCGCCCGGTTCCAGCACCCACTCGTCCGTGCCGGCGAATTCGGCAAGAATCTTCAGGTCGGCGTGTTCGAGCAGCGGGCTTGCGCTGTCGCACATCTGGCCGATGCGCCAGCGGCGCTTGCCGTAACCTTGCAGCAGGAACACATCGTAGTTGTCGTAGTGCGGGCCGACGCCACCACCCGGCGCGGCGTAGCTGATCATGATGTCGTCGATGCGCCAGTTGGGCAGGAAGTTGAACTGCTCCAGCAGCTCGGACACTTCCGGCACGAACTGGTCAACGGCCTGCACCAGCAGGGTCCAGTCGCGCTCGGGCAGATTCTGGTAGGTGTCTTCAGCGAAGGGGCCGCGGCGCAGCTCCCAGGGGTGTTCGCCGTGCTCCAGTACCAGACGCGATTCGACTTCCTCTTCGAGCGACAGGCCGGCCAGCTCGTCCGGGCTGATCGGGCTCTGGAAATCGGGAATCGCCTGGCGGATCAGCAGCGGCTTCTTCTGCCAGTACTCGCGCAGGAATTGCTGCACGCTGATACCGCCCAGAAGTTGAAGTGGAATATTAGAAGTCATCGCTAACACCTTGCTCTTTCGAGCGGAGCGGAGTCGAAAATGAAAAACGCCCGGCGCGGCCGGGCGTCCTTGGGCGGTACGCGGGTCAGATGCGCTTGGCCTGCGCCACCGCATTGCCGATGTAGTTTGCCGGGGTCAGCTTGCGCAGCTCGGCCTTGGCTTCGGCGGGAATATCCAGGGTGTCGATGAAGGTCTGCAGGGCGTCCGGGCTGATGCCCTTGCCACGGGTGAGCTCCTTGAGCTTCTCGTAGGCGTTTTCCACCGCGTAGCGGCGCATCACGGTCTGCACCGGCTCGGCGAGGACTTCCCAGCAGTGATCCAGGTCTTCGGCGATGCGTGCAGCGTTCAGCTCCAGCTTGCCGATGCCCTTGAGGGAGGCTTCATAGGCAATGATGCTGTGGGCGAAACCGACACCGAGGTTGCGCAGCACGGTGGAGTCGGTCAGGTCGCGCTGCCAGCGGGAGATCGGCAGCTTGCTGGCCAGGTGCTGGAAGATCGCGTTGGCGATGCCCAGGTTGCCTTCGGAGTTCTCGAAGTCGATCGGGTTGACCTTGTGCGGCATGGTGGACGAGCCGATTTCGCCGGCCACCGTCTTCTGCTTGAAGTAGCCCAGCGAGATGTAGCCCCACACGTCACGATCGAAGTCGATGAGGATGGTGTTGAAGCGGGCGATGGCGTCGAACAGCTCGGCGATGTAATCGTGCGGCTCGATCTGCGTGGTGTAGGGGTTCCAGCTCAGGCCCAGGTCCTGCTCGATGAATTCGCGCGCGTTGGCTTCCCAGTCGATCTGCGGATAGGCGGACAGGTGGGCGTTGTAGTTGCCCACGGCGCCGTTGATCTTGCCGAGCAGTGGCACGGCGGCCGCCTGGGCGATCTGGCGCTCCAGACGGTACACCACGTTGGCCATTTCCTTGCCCAGGGTGGTCGGCGAAGCCGGCTGACCATGGGTGCGCGACAGCATCGGCACGTCGGCGAACTTCACTGCCAGGTCGCGGATGGCGCCGGCGATCTGGCGCATCAGCGGCAGCAGTACCGTATCGCGGCCTTCGCGCAGCATCAGGGCGTGGGACAGGTTGTTGATGTCCTCGCTGGTGCAGGCGAAGTGGATGAATTCGTTGACGGCCGCCAGCTCCGGCAGCTGCTTGGCCTGCTCCTTGAGCAGGTATTCCACGGCCTTCACGTCGTGGTTGGTGGTGCGCTCGAATTCCTTGACGCGCTCGGCGTGCTCCAGCTGGAAGTTCTCGGCCAGGCTGTTGAGCAGCGCATTGGCTTCGGCGGAGAACGGCGCCACTTCCGGAATGCCGGAATGCTGGGCCAGGCGCTGCAGCCAGCGCACTTCCACCAGGACGCGGTTCTTGATCAGGCCGAACTCGCTGAAGATCGGGCGCAGAGCGTTGGTCTTGCTGGCGTAACGGCCATCGACGGGGGAAACCGCGGTGAGCGAGGAGAGCTGCATGGGGTTATCTCGGCAAACGGGCAGAAAAAACAGGGCGCATAGCATACCCGAAAGATCGGTGGCCAGGGCGCCCGTGATGTCGGGGTCAAGCGCTGCGTAGCAGCGGGTAAAGCTCCTTGAGCAGCTTGCGGCGGCCGAACACCAGCTGCCAGCGGCTGCCGCCCAGCTGGCGCCAGAGGCGCGCGGCGCGCACGCCGGCGAACAGCAGGGTGCGGATCTTGGCGGCATTGGCGCTCTGTTGCAGGTAGCGCATGTCGCCCTGCACCTGGATGCGCTGGCGGAAGGTGGAGAGGGTGTCCTGGTACAGCGCGCCGAAGGAGGCGATGACGTTTTCGTGGGTCGGGCCGAAATGCTCGACCTGCTGCTCGATCTGGCCGAGGCGCTTGCCGATCAGGTCCATCAGGTCGTCGCGCTTGTCCAGCTGGCGCTCGAGGGTCAGCAGCGTCAGCGCGTAGCGCAGCGAGTCGCGTGGCAGGCTGGCCGGGGTGCGCTCCAGGGTGCTGGCCAGTGCGCGATAACCGTCGCGCAGGTTGAGGTCGTCGCCGCCGAATACCTCCAGGGTGCTCTGCGGGTTGCGCGCCAGCAGGCTGCCGATCAGGCAGCCCACGGCCGCCTCGTTGCATTGCCCGGTGCGCGCCAGGCGATCCACCTGGATGGCGGCGGTGAATACGGCGCCCAGGGCGATCAGCTGTTCCTGGGTGCGATTCATGCGTCAGCTCCGCTGCGGGAAAACCAGGGTTCGGCCTGTTCGATGACGCCGCCGCCCAGGCAGACCTCGCCGTCATAGAACACCACCGACTGGCCGGGGGTGACGGCGCGCTGCGGCTCGTCGAACACCGCGCGGTAGCCGCCGTCGATGCGTTCCAGCGTGCAGGCCTGGTCCTGCTGGCGATAACGCACCTTGGCGGTCAGGCGGCGCGGTTCGGCGAGCTCGATGGGGTTGACCCAGTAGATCTCCGAGGCGCGCAGCGCGCGCGAAAACAGCCAGGGGTGCTCGCCCTGGCCGACAATCAGTACGTTGCGCTCCAGATCCTTTTCCAGCACGTACCAGGGCTCTTCGCTGGCGTTCTTCAGGCCGCCGATGCCGAGGCCCTGGCGCTGGCCGATGGTGTGGTACATCAGGCCGTGGTGGCGGCCGATCACCTTGCCGTCGGTGGTTTCGATGTCGCCGGGCTGGGCCGGCAGGTACTGCTTGAGGAAATCGCTGAAGCGGCGTTCGCCGATGAAGCAGATACCGGTGGAGTCCTTCTTCTTGGCGGTGGCCAGGCCGTGCTGTTCGGCGATGGCGCGCACCTGGGGCTTTTCCAGTTCGCCCACCGGGAACAGGCTGCGGGCGATCTGTTCGCCGCCCACGGCATGCAGGAAGTAGCTCTGGTCCTTGTTCGGGTCCAGGCCCTTGAGCAGCTCGCTGCGGCCGTCGATATCGCGGCGGCGCACATAGTGACCGGTGGCGATCAGGTCGGCGCCGAGCATCAGCGCGTAGTCAAGGAATGCCTTGAACTTGATTTCCCGGTTGCACAGGATGTCCGGGTTCGGCGTGCGCCCGGCCTTGTACTCGGCCAGGAAGTGCTCGAACACGTTGTCCCAGTACTCGGCGGCGAAGTTGGCCGTGTGCAGGTGGATGCCCAGCCTGTCGCAGACGGCCTGCGCGTCCGCGAGGTCTTCCCTGGCGGTGCAGTATTCGGTGCCGTCGTCCTCTTCCCAGTTCTTCATGAACAGGCCTTCGACCTGGTAGCCCTGTTGCTGCAGGAGCAGGGCGGAGACGGAGGAGTCCACGCCTCCGGACATGCCGACGATGATGCGTTTGCCGTTCACGGAGAAACCTTTCAGAAAATCAGCGAGAGAGGGTAGCGGTGGCCAGCCAGGTAGTGCTCGACCGCCTTGGCTACCAGTGGACTGCGCAGGCGCTCGGCCTCGGCCTGCATCTCGGCGGGCGTCAGCCACAGGGCGCGCTCGATGCCGGTGTCCAGTAGTCGCTGGGGGTCGTGGCTCAGCGGGCGGCCGAAGAACGTGGTGCGGTAGTAGGTGACCCCGTTGCTGGGCGCGGTGTACAGGCCGACGCCGACGAGGCCCTGGATCTCCACCGTCCAGCCAGTCTCTTCTAGGGTTTCGCGCAGGGCGGCCTCGATGAGGCTTTCGCCAGGCTCCAGATGCCCGGCCGGCTGGTTGAGGACCAGCCGGCCACGCTGTTGTTCTTCGACCAGCAGGAAACGGCCGTTGTCTTCGATGACGGTGGCGACTGTGACGTGGGCGTGCCAGTTCATCCGCACATTCCGAGGTTCTTCAGGGGAGCGGCATTATACGCGCTTGTCGTCGCAGGGCGAGTGAGAGGCCGGAAATGCAAAACCCCGGCGCGAGGCCGGGGTTTTGGAGCCGGTGACAGGTCACCGGCGAGGCAGCGGACTCAGGCCAGCTGTGCCAACGCACCATTGAAGGTTGTGCTGGGACGCATGGCCTTGTCGGCCAGTGCGAAGTCGGGCTGGTAGTAGCCGCCGATGTCCTGCGGCTTGCCTTGTGCGCCGTTCAGCTCGGCGACGACGCGGGCTTCGTTCTCGGTCAGGAACTTGGCCAGGCCGCTGAACTGGGCTTGCAGCTCCAGGTCTTCGGTCTGTTCGGCCAGGGCCTGCGCCCAGTACAGGGCGATGTAGAAATGGCTGCCGCGGTTGTCGATCTGGCCGACCTTGCGGGCCGGGGACTTGTTGTTGTCCAGCAGCTGGCCGGTGGCCTGGTCCAGGGTCTTGGCCAGCACCAGCGCCTTGCTGTTGCCGTAGGTGTTGCCCAGGTGCTCCAGGGAGGCGGCCAGAGCCAGGAACTCGCCCAGCGAATCCCAGCGCAGGTAGCCTTCCTCGTTGAACTGCTGCACGTGCTTGGGCGCGGAACCACCGGCGCCGGTCTCGAACAGGCCGCCGCCGCTCATCAGCGGAACGATGGACAGCATCTTGGCGCTGGTGCCCAGCTCCATGATCGGGAACAGGTCGGTCAGGTAGTCACGCAGCACGTTGCCGGTCACCGAGATGGTGTCCTTGCCTTCGCGGATGCGCTGCAGGGAAACGCGGGTGGCTTCGACCGGGGACAGGATGCTGATGTCCAGGCCGGTGGTGTCGTGGTTCTTCAGGTACTGCTGCACCTTCTCGATCACCAGCGCGTCGTGCGGACGGTTGCTGTCCAGCCAGAAGATGGCCGGGGTGTTGCTCAGGCGGGCGCGGGTGACGGCCAGCTTGACCCAGTCCTGGATCGGCGCGTCCTTGACCTGGCACATGCGCCAGATGTCGCCGGCTTCCACGGCATGTTCCAGCAGCAGATTGCCGTTCAGGTCGGTGACGCGCACGGTGCCGTCGACCGGAATCTGGAAGGTCTTGTTGTGGGAGCCGTATTCCTCGGCTTTCTGCGCCATCAGGCCGACGTTCGGGACGCTGCCCATGGTGGTCGGGTCCAGCGCGCCGTTGCGCTTGCAGTCCTCGATCACGGCCTGGTACACGCCGGCGTAGCAGCGGTCGGGGATCACGGCCTTGGTGTCGTGCAGTTTGCCGTCGGCGCCCCACATCTTGCCGGAGTCACGGATCATCGCTGGCATGGAGGCATCGACGATCACGTCGCTCGGCACGTGCAGGTTGGTGATGCCCTTGTCGGAGTTGACCATGGCCAGCTGAGCGCTGGAGGCGTAGACGGCCTGGATGTCCGCTTCGATCTCGGCCTGCTTGTCGGCCGGCAGGGTCTTGATGCGGGCGTAGAGGTCGCCGATGCCGTTGTTGGCATCGAAGCCGACGTCCTGCAGGGCGGCCGCGTGCTTGTTCAGCACCGCTTCGTAATAGGTTTCGACGAACTGGCCGAACATGATCGGGTCGGAGACCTTCATCATGGTCGCCTTCAGGTGCACGGAGAACAGCACGCCGCTGTTCTTGGCGTCCTCGATCTGGGCGGCGACGAAGCTGCGCAGAGCCTTCTTGCTCAGTACCGAGGCGTCGATGATTTCACCGGCCAGCACCTTGGTCTTTTCCTTCAGAACGCGAACGCTGCCATCGGCGGCCAGCAGTTCGATCTTCACGCTGCCTTCGGCTTCGATCAGCGCGGCCTTTTCGCTGCCGTAGAAGTCACCGGCATCCATGTGCGCCACGTGGGACTTGGAGTCGGCACTCCAGGCGCCCATCTTGTGCGGGTTCTTGCGTGCGTAATTCTTGACGGACAGCGGGGCGCGGCGGTCGGAGTTGCCTTCGCGCAGCACCGGGTTCACGGCGCTACCCTTGATCTTGTCGTAGCGGGCCTTGACGTCCTTCTCGGTGTCGTTGCTCGGCGCTTCGGGGTAGTCGGGGAGTGCGAAACCTTGCTGCTGCAGCTCCTTGATGGCGGCCTTGAGCTGCGGAATCGAGGCGCTGATGTTGGGGAGCTTGATGATGTTGGCGTCGGGGGTAGTAGCCAGCTGGCCCAGTTCGGCGAGGTCGTCGGCGACGCGCTGTTCGGCGCTGAGGTAGTCGGGGAAGGTGGCGAGGATGCGTCCGGCCAGGGAGATATTGCGTGTTTCTATCTGGATGCCGGAGGAGTGGGTAAAGGACTTGATGATCGGAAGCAGGGAGTAGGTGGCTAGCGCAGGTGCTTCGTCGGTGATGGTATAGATGATCGAGCGACTGGACATGTTTCGAATCGAGCCCTTGTGGGTGCTGTGGTTGCGAAAGCCGGTGATGCGCGCCCACAGGTCCTCTGCGGCGATCCAAGGCGCATCCAGGCTGAACTGGCGGATGTCTGCGAATGGTCAGGAAGGGGTGTTTTCCAGGCCATGAAGCGGGTTACTTCAGTCAGACAGGGATTTCCCTATGCTCCCGCGGCGGCGAACTATATCACAAGGCCCCCATCCCCCTGTAAGCGGAGCAGCGCGGGGACGACGCGGAAAAGCTTGCGACAAGGGTATAGTTTCCACTCGGGAGTCAATTGGCTAAGCTCTGGCGCGGAAACACTCATCCAACGCAACGGAGTCCAGCATGGGTTACCAAAAGATCCAGGTCCCCGCGAACGGTGACAAAATCACCGTCAACGCCGACATGACCCTCAATGTGCCGAACAACCCCATCATTCCCTTTATCGAGGGTGACGGCATTGGTGTCGACATCAGCCCGGTAATGATCAAGGTCGTCGATGCTGCCGTGCAAAAGGCCTACGGCGGCGAGCGCAAGATCGCCTGGATGGAAGTCTATGCCGGCGAGAAGGCCACCCAGGTCTACGACCAGGACACCTGGCTGCCCAAGGAAACCCTGGAAGCCGTGCGCGACTACGTTGTGTCCATCAAGGGCCCGCTGACCACCCCGGTCGGTGGCGGCATTCGTTCGCTGAACGTGGCGCTGCGCCAGGAGCTGGATCTGTATGTCTGCCAGCGCCCGGTGCGCTGGTTCGAAGGCGTGCCCAGTCCGGTGAAGAAGCCTGGCGATGTGGACATGGTGATCTTCCGTGAGAACTCCGAAGACATCTACGCCGGCGTCGAGTGGAAAGCCGGCAGCCCCGAAGCCGAGAAGGTCATCAAGTTCCTCACCGAGGAAATGGGCGTCAAGAAGATCCGCTTCACCGAAAACTGCGGCATCGGCATCAAGCCGGTTTCTCTGGAGGGCACCAAGCGCCTGGTGCGCAAGGCCCTGCAGTACGTCGTGGACAACGATCGCAGCTCCCTGACTATCGTCCATAAGGGCAACATCATGAAGTTCACCGAAGGTGCCTTCAAGGAATGGGGCTACGAGGTGGCGCGTGATGAGTTTGGCGCCGAGCTGCTGGATGGCGGCCCGTGGATGCAGTTCAAGAACCCCAACACTGGCAAGACCATCGTGGTGAAGGACGCCATCGCCGACGCCATGCTGCAGCAGATCCTGCTGCGTCCGGCCGAATATGACGTCATCGCCACCCTGAACCTGAACGGCGACTACCTGTCCGACGCCCTGGCGGCCGAAGTGGGCGGCATCGGCATCGCGCCGGGTGCCAACCTGTCCGACACCGTGGCCATGTTCGAGGCCACCCACGGCACCGCGCCGAAGTACGCCGGCCAGGACAAGGTCAACCCGGGCTCCATCATCCTCTCCGCCGAGATGATGCTGCGCCACATGGGCTGGACCGAAGCCGCCGATCTGATCATCAAGGGCACCAACGGTGCCATCGGCGCCAAAACGGTCACCTATGACTTCGAGCGTCTGATGGACGGCGCGACCCTGCTGTCCTGCTCCGCCTTCGGCGATGCCATGATCAAGCACATGTAAGACGTGCTCTGACAGGCAAAAGAAAGCCGACCCGCAAGGGTCGGCTTTTTTATTGGGGTGGAACCCTCGTCGTGGCGTCAGGCGCCTTGTGTCTGCGGTGTCTTGGTGGCGGGGGACGCAACCTCAACTGAGGTGATCGAGCGTATGTTCACCGCATGCAGGCCCTTGGGGCCCTGGAGGATTTCGAAGTGGACCGGCTGGCCGGCCTTGAGTGTTTTGTATCCGTCCATCTGGATTGCTGAGTAGTGGGCGAACAGATCCTCATCTCGGCCGTCAGCAACGATGAACCCGTAGCCCTTGGCGTTGTTGAACCACTTGACCTTACCGCTGAGCATGCTGATTTTCCCTCTGCAAAGGACTCCATCACTGGAGTATCATCGACTTCAATTCCATGTGAAGGCGAAACGGCCGTGGCATGGAACCACCGGTTACCCGAAGGGGTACTCTTTGTTTGTATCACTGATTTTCCGAGAGTCAAGGAAGTGAGCGGGCGGCTGAGACGCCGGTCAAACCCATCACCTGTCAGCGTTTTGATCCCCTTTCCAAGCATGCAAGCAGATCAGCAGATTCGACTAACATTCAATCAGGACCGTCCCGATTGGCATGAAGATGACGACTCCGGTCTGCTCGTCGGAGAGGCCCGGCCGACGCTGCAGACGCCGCCCCTGTACAAGGTCGTCATGTACAACGACGACTACACCCCGATGGATTTCGTGGTGGAGGTGCTGGAGCGCTTCTTCGGGCTGAATCGGGAACAGGCAACAAGAATCATGCTGACCGTGCATACCGAGGGCCGAGCTGTTTGCGGATTGTTCACTCGCGATATTGCCGAGACGAAGGCCGAGCAAGTCAACGAGTACGCCCGTACATGCCAGCATCCGCTACTCTGTGAGATCGAGAAGGACGGCTGAATCCGGCCGCGTGGGGAGGTAAGCCATGTTGAACCGAGAGCTCGAAGTCACCCTCAATCTGGCGTTCAAGGAGGCCCGAGCCAAGCGTCACGAGTTCATGACCGTCGAGCACCTGCTGCTCGCCTTGCTGGACAACGAGGCGGCGGCCAGTGTGCTGCGTGCCTGTGGGGCTGACCTGGACAAGCTGCGCCATGATCTCAAGGAGTTCATCGACTCGACCACCCCGCTGATTCCGCCCCACGACGAGGAGCGGGAAACCCAGCCGACGCTTGGCTTCCAGCGTGTCCTGCAGCGTGCCGTCTTTCACGTGCAGAGCTCCGGCAAGCGCGAGGTGACCGGGGCCAACGTGCTGGTTGCTATCTTCAGCGAGCAGGAAAGCCAGGCGGTATTCCTGCTCAAGCAGCAGACCGTGGCGCGCATCGATGTGGTCAACTACATCGCCCATGGCATTTCCCGCGTGCCCGGCCACGCCGATCACGCAGAAAACGAGGACATGCAGGACGAGGAGGGCGGTGAATCCACCAGCGCCAGCCATCCGCTGGATGCCTATGCCACCAACCTCAACGAGCTGGCGCGCCAGGGACGCATCGATCCATTGGTGGGGCGCGAACCCGAGGTTGAGCGCGTTGCGCAGATCCTGGCGCGGCGTCGCAAGAACAATCCCCTGCTGGTGGGCGAGGCGGGCGTCGGCAAGACGGCAATCGCCGAAGGCTTGGCCAAGCGTATCGTTGATCGCCAGGTGCCCGACCTGCTGGCGGAAAGTGTCGTTTATTCACTGGATCTGGGCGCGCTGCTGGCCGGCACCAAGTACCGGGGCGATTTCGAAAAGCGCTTCAAGGCGCTGCTCAACGAACTGCGCAAGCGGCCGCACGCCATCCTGTTCATCGACGAAATCCACACCATCATCGGCGCCGGCGCGGCCTCGGGCGGCGTGATGGATGCGTCCAACCTGCTCAAGCCGCTGCTTTCCTCCGGTGAGATCCGCTGCATCGGCTCGACCACCTTCCAGGAATTTCGCGGCATCTTCGAAAAGGATCGTGCGCTGGCGCGGCGCTTCCAGAAGGTGGATGTCACCGAGCCCTCGGTCGAGGACACCATCGGCATCCTGCGCGGGCTCAAGGGCCGCTTCGAAAGCCACCACGAAATCGAATACACCGACGAGGCGCTGCGCGCCGCCGCCGAGCTGGCTGCCCGCTACATCAATGATCGGCACATGCCGGACAAGGCCATCGACGTGATCGACGAAGCGGGCGCCTACCAGCGTCTGCTGCCGGCCGACCGACGGGTGAAATCTGTCGATGTCGCGCAGGTCGAGGACATCGTCGCCAAGATCGCGCGCATTCCGCCCAAACATGTCTCCAGCTCCGACAAGGAGCTGCTGCGCAACCTGGAGCGTGACCTCAAGCTCACCGTGTTCGGCCAGGATGAGGCCATCGACTCGCTGGCCACCGCCATCAAGTTGTCCCGTGCGGGGCTCAAGGCGCCGGACAAGCCGGTCGGCTCGTTCCTGTTCGCCGGCCCCACCGGCGTGGGCAAGACCGAAGTGGCGCGCCAATTGGCGCGTTCGCTGGGTGTCGAGCTGGTGCGCTTCGACATGTCCGAGTACATGGAGCGGCATACCGTGTCCCGCCTGATCGGCGCACCGCCCGGTTACGTGGGTTTCGACCAGGGCGGTCTGCTCACCGAGGCGATCACCAAGCAGCCGCATTGCGTGTTGCTACTGGACGAGATCGAGAAGGCGCATCCGGAAGTCTTCAACCTGCTGCTGCAGGTGATGGATCACGGCACCCTGACCGACAACAACGGGCGCAAGGCGGATTTCCGCAACGTCATCCTGATCATGACCACGAATGCCGGCGCAGAGACCGCCTCGCGTGCGTCCATCGGCTTCACGATGCAGGATCACTCCACCGACGCCATGGAAGTGATCAAGAAGACCTTCTCGCCCGAGTTCCGCAACCGCCTGGATACCATCATCCAGTTCGGCCGGCTCAGTCATGAGGTCATCAAGAGCATCGTCGACAAGTTCCTCACCGAACTGCAGGCCCAGCTCGAGGACAAGCGTGTGCAGCTGGATGTCAGCAACGCCGCGCGAGGCTGGCTGGCCGAGCGTGGCTACGACGTGCAGATGGGCGCTCGACCCATGGCGCGGCTTATCCAGGACAAGATCAAGCGGCCGCTGGCCGAGGAGATCCTGTTCGGCGAGCTGGCCGAGCATGGCGGCGTGGTGCACATCGATGTGGCGGGTGATGAACTAGTCTTCGAATACGAGACCAGCGCCGAAGTCGCCTGACTGCCAGTGTGAAAAAAGCCCGGGTCATGCCCGGGCTTTTTTTTGTGCCAACGAAAATGGCGCACAAACAAAAACGCCCGGCATGGCCGGGCGTTCGGGCAACTCGGTTTCAGCGGGCGCGATAGGTGATGCGGCCCTTGCTGAGGTCGTAAGGCGTCAGCTCGACGCGCACCTTGTCGCCGGTCAGGATGCGGATGTAGTTCTTGCGCATCTTTCCGGAGATGTGCGCGGTAACGACATGCCCATTCTCCAACTCCACGCGGAACATGGTGTTGGGGAGGGTGTCGATGACAGTGCCTTCCATTTCCAAGCTGTCTTCTTTCGACATGCAGTATTGCCCTCGGTATTCATGAAAGCCGGGTCGCCTGTGGACCCTGGCAAAAGCGGCGTGCATTGTGCCCGAAAATGCCCTGCTCCGCCAAGTCTCAGGTCAGACTCACCCAGCGCTGGTTGACCAGCAGCTCAATGGGCCGGTACTCCGTCTTGTAATTCATCTTCCGGCAGTTCTTGATCCAGTAGCCCAGGTAGACATCGGAAAGCTCCAGGCGTGCGGCTTCGTTTATCTGCCAGAGGATGGCGTAGCGACCCAGGCTGCGATGTTCTTCCTCCGGTGCGTAGAAGGTGTAGACCGCGGAAAGGCCGTTGGGCAGCACGTCGGTAACGGCGACGGCCAGCAGATAGCCGTCCTTGCGGAACTCGAAGAAGCGGGCAAAGGCCAGGTTGCGCACCAGGAAGGTCTGAAACTGCTCGCGGCTGGGCGGATACATGTCGCCATCGGCATGCCGCTGCTCGATGTAGCGGGCATACAGCCCGTAAAGCTCTTCGCTGAAGTGCGGCGGCCGTGATGTGACTTCAAGGTCGGCGTTGCGCTTGAGGATGCGGCGCTGCTGCCGGTTGGGGTTGAAGCGGGTGACGGGAATGCGCGCGGGAATGCAGGCGTTGCAATGCTGGCAATGCGGCCGGTACAGGTGATCACCGCTGCGCCGGAAGCCCATCTCCGAGAGCTCGGCGTACATGTGTGCATCCATGGGCTGACTGGGATCGAGGAAGAGCGTAGTGGCCTGCTCTCCCGGCAGGTAGCTGCAAGGATGGGGCTGGGTGGCATAGAACTTCAGGCGAGCCAGCTCGGTCATTGGTCGCTTACCTCAATGGACTGAGGGGGAGTGTAAGTCAGTCGATCTGGTGCGCCTAGGCACGCCAGTTGGCTGAACTGGATTGGTCCAGGTGACGGTGCAGGTAGGTGGCGAATTCGGCACGCGGGATGGAACGGGCGCCAAGGCTCTCCAAGTGGCGCGTCGGCATCTGGCAGTCGATGAGGACGAAGCCCCAATCTTGCAAGTGTCGCACCAGCGTGACGAAGCCGACCTTGGAAGCGTTGGTGGTCCGGCTGAACATGGACTCACCGAAGAACAACTGCCCCATCGCCAGACCGTACAGGCCACCAACGAGTTGGTCCGCTTGCCATACTTCGACCGAGTGGGCGATGCCGAGTTCGTGCAGGTGCCGGTAGGCCTGTTGCATCGGGTGGGTGATCCAGGTGCCGTCGCTGTTGCGCCTCGGTCCGGCGCAGGCATCGACCACCTGGTCGAAGGCCTGGTCGAAGGTGACGCGAAATTCCTGCTGGCGCAGGCACTTGGCCAGGCTGCGCGAGATGTGCAGCTCCGTGGGAAACAGTACGGTGCGCGGATCGGGCGACCACCAGAGTGGTGGCTGGCCGTCCTGGAACCAGGGGAAGCAGCCGTGGCGGTAGGCCTGGATCAGTCGTTCGGGGCGCAGGTCGCCGCCCGCCGCGAGCAGCCCGTTGGGTTCTCGCAGCGCCTGTTCGAGGGGAGGGAAGTCGAGGGTGTCTCGATCCAGCCAGGCAAGCATGGGCAGAGGAGGGCGGCCGAACGGCCGCCCGTTCGATCAGAGACTGTCGAGGTACTTTTCGGCATCCAGCGCGGCCATGCAGCCGGCGCCCGCCGAAGTGATCGCTTGGCGATAGACATGGTCGGCCACGTCGCCGGCGGCGAACACGCCAGGAATGTTGGTGGCCGTCGCGTTGCCCTCGCCACCGCCATTGATCACCAGATAGCCGTCGCGCATGGTCAGTTGGCCGGTGAACAGCTCGGTGTTCGGCTTGTGGCCGATGGCGATGAACACCCCCGCGAGATCTAGGGTCTTCTCGACGCCGCTCTGGGTGTCCTTCAGGCGCACGCCAGTGACGCCGCTGTTGTCACCCAGCACCTCTTCCACAGTGTGGTTCCAGTGCAGGCGGATGTTGCCGTTGGCGGCGCGTTCGAGAATCTTGTCCTGCAGGATTTTCTCCGAACGCAGCTTGTCGCGGCGGTGGATCAGATGCACTTCCTTGGCGATGTTGGCCAGGTAGAGCGCTTCCTCGACGGCCGTGTTGCCGCCGCCGACCACGGCTACCACCTGGTTGCGGTAGAAGAAACCGTCGCAGGTGGCGCAGGCGGACACGCCCTTGCCGGAGAAGGCTTCCTCGGAAGGCAGGCCCAGGTACTGGGCCGAGGCGCCGGTGGCGATGATCAGTGCATCGCAACTGTAGGTGCCGCTGTCACCCTTGAGAATAAGGGGACGCTGCTGCAACTCGGCGGTGTGGATGTGGTCGTAGACGATCTCGGTGTCGAAGCGCTCGGCATGCTTCTGCATGCGCTCCATCAGCGCGGGACCGGTCAGGCCTTCGACATCGCCCGGCCAGTTGTCCACCTCGGTGGTGGTGGTCAGTTGGCCGCCAGGCTGGATGCCGGTGATGACCAGTGGCTTGAGGTTGGCGCGCGCGGCATACACGGCGGCGGTGTAGCCGGCTGGGCCGGAGCCCAGAATGATCAGCCGCGAATGCTTGACTTCATTCATAAAAAAACCTCATAAGCCTTTGTTCGATAAAGAGTGCGTGGTCCAATTCAGGCCGGCCCGAAAAAACTGCCGGTAATCCTACACCGAAGGTTGCGAACGCGGGAACGCGCTCCGCTCTATCATGGCGATAGCTTGCGTGGCGACAGGCGTGCAAAGCCGTAGAATGCGACCTGATCCACGCCCGCCCCAGATGCAGGAAACGCGTTTTGAAGAAAACTTCCACCCGCAGTGTTGAGACTCCCGAATGGCGCCGGCAGTTGCCGGTGCGCCTGAAGGAGGGCGCCCTGATTGCGATGGGCGCACTCTGCCTCTACCTGATCATGGCCCTGCTGACGTACGAACGCACCGATCCGGGTCTGTTCCGCAGCGGGCGGGTCGATCAGGTACAGAACGCCGCCGGACGGGCCGGCGCCTGGTTCGCCGATCTGCTGTTCGGTGGGGTCGGTTATTTCGCCTACCTGTTTCCCGTGCTGCTGGCTCTCAAGTGCTGGCGCATGTTCCAGCTGCGCCATGCGTCCTGGCATATCAGTGGCTGGCTGATTTCCTGGCGCGCCATCGGCCTGGTTTTCCTGGTGCTGTCCGGGGCGGCGCTGGCGCATCTGCATTTCGAGCCGGTGGCCTGGCTCCCGGCTTCTGCGGGCGGCGCCCTGGGGGAAAGCCTCGGCTACCTGGCCGAGCAGACCCTGAACGTGCAGGGCAGCACGTTGATGTTCCTGGCGCTGTTCCTGTTCGGCCTGACGGTGTTCACCGATCTGTCCTGGTTCCGACTAATGGACCTGCTCGGCAAGATCGTCCTGGACCTGGGCGAGCTGATCCAGAGCGCCATCGCCAACTGGTGGGCGACGCGCCAGGCCACGCGCGCCGCCCAGCCGGTGGTGTCACGTCGGGTCGAGGAACCGGTGCTGGGCGAAGTCGTCGAGCCGCCACTGCTGGAGGACGGCGAGGAGCTCAAGCGTGCACGTCAACGGCTGCTGGCTCGCGAGCCGAAACCGGCGCGTGTCCCGCCGCCCGCGCCGCAGACGCCGGTGATCGAGCCATCGCCCCCGCGCAAGGCACCGGTGATCAGCGAACTGCCGCCTCCGCCGCGGCTGGATGATCCGGTCTTCGCGACCCCCAAGCTCAAGCCCGCCGCGGTTCCCGCCAACGCCCTGGAAGGCACCTTGCCGCCGCTGTCCATCCTCGATGCGGTGGAGAAGAAGGCCAGCGGTTATTCCGAGGAAGCGCTGCAGGCCATGTCGCGGCTGCTGGAGCTCAAGCTCAAGGAGTTCGGTGTCGAGGTAACGGTCGAGAATGTCTACCCCGGCCCGGTGATCACCCGTTTCGAGATCCAGCCGGCGCCTGGCATCAAGGTCAGCCGCATTTCCAACCTGGCCAAGGACCTGGCGCGCTCCCTGGCGATCATCAGCGTGCGCGTGGTGGAAGTCATTCCCGGCAAGACCACCGTGGGCATCGAGATTCCCAACGAGGATCGGCAGATCGTGCACTTCTCCGAGGTGCTCTCCGCGCCGGAGTACGAAAGCGCCAAGTCGCCGGTCACCCTGGCGCTGGGCCATGACATCGGCGGCCGCCCGGTGTTTGCCGACCTGGCCAAGATGCCGCACCTGCTGGTGGCCGGCACCACCGGTTCGGGCAAGTCGGTGGGCGTCAATGCCATGATTCTGTCGATCCTGTTCAAGTCGACGCCCGAAGACGCGCGGCTGATCATGATCGACCCCAAGATGCTGGAACTGTCCATCTACGAAGGCATTCCGCACCTGCTGTGCCCGGTGGTCACCGACATGAAGGAGGCCGCCAACGCGCTGCGCTGGAGCGTCGCCGAGATGGAACGGCGCTACAAGCTGATGGCCGCCATGGGCGTGCGCAACCTGGCCGGCTTCAACCGCAAGATCAAGGAAGCCGAGGAAGCCGGCACGCCGCTGACCGACCCGCTGTACAAGCGGCAGAACTTCGAGGACGAGCCGCCGCTGCTGAAGAAGCTGCCGACCATCGTGGTGGTGGTCGACGAATTCGCCGACATGATGATGATCGTCGGCAAGAAGGTCGAAGAGCTGATCGCGCGCATCGCCCAGAAGGCCCGCGCCGCCGGCATCCACCTGATCCTTGCCACCCAGCGTCCTTCGGTGGACGTGATCACCGGCCTGATCAAGGCCAACATCCCGACGCGCATGGCGTTCCAGGTGTCCAGCAAGATCGACTCGCGCACCATCCTCGACCAGGGCGGCGCCGAACAGCTGCTCGGCCACGGCGACATGCTGTTCCTGCCGCCGGGCACCGGCCTGCCGATGCGCGTGCACGGCGCCTTCGTGTCCGATGACGAGGTGCACCGCGTGGTCGAAGCCTGGAAGCAGCGCGGCGCGCCCGATTACATTGAGGACATCCTTTCCGGCGCTGATGAAGGGGGTTCCGGCAGTTTCGAGGGCGGCGGCGAAGGGGGCGAGGGTAGCGAGGAGGATCCGCTGTACGACGAGGCGGTACGTTTCGTCACCGAAAGCCGGCGCGCTTCCATTTCCGCCGTGCAGCGCAAGCTGAAGATCGGCTACAACCGCGCCGCGCGCATGATCGAGGCCATGGAGATGGCCGGGGTCGTCACCCCCATGAATACCAACGGCTCGCGCGAAGTGATCGCGCCGGCGCCGATCCGCGACTGACTGCGAGGAATTCGATGAACCTGTTGCGCCTTCTGATACTGGCCGTTGGCCTTGCCGTGCTTCCCGCGCAGGCGGACAATGCCGCCGCGGTGAAGCGACTGACCGACCTGCTCGGAAAATCCCAGACCCTGTCGGGGCGTTTCTCCCAGCTGACCCTGGATGCTTCTGGCACCAACCTGCAGGAATCCACCGGCGAGATGGCGCTCAAGCGCCCCGGCCAGTTCCGCTGGCATACCGACCCGCCGCTGGAGCAGCTGCTGGTCTCCGACGGCAAGCAGGTCTGGCTGTATGACCCGGACCTGGAGCAGGTGACCATCCAGAAGCTGGATCAGCGCCTGACCCATACCCCGGCGTTGCTGCTGTCCGGCGACGTGTCGCGGATCAGCGACAACTTCGAGGTCAGCTATCAGGAAACCAGCGGCGTGGCCGATTTCATCCTGCGGCCCAAGGCCCGGGATAGTCTGTTCGACAACCTGCGCCTGTCGTTCCGCAATGGCGTGATCAACGACATGCAGCTGATCGACAGCGTGGGCCAGCGCACCAACATCCTGTTTTCCGGCGTGCGGGTGAACCCGCCGCTGGAACAGAAACTGTTCAGTTTCCAGCCGCCGCCGGGAACCGACGTGATTCACGATTGATCGAGGCAAACCAGCGTTTCCATGGACCTGTTCCAGCAAACCCCTCCCGCCCAGCCCCTGGCCGCACGCCTGCGCGCGGCCAATCTGGATGAATATGTCGGGCAGGAGCATCTGCTGGCGCGCGGCAAGCCGCTGCGCGAGGCGCTGGAGCAGGGCGCGCTGCACTCGATGATCTTCTGGGGCCCGCCCGGGGTCGGCAAGACCACCCTGGCGCGGCTGCTGGCGCAGGTGTCCGACGCGCACTTCGAAACGATTTCCGCCGTGCTGTCCGGCGTGAAGGAAATCCGCCAGGCCGTGGAGATCGCCCGCCAGCATGCCGCCCAGTCTGGCCGGCGCACCATCCTGTTCGTCGATGAAGTGCACCGCTTCAACAAGAGCCAGCAGGACGCCTTTCTGCCCTATGTGGAAGACGGCACGCTGATCTTCATCGGCGCCACCACCGAGAATCCCTCCTTCGAACTGAACAACGCGCTGCTGTCGCGCGCCCGCGTCTACGTGCTGAAAAGCCTCGACGAGGCGGCGCTGCGCAAGTTGGTGCAGCGCGCCCTGAGCGAAGAGAAAGGCCTCGGCGCCCGTCGACTCAGCCTGCCCGAGGAAAGCCTGCAGATCCTGCTGGCCGCCGCCGATGGCGACGGACGCCGCCTGCTCAACCTGCTGGAGAACGCCTCCGACCTGGTCGAGGATGGCGAGGCCATCAGCCCGGAAGCCCTGCAGAACCTGCTCGGCGACACCCGGCGGCGCTTCGACAAGGGCGGCGAGGCGTTCTACGACCAGATCTCCGCGCTGCACAAATCGGTGCGCGGCTCCAACCCGGACGCGGCCCTGTACTGGTTCGCGCGCATGCTCGACGGCGGCTGCGATCCGCTGTACATCGCCCGCCGCGTGGTGCGCATGGCCAGCGAGGAAGTCGGCAATGCCGACCCGCGCGCCCTGACCCTGTGCCTGAATGCCTGGGATGTGCAGGAGCGCCTCGGCAGCCCGGAAGGCGAACTGGCCGTGGCCCAGGCGATCGTCTATCTGGCCTGCGCGCCGAAGAGCAATGCCGTGTACACCGCTTACAACGCGGCACGCCGCGACGTGGAGGCCTCCGGCTCGCTGGAAGTGCCGCTGCACCTGCGCAATGCGCCGACCAAGCTGATGAAGCAGTTGGGCTACGGCGACGAATACCGTTACGCCCACGACGAGCCGGACGCCTACGCCGCCGGTGAGGACTACTTCCCCGAAGAGCTCGAGCCGCGCCGCTATTACCAGCCGGTGCCGCGCGGCCTGGAGCTGAAAATCCGCGACAAGCTCGAGCACCTGGCCGCGCTGGACCGCAACAGCCCCCGGCAGCGGAGGCGCCCATGATCGGTGTCGTGCTCGCCGTGGCGGGCGGTGGTGCGCTGGGCAGCCTGCTGCGTTTTGCCACCGCCAACTGGGTGACCGCCCACTGGCCGCAGCATTTTTTCCTGGCCACCCTGGCGGTAAACCTTGTCGGCTGCCTGCTGATCGGCTATCTCTTCGGCCTGTTCCTGCTGCGCCCGGAATTGCCGCTGGAGCTGCGCGCCGGCCTGATCGTCGGCTTCCTGGGCGGGCTGACCACCTTTTCCTCCTTTTCCCTGGATACCCTGCGCCTGCTGGAAAGCGGCCAGCTCGCGACCGCCCTCGGCTATGCCCTGGTCAGTGTGGTCGTCAGTCTGCTGGCCACCTGGGCGGGCCTGGCTTTGAACAAACTCTGACAGACGAGAACAGACATGCTCGATTACAAACTGGTACGCACCCAGCTGCAGGACGTCGCCGCCCGCCTGGCGACCCGTGGCTATGAACTGGATGTGGCTCGCATCGACGCGCTGGAAAGCCAGCGCAAGAGCGTGCAGGTGCGTACCGAGCAGCTGCAGGCCGAGCGCAACAGCCGCTCCAAATCCATCGGCCAGGCCAAGGCGCGTGGCGAGGACATCGCACCGCTGCTGGCCGAAGTCGATCGCATGGGCGGCGACCTGGACCAGGCCAAGCGTGAGCTGGATGCACTCCAGGCCGAGCTGGACGCGCTGATGCTGACCATTCCCAACCTGCCGCACGAGTCCGTGCCGGTGGGCAGCGACGAGGAGCAGAACGTCGAAGTGTCCCGCTGGGGCACCCCGCGCAGCTTCGACTTCGCGATCCAGGATCATGTCGCCCTCGGCGAGCAGCACGGCTGGCTGGACTTCGAAACCGCCGCCAAGCTCTCCGGCGCCCGTTTCGCTCTGATGCGCGGCCCCATTGCGCGTCTGCACCGCGCCCTGGCGCAGTTCATGATCGACCTGCACACCCGCGAGCACGGTTATGAAGAGTGCTACACCCCGTATCTGGTGCAGGCCTCGGCCCTGCAGGGCACCGGCCAGTTGCCCAAGTTCGAGGAAGACCTGTTCAAGATTCCGCGTGGTGACCAGGCCGACCTGTACCTGATTCCCACCGCCGAGGTCTCGCTGACCAACATCGTCTCCGGCGAAATTCTCGACGCCAAGCAGCTGCCGCTGAAGCTCACCGCGCACACCCCGTGCTTCCGCAGCGAGGCGGGCGCTTCCGGTCGCGATACCCGCGGCATGATCCGCCAGCACCAGTTCGACAAGGTCGAAATGGTGCAGATCGTCGAACCGGCCAAGTCCTTCGAGGCCCTGGAAGAACTCACCGGCCATGCCGAGCGCGTGCTGCAGCTGCTTGAACTGCCGTACCGCAAGTTGGCGCTGTGCACCGGCGACATGGGCTTCGGTGCCACCAAGACCTACGACCTGGAAGTCTGGATCCCCAGCCAGGACAAGTACCGCGAGATTTCCTCCTGCTCCAACTGCGGCGACTTCCAGGCCCGCCGCATGCAGGCGCGCTACCGCAACCCGGAAACCGGCAAGCCGGAGCTGGTGCACACCCTCAACGGCTCCGGCCTGGCGGTCGGACGCACCCTGGTGGCCGTGCTGGAGAACTATCAGCAGGCCGATGGCACCATTTCGGTGCCGGCCGTGCTCAAGCCGTACATGGGCGGCATCGAGGTTATCTGACCCGCACACCGAGCCAACCCGGCGCGACGCCGGGCTGGCTCGCCAGGGGGCAATGCAGCGCCGACCATGGCACGGAAGCTGCCTGGCTTGATTTCCGACAAGCGCTGAATATCTTCGGATGGGCTTTGATGAGCCCTGGCCCCACAAGGTGTTGATCCATGGATTTCCTTCCCCTGTTCCACAACCTGAAGAACGCCCCGGTGCTGGTCATTGGCGGTGGCGAAGTGGCGTTGCGCAAGGCGCGCCTGCTGGCCGATGCCGGCGCCGTGCCGCGTGTGGTCACCCGCGAAGCGCTGGACGAGGTGTCGGCCCTGGTGGCCCGTCAGGGCGGCGAACTGCATCTGCGCGACTACCGGGAAGATGATCTGGAAGGGGTGCGCCTGGTGGTTGCCGCCACCGATGACGAGCCGCTCAATGCGATGGTTTCCCGCCAGGCCAAGGCCAGGGGCATTCCGGTGAACGTGGTGGATGCACCGGAATTGTGCTCGGTGATTTTCCCAGCCATCGTGGATCGTTCGCCGCTGATGGTGGCGGTGTCCAGCGGCGGTGACGCGCCGGTGCTGGCGCGCTTGATCCGTGCCCGCATCGAAACCTGGATTCCCGCCGCCTATGGGCAACTGGCCGGACTGGCCAAGAACTTCCGTTCGCGGGTCAAGGCGGCACTGCCGGATGTGCAGCAGCGCCGGGTGTTCTGGGAGGAGGCCTTCCAGGGCCAGATCGCCGAGAGCCTGTTCGCCGGCAAGCCGGCCGAGGCCGAGCGATTGCTCGAAGAGAAACTGGCCGGCAGCGCACCGAAGGCGCTTGGCGAGGTGTATCTGGTCGGCGCCGGCCCGGGCGATCCGGACCTGCTGACCTTCCGCGCCCTGCGCCTGATGCAACAAGCCGACGTGGTGCTCTACGACCGCCTGGTGGCGCCGGCGATCATCGAGCTGTGCCGTCGCGATGCCGAGCGCATCTACGTCGGCAAGCAGCGCGCCGAGCATGCGCTGCCGCAGGAACAGATCAACCGCCGGCTGGTGGAGCTGGCCAAGGAAGGCAAGCGCGTGCTGCGCCTGAAGGGCGGCGACCCGTTCATCTTCGGCCGGGGTGGCGAGGAGATCGAGGAACTGGCCGCTGAAGGCATTCCGTTCCAGGTAGTGCCGGGCATCACCGCCGCCTCCGGCTGTTCCGCCTACGCCGGCATTCCGCTGACCCACCGCGACTACGCCCAATCGGTGCGCTTCGTCACCGGGCATCTCAAGGACGGCAGCTGCGACCTGCCCTGGCAGGACCTGGTGGCGCCGGGGCAAACGCTGGTGTTCTACATGGGGCTGGTCGGCTTGCCGGTGATCTGCGAACAACTGATGCGCCACGGACGCGGCGCCGACACCCCGGTGGCGCTGGTGGAGCAGGGCACCACCATCAACCAGCGGGTCATTACCGGCACCCTGGCCGACCTGCCGCAGCGCGTTGCGGAGCAGACCGTGCGCGCACCGACTCTGGTGATCGTCGGCGAGGTGGTGCGCCTGCGCGACAAGCTGGCATGGTTCGAAGGTGGGCAGAGCTAGGTCTTGTATGCAGGGCGGTCGGCGCTTTTCCGGCCGCCATGGTGCACCGGCGCGGCGGCCGGAAAAGCGCTAACCGCCCTACGGGTGCTTGCCGCGCTGCCAGATCCCTTTACCCGGCAACCCCTCCCGCCCATGCGGCGCGAACAGATCCAGCGCCGGCCCTTTGGGCACGATCCCGGTCGGATTGATGGTCTGGTGGCTGGCGTAGTAGTGGTGCTTGATGTGGGTGAAATCCACCGTGGCGGCGACACCCGGCCACTGGTACAGCTCGCGCAGCCAGGCGCTGAGGTGTGGGTAATCGACGATGCGTTGCCGGTTGCACTTGAAGTGTCCGTGATACACCGCGTCGAAGCGGATCAGCGTGGTGAACAGGCGCCAGTCGGCCTCGGTCAGGTATTCGCCCGCCAGATAGCGCTGCCGACTTAACCGTTGCTCCAGCCAGTCCAGCTCGTTGAACAGCTCGTCGAAGGCTTCCTCATAGGCGTCCTGGGTGGTGGCGAAGCCGGCCCGGTAGACGCCGTTGTTTACCCGCGGGTAGATGCGCGCGTTGAGGGCGTCGATCTCGCCATGCAGCGGCTCGGGATACAGATCCAGGGTCGAGCCGGTCAGGCCATCGAAGGCACTATTGAACATGCGCAGGATATCTGCGGACTCGTTGCTGACGATGCGCTGCTGGTGCTTGTCCCAGAGCATCGGCGCCGTCACGCGGCCGGTGTAGTGCGGGTCATCCTGCCGGTAGCGCTGATGGAGGAACTCCAGTCCGTCCAGGGCATCGCCGCTGGAGCCTGTCTGGCGGTCGAAGGTCCAGCCGTTTTCGCGCATCAGCCAGCTCACCACCGAAACGTCGACGATGTCCTCCAGTCCCTTGAGCGCCCGGGCGATCAGGGTACGGTGCGCCCAGGGGCAAGCCAGGCTGACATACAGGTGATAGCGCCCGGCCTCGGCCGCGAACCCGCCCGCGCCGCTGGGGCCGGCACTGCCGTCGGGGGTTATCCAGTGGCGGCGCTGTGCCTGTTCGCGCTGGAAGCGCCCGTCGCGGGCGGTGTCGTACCACTGGTCATGCCAGTGGCCATCAATCAAGAGACCCATTGCGTGCTCCCCTTTGTTTGCCGGGGAGTCTAGCGGCGGGCGCGGGCCGGATGGGTGAAGTGTTCCGGTCGTTCCTATCGATCAGTTCGATCGGTTGCGTTCATCCCAATAGCGGCGGGCGAGGGCGAAGGCCTGTTCGCGCTCGTGGCCCAGACCGCGCAGCGCCAGGGAGATGGTGGCCTGTACTGCCAGCTCGCCATAGGCATCCTCCGCCTCGCCGCGCCAGACGGCCAGCAGGTGCGCCGGTTCCAGCCGCTCCGGCTTCATGTGTCGCTGGGCGGACATGGCCGGCCAGCTTTCATCGCAGGCTTCGCCGGCGGCGGTCAGATACAGCGTGGCGGGGCTGTCCGGATTGACCTCGATCTCGCCGCCTTCGCCCTTGATGACGATGGCGGTGTCGCCAAGCAACTGACTGGCGGCGCGGTGAATCTCCTGATAGCCGGGATGGAAGATGCTTTGCAGGCCGCAGTGTGCGCTCAGTGGATTGAGCAGACGCGCCAGGGAGTGGATTGGCGAGCGTAGACCCAGCACATTACGCAGGCCGATCATGTGCTGCAGGCGCGGCATCCAGGCGCCGAGCGGGATGAAGGCCAGGTTGTGCCGATCGAGCGCGTCGCTCACCTGCTGCCAGTCCTGGCACTGCGGGATATTCAGCAGCTCGAGCACGTCCTCGGTGTACAGCCGTCCGGCGGTGTGCTCACCGGCACCATGCAGCAGAATGCGCACACCCTGATCGGCCAGGCACCTGATGGCCAGCAGGTACCAAGGCAGATGGCGTTTCTTGCCGGCATAGCTGGGCCAGTCGATATCCACCGCCATCGGCGGGGCGTCGAGGCGGGCGCGCACCGCTTCGGTGAAACCGGCCATTTCCTCGGCGCTTTCCTCCTTGTGGCGCAGCAGCATCAGGAAGGCGCCCAGTTGCACGTCTTCGACTCTGCCGTCGAGCAGCATGCCCATGGCATCGCGGGCTTCCTCGCGGGTCAGCCCCCGGGAGCCGCGCTGGCCCTTGCCGAGGATGCGCACGTACTGGGCGAAGGGGTGTTCGAGCGAAGTATCGAGCGTCATATGCAGTTCGTCGGCTTTGGCAGGCCAGCCAGCTTGGCGGCCAGTTTGGCGGGAGTGCCCTTGAATAGGCGGTTGAGGTGCAGACTGTTGCCCTTGTCCGGCCCCAGCTTCAAGGCGACGTACTTGATCAGTGGGCGGGTTGCCGGCGACAGCTGGAACTCGGCATAGAAAGCCTGCAGCAGGCGCAGGATTTCCCAGTGCTCGGCGGTCAATTCCAGTCCTTCGCGCGCTGCCAGTGCTGCGGCGATGGCGTCGCTCCAGTCGTTTCGGTCGACCAGGTAGCCGTCCTTGTCCAGGGCGATGGTCTGCCCGTTGACCTGCAAGTCGCTCATAGCCAGCCGTTCACCTTGTCGTATTGCACGCATAGCTCGACGAACGCTGGGTAATCCACCAGTGTGACCCGGTCCGGCGCGCCAAGATTGCGGGCCTGCAGGTCTTCCTGCAGCGCATACAGGCGAACCGTTGCGGGCAGGGCTTGCAACAGCGGCCAGGCGTCGCTGCCGGTATGCAGCGCCTGACAGGCATCGCCGCACAGCAGCAGGGCGTCATTCGCGCCGAGCAGACGCAGGACGCTGTCCAGCGGCTGGCGCCAGGGGGATTGGCTGAGCAGGTGCAAGGTAGCCATCAGAGAGTCATCACCAGATCAAAACGGGCAAGCAGGGTCGGCAGCTCCACGCCGTGCAGCGGCGTTACCGGCACGCTGAGCGTGGCCTCGGCCAGGCCACGACGGGCCAGGCTCTCCTGGCACACATACAGCTCATCCACGCCAAACAGCGGCAGGGCCTGCAGGTTGGCGCCCAGATCCTTCTGCTCCAGCGCGGCCGGCTGCTGAGCCGTTGGCAACTGGAACACGCCGTCGTCCATGAACAGCAGGGCAATGGGCAGCTCGAAGGCGCCGCCGGCCAGGGCGATATCCAGCGCCTCGCGGGCGGCGGTGCCGCCCGACTGGCGGCAGATCAGCAGGAGCGACTTGGCCATCAGTCGCCTCCGAAGCAGACCAGACGGTCCGCCAGTTGCGCCGCTTCGTGCAGCTGGCCAAGGCCCGACAGTTCCCATGGCGCGCCCACGCTGACCGCTTCGCGATTGTAACGCCGCGCTTCCTCGGCATTCAGCACGCCACGGCGCAGGGCGGCGGCGATGCACACCACGCCATCCAGGCGGTTCTGGTCAATGAAGGCGCGCCATTGCGCGGCCACGTCCAGCTCATCCTGCGGGGCAACCACGCTGGACGAGGCGCTGTAGACACCGTCGCGGTAGAAGAACATGCGAACGATCTCGTGCCCGCCGGCCAGTACCGCTTCGGCAAAGCGCAAGGCGCGCCGCGAGGCGGGCGCATGGGGTGGAGAGAAGAGGGCGATGGCGAATTTCATGGCTCGGGTACCGCGGAAACAGGCCGCCATCATACCTCTGGCGGCGGGCACCGGAAACGAAAAGGCCCGCGCGAGGCGGGCCTTTGCTTGGAGCAACAACCGGTCAGTCGTCGCTGCTCATGATCCCGAAGATCTGCAGCAGGCTGATGAACAGGTTGTAGATCGACACGTACAGGCTGATGGTGGCCATGATGTAGTTGCGCTCGCCACCGTGGATGATCTCGCTGGTTTGGTAGAGGATCACCGCCGAGGAGAACAGCACGAAACCGGCGCTGATCGCCAGCTGCAGGCCGCTGATCTGGAAGAAGAAGCCGGCCAGCACCGCCGCCAACAGCACGAAGAAGCCGGCGGTGATGAAGCCGCTGAGGAAGCTCATGTCCTTGCGGGTGGTCAGCACGTAGGCGGACAGGCCGAAGAACACCAGCGCGGTCATGGCGAACGCGGAGCTGATCACCTCGGTGCCGTTGGCCATGCCCAGGTAGCGGTTGAGGATCGGGCCCAGGGTGTAACCCATGAAGCCGGTCAGCGCGAAAGTGGACAGCAGGCCCCAGGCGGAATTGCGCAGCTTCACGGTCAGGAAGAACAGGCCGTAGAAGCCGATCAGCACCACGAAGATGTTGGGGTAGGCGACGTTCATCTGCTGGGAGACATAGGCGACGATGCCGCTGAACGCCAGGGTCAGTGCCAGCAGGCCGTAGGTGTTGCGCAGCACGCCGCTGACTTCGCGCTGTTCGACCTGCGCGGGATTCAGTGCGTAGTTACGTTCTTGCATGTGGCTCTCCTGTCGAGGAAGGCATTTGAGATGGCCGGGATCATAGC
Organism: Pseudomonas sp.; assembly: GCF_035497915.1. Classification (GTDB taxonomy): domain Bacteria; phylum Pseudomonadota; class Gammaproteobacteria; order Pseudomonadales; family Pseudomonadaceae; genus Serpens. Next base: position 49,177 of record NZ_DATJCS010000021.1, read on the forward strand.
AAAACCCCCGGCCAGAGGAAGCGGCGGTGTTTGACAGTGTGTTGCGATCCGGTACTATTGCCGCCCGCGCCAGAAGGCGCGGTTTCTTTTCGGAAGCGTGGCCGAGTGGTTTAAGGCAGCGGTCTTGAAAACCGCCGACGGGCAACTGTCCTAGAGTTCGAATCTCTACGCTTCCGCCATCTGATTTCGCTGGAAGCCCCGCGCTGCGGGGCTTTCGCGTTTCTGGGTGCTGCATATCCAAGCCAGCCCATACTGGGCCGGCGCGGAAGGCTGCCCGGCCTTCAATACACATCGCGCCGGTAGCGCCCGGCCTCGACCAGCGCCCGCACGGCTTCGGCGCCCAGCAGCTCGTGCAGCGTGGCGTCGACCCCTGCGGCCATGCTGTCCAGGCTGCCGCAGACATACAGCGCCGCACCTTCGGCCAGCCAGTCGCGCAGGCGATCCTGCTGTCGGCGCAGCAGATCCTGGACGTAGAGCTTGTCCGGCTGATCGCGGGAGAAGGCCAGATCCAGATGCCGCAGGTCGCCGCGTTCCAGCGCCGCCTGCAGTTCCGCCGCGCAGTAGAAGTCGTGGGCGCGCTGGCGCTCGCCGAACAGCAGCCAGTTGCGTCGCTGCCCGGCCAGGGTGCGCGCGCGCAGCAGGGCGCGCAGGCCGGACAGGCCGGTACCGTTGCCGATCAGGATCAGTGGGCGGTCATCCGCCGGTAGGTGGAACGCGCTGTTGCGGCGTATCCGTCCCAGCAGTTGATCGCCCTCGGCCAGATGAACAGTCAGCCAGCCGGAGCAGAGGCCCAGGTCGCCGCCGGCGTGTCGCACCTGACGCACGAACAGTTCCAGCACCCCATCGGCGGGGATCGAGGCGATGGAGTATTCGCGGCTGGCGAGCGGCATCAGGCTGTCGACCAGCGCCTGTCCGTGCAGGCCGACCCGGTGGGCGAACGTTTCCGGCAGTTGCCGGGTGCTCAGTGCCTCGGCCAGGCGGACCCGCTGCCCGTCGAGCTCGACCGCTTCGTCGGCGTCGCGTCCGTGGCGCTGCAGCCAGGCCACGACCCTGGCCTGCGAGTGACGTGGACGAATCTCGAGGATGTCCCCGGCTCGCCAGTCACTCGGGGTTTCCGGCGTCAGGGTGAGCTGAAAGACCGGGCCGCCTTGACTGCCAGGGTTCAGGAGTTGGCGACGTTGGAGGGTCCAGCCCGTCCAGCGGTTGCCATGCCAGGCGGGAACCGCCGTGCCGGTCAGCTCGCTCAGCTGGCGCTGCCAGTGACGCAGGGCGGTCGAGTCCTGGTCGTCGACCTCGATGGACTCGAACAGGCGCTTGCCGCCCTGGCGTTCCAGCCAGGCGTCGACGCGGCGGGCGAAGGCGCAGAACTGCTCGTAGCGCCGGTCGCCCAGGGCGAGCACCGCATAAGCGAGCCGATCCAGCGGCAGGGTGGCTCCCAGCAGTCGGCGCTCGAAACCTCGGGCGTCATCCGGTGCCTCGCCGTCGCCGAAGGTGCTGAGCACGAACAGGGCCCGAGGCTGTCGGCGCAGGCTTGCCGCGTCGAGGCGCGCCAGGGGTTCGACGCGCACCGCCAGGCCGGCGGCCTGCAACTGGCCGGCGCTCTGCCAGGCAAGCTGCTCGGCGAAGCCGCTCTGGCTGGCGTAGCCGATCAGCCAGCCATTCCCGGGCGCGGCATTCGGTTCGCTGCGGGCCGCCCGCGCGGCGCGGCGCTTGCGACGGCGATCCAGATAGAGCAGCCAGCCGGTAACCAGGAAGAGCGGCATGAGCGCGCTGGCCAGCAGCATGAGCACTTTGCCCGGCAGGCCGAAATACTCACCCGAGTGCAAGGCGTAGACGCTGGTCAGCAGGCGGGCCTTGAGTGTCTTGTCGGCATAGCGTTCGTGACGGACGATCTCGCCGCTGCGCGGATCGAGCTGCAGCAGGTTGAAGGCACGGACGTGCTCGGCGCCGCGCAGGATGTAGAAAATCGTTGCCGGCTGGCCTGCCGCCGCCGGCAGGCGCAGGTTCCAGGCGATCAGCTGCGGGCCCGCCGCCCGCTGCATGCCCTGCCAGAGGGCGGCATAGTCCGGGGTCGCCGGTGCATCGGCCGCAGGCTGGCGGGCTTGCACGGCCGGCGGCGGGTCGGCCAGCAGCGCGGTAAGGCCCGCGCGATACCAGTCGTATGACCAGTACAGCCCCGTCAGGCTGGCGCACAGGTAGAACGGCAGGACCCAGGTCCCGGCGACTGCGTGCAGGTCCCAGTGGAAGCCGCGCCCCGTCTTGCGCCAGTCGACGCTCAGCCAGGTCCGCCAGTGGCCGGCCCGGCGCGGCCAGCGCAGATACAGCCCGGACAGGCAGAGGAAGATCAGGATCAGGGTGCTGGCCGCGGTGATCTGCTTGCCGGTCTCGCCCATGGCCAGCCAGCGGTGCAGCTGCAACACCACCTGGAAGAATTCCTGGCCGCGCGGGGCACCCAGCACGTGCCCGTTGGCGGGGTCGAACAGGATGCGCGCGCCGCGCCGCTCGCCGGGAGGCGGCGCCAGGTAGGCGGTGGCGGGCCCTGCATGGCGGTCGTCGATGCGCAGATCCACGACCCGTTCGCCACTGCTCGATTCGAGCCGGGCAACCAGCTCGCCGAGCTCGAGCCGCTGCGCTCCGGCCGTTGCGAGCTGTCCGTGCCCGCTGTTGAGCAGGCGGAGGATTTCGCCCTCGAAGCTGTACAGGGCGCCCGTCACGCCCATGACGGCCAGCACCAGGCCGGCGCTGATGCCGAAGAGCCAGTGCAGCTGGAAGAGGATTTTCTTGAGCACGAGGGTAGATCCAAGGGGTATCGGGAATGCTTGAGGATCGGATGTCGCCGGCGAGAGCTGGCAACATCCGATCCGGGGGCGCCTTAGAAGTCGAGCTGGTAGCCCAGGGTGAAGGTGCGACCGCGTCCGGCGAAGTACTGGTCGTCCCGGGTGCTGGCGGCCTGGGCGTAGTAGGTCATGTAGTCGCGGTCGAGCAGGTTCTCGATCCCCAGGCTGACCTCGCCGACCGGCAGGCGGTAGCCGAGCGAGGCATCCACCAGGCTGTAGCCGTCGAAGTGCAGGTCGGGGGTGTCGAAGCTGCGGCTGGCGTAGTGATTGGCCTGCAGGCGGCTGTTCAGCCGGTCGGTCCAGCGGGCCTGCCAGCTCAGTCCGAGGCGGTCCGGCGCGATGTTGGCGCCGTCCAGGTCGGTGTCGACCTTGCCGTCGCCGTCGGTGTCGGATTCACCGGTGAGCCGGGCATAGCTGGCCTGCAGGCGGTGCGCGTCGCTGACCTGCCAGCCGGCGGTGGCCTCGACGCCGGCGATCTCGGTGCGCTCGCGGCGCACCTGGAACACCCCGCCGACCCGCTCGAGGCGTGAACCCAGGTCCGAGTCGGACTCGAAATAGCTGATCTCGACGTCGACTGCCTGGCCGCTCAGGCGCAGGCCGACCTCGCGGTTGTCGGTGACCACCGGCTGCAGGTCGAGGAAGCTGTCGACCCGCTGGTCGGGCTGGCTGATGCCGCGCAGCACACGACCGACATCGGGCATGCCGAAGCCTTCCGAGTAGTTGGCGAAGAGCTGCGCCCACTCGTTGACCTGGAACACCACCCCGGCGTTGTAGAGGGTTTCCTCGAAGTCGGGCTTGCCGCCTTCGACGCTCACGCCGGCGGGCGGGCTGTTGGAGGCGATGGTGCGGAAGCTGTCGACCTCCAGTTCGGCGAATTCGTGGCGCACGCCGCCGTGCAGGGTCAGCCGTTCGCTGGCGCGCAGTTCCGCCTGGGCGAACGGGGCGACGTTGCGGAACACGGTTTCCGGCACCCACTCGCGATCGGTGGCGATCAGCATCTGGCGCGTGGTGTCCTGCAGGACGTCGACGCCGCCGGTGAGCTTGAGGTGCCCGTCGAACAGGCCGTCGCGACTGAGACTGAGCTTGCCGCCGAACTTGTCCGACTCGTTCTGCGACTGGTCGAACAGCGTTCCGACCGGGGCGATGGCCGCGTCCTGGAAGCTGCCCAGGACCCCACCGCCGTAGCGGGCACGAAAGCGCTGGCCGAACAGCTGGGCGGTGAGCAGGTTACCGGCCAGGTCGGCATCGGTGTAGGTCAGCGCGCCGGCCAGCACCTCGTTCTGCGGCGCCTTGCCCAGCGGCTGGCCCTTGCGCGAGGTGGCCGGGAGATCGGCGGCGCGGTCGCCCGGCACGTTGACGTAGTCGTGCTCGCCTTCGAGCTGGAAGCGGTTGACCATCAGCTCCAGGTTGCGGTCGGAGTCGAACCAGTAGCCGAGCTTCGCCAGCAGGTCGGTGCTGGTGGAATCCATGATGTCGCCCTGGGTGTCGTCGACGCCGATCAGCCGGTCGTTGGCGTCGTAGTGCATGCCGCGGCTCTGGCCGCTGACGGCGGCCAGGTAGTCCCAGTCGCCCTGGTTGCCTTCGATGCGGTAGTCCAGCTTGTAGCCCATGCCTGCGCCGGCGAAGTCGTCGGCGGCTTCCAGGCTGACTCCGGCATGCTGCTTGAGGGTTCCGCCCTGCGGCCGGCGGGTGACGTAGTTGATGATCCCGCCAGTGGCGCCCAGGCCGTGTTCGGCGCTGGCGCCGTGGATCACCTCGATGCGCTCGACCATCGACAGGTCCAGGGTGTAGCCGTCGCGCCCGCCGGCACGCAGGGGCGTGGATTGCGGTACCCCGTCGATCATGATCAGCGCCGCCCGGCCCCGGAAGGTCTCGCCCGCGTTGCTCAGCTTCTGCCGGCTGGGCGAATAGGAAGGGATCAGATTGCTCAGCACCTGGCCGTGGTCCGAGGTGATCGCCAGCTGTTCCTCGATCTGTGCCCGGGTGATGACGGTGATCTTCTGCGGTGTTTTGCCGACTTCGCTCTTGCCGCGGGTGGCGTTGATGGTGAGGGTGTCGAGTTCGAGGGTTTCCCCGGCGATGGCCGGTGCGCAGGGCACGGTCATGAACGCCAGGGAAATGCAGACGCACAGGCGGGTTTTGCGGAACACGTGAAAGCTCCTGGTGGTTTTTTGTATTGAGGAAGAGAGCGGGAGCCGAGGGGCCGGCGGGGATCCGCCGACCATCGGCATGCCGTCAGAGGTCGTAGTTGAGCCCGACGAACAGGCTGCGGCCCATGAGGATGTTGTCGACCGAGCGGGCGACGTCGTCGCGTTTCTCGTTGGCCAGGTTGTTGATGCCCGCCTTGAGCGCCAGCTCCGGGGTCGCCTGGTAGCGTGCGCCCAGGTTGAGGGTGTGGTAGGCGTCGCTTTCCACGCTCGGCCGGGCGGCGGAGACATACAGCAGCTGGCTGCCGGTGTACTGGTAGTCGAGGTTGGCACCCAGTTTCGCCGTGGCCTGCCAGTCGATGCCGACGTTCGCGAGGTGGCGGGGCGTGTTGCGCAGGGTTTCGCCGCTGTCGCGGTTCTCGCTGTCGGCGTAGGTGTAGTTGGCGCGCAGGCCGATGGCCGGGTTGAGCGCGTAGCGCCCCTGCAGCTCGTAGCCGCGGATGCGCGCCTTGTCGACGTTGCTGTAGGTCATCACGCTCGGCCGGTAGCCGGCGCGCCAGCTGTCGGTGTAGATCATGTCCTTGATGTCGTTGGCGAAGAACATGACGCCGGCCTCCAGGCGGTCATCCTGGTACAGCGTGCCCAGCTCGTAGCTGGTGGCGGTTTCCGGCTTGAGGTCGGGGTTGCCGACCAGGCTGCACATGCCGCGGCAGGCCAGCACGCTGTAGCTGTCGTCGAGCTGGTAGATGCTCGGCGCCTTGAAGGCCTTGCCGGCGCCGCCCTTGATCACCCAGTGGCTGGTGAGGTTGTACACGCCATAGACGCGCGGGCTGAATTCGCCGCCAAAGCTGTCGTGGTCGTCCCAGCGCCCGCCGAGGGTGATGTCCAGGGCGCCGAGGGAGAATTCGTCCTGCAGGTAGAGGGCCTGCTGGTCCACGCGAACCTCCGAGCCCAGGTTCTGGCTGTGGGCGAGCTCGGTGCGGCGCAGTTCGCCGCCGGCGGTGAGCCGGTGGTTGCCGAGCAGGCCGCTGAGCTGGCCGTCGAGGGTGTCGTTGATCTGGCTGACGTTGCCCTTCCCGCCGCGCAGGGTGGTCATCAGCTCGGAGTCGTCCATCAGGTCGACGTCCTCGTGGTAATAGCGCACGCGGGTCTCAAGCGCGTCCCAGTTGCCGGTGTGGCTCAGGCCGAGGGTCCAGCGCTCCATTTCCTGCAGGTTGGTCGGGAAGGAAACGCCCGAGTTGTTCCAGGTGGCCTTGCGGTCGTCGCTGCGATAGCTCATGTCCAGGTCGACCGTCTGCTGCTCGTCCACCAGCCAGCTCAGCGCGCCCAGCGCACTGCCGGCCTGGCGTTTCTCCGTGGCGTCGGTGTTGGGGAAGACGGTCTGCTCGGAGCGCCAAGCGGCCTGGTCGGTCGATTCCAGGATCAGGTTGCCGAGCAGTACGTTGTCGACCAGGGCGCCGCCGAGGTAGCCGCTGGCGCGGTGACGGTCGCCGGACTCGCCCTCGGTGGGATGTTCGTACAGGTAGCCAATGCCGGCCTGGGGCGTGCCGGAGGGCTGGCGCAGGATCACGTTGACCACGCCGCCCAGCGCGTCGGCGCCGTACAGCGAGGACATCGGCCCGCGAATCACCTCGATGCGTTCGATGGCGGCCATCGGGATCGAGGACAGGTCGAAGTCGTTGGCGTAGTTGGAGGTCAGCGCCTCGCGCGAATTGACGCGCCGGCCGTTGATCAGCAGCAGGGTGTAGTCCGAATCCATGCCGCGCAGCTTGATCTCCTGGCGACCGTAGGACGAGGCGGGGCTGATCTGGGTGCCCGGCAGGTACTTGATCGCATCGGCCAGGGTATGCACCGGCCGCTTCGCCAGCTCTTCGCGGGTCACGACCGAGACGCTGGCCGGTGCGCTCAGCTCGCTGTGCGCGGTCTGGGTGGCGGAAATGACGATGTTGTTTGCGATCTCGAGCGTATCGGCCAGGGCGAGGCCGGGCAGCAGGCTGGCCAGCAGGGTCAACGGCAAGTGACGGGGACGGCGGAGGAAAGCAGACATGAAGACTCCATTGCGGGGGTATTCCCGGTTGGGGGTGCCGCCGAAACGTGCGGAGCAGAGAGAAAGGGGCTGGCGACGGGCAGGGATGCTAAAGTGCCGGTGCCTGGTAATCAATAGTAAACATTATCATTTAGATTAAGCTTAACGATGCGCGCCCGGCCGCTGGGGAGGGGAGGCAAGCCATCCGGCCCGCCTCAGGGGGTGCCAGACAAGGCGCAGCCGGGTGTACAACACTCCAATCCGGCGGCGTCATCACTGTGGTTGCGCAGCGGTGATGCGCGGCTTGAACGAAGGAGGTTTTCTATGCCCAAGGCCGCCCCGTTCGAGGAACACCATGAACGCTACGACGCCTGGTTTGGCGAGCATGCGTTCGCTTATCTGTCGGAGCTGCTGGCCTTGCGGCCTTTCGTGCCCTGGCAGGGGCGTGGCCTCGAAATCGGCGTCGGCACGGGTCGTTTTGCCGCGCCGCTGGGGGTGGGGGTGGGGCTGGACCCCGCACCGGCCATGCTGGCGCACGCCGCGGCGCGCGGCATAGAGGTGGTCGAAGGGGTGGCCGAGCACCTGCCGTTCGCCGACCACAGCTTCGATCACGCGCTGCTGGTGACCACCCTGTGCTTCCTTGATGCGCCCGACCAGGCGTTGCGCGAAGCGCGGCGGGTGCTGACGCCGGACGGACGCCTGGTGATCGGCTTCGTCGACCGCAACAGTGCATTGGGGCAGCTCTACGCACAGCGCCGGGAACAGAGCCTGTTCTACCGGGAAGCGACCTTCCGCTCTGCCGAGGAGGTGGAGCAATTGCTGCTGGGCAGCGGGTTCGCGATCGAGGCCTGGGGCCAGACGCTGGCCCAGGCGCCGGACGAGATGTGCGAAATCGACCCGTTGCGGCCGGGGCACGGCCAGTGCCCGTTCGTGGTGGTGGCAGCCTCTCCGGCGTGCGCGCCTTCCGAGGTCAGCCTGGCGGGCTGGGTGCGGGCGCCGGAGGAGCGCCCTGGGCCGGGGGCGGGACTGGTCAGGCGGGCCGACCGCTTTACCGGGCCTGGATGAGGGCGGCGATCTCGCTGGGCGTCAGTACCTTGCCCACCGAGACCACCTGGTCGTCGATGGCCAGCGCCGGGGTGGACATCACGCCGTGGGCGGCGATCTCGGCAAAGTCGGTGACCTTCTGCACGTCGGCCTCACGCCCGAGGCTGGCCAGCGCCGCCTGGGTGTTCTCGGTGAGGGTCAGGCACTTCTTGCAGCCGGAGCCGAGGATTTTGATGATCATGTGATTCTCCTTGGGTTCAGAGGAACAGGTAGGCGAGGCTGTTGAACAGGTAGCCGATCAGCATGATGCCGACCACGACGATGGCCAGGAACAGGGCCAGCAGCGGCGCCTTGACCACCTTCTTGAGCATGATCAGCGACGGCAAGGACAAGGCGGTCACCGCCATCATGAAAGCCAGCACCGTGCCCAGGCCAACCCCCTTGGCGACGAGCGCCTCGGCGATCGGCAGGGTGCCGAAGATGTCGGCGTACATCGGCACGCCGACCAGCGCGGCCAGCGGCACCGACCACCAGTTGTCCTGGCCGATCACCGTGGTGATCAGGTCCTGCGGAATCCAGTTGTGAATGGCGGCGCCGATGCCCACGCCGATCAGGATGTACAGCCAGACCTTGCGGATGATGTCGGCGACCTGCTCGCGGGCATAGGTCAGGCGGTCGCGCAGGGTCAGTTGTTCCTGCGGCAGATCCAGCACCTTGTGCTGGGTGACGAAGGCTTCGACGTACTGCTCCATGCGCGCCTGGCCGATCAGCGTGCCGCCGAGCACCGCCAGCACGATGCCCACCACCATGTAGGCCAGGGCAATCGACCAGTTGAAGATGCTGGCCAGCAGGATCATCGACGCCAGATCAACGAGCGGTGAGGAGATCAGGAACGAGAAGGTCACCGCCAGCGGCAGGCCCGAACTGGTGAAGCCGATGAACAGCGGGATGGACGAGCAGGAGCAGAACGGCGTGACTGTGCCCAGCAGGGCGCCGGTGAGGTTGGCCTTGAAGCCGCGCAGGCCGCCGAGAATCCTGCGGGTGCGCTCGGGCGGGAAATAGCTCTGCACCCAGGAGATGGCGAAGATCAGCACCGACAGCAGGATGAAGATCTTGATCACGTCATAGATGAAGAAGTGCAGGCTGCCGCCGAGGCGGCTGGCCATGTCCAGACCGAACACGTCCTCGACCAGCAGGCGGACCAGCCAGGACAGCCAGTCCATGCGCAGCAGCTGATCGTTCAGCCATTGGAAAATGCCCATCGTGTTTCCCTTTAGTGGCGCGGCAGCGCGCGTTCATACCAGCTGCGGCTGTTGTTGATCAGCTTCACCAGCCATAGCATCACCGGCACCTCGATCAGCACGCCGACCACCGTGGCCAGCGCGGCGCCGGAGTTGAAGCCGTACAGCACGATGGCCACCGCCACCGCGAGTTCGAAGAAGTTGGAGGCGCCGATCATGGTCGAGGGGCCGGCCACATCGTGACGGACTTTGAGCGAGCGGTTCAGGGCGTAGCCCAGGGCTGCGATGAACAGCGTCTGCAGCAGGATCGGCACCGCCAGCATGCCGATGACCAGGGGTTGGGCGACGATGGCTTCACCCTGGAAGGAGAACAGCAGCACCAGGGTAGCGAGCAGGGCGACGATGGAGAACGGCGAGATCTTCGCCAGTGCGGCCTGGAAGGTCGCCTCGCCACGCGTCATCAGTCGGGCGCGCAGGAACTGGGCAATCGCCAGCGGGATGACGATGTACATCACTACCGATAGCAGCAGGGTGTCCCAGGGCACCGGAATCGACGACACGCCGAGCAGCAGGGCAACGATGGGCGCGAAGGCGAACACCATCACCAGGTCATTGAGCGCCACCTGGGTGAGAGTGAAGTTGGCGTTGCCGTTGCACAGGTTGCTCCACACGAACACCATCGCCGTGCAGGGCGCGGCGCCGAGCAGGATCAGCCCGGCCATGTAACTGTCCAGTTCGCCGGCGGGCAGCCAGTCGGCGAACAGCACCTTGATGAACAGCCAGCCGATCAGCGCCATGGAGAACGGCTTGACCACCCAGTTGACGAACAGGGTGACGCCCATGCCGGCCTTCTGCTGGCGCACCTCGTGCAGCGCGCCGAAGTCGATCTTCATCAGCATCGGGATGATCATCACCCAGATCAGCACGCCGACCGGCAGATTGACCTTGGCCACCTCCAGCGCGCCGACCGCCTGCGCCGCCGCCGGCAGGTACAGACCGAGCAGGGTGCCGGCAACGATGCACAGGAAGACCCAGAGAGTCAGGTAGCGCTCGAAGACACCGAGCGGGGCGCCGGCGGCCTGGGCCGCCACTTCACAGGGACTGGACATGATGTTTCCTTTTTCTTGCAGGTGCCGGACGGCAGGTGGTCAGGTGCCAGGCCTTGAGTGCCGATACATTCGAAAATCTGAATGTTTTGGTTTCTCTGCCTGCGTGATGGGCGCCCGTACGGAAGATGAGTATTCCATCCCCTCGCTGTGGCGCCCTAGGTGCCGGCGCTCGCAGGCTTTACTTCATATGTGGCGGATAATATATTCGCCAAAACGAATTAACAACCGAGCCTTACGATGAGCCGCAAAACCAGATCCGCGAGCGCATCAAGATGTTCGTGCTGGTGAAGAACAAACACTGAGGATTGCCATGGTCGAGCACCTGACCCCCACCACGGTTTTCAAATGCCTGGCCGACGAAACCCGCGCGCGCATGACCCTGCTGATCGCCCGCGAAGGCGAGCTGTGTGTCTGCGAGCTGACCGCGGCGCTGGAGGAGAGCCAGCCGAAGATTTCCCGCCACCTCGCCCTGCTGCGCAGCAGCGGTGTGCTGGAGGATCGCCGCCAGGGCCAGTGGGTGCATTACCGTCTGCACCCCGATCTGCCGGACTGGGTGCATGAGATGCTCAGCACCATCCTGGCGGCCAACAAACACTGGCTGCGGCCGAATGCCGAGCGCCTGGAGGGCATGCGCAACCGCCCCGAGCGCACCGGCGCCTGCGCCTGACGCATGAGTATTCCCATGAAGGTCCTGTTCCTGTGCACGGCCAACAGTTGCCGCAGCATTCTCTCCGAAGCCCTGTTCAACCACCTGGCCCCGGCCGGCGTGCGCGCGTACAGCGCCGGCAGCGAGCCGAAGGGCTTCGTCCATCCGCTCACCCTGGACGCTTTGGAACGAGCGGGCGTGGCCTGCGACGGCCTGTGCAGCAAACCCATCGAGGCGCACGTCGAGCTGCAACCCGACGTGGTCATCACCGTCTGCGACAAGGCGGCCGGCGAGGCCTGTCCGGTGTTGTTCGGCCCGGCGCTGCGTGCCCACTGGGGGCTGGCGGATCCGTCGGAGGTCACGGGCAGTGACGACGCCATCGCCGCCGCATTCGACGCCACGGTCGCCCGGATCAGGAGCCGTATCCAGGCCTTTCTCGCCTTGCCGTTCGACCAGTTGGACAGCGCCGCCCTGAGAGCGGAACTGGCCCGTATCGGCAGTCTGTAACCCTTCCCACGGAATCGGCGGAAGCGCGTCAACCTGAGCAGTATCTGATCCCAAGGAAACTCACCGTGTCCCATCCCTACGACATTCTCGGCGTTCCCGGCGGCTCCGGCCGACTGATCTTCACCCCGTGCCCCGGTAGCAAGGACACCAGCGTGGCTGAAGCCCTGGATACCCTGCGGGCTGCCGGCGCCGAGGCGCTGATCACCCTGATGCCGCGTGGCGAGCTGGAGCAGAACCAGGCCACTGAACTGCCGCGCTGTGCGCCGAGCGCAACTTGCAGTGGTTTCACCTGCCGGTGTCCGACGAGCAGGTACCGCTGGTCGACTTCGACGCCGCCTGGGAGCAGGCGCGCGGGCGCATCGCGAGCCTGCTCGGCCAAGGCCGCAGCATTGCCATCCATCGCAAGGGTGGCTCCGGGCGTACCGGGCTGATCGCCGCGCGTATCCTCATCGACTGCGGTCTGTCGCGCGCCGAGGCCGTCGCCCTGGTTCAGGCCCTGCGCCCAAAAGCCATCCAGCATCCGGCGCACGTCGCCTGGATCGAGCAGTTCGGTCAGTAGAGAGCCCACATGCTAAAGACGTTTGCCCTGTTTGCCGTAACCGCTGTGGCTGAGATTGTCGGTTGCTACCTGCCTTACCTGTGGCTCAAGCAGGGCAAAAGCGCCTGGCTGCTGGTGCCGGCGGCGGCTTCGCTGGCGCTGTTCGCCTGGCTGCTGTCGCTGCACCCGACCGCCGCCGGCCGGGTGTACGCCGCCTACGGTGGGGTGTACATCGCGGTGGCAATATTCTGGCTGTGGTGGGTGGATGGCATTCGCCCCTCCGGCTGGGATCTGCTCGGTTCCGCCGTGGCCCTTGCCGGCATGGCAATCATCATGCTGGCGCCCAGACACTGAACTTGTCGGAGAGCACTCCTATGACCATCAAAGTAGGCATCAACGGCTTCGGCCGCATCGGACGACTGGCCCTGCGTGCGGCCTGGGGCTGGCCGGAGCTGGAGTTCGTGCAGATCAACGACCCGGCCGGCGATGCGGCGACCCACGCCCATCTGCTCAATTTCGATTCGGTGCATGGCCGCTGGCAGCACGAGGCGGGCTGCGACGGCGACTGCATCATCATCGCCGGTAAGCGCATCAAGGTCACCGCTAACAAGGCCATCGCCGACACCGACTGGTCGGGCTGCGACCTGGTGATCGAGGCCAGCGGCAAGATGAAGACCGTGGCCGTGCTGCAGGGCTACCTGGACCAGGGCGTCAAGCGCGTGGTGGTCAGCGCGCCGGTCAAGGAGGCGGGCGCACTGAACGTCGTCATGGGCGTCAACGACCGGCTGTTCGACCCGGCGCGGCACCGTATCGTCACCGCCGCGTCCTGCACCACCAACTGCCTGGCCCCGGTGGTCAAGGTGATCCATGAGCATTTGGGCATCCGCCACGGCTCGATCACCACCATCCACGACCTGACCAACACCCAGAGCATTCTCGACCAGCCGCACAAGGATCTGCGTCGCGCGCGCGCCTCGCTGATGAGCCTGATCCCGACCACCACCGGTTCGGCCACCGCCATCGCCGAGATCTTCCCGGAGCTGCGCGGCAAGCTGAACGGCCACGCGGTGCGCGTGCCGCTGGCCAACGCCTCGCTGACCGACTGCGTGTTCGAGGTGGAGCGCGCCACCACGGTCGAGGAGGTCAACCAGCTGCTCAAGGCCGCCGCCGCCGGCGAGCTCAAGGGCATCCTCGGTTACGAGGAACGTCCGCTGGTGTCCATCGACTACCGCACCGACCCGCGTTCGTCGATCATCGACGCGCTGTCGACGATGGTGGTCAACGGCACCCAGGTGAAGATCTACGCCTGGTACGACAACGAATGGGGCTACGCCAACCGCACCGTGGAGCTGGCCCGGTTGGTGGGCCTGGCCGATTGAGTGCGGAATCGCCCGACCCCTGTGGGGCCGGGTTTATCCCGGCCATCGGCGGTGGGATTGCCGTCGGTGCGCCGGCCGCACTTCCGCTGGCCGGCGTAAAGCCGGCCCCACAGTTTGCATAGGCGGGTTACGACGCTGTGCGGCTAACCCACCCTACGATTCCCTTGCACCAGGCTCTTCCATGCACGCCCTGACCCGCCTTTCCCCCGAAATCCGCCAGTACCTGGTCGTCACCGGCAACTACTGGGCCTTCACCCTCACCGATGGCGCGCTGCGCATGCTTGTGGTGCTGCATTTCCACGGCCTGGGCTACAGCCCGCTGCAGATCGCCGCGCTGTTCCTGTTCTACGAAATCTTCGGCGTGGTCACCAACCTGGTTGGCGGCTGGCTGGGCGCGCGCCTGGGGCTGAACCGCACCATGAACATCGGCCTGGGTATGCAGGTCGCGGCGCTCTTGATGCTCACCGTGCCGGCCGCCATGCTCAGCGTGCCCTGGGTGATGGCCGCGCAGGCGCTGTCCGGCATCGCCAAGGACCTCAACAAGATGAGCGCCAAGAGCTCCATCAAGCTGCTGGTCCCGGACAGCCAGCAGGGCACCCTGTACCAGTGGGTGGCGGTGCTGACCGGCTCGAAGAACGCCCTCAAGGGTGTCGGCTTCTTCCTCGGCGGCCTGCTGCTCACCGGGCTGGGTTTCACCAGCGCGGTGCTGGCCATGGCTGCGGTGCTGGCGCTGGTCTGGCTGGCCAGCCTGGTGCTGCTGAAGAAGGACCTCGGCAAGGCGAAGAGCAAACCCAAGTTCCGCGACCTGCTGTCCAAGAGCCGGGCGATCAACATCCTTTCCGCCGCGCGGCTGTTTCTGTTCGGCGCCCGCGACGTGTGGTTCGTGGTGGCCCTGCCGGTGTTCCTGGCCAGCAGCTTCGGCTGGGACTTCTGGCAGGTCGGCGGCTTCCTGGCCAGCTGGGTGATCGGCTACGGCATCGTGCAATCCATCGCCCCGTACTTCACCGGCAAGCGCAGCGGCCGGGTTCCGGATGGCCGCGCCGCCTTCGTCTGGGCGCTGTTGCTGGCCGGCCTGCCGGCCGCCATCGCCCTGGGCCTGTACAGCGCGCTGCCGGCGCAGGCGGTGCTGATCGGCGGCCTGCTGCTGTTCGGCGTGCTGTTCGCCATCAACTCCTCGCTGCACAGCTACCTGATCGTCAGCTATGCCAAGGAGGACGGCGTGTCGCTGGACGTGGGCTTCTACTACATGTCCAACGCGCTGGGTCGGCTGATCGGCACGCTGCTCTCGGGCTGGGTGTTCCAGGCCTACGGGCTGGAAGCCTGCCTGTGGGTGTCCAGCGCTTTCGTGCTGCTGGCGGCGCTGATTTCCCTCGGCTTGCCGCGCCATGGCGCGGCCGGCCACAACCTGACGATGCAGGGAGACCGTGATGACTGAGACCAGGACCAAGATGACCTTCCAGGTGCGCTCCATTCGCCAGGATGCCCACGGCAGCGAAGCGCAGTGTAAGGATGCCCGCATTCAGCTGGACACCGACCTGGCCGGGCGGCGTGACGCCTTCAACCCGGCCGAGCTGCTGCTCGCCGCGCTGTCGGCCTGCATGATCAAGGGCATCGAACGGGTCGTGCCGATCCTGAAGTTCTCCCTGCGCGGGGTGGAAGTGCGCATCGACGGGGTGCGCCAGGACGTGCCGCCGAGGATGGAGTCGATCCGTTACGAGATCATCGTCGACACCGACGAGCCGGACCGGCGCCTCGACCTGTTGCACGAAAACGTCCGGAAGTACGGCACGGTCTTCAATACCGTCGCCCCCGGCACCGAACTGAGCGGCGTCCTGCGGCGCGGCTCGGTCGAAGAGTAGGGGCGGCTCATGGCGCATATCCATCAGCAGCATTACGACCGGGCCTTTGCCATTGGTATCGCGCTGAACCTGGGTTTCGTGGCGGTGGAGGCCTTTTATGGCTGGCAGGTGAATTCCATGGCCCTGTTGGCCGATGCCGGCCACAACCTCAGTGATGTCGGCGGGCTGATCCTCGCCTGGGCGGCCATGGCCGCCACACGGCTACAGCCGAATGCCCGGCATACCTATGGCTGGCGGCGTGGCTCGATTCTCGCCAGCTTCATCAATGCCACCGTTCTGCTGGTGGCGATGGGCTCCCTGGCCTGGGAGTCGATCCTGCGCTTCCAGCAGCCCGAGGCCCTCGCCGGCGGGACGGTGATGGTGGTTGCCGGCATCGGCGTGCTGGTCAATACCCTTACCGCTGCCCTGTTTCTCTCCGGCAGTCGCGAGGATCTCAACCTGCGTGGCGCCTTCCTGCACATGGCCGCCGACGCCCTGGTCTCCATCGGGGTGGTGCTGGCGGGTGGCTTGTACCTTTGGCAGGGCTGGGCGTGGATCGACCCGCTGGTGGGGCTAGGGATTGCGGTGCTGATCGTGATCGGCAGCTGGTCGCTGTTTCGCCAGTCCCTGCACCTGCTGTTCGATGGCGTGCCGGATCACATCGACCCGCTGGCGGTCCGTCGATTCCTGCTCGCGCAGCCAGGTGTGTGCGGCGTGCATGATCTGCACATATGGGCGCTCAGTACGGCTGACGTGGCGCTGACCGCACACCTCAACATGGCGCCATCGCCCGAGGACGACACGCTCCTGCAGGCGGTCGCCCTCGGCCTGCGGGAGCAGTTCGGCATCCGGCATACCACGCTGCAATTGGAACGGGACATGACCTGTGCGCCGATTGCGCCGCCCCCGGGCCCATCGCGAAACGCCCAACGCCCTAGTGGCGATCCTCCCAGCCGCTGACCATCGCCCGGATATGCGCCAGCGGCGTGTGCCCGGTGGTGGTCAGGTACACATGCACGATCAGGAAGATCAGCATCAGGAAAGCCCCAAGGGTATGCAGCGTGGCCACCTGCTCCAGGCCCAGCCAGCCGGGCACATAGGCCTCCAGGCGTCCCCAGAACAGGTACAGCAGGCCGCTCAGCCAGATCAGCGGGTTGATCAGCAGCAGCACGCCCAGGTAGGCGATGCGCTGCAGCGGGTTGTGCTTGCGCTCGCGGGTCACCTTGTAGGGGTGGGGCGCGCCGATGAAGATGCCGTGGGCGTAGTAGCGCGCCACGCGACCGATGTTCTCCAGGGTCGGGATGTACTGCTTCCACTGCCCGGTGGTGAAGTGCCAGAAGATGGCGAAGATCCACAGCGCGATCAGCAGCCAGGCGGCGACTTCATGCACCTGCACGGCCTGGCGGAATCCCAGCAGCGAATGGCTGCCGTGAATGGCGAAGCCGCTGAACAGCAGGGTGAGGATCAGCGCCGCCTGCGACCAGTGCCAGAAGCGCTCGAAGCGGGTGAACAAGTAGAGACGCTCGCTCATGAAGTCCTCCGGCGTACATGCGCGACCAGGCGCAACAGGGCATGGATGAGCACGCCCAGCAGGGCGAGGCCGGCCAGGCCGAAGCCGAGGCGATCGAGCAGGTCGTTGCGGTCCTTGCCCGGCAGCCAGATGCCGGGCACCGAGGCCAGGCGACTCTGGCTGGCATGGCACTGCACGCAGTCCAGGGCCTGCTCCTTGGGGGCGACCATGTGGGTGATCGGCCAGAGCATCTGCGTATCGACGAAGCCGAACTGGCCGCTGTAGGGCGTGCCGCTGGCTTCGGCGCCGGCCTTGAGGGCCTTGGACCAGTCGAAGTGGTACCAGAACGCGGTGTCGTCGGGCACGGCGGTGTGCGGCACCAGCAGGGTCAGGTTCTCGGTGTCATACGGCTGGCGGCTGTGGAAGGTCTTCACCGGCCAGATGCGCGCATCGCTGGCGCCGGGCGTGCCATGGAAGCGGTTGATCGGCACCCGCTGGCCCGGATCGATGCGGGTGTCGGGCTGCACATAGGTGACCCGGCCGTCGAACCATAGGTAGTCGGGCACCAGGTTGTCGCCGAGGACGAAGTCGCCCTTGCGGCTGTCGTAGATCACATGGCCCGTGTCGTCCTTGCGCTGGAAGGGCTTGCCATCGGCATCCAGCTGGCCGGCGGTGGACCAGTCCCAACCCATTTTGGTCGGCACGCCGCCGCGGGCGAAGGTCGGAATGTGGCAGCTCTGGCAGGCCAGGGTGCGGGCATGCTCGTTGAGGCGCGTGGCCTGCAGCGGATT
The DNA here is from genome assembly GCF_035497915.1 of Pseudomonas sp. Lineage (GTDB taxonomy): Bacteria > Pseudomonadota > Gammaproteobacteria > Pseudomonadales > Pseudomonadaceae > Serpens. Next base: position 66,790 of record NZ_DATJCS010000021.1, read on the forward strand.
GCCCTGGTGCGGCTTATCGCCGTGGCAGGACTGGCAGGTGGACGGATTGCGCGTGCTGTTGCGCAGGCCACGCAGGATCGCGGCATGCGGGTCGCTGGCGGTCACGCTGATGCGGCTGCCGGCGATGCGGTGCTGGTCGGCCACGTGGCAGGTGGAGCAGCTGAAATTGCCGCCGTCGACGGCCATGTGCACGTCGAGGCTGCGTGGGGCGTTGTTCAGCGAGGAGTCGAGGTCGCCGTGCTTCACGCCGTCGCCGCCGCCCCCGTAGTAGTGGCAGGCGCCGCAGGTCTGTCGTGAGGTGGCGCCGATGTTGCGTGCCACCGCGGCCAGGTTCACCGGGTCGACGAACTTGCCCGAGCCGGGCGAGGTCTCGGTGCGCACTAAGGGAGGATGTCCAGCCAGGCCGGCGAGCTTCAGGTAGTTGCCGGTGTTGTGGCAGGCCAGGCAGTCGACCTTGCTCTCGTCGGTGAAGTCGAAGCTGGCGTCCTTCCAGCCATAACCGACGTGGCAGGACTGGCAGAACGCCTCGTTGGAGCGATCACCGATGCAGAAGCCGTTGAGCATGGTCCGCTTGCCCAGGCGCTGGCCGGTGTCCGGGTTGGTGTAGTCCCAGGTCCAATGGCGGGTGGCCATGACCTGCTTGGCCGCTTCGGTATGGCAGCCGAGACAGGCGCGGGTGACTTCCTCGCCGCTGGCGAAGGGTCCCTGCAAGGCCTGGAAGCGGCTGTGATCGGCGGTGGCCGCCGCAGCCAGCCCCGGCAGCAGGGCGAGCACTGCCACAAGCCAGGCATACCCGCGATGCAGACGGATCATCGTCCCCGTCTCCTCTGGGGCAATGTGGGAACGATAGTTCATGGCTACACCTCGCCCGTCGCGTCTGGTTAGATTCACTCCGGCACGCAGATCCGCCCGGCCAGCGCGGCTTGCAGCGTCTTGAACACCAATACCGTGACCACCAGGCTGAGCAGCGCCAGCAGACCCCAGCTCAGGCCGCTGAAGAACGCCAGCTCGCTGCGCCGGGCCATCTCCAGGGTTGCCAGGGTCAGCGCGGCGAGCGGAAAGGAGTAAGCCCAGGAGGACATGAAGAAGGGCACGCGCAGGAAGCGCGCGGCGTTGCTGGCCAAGAGCAGGGCCAGGAACAGGGCGATGTAATAAAGGATGCGGGCGAAGGCATCCAGGCTGTCGGTCAGTTGCAGGTAGGCCAGGAAGCCCACCGAGGGCGGCGCCAGCAGGATGAACAGCGTCGGCGTCAGGCGC
>NZ_DATJCS010000022.1:0-29772 GCF_035497915.1 Pseudomonas sp.
ATAGCCGCTACGGGGTACGCGTAGCGGCTAGAAACCCTACATAAGACGTCGATCTGAGCGTTTTTTGATCGATGTACCATTTCAAAAAACAGCGAGGTCTGTAGTCGGCCAGAAATACGGGGCTACTTCAGGCCATCCTTAGGGACTCTGATAAAGACTTCCCGATTTGGCAAACTCCGTCGACTTCACCCGCCGAGATGAACTTCGCCGACCGCCGAGAGCGCTTGATGCTCTTCAGGCGAAGGATCCACAACGCCAGAAGCGATCCTTTCAAAATCGGCCAGCGGAATTAAAGACTCTCCTTTGGCACATAACGCTTGGCTTTGCGGCGTACCGGAGCGTCAGCGTAGGTGCGTCCAACAACAGCCACTTGTTAAATCACTTTTCATAAGACTACCAAGGGCTCTCCGAGATCAGAAAATCCTGATCAAATACTATTGCGTTTTCCGTATGTTTACAGCACTCCCCCTCGTGCCGATAGTTTTTGCAACCCCAGAATTCACCATGACGACCTTTTCGCTGGACCATTTCCGCGCCGCATTGCGGGCAAACCGGGGTCCAGCTTAAGCAATCAGGGTTGATACAGATTTTGAAGCGTCCGGCGCGGCGCATTTGTGATTCACAACGCTCGCAACCTCGTTCCTTGTGAGAGCAGAGCGGGAATTTATTACAGCCAAAGAAGCGCCCGAAGTGGCTCTGTCTCGGAACCATGGTGCCGGTCTTGCACTTCATGCATTTGAGCATGTGCAGCAATCGCTGGCTGAGTGAGGTCGAAAATTCGTTCAGATCGATCTCATATTCACCCTTCAGAAGTTCCACAACAAAATCCGAAGCAACTGCCATATCAGCAATCAGGTACACTCGACATCTGGCCCGCGTCAGAGCTACATACAGCAGGCGCCTCTCCTCAGCGTGCGGGTAGCCCTCCTGCGGCGGGAGCAATGCTTCAAGAAGGGGATGCGTGGTTTTCCCGGTGGGGAAACCGAACTTTCCAGTCTCGAGGCCAAGAACGACGACGTAATCTGCCTCCTTACCCTTGGAGGCATGAACCGTGTGACACTCCAGCACTATAGAGGGATAGCGTGCTGCGAGCTGCTGCAACTCCCTCCTATCTGGAAGATTAAATCCGTAACGCCCCAGCAGATAGACGCTACTGCCTGACTCGGCTATTTCAGCTATGCGAGAGATTACCTTCTCCAGACGGCTCGGCTCGTCAGGGTTGTGCCGGGGCCGGTTATCCTCCCGTAGAAGCGACACCGTAGGATGCTTCACTTTTTCCAAGGTATTGAGCTGCTTCTTTACCTGAACCGGGTTTTCCAACACAAAGCGTGTCGCCACATCGCTGATGCCACTGTTGAAGCGGAAAGTGAGATCGAGGGCGGTTACTTTCGTGGCACCGAAATTTTCCTGAAATGCTGTTGTGAAGCTCAGATCACTGCCGGTAAAGCGATAGATAGCCTGCCAGTCGTCCCCGACACAGAACAGCGAACACCCCTTTGCAGCATCTCGTAGGTAGCGGATCAACCGCGCACGAGCTTCGGATATGTCCTGAAACTCATCCACCAGAATATAACGCCAGGGACTGCGGAAACGTCCCTCCCGAACATACTGAATGGCCTTGCCGATCATGTCGTCGAAGTCGATCTGCCCTTCACGATCCAGCAGTGCCTGATAGTCGTTCAGGATGGGTTTCAGAAGACTCAGCGCCGCATCCACCTGCTCCGGGTTGCTGGCGTTGGCGATGGCAGCCTCTACCTGCCCTTGCTCGTAGCAGTTGGCGCGATATCGTTTCAGCAGATCCGCCAGCAGAGTGGCAAAACCACTTATGGCGCCAAACTCAAGCAAGGTAGCCAATACTGCTTCCGGCGGGAGTGGCTGATAATCCACATTCAACGCGGCCAGCTGCGCATCAATAGCGTCAAACAGCCCGCCTTCCTGCAATTCATAGTGGTACAGCTCTATTAGGCGAGTACCTTTTTCCGCGTGGACCTGGCGCTTCCAGGCTATACCCTGATGGTACTTTTCACGGTCCACATAGGGCGCGGTATTACCCTCCCGGTCAATACCGTAATACTCGACGTATATCTTATGCTCGGGCAGGTAGAAATCCGGCTGATACTGCCGGTAAAGCGGGCTGGCCGTCCTGTGCTCATAGGCGGGTTCATACTGGTATTCAATGCCCTGCTTGAACAGGTAGTTGGCGACCAGACACTCGCCCAGGCTTTTAACTGCCTCGCCTTTCAGTGTGCGAATATCATTGGCAAGGATATAGTCGAAATACTCCCCCTCCGACTCAAAATCAAAGGGATTTGCCGCCGGGTAGAGATGGTGCTGAAAGTATTTGATTGTCAGTTGCTGATAAGCCGGCGTCTTCAGGTGCTCCTCAAACCACCGGTTCACCTGTAGGGCCAACGCCTTGTCATCTTCTGCCAGTGGCGTCAGGGAGGGCTGCTGCCCCTCCACTTTGGCAATGATCTCTTTACCCAGTTTATGGAAAGTGCTGGCGGTAATTCCGCACTTCCCCAGCCGGTGGTCGATGCGCTCCTGCATCTCTGCCGCAGCCTTGTTGGCAAATGCCAGCATTAGAATTTCACTGGCCTGAGCCTGACCGCTCTTAAGCAGATAACCGGCACGGCCAACCATGACACTGGTCTTGCCCGTACCCGCACCGGCCAGCACCAGATTGTTGTCCTCGTCCACCACGCAGGCTTCCCGCTGGCGTTCAGTAAGTGGCTGGCTCTCCACCGCAGCAAAGAAATCTGCGTAGCGTTGCAGTTGGCGAGCCACATAGCTCTGCCGCATCTTCTCCAGATCATCATCTTGCCACCCGGCGACGACGGCCACCCACTTGAACGGCACATCCCGTACATCCGCGCACCACTCAGGCTCTGGCACTCGCACGAAACGCGCTAAAGCCTCCTGCGCCATTACCCTAGCCACTTCCAACCGCGACTGTCGGGGATAGCCCTGGGTCAGCAGTGCCCGGATATCTTCTGCGGTCTTGACTACCTCCGGTGCCATCTGTCTGAGCCACTGCTCACGCAACCACCAGAATAGCGCCAGGGCATCTTTCTTCCGCAGACCGGGAAAGGTTTTCGGCCCGGTATTGGTTTGCAACACCAGCCTGGCGAAGAGCGCACCCTTCTGAAGGGTAGCCTCATTGGCCAGCGATTCCGCCTGGATCAGGTATGAATCGCCATTCTTCGTCACCACCTGTAAGCCTTCACCGGTCAATTGGAAGGTCGCAGACTCTGCGCCAAAGAAACGCATCAGCCAGTGAGGGACGATATGTTTAGAAGAATACTGTGAGCTCATGTCTCGTAAGGAATCATATTTTTTGTTTGAAGCCCGCTCTGGAAAAATAACAATTACTATTTAACGCCGCGCTCTACGGAAATCTAGGAGCGCCGCGAGTAAATTTTCCGTAGCAGCGCATAGCTATGCCTTTGCGCTCAATATTACCTCTGCGAGCGCTCCAGCGATTTCCTCAATGCTCTGCAAAGAAGTGTTTAACGCGACTTTGTCGGCGAGTGCTGGACTAAAACTAATAACTTCGTTCTTTGTTATTTTGTGCCATATCGGCAATATCATTTTATGTCCATTCATTTCCCTTGCGACCATTGAGTCAAGCTCATACTGCGTCCAATTTTTAGAGCAAAAAGCAGACGATAGAATTACTGTTCCATATCTCGAGTTCACCAACCCTTGATCGATGCTTTTTCGCAAACTATCGCCAACCTTTAAAGTGAATTCGTCATACCATACTTTAACCCCAATACCTTCTAGCGTTTCGGCGAGCGGGCGAACAAATTCCTCTTTATCTTCTGAGGCATGGGAAATAAATAAGTCATATTTCACATTATTTATATGCAAATTATTTTGAGTATTCAGAAAATCTTTCACAGAAGCAGCCATATTGGCAGTTTGATTGATCTCTGCTTGTAACCTTCGCTGGTATTCAAGCTGCTCTCTCTGATGCCTCTTTTCTAAATCTGCTAATTTTTTCCTTTCTCTCTCATCCGTAACGGCTTGCTTTTTGCGCTCCTTTTCCTCTTCCTTAAGCAGATCTTGCTTGGCCTTTAGCAACTGCCCTTCTTTGTCAGATAGCCTTTTATAAAGAGCCGCTTTATTTACTTGTATCTTAGCTATCTCAGCTTGCTTTCTTTGAACTTCAGCGCTTTTGCTTTTCAGAGTGCTTATGCTAGTGTTTTTGGTAATGCTCCTTTCAATTTGCCCAATCCGACCCCCGCAATCAGACTCCTTTTTTGTCTCCAAACTCATTCTATGGTGGAGATCTGATATTTCTTTTTGCAACCTAGTAATCGAACTTAAAATTGTTGAGATCGACATTCTTACCTCACTACCTATTTGAAAATTGCATAACGCCTGAGCTCAGGGGCGTTTGAGGCGACGACCGTTTTTGCGTAAGCAAAAATGGGCGGCGGGTCAAACGTCCCCTGCAGCGATTTGTTAGCTGCGACCATGATGACGCTCCTCTTTATCTTTGCTCAGCGCGAACACGAGAGCACGCCCCGCCTCTAAGGTTGACCGGATCAACACCTCCAATTGCTCAGACTGAGAAATAGTTGTTCCAACCCATGCGTCGGATGCGAGCGTAAGGAAGGCCGTGTTGTCGAAATAGCGCCGAACATTTGAATAAGCAATGCGCTTCCCTCCCTTTGGGCCATTCATGGATTCATGGTTCGAGATCGAATCCCAGTAATCTAGTGGCAGGTACATGCCCTTTATCAAGCCTACATCATCGGGTTTGAACACAATTCGCGGACAGAGCTTTAGGAAAAACGGGTTATCTGAGAACCGAAAGCTATCTGCATCCGTTCTTTGAGGGCACTTCCGAAGCTCGGCCAAGATACTTTTCATTCGGACGACTTCGGCATCCAGCTGCTGATTCGGAAAGCGATAGACAGCCTCCAGTGCTTCCTGCTCCATCGCCTTGTACTGGATCATTAGAAACGATTTGAAGGTTTCGTTGTAATAGATCAGATCAACACCAAGCTGCTCCTCAAGCGGCTGGCGGTTCGTGATCAAAACCGTGAGTTTCCTACGATCATTCTCAAAGACGACGGAGTTGAATGGAGTGGTACGGATAGCATCAAACCCGGGCACAACTTGCGAGTCAGATATAACCATGGGGTCTTCTCTCAGCCGAACCTGACTCAGCCCGTCTAAGAACGAACTTGGCTTTTCCGACTCATCAATATCCCAGTTCAGCAGCTCCTTGCGATCGATCCCCGCGATATTCATTGCCGTGGCAACAGCTTCCTTCTGTTCCGCCAAGCTTTCTCTGGCTTTTGCACCAAGCCCTCTAATTCTTCGGTTCCGCGCCTCACTGAACCCCGCGAGAGCACTCCCTGCCTGGGGCGCGTATTCTGAGAGCACGCCAAGGAACTCTTGAAAAGATTTCGGCGGCAATAAGCCACCACTGCGCAATCTTTCGGATATTTTTGCTTTGAACCGTTTAGAGCTGCGCTCAATGAGCGCATCAATGTGCACGTTCTCGGTGAGGGTGAATAAATCCTCAAGATTCAATCGCCGCAGATCGGTTCCTGCTCTCACGCCGCGCCTGCCTCGAGCTATCCAACGAAGAATCCCATTGTCTGAAAAAACAAAGCAGATAAGAGGAACGTTCCGGCTATGCTGAAATTCAGGCACCGGCTCGGCGAAACTCTCGTAGATCGAGCACTCAAGCAATTCCTCCCGCTCGGGAGAAAGACGGACGATGTAGCCGGAAACTGAGGTCATTGCACTAAGCCTGCTAACAGTGATTAGATGGAATCCACGCCAGCGCATAACTGTGGATTCGGCATAACTCCGCTCGCCCCTAACGCTTACCGAACGAACCCCCTTTCAAACCAAGCCCTTACCCCTCCCCCACAGACCCACTCCGTATTCGATTGCATTCCATATAACCCGCGCCACCTTCCGGGCACACCCACAGGCAACCGTCAGCCCCGGTCGAAGCACGGTTCCGGATAACTCGCAGCGGAATAGGTGAACCAAGAAGCGCAGCAAGACAGCAATCCTTTGCCAGCGGAGGGAATGGCCCGGAGGTTAGCGCGAGCGATACGGCCAAACAATCCTCGCAAGGTCGCAGGCTCGGTTCGGGCCGCTGCGTCTGTGCCAAGCGGCGCCGGCCGTGGTCTCACTTCAATAACCCACGCGGAGGCCCGCCATGACCCTGCGCCTGTTCCTGGCCGGCGATGTGATGCCGGCGCGCGGCATCGACCAGATCCTGCCGCATGCCGGCGACCCGCGCCTGTACGAACCCTGGATGAACGACGCCCGCGACTACGTGCGCCTGGCCGAGAGCAAGAACGGCCTGGTGCCGCGCCCGGTGGACTTCGCCTACGTGTGGGGCGTGGCGCTGGACATCCTGGCGCGGCAGCGCCCCGACCTGCGGCTGATCAATCTGGAATGCGCCGTCACCGCGCGCGGCCGGCCCGCCCCGAAGGGCATTCACTACCGCCTGCACCCGGGCAACCTGCCGCTGCTCGAGGCCGCCGCCATCGACGGCTGCGTGCTGGCCAACAACCACGTGCTGGACTGGGGCCCGGACGGCCTGCGCGACACCCTCACCCACCTGGAGCACCGCGCCCTGCGCCATGCCGGCGCCGGCCACGACCTGGCCGAAGCCGAGGCCCCGGCGATCTTTCCGCTGGAGAATGATCGGCGCCTGCTGCTGTTCGCCTGCGCCACCGACGACTGCGGTGTGCCGAGCGACTGGGCCGCCGGCGCCAGCCGCCCCGGCGTGGCGCGGCTGGCGGAGCTGGACACCATTCGCCTGGCGCACCTCGGCCGACTGATCAGCGCCGCGCGCCAGCCCGGCGACCGGGTGGTGCTGTCGATCCACTGGGGTGGCAACTGGGGCTACATCGTCCCCGAAGAACAACGCCGCTTCGCCCATCGCCTGATCGACGAGGCCGGCGTCGACCTGGTCTACGGCCACTCCTCCCACCACCCCAAGGGCTTCGAGATCCATCACGGGCGGCTGATTCTTTACGGCTGCGGCGACCTGATCAACGACTACGAAGGCATCGAAGGCCACGAGGGCTTTCGCAGCGAACTGACGCTGCTGTACTTCCCCGAACTCGACGATGAGGGCCGCCTGAGCCGCCTGCAACTGGCGCCCGTGCGCCTGCGCCACCTGCGGCTGGAAGCGCCGAGCGCGCACGACCGCCAATGGCTGCGGGAAACCCTGGAGCGGGAATGCGTCGAACTGGGCAATGCGGGGAAGCTGATCGAGGGCGATGCGGGGGTGTGGGAGTGGCGCGCAGAACCGTAGGCAACGGCGCAGCCTTGCCTACCGATGGCTGAAGCGAAACCGCCTATTGGCGGTGGCTGAGAATCTCGACGATCTGCTTCCTAACGGGGCTCGAATCGATCTCGTACAGCAGCTGCGCGAACTCGAGGCTGTTGCGGCCGTTCGCCCAAGGCCGAGCGCCGGTAATGATCAAGTCGGGCTCGCCCCCTGCCCGCAGCAGATAAGCCAGCAGGTCCGGCTCTGCGGTCAGCACGGCCACGTTGAGGGGCGACACTCCCTGGCTGTCGGCCTCATGAATGGAACACCCGTGCCCCAGAAACCGCTCGATCAGCCCCACGACCTCACGCTGGTCGATACCGACCAGATCGTAGGCCGACGCGGCGAGCGCAATGGCCGGCTCCTGCGCGCCCTGATGCTCGACCACACAGGCGCCATGATCCGCAGCGGTCCTGATCGGCGTGAGCACGTCCGCCCTCGCCACGGTAGTCACGGAAGTCAGCAGGAGGGCCAGGGCAAACAACGAAGCGTTGTCTGACGGGCGTTTCATCTTCATAAGGAGGGGCAGCCAGGGTGGGAAACGGGCCGCTATAGAACACAGCGAACAAAGCGAGTTCCAGCCTGCCGGCTGCAAGGAGACAAGCAGGTCACAGTCGGATTTGGCAAAACGGGATGAAGGCGAAAGAACGGGGGGCGCCCGGCCAATGCGGTGGCGCGCGCGCCGACGGTGAGCACGACTCCCTATCGCACCGGGCAGCCCCACTGCAGAACGGACTTCCCTGTAAACGTTGTATGCCGGTCGTTTCGTTCGCAGTATTAACAACGCCCGCTTTCGGCCAGGCGCAGCTGTCGCGCGCACCCGCCAGATAAATCGTCGTGGCGCATTTTTCCTTAAAAATCCTACTAAGAGAAAAAGGGGTATGAACGACTCAGCTGTTTTTGAATCGGCAATGGGGATCGACCTTAGCGGCACAAAATTACTGCTCCGGTATCGCGATCAATGGGTCCGCATGGAGACTGGAGCAGATTTTGGGGCGCCCCGTCTGACCGAGATCCTCTGTCAGTTCATCGACGCTCAGGTTCAGGCGTTGCACTACTACCGAAGCCTGGGTGTCCGAATCACTCGCATCATGACCGACAACGGCACCTGCTACCGCTCCAAGCGCTTCCGTCGTCTGGCTCGCCGGCTGGGCTTGCGCCACCTCTGGACCAAGCCCTACACACCACGCACCAACGGCAAAGCCGAACGCTTCATCCAGACCAGCTTGCGAGAGTGGGCGTATGCAAGCAGCTACAACAGCTCCGAGCAACACGCCGCTCACCTGCTGCCGTGGCTTAATCACTACAACTGGCACAGACCTCACGCCAGCCTTGGCTACAACCCACCCATCAGCCGCGCGCCACTTCCACTGAACAACGTACTGGGTTTACACACCTAGGCAATGCGGTCATCGCGCTCACGCAACAGCCAATAGGTCAGACCCAGGGCCAGGGTGGCGCCAGCCAGCGCCGCGACTTTGGCCGGACTGACATCGGGATCCAGGACCACGAACTTGCGGGACAGCGCGATCAACCCGATCAAGATGACCGTCTTGACCTGAATGATGCTGTCACGGCGCAAGGCCACGCGCACGATGGAGTGCTTGAATTCCATCCCGATCAGGAGCGTCATGATCATACCGAACACACTCTGGAAGATCTTGTGGTCGAGCGGATTGAATGCATCGATGATCAGCAGGCTGAAGACAATTTGAATCAGCTGCACCAACGACACCACGATAATCACCGCGATCACCGCTGAAAGGATGATGGCGACGGCCTGCTCGAAACGTTCGTAAACCGTCATCACCGCCCATTCACGACGGAGTCGTTCGAGTGCCGTCCCGGTCTGATTGCTGTTGTTCATGCGCCACTCCTTCAGAAACAGGCCATTCCTACGAGAAATCGCGGTCGCTGCGCCTCTTGCGCCAGCACAGTCCTTCGCCCGTGCCGAAGCGCGTGAACATGTCGCGGGCGATGTCGGTAGCCGCGCCAGGTTGTCACGACAGGATGTCGCGCAGCCGGGTGCTCCACCCCGCGCGCATAGGGAACGTCGTACTTGGATAGGCGGGACTCGACCCGAGAGGTGCCCGGCGCATCAAAGAGAAAGCACGGGCTGCCCGTCTCGAATGCTCAGGATTAGGGCAGCCCCGCGCTTCATGCTTTACCACTTTCGGACTTCTTCTTGCGCGTCCCCTTGCTCGACTCCTTGGACGAGCCCGGCGGTTGCGCAGATTCGGCGGGAGCTTCGGCGTTGGCCGGAGCGACTGGCTTGCGGTCGAAGGCGACCCGCTCCGCCTTGTCGTCCCAACGTGCACAGGCGTAATCACCCTTGCCGATGCCGCCGCCGAGCATCTCGCGCGCCAGTGCCGTTTCCAGCTCGCTGCGAATCAGTCGTTTGAGCTCGCGGGCACCGAATTCGGGTTTGTAACCTTCTTCCGCGAAGTGATCGACCAGCGTCCCATCGAACGTCAGCGTCACCCCCTGGCTCGCGGCATTACGGGCCACGCGATCGAGTTGCAGGCCGACGATGTGGCGGATCTCCTCCTTGCCCAGCGCATGGAAGACGATGAGCTCGTCGATGCGATTGAGGAACTCGGGGCGGAAGTGCCCGCGCAGCACGTCCATCACCTCTGCCTTGGTCTTCTCGTACTCCTCGCCGGCCGCTCCGCGTGCCTTCAGCCGGCGCTGAATGATGTCGGATCCCAGGTTGGAGGTGGCGATAATGATGGTGTTGGTGAAGTCCACCACGCGACCCTTGCCGTCGGTGAGCCGCCCGTCGTCGAACACCTGCAGCAGGATGTTGTAGACGTCGGGGTGGGCCTTCTCGATCTCGTCGAGCAGCAGCACGCTGTAGGGCTTGCGACGGACCTTCTCCGTGAGCTGGCCGCCTTCGTCATAGCCGACGTAGCCCGGCGGAGCGCCCACCAGCCGCGCCACGGTATGACGCTCGCCGTACTCCGACATGTCGATGCGCAACAGGGCGCCCTCGTTGCCGTAGATGGATTCGGCCAGCGCCTTGGCGAGTTCGGTCTTGCCGACGCCGGTGGGGCCCAGGAACAGGAACGTGGCCACGGGCTTGCTGCCTTCGCGCAGCCCCGCGCGCGACAGCCGCACCGCATCCGCCACCGCGCGTACCGCCTCATCCTGCCCCACCAGGCGCTCGTGCAGCCGCTGCTCCAGGTGCAGCAGCTTCTCGCGCTCCTCCACCGTCAGCTCATTGACCGGGATGCCGGTCAGGCGCGAGACGATCTGCGCCACGTGTTCCGCCTTGACTTCGGCGCTGCCCGAGCCGCGCTCGCGTTCCCAGTCCTCGACCTGCTCCTTGAGTTCGGCTTCCTTGGTTTCGATGCGCTTGCCGACCTCCGCCGCATTGTCGTATTGCTTGCGGGAAGCCAGGTAGTCCTGCTCCCGGCGCAACTGGTGCAGTTCGGCCTCCAACTCCTGCACCGCAACGGGGCGGGCCGTCGCCGACAGCTTCACGCGGGCGGCAGCCTGATCGAGCAGATCGATGGCCTTGTCCGGCAGGAAGCGCGCGGTGACGTAGCGATCGGACAGCTCGGCGGCCGCGATGATCGCGTCCTCGGTGATGCTGACCTTGTGGTGCGCTTCGAAGGTATCGCGCAGGCCGCGCAGGATCATGATGGTCTGCGCCACCGTTGGCTCGGGCACCATGACCGGCTGGAAGCGCCGTTCCAGCGCGGCGTCCTTCTCGATGTACTTCTGGTACTCGTTGAGCGTCGTCGCGCCGATCAGGTTCAGCTCACCGCGCGCCATCATCGGTTTGAAGACATTGGCCACGTCCAACCCGCCTTCGCCACCGCCCTGGCCGGCACCCACAATGGTGTGCACCTCGTCAATGAAGAGGATCATCTCGCCCTGGTGCTCGGAGATCTCCTTCAGCACCTTCTGCACGCGCTCCTCGAACTCGCCACGGTACTTCGCGCCGGCCACCATGGAATTGATGTTCAGCTCGACCAGGCGCTTGTCGCGCAGCGTCTCGGGCACCTCGCCGGCCACCATGCGCTGTGCCAACCCCTCGACGATGGCGGTCTTGCCCACGCCAGGCTCGCCGATCAATACGGGGTTGTTCTTCTTGCGCCGCGCCAGCACTTCGATGGTGGTTTCGATTTCCTGCGCGCGGCCGATGACCGGATCCAACTTGCCCGCATGCGCCATCTTGGTGAGATCGCGCGAATACTTGTCGAGCTCCGGCGTATTTGTCGGCGTCTCGGCGCGGCCATCCTCCGCACCTTTGCCGACCACCTTGTTTACTTGCTGACGCAGGGCCTGCGGCGTGAGGCCATAGCGGCGCAGCAAGTTGGCGGCCAGCCCTTCACCCTCTTCGGCCAGGCCGATCAGGAAGTGCTCGGGCCCGACGTAAGAGTGTCCTAATTCATTGGAGGCGACGAAGGCGCGACTGAGCGCATCCTTCACCCGTGGCGATACGCCGATCTCGCCTTCAAACGGCTTGTCGCCGCGCTTGGCTTCGGCTTCGATCTGGTGTTTGAGGTCATCGACCTTGATCTTGAACTGGCTCAGGATGGTCTTGACCACGTCGCTGTCGGCCAACGCCAGCAGCAGGTGTTCCGTATCGACTTCGGAGCGACCGAAGTCCGCGGCACGCTTGGCGGCTTCCTGCAACAGGGCCTCGGAGTGTTCGCTGATGCGGCTGGCCAGCCCGCTGCCTCGACGGCGCGGCGTGCCAGATGCTGTGGAGGCTGGTTCGCCAAACGACGCATCGACCACTTCATCGGCATCGGCTGCAGCCGGTGCAGACTCTTCTCCGATGCGGAAGAAATCGCTGCCCAGAAAATCTTCGAACAAGCCGCTGCGAGAGCCGAAAAGGGCTTCCAGCGGGGAAATGGCGCGTTTTTGCTGACGCACCAGTTGGCGGTAGTGATCGTCACACAACAGCATGGTGGTGCGGCGACCATTGAGATTGGCTTCCACCCGCGCCGTGGCGGGTTGGCCGCAGATTTGGCACTGTTTCCTGGCCATGCGGACGCTCCTCAGGTCATTCAGATGGCGAGGTGCAACACGCCGCGGCACCTCGTCTCCTGGTTGGATTTCGTGGCGACCGCAAGGGACTTTCCGAGTGATCTGCCAATCGGAATCGAACGGCCGTGCTTAGGTGCACTAGCTTCGCGCTTCGAATCCTGGTTGGCATCGTCAGGCAGGTTCAGTGCACGCTGGAAACTGCCGTAGGGGGCACGCTGGAAACTGCCGTAGGGGCGTTCGACACGAGGAAAGCCGCCTTCCTTCTTCTCCAGCTCCTAGCGCTTTCGCCTCGCGCCATCCGCAGGTCGTTGTCGGGCGTGATCTGGAAGTCCTTTTCTTCGACACCGGGAACGTCGAAGGACATCTTGTACTGCTTATTGGTTCCCTGAGAATCCAGCGCCAGCTGCAACATGCCTCGCCAGTCGTTTGACAAGCGCTTAACAAAGACTGCGCCTGAACGGCTAAAAGTCAAGAAATATCTCGGCTTTGTACGGAAAATCGTCGAGCGCGATCAGGCAGAGGGGAAGCAGCCGAAGAGGCGTTCGATGAGCATTGTGAGCCTGTTTCTAAGCAGCATGATTGCGGAAGCATTAGTCATCTGCGTACGTGGCAAACATTTAGTAACAAAGAAACTTAAACGCGATGCGTGATGGGCCCATGGCAATGCCTTTGTCGGCCCCATCGACCTCTCCCGCTGTTCTCAAGCGAACACAAGATGGGTAACAAAGCGTGTCCTTCCGCACTACCCCGTATTCGCGTGCATTCGATATAACCCGCACCCTGCCCCACGCGCGCGCAGGCGCCAGCCCCGTCACGGGACGGTTCTTGAAAAAAAGGGAGAGCGATGGGTGGAGCACGGGGCGCAGCAAGACAGCAATCCTTTGCCAGCGGAGGGAATGGGCCGGAGGTTAGCGCGGGTGGTGCGGGCGAAACAATCCTTGAAAGGTCGCAGGTCCAGATCCGTCGTTCGGGCCTGGCCTGTGTTCAGCGCCGCCCTGCTCCAGTAACGCCGTTCGGCCATGCGGCCCTCTTCCATCATGGAAGAGGGCCGCATGGGTTGGCCTCAGCGCGGCCCCATGATCTCGGCCAGCGCGGCCGGCTGCGGCATGCCGTTGTACTTCTGGACCAGGCCTTCGCTGTCGCGCACCAGGATGGCCGGAGTGCCGCGGAAGCCCAGGCTCATCATCAGCATCTGGTTGTCCTCCAGCGCCGTGCGCGCCTTGTCGGAGGTGCGCTTGGCCGGGGTGATTCCGCCCCGGCCGAAGGCCTGCTCGTTCTGCTGCAGAGCCGCGGACGGATCGGCCGCGTCGAGGATCGCCGCCGCCTTGGCCTGGCTGTCCGCCTTGAGAATGCCCACCATGACGTGCCGCAACTGAACCTTGCCGGTGTCCACCCAGGGTCGGGCCGCCTTCCAGAAACGGTTGCAGAACGGGCAGTTGGGATCGCTGAAGGTGTACACCACGCGCGGCGCGTCGGCGCTGCCGTCCTGTACCCAGGTCGCGGCCTCCAGTTGGGCCCAGACCTTGTCACTGATGGGTTTGGCCACCAGGCGTTGCAGCGCCGCCTCATCGAGCGCGGCGCCGTTGGCATCCAGGCGCGTGCCGACGATGACGTTGCCATCGCCCGTCAGATACACCGCGACGGGGCGGTCGCCCGCGGCCGCGGCAAACGCCCGCAGGCCGCCACCCACGTCGAATTCCTGGGCGATGGTCAGCCCCTGTCGTTCCAGCATCTGCAGCGCTGCGGGCCGGTCATCGGCATGCGCCGGCAGAAGCGCCATCGCCAGCAGGGTTGCGGAGAAGAGGCTCGGGAAGCGCGAACGCGGTACAAACATGGTCACTCCTTGGCGGTATTGATCGTAAGGGGCTGGAAATGGCGTGACAGGGTGTCCCGCAGGCTCGCCCGGGTGAGTTCACCCACGTGCGAGTCCACGAGCCGGCCCTGGGCATCGAAGAACAGGGTGGTGGGCAGGCCGCGCGCGCCCATGTCCCGCATGAGGCGGCCGGCGGGATCGAGCAGGTTTTCCTGGAAGGTCAGGTGCTCGCGCGCCAGGAAGTCGCGGGCCTGGGCAGCGCTTTCCCCCTGGTTGACCATGACGATGGCGATGCCGGGGTAATGGGACTGAGCCTGCTCCAGCACCGGCATTTCGCGACGACAAGGTGGGCACCAGCTGGCCCACAGGTTGACCACCACCGGCCGCCCTGTGTACTCGCTGAGTACCACGGGGTGCGCATCGAGGCGGTTCAACTGCAGCTCGGGCAAGGGTGGTGCCACCGCGAGCTGGATCAGGCCGAGCACGCCTGTGGCGGCGGACCAACTGAGCACGCCGGCGGCGCTGCCCACCAACAGCGAGCGGCGTAGCAGGGGCATCGTTCGGGTTCGCCACCAGGCGAATGCCACCCCGCCGAGCACCCCGCTCCACCCGGAAAAGCCGCCATCGCCGATGGCGATCATCGACAGCGGCGACGCCGCGTAGTCGCTCCACCACTGCAGGATGTAGCCAAGCCGTGCGGCCACCAGGCCCCAGAAGACGGCATCGAGCAGCAGGCCGCCGGCCTGCCGGGCGGGTGTGTCGGGCAGTCGCTGCGCGACCTTGCGCGTTATTACCCAGGCCAACAACACGGCGACGATGAGGATGACCACCTGGATCGAAAAAGGGCCCGCGCTGATCATCGGATGCCCGCCGCCAGCAGTTGATTCAGGAAGTCGCGGGCGCTGACCTCGCCCACCACACGCAACGCGCGGCGCTCCTGGCCATCCGGGCCGACCAGAATCAGCGTCGGCGGCCCCATGACGCCCCAGTGTTTGAGCAGGGCCTGATCCGTCGCGTCATTGCGCGTCACGTCGGGTCGCAGCACCTGCAGGGTGGCCAGCCGCGCCGCGACGGCGGGATCGCCGAAGACGTTTCGCTCGATCACATGGCAGCTCACGCACCAATCCGCGTAGAAGTCGATCAGCGTCCACTGGCCACGGGCGGCGGCCTCCGCCAGGCGCGCGTCCACGTCCTCGATGGATTTGGCCGCAACGTAGTTCACTCGCGTGGCCGCCGACGCCGTCTCGACCCCTCGCAGGTGCGTGAGCGGCTGGAGCACCGAGTCGCCTCCCGAGGCCGCGCCCACCAGCATGAGCACCGACCACACGCCGGAAATGGCCGCGCCGACCCGTACCGTCCAGGCCAGGCGCTGACGGGCGGCCAGGCCCTGCGCCCAGGCAATCAGTCCGATCGCCACGGACAGCGCCCAGAAGCCCCACAGGGCCAGGCTGATCGTGGCGGGCAGGAAGCGCGCCAGCATCATGACCGCCATGCCGACCATCAGGTAGCCGAAGGCGATGCGAATCCGTTCCATCCAGGGGCCGGGGCGCGGCAGGACCCGGGCACCGAACAGCGCTATCGCCAGCAGAGGCAGCCCCATGCCCAGACCGAGCGCGAACAGCACCAGCCCACCGTAGAGGGCGCTGCCGGTCTGCCCGATATACAGCAGCGCTCCGGCCAGCGGCGCGGTCATGCAGGGGCCGACCAGCAGCGCCGACAGAACGCCCAGCGCCGCGGCGCCACCCAGGCTGCCGCCCTTCCCTGCGCCCGAGGACGAAAGGCGCTCCACCAGAACGCTCGGCAGGCGCAGCTCGAACAGGCCGAACAGCGAGCTGGCCAGGAGCAGAAACAAGGCGGCGAAGGACCCAAGCAGCCAGGGCGATTGCAGCGCGGCCTGGAGATTGGCGCCGGCCAGACCAGCCATGACACCGACCACCGCATAGGCCGCCGCCATCGCCAGTACATAGGAAAGGGACAGACCCAGGGCCCGTCGAGGGGCGGCCTGGCTGCCGACAACCATGGACGACACGATCGGGATCATCGGCAACGTACAGGGGGTGAAGGCCAGCAGCAGACCGAAGCCGAAGAACAGCAGCGTCCCGGCGACGGGCCCCAGCGCTGCGAGCTGGCGCGCGGCCGCCTCATCCTCCGCCAGGTCGGCGGTTGGCGGGACGGGCGATGCCTGTGGCGTCACGCCGGCACCTGCGGCACCCGCCGGCAGCGCCACGCTGAGCGTCTGCGGCGGATAGCAGATACCGTCCTCGGCACATCCCTGCCAGTGCAGCGTCAGCGGCCCGGCGGTCGCGGCGGGGAAGCGCAGTTGCAGGGTATCCCCGGTGTAGATTTCGGTATCGCCGAAGAACTCGTCGTGCTTGGGCGCGCCCGCGGGCAGGTCCAGGGGGATATCGCCACCCCGGGCATCGACCAGGCGGATGGCGTGCCGGTAGAGGTAGTAACCCTCGGCAACCAGACCGGCGGCCGTGAGCGCGTCGCCCTCCTGCCGGACCGGCGCCAGCGTAAAGACCTGGTCTGCATCCAGGAACTGAGGAGCGCGCTTGTCCCAGGCAAACAGGCCACCACTTGCCCAGACGCTGCCGATGCTGGCGCAGCACAACAGGAACACCACAAGAACGCTTCGATACCGGGACACAATCCGAATCCTCCTGAACAAGGTCGGGAGGATCATGCGTGCGTTCGATTAAACGAAACTAAAGCGGCCGCCGAGCCGAGTCGCTAACACCCCGGGACTCGGTGGCTTACCATGCCGCCTGGTCCAGAGGAGGTGAAACCCGGATGCGTGTGTTGTTGGTGGAAGATGACGAGCTGATCGGCAAGGGCATCGTGGCGGGGCTGAGCAAGCACGGCATCGGCGCGCATCACGTGCGCACCGCGCAGGCGGCGGAGACCGCGCACCTGGAAGAAACCTTTCATGCGCTGGTGCTCGATCTGGGCCTTCCCGACCGCGACGGGATGGAACTGATGGCCACCCTGCGCGCTGTCGAACCCCACCTGCCCGTGCTGATTCTTACCGCCCGCGATGCCATCGAGCATCGGCTGAAGGGGCTGCACGAGGGCGCCGACGACTACCTGGTCAAGCCGTTCGATCTGCGGGAACTGGCCGCCCGCCTGCACGCCCTGGTCCGACGCACCCAGGGACGCGCCGCGCAAGTCGTCGCGGCCGGCCCCCTGCGCC
This sequence comes from Pseudomonas sp., assembly GCF_035497915.1. Taxonomy (GTDB): domain Bacteria; phylum Pseudomonadota; class Gammaproteobacteria; order Pseudomonadales; family Pseudomonadaceae; genus Serpens. Next base: position 17,326 of record NZ_DATJCS010000022.1, read on the forward strand.
TGGAACCCGCGAGCGGTCTTGCCTGGCTGCACGGCGAATCCGTTGCCCTGTCACGCCGCGAGATCGATCTGCTGACGCACCTGGCCGATGCCGACGGTCGCTGGGTCACGCCGCAGGTGCTGAATGAGCGCCTGTTCGGACTGGGCGAGGAGATCGGCAGCAATGCCCTGAATGTTCACATCCACAACATCCGCCGCAAGCTGGGGAGCGCAGCGATCGAGACCGCGCGTGGCCTGGGCTATCGCCTTGGCTGGAGACCCTCCCCATGAGCCTGCGCCTGCGCGCCGTTCTGATCGCCGGCATCGCACTGGTGGTGCTTTGGGGCGCTGCCGCAGGCTGGATGCTGCGCGGCGCCGAAGCCAACCTGGAACGCACCCTCGACGGCCGGCTCGCCATGTCGGCCCGCATGGTGGCGGGTCTGCTGGAACGTACGGCGCTGTCCCCTCATTCCACGCCTGCCGATTTCGCCGATGCGGTTCAGGTCGGTGGCGGCGAGGGGATCGAATGCGAGATACGCACGCTGCGCGGGGAGATCCTGGCGCGCACCACCCCCGGCGCGCATCGCGGATTCGACGCCCTTCCCGCGGGGTTCACCACCCGCGATGTGCAAGGCGAGCAATGGCGCATCTATGTCTTGAACGCTGGCGGCTACCAGATCACGACGGCGGATCGCCTGGATCAGCGAACCCAGCTGGTCAGGGACCTGCTGTCCGCAGTGGGCGTGCCCTTCCTGGTTGCCCTCTTCGGCGGATTGGTCGCGCTCTGGATCGGCATCGGCCGGGGGCTGTCACCGTTGAACGGGCTTCGCCAGCAGTTGCGCGCCCGGCAGATCGACGACACCACGCCGCTGGCCGTGGCCCATGCGCCCGCGGAGCTGCGAACCGTACTGGACGCCATGAACGGGCTGCTCGAGCGGCTGTCCCGGACCTTGTCCAGCCAACGGGCCTTTACCGATGCCGCGGCGCACGAGCTGCGCACGCCGCTGACGGTGATCGACACGCACCTGCAGGTCGCCCGGCTCTCCGAAGGTGACGACGCCCAGGCCTCGCTCAGCAATGCGGAAGAAGGCGTGAAGCGCCTGCGACACACCCTGGATCAGATGGCGATCCTGGCGCGCACCGAAGCCCCCGTGGCGCCGGCGGACCGCTGCGCGTCGGTGCTCAAGTCCGTCACTGGCGTGATCATGCAGATCGACCACACCGCGCCCGGCCGCCTACGACTGTCCACGACCGGCCCGGATGCAGCCGCGCCCATGCCCCGCTCCATGCTGGAAACCGCGGTGCGCAACCTGGTGGACAACGCCATGCGCTATTCCCCGCACGCCATCGAGGTCGACGTGCATGTCGAGCACGCGCATCACCGTTGTCGCATCGACATCGCCGATCGCGGCCCCGGTTTGAGCCCGGAACAGGTGGCACAGATCGGCCGCCGCTTCTGGCGGGGCGATCAGGGCCGCCAACGCCAGGACGGCGCCGGCCTGGGCATCTCGATCGTTCGCGCCATCCTGGAACGGTTTGGCGGCACCCTGAACCTGAAGCCGCGCCCGGATGGCGGCCTGGTTGCGGAGCTGGTCATTCCGTTGGCGAACGGTGCAGAAGGATGTACGAGTCGGTAGCAAGGGAACGCGCTTATTCAGCGCCGCCCTTCTCCACCGCGTAACGCAGTTCGGCCATGCCGGCGCCGATCTGGCGAACGGAACGCAGGCGCAGGACCGGGCTCAGTACGCGACGCGGAAACAGCGGTTTGCCGTGGCCCAGGGTGGCAGAGCCGATCTGGATGATCAGTTCGTCCAGCAGGCCGGCATCGTAGAAATGGCCGGCGAGTTCGCCGCCGCCGACAATCCAGAGGTTCCGGTTGCCGGCGGCGGCGCGCATCGCGCCATGCACCGGACGCACATCGCCGTGCACGAAGCGGATGTCCGCGCCTTCGATGGTCGGCAGCGTGCGGTGGGTGAAGACCCAGGCCGGTTGCGTGTAGGGCCAGGGCGCGCCGGTTTCGGCGGTGACCGCATCGGCGTTGCGCAGCAGCCACTCATAGGTGGCCGCGCCCATGGCCAGCGCACCGACTTCGGCAATGAACGCCGGGTAGCTGGAATCGTCGAGGTCGCCCAGGGGAAACAGCCAGTCCAGGGAGTCGTCCTCGGTGGCGATGAAGCCGTCCAGGCTGGTGGCGGCGAAGTATTGGGTTTTCATGATGAGTCATCACGCTCGGTTGGTTTCAATCCAGCTTGGCACCGGAAATCCGTGCTCAGCCCTACCCCGAAAACACCTCCCGCAACGGCTGCAGCGCCCGATCCGCCCGCCGTTCGGCCGCGATCAGGGCGCGGCGCCAGCTTTCGCACAGGGGCTGCAGGTCCTTTTCGGTTTCGGCGCGGTGCAGCCATTGCAGGTGGTCGTGCCAGTCGCCGAGGGCGGCCTGGGCGGCTTTCAGTTGCCGGGCGGCCGGCTTCGGCAGTGCAGCGAGGGCCGGGTAGGCCTCGGCGGCGTAGCGCACGCGCTTGATCAGCACGCGCAGGCGGTGGCGGTCGTGCTCGGGGTCGTGCAGCGCCTTGGCGAGACCGCGCTGCTGGCGGATCAGACGCTTGCGAATGTACGGCGCCAGGTCGCCCAGCTCGCCGTGCCACGCTGCCAGGCGCAAGGTGGCGGGCCAGGCATCCAGGGTTTTCAGCAGCAGGGCCAGTTCCGGGCCGGCCAGAACGGTGTCATAGCCTCGTTCCAGAGCCTTGCGGCGGGTGGACAGGCGAGTGTGGCCGCGCCGGCGCAGTTCTTCCAGCAGGACTTCGCTGTCGCGCAGCGGCGTGCTCTTCTGGCCGAAGGCGGCTGCGGCGGCTTCCAGGGCGGCGAACGGCGTCAGGCTGCGCAGCGGTCGCAACAGACTGCGCAGACGACGCACGGCAATGCGCATGTCGTGCAGCGCCTCGCCGTCGGTGCGGGCCCGCAGACGGGCGGCGCCGGCCTGCAAGGCGATGTGCTGGCGGGTCACGTGCTCGATCAGGGTGGTGATCATGCGGGCTCTCCTGAGCATCGGCGGCATCCGCAGGGTAGCCCGCCCGGCGCCGGGCGGGAACGACTGGGTTGGCGTTTTGCCCGCCCGGCGCTGCCCGCTCGGAGACGTTACGCAGCGCGCCTCACTCAATGCGGTAGTGGAAGGTGTTGTGCACGTCCGGCACGGCCACCGGCCGGCCATCGAGGATGCGCGGCTGGTAGCGGAAACCCAGGGCGGCGCTCAGCGACGGCTGGATCAGCAGCGGGTGACATTCGCCGACCACCCGGGGATGTTCGACCCGGCCCTGGGCATTGACGGTGTAGCCGACCGTGCATTCGCCTTGGATGCCCTTCTCCAGGGCGCGCTGCGGATAACGCGGCGCACGCTTGGCGATGGGCTGGAAGACGTCATCGACCGCCACCTCCTGCGCCGCCTGGGCCAGCGCGGCCTGGCGCGCGGCTTCGGCACGTTCGGCGGCGGCCTGGCGAAGCTGTTCATCGCGCTGGCGGCGCTCCAGTTCGGCCTGCTGGCGCTGGCGTTCCCACTCCCGTTGCTGCGCACGCTGGCGCTGCTGTTCGGCACGCTTGAGCGCCAGCTCGGCCTGCCGGTCGCGGACGGGTTCGCTCACCGGCGGCGGTTCCGGCGTCGCTGGCGGCACCGGCGCGGGCGCGACGGCGGCCGGCAGGCTGACCAGCTGAGCCTGCAGTACCCGCGGTGGTTGCATGGGCTCAAGCTCGACGCTGCCGGCCAGCCCCAGCAGGACCAGCACGCCGCCGTGCACGGCCACGGCAAGGGTTGCGGCGGCGGCGCGGCTTCGCCACCCGATCGGAACGGCGCGCATGGGCTACGGCACCTCCGTGATCAGGCCCAGGCCGGTGACGCCGCCGCGCTGCAGCGCGGCGATGCCGGCCACCACGCGGCCGTAGTCGGCGCCCTGGTCGGCGCGCACGTAGACCTGGGTGTCGCCGTGGGCGGCGATGATCGCCGCGACCTTGGCGCGCAGCTCGGCCAGGTCGACGGCGGCATCGGTCTGCCGCTCGATGTCCAGCTCGTTACCCAGGTTCCAGTAGAAGCTGCCGTCGGCCTTCACCGAGAGGGTGAGGATCTGCCGCTGGCTCTCGGCGGGCAGCGCCTGGGCGGCCACCCGGGGCAGTTCGATCGGCACGCCCTGCACCAGGATGGGCGCGGTGACCATGAAGATCACCAGCAGCACCAGCATCACGTCGATGTAGGGCACTACGTTCATTTCGGCCTTGGGGCCGTGGCTGCGTTGCGGCCTGCGAAGCATGGGGTGGGCTCCTTCAGGCGGCGGCGGCAACGCTGCCGACCGCGCCATGCAGTCGACGGTGCAGGCGGGCCTGCAGCTCGTTGCCGAAGCGGTAGTAGCTCGCCTGCAGGGTGTGCCCGCGCGCGGCGAAGCGGTTGTAGGCCATCACCGCCGGAATCGCCGCGAACAGGCCGATGGCGGTGGCGATCAGCGCCTCGGCGATGCCCGGCGCCACGCTGGCCAGGGTGGCCTGCTGCACCTGGGACAGGCCGAGAAAGGCATTCATGATCCCCCACACGGTGCCGAACAGGCCGATGTAGGGGCTCACCGAGCCGATGGTGGCGAGCAGCGACAGGCCCTGCTCCAGGCGTTCCTCTTCCTCGGCGATGGCCACCGCCAGGCTGCGTTCCACACCGTCGAGCACCGCCTCGGCGGCCACGCCCGGCTGGCGCTGCAGCTGGGCGAAGGCCTGGTAGCCGGCCAGGAAGATGCGTTGCAGCGCGGCGTGCTCGGCGGCCGGCTGCTGGCCGGCTTCGCGGCACAGCGCGGCCAGGTCGGCGCTGTCGCGCAGGCGGCGCTGGAAGTCGGCGCACAGCCGGGCGGTCCGGCGCAGCGCGCTGCCACGCAGGACGATCAGGTACCAGCTGGCCAGCGAAGCCAGCAGCAAGGCCAGCATCACCGCCTGCACCAGCAGGCTGGCGTCGCTGACCAGCCCCCAGATCGACATCTGTTGCAGTGAATCGTGCATGGGTCGTTCCTCTGCCCGCCCCGGGGGAGCGGGTCACGTGTTCGGGTGGGTTCAGTCCAGTTGCAGTGCGTCGGCCACGGCCGACCAGGGCAGGTACTTGTAGTTCTGGGTGCCTTCGGGCATGCGCTTGCGGCCGTCCTGCACCACCAGCAGGCCCTGGCTCCAGAGGCCGCCGAGGTTGGCGGAAGTGACCTCCAGGCCATCGGTTTCCGAGGCGCCGTCGATGCCGCGCTCGGCGTTCAGGCCGACCCGGAAGGCGCCGCGCACGGCGTGCGGCGGCAGGGCGTCGAGCACCAGGTAGCTGTCGTTGCCTTGGCTGGAGACCACCAGATAGCTGGCCGTGTCGCCCTGGTAGACGGCCAGGCCTTCGACGTCGGCGTGCAGCGGGCCACCGACGCCGATCACCTTGTGCAGCCGGGGCTCGGCCTCGGCACGGGCGTCCAGGCTCCAGACCGCGACGTCCTCCTCACCCACGAACAGGCGGTGGTGGCGTTCGTCGGCGACGCAGCCTTCCGGCTGGCTGCCCACCTGGAAGCGCCGCACCAGCTCGCCGCGCGGCGTGCCGCTGGCGCCGTCCAGGCGGTACTGCAGGAAGGTGCCGTCCTTGTCGTTGGCGATGGCGTGCAGCTCGCCGCGCGCGTCCTTGTACATGCACAGGCCGTAGATGTCGGTCAGCGGCGTGGCGATCCGGCCGAGGTCGCTGAGTGTGCCGCTGCGCGGGTCGATGGCGAACAGCTGCAGGCTGTTGTCGTCGCGGTGGCTGGCCACCGCCAGGTCGAGGGTGCGCGCCCCCAGGCGGAAGCCCGTGCGCAGGTCGACGTTGTTCAGACGGCCGACACGCAGGTCCTGCAGCTGGCGGCCCTGCAGGTCGTACACCACCAGGCCGCCCTGCTTGTCGGTGGCCAGCACCCGGCTGCGCGCGGGATCGTGCGGATGCACCCAGATGGCCGGGTCGTCGGCGGCGTCGCCGAGGCTCGGCACCGGATCGGTCTGCGCCTGCGCCGGCAGGCTGGGAATGCTCGCCGGCGCGTCCGGCACCGGCGGCTGCCAGGCCAGCCGCGCCGGCTGCAGGCCGGCCTCGTCGATCAGCAGCAGTTGCAGGCCGTCGCCGGACGGCTGTGCGCTGATCTGCTCTGGTTCGTCGAACCCGGGCAGCGGCAGCGAGGCCACCGGCTGCCAGCCCTCGTCCCGCTGCTGGTAGAGATGCAGGCGGGCGCGCTGCGGGTCGAGGGCCAGCAGGCCGCCCGGCACCAGCGCCATGCCGGCGGCGCTGCCCAGGCTGCCGAAGGGCTGGCGCAGGTCCACCGGCTGGCGCAGCAGCGGCGCCTCGGGATCGGCGGCGTAGGCCCAGAGGCCCACCGATTCCTCGTTGACGTAAAGCAGCCCGCGGGCATCGTCCACCTGGCAGGCGCTGCTCTCGGGCGGCAGGCTCAGGCCGCGCACCCGTTGCGGCCGCGCCATTGGGCGGTCGTCGGCGGCCACCAGCCACTGTTCGCCGACGCCCTCCTCGCCCAGCACGAAGACGAAGCCATGGCCGCTCGCATCGCGCTGCAGGCACAGGCCCTCGACCGCCGCCGCGCCCTTGGGCAGGTACTGCGGGGCGCTCCACTGCCGCTGCGCGTCGAGGTTGAGCAGCAGCACCTGCTGGCGGCGCTTGTCGAGGGTGGCGATCAGCAGGCCGTTGGCGCCGGCCCGGTGGTCCAGGCCTTCGAAGCGGCCGGCGAACTCGGCCTGCACCTGGCCCTGGGCGTCGAGCAGCTGCAGGCCTTTGCCGGGGGTGATCTGCAGGCGTGCGCCCGCCGGGCTGGCCAGCAACTGGGCGTTCTCGGCCTCGGCCTGCGCCGGGCGCGCCTGCAACTGCAACGCGGGCGCGGCGCTGCGCTCGGCGCTCTGGCAGGCAGCCAGCGCCAGGGCGAGGATCAGCAACAGCGGTTGGTACGTCGATGACATGGTCGATTCCAGGCAAGGGCGCCGTCGGCGGTGGTGCGACGGCGACTGATCAGAAGTGGGTCAGGGTCAGGCCGAGGGTGTAGGTCGGGCCGTATTCCTCGTACTGGGCGTTGTAGCGCTGGCGGTTGACGTAGCTGTAATAGACCTCGTCGGTGAGGTTCAGCGCCTCGAAGGTCAGCTGCAGCGCGGGGGTGATGTGCCAGCCGGCCTTGAAGTCGACGAACAGTTGCTCGTCGGCGTGCAGGTCGTGGGCCTCGTCGCCGATGCCGGCCACTTCGGCCAGGTAGGCCGACTTGTAGTTGGCCGCCAGGCGCAGGTTGAAGCGCGGGTTCTCCCAGCCGACGGACAGGTTGCCGACCTGGTCGGACTGGTTGGGCAGCGCGATGCGGCGGCGCAGGCCCTGGCCTTCGATATCCGCCTCGGAGTGGCTGAAGGTGGCGTTGGCGCCCAGCAGCAGGCCGTTCCAGGGCGCCGGCAACCAGTCGAGCTTGTGCGAGTAGGCCAGCTCGATGCCGTACAGCCGCGCGCGGTCGCCGTTGGCGTAGCTCAGCGCTTCGTCGAAGGCCGCCCATTGGCCCGTGCCAGCCAGGTCGGTGCTGTAGATGAAGTTGTCGATGTCCTTGTAGAAGGCATAGGCGGCCAGGGTGCCGGCGCGCCCCATGTAGTGTTCGATGCCGAGGTCGAGGTTGCTCGATTCCAGCGGCTTGAGTGCCGGGTTGCCGAACGCCGCCTCTCCGTCGGCGACGTCGATGACGAAACCCGGCGCCAGCTGGCCGAAGGTCGGCCGCACCACGCTGTGCGTCCAGGCGGCGCGCAGCTGGGTGTTGTCCGCCAGCTCGTAGCGGGCATGCACGCCGGGCAGCCAGTGGTGGTAGTCGTTGCGGCTGGCGATGGCTTCGAAATTGCCATCGCGCAGGCCGGTGCCCCTGGCGCTGAAGTCGGTGGCCTCGTAGCGCAGGCCGACGATGAAGCGCCAGCGGTCCAGTTCCAGGGTCTGCATCAGGTAGGCGGCGTCGATGTCTTCACGCATGGTGAAGTCGTTGATGCGCGACTCCTCCTCGTCGTAGTAATCGGCGGCGTTCATGCCGCCGATCAGGCGCTCGATCGCGCCAGCGGAAATGCCCGGCCCGAAGCGGCCCAGGTCGTAGTCGACCGTGCTGGTGGCGAAGCCGTCGAGGGTCAGGCCGCCGAAGCCGTCGTACACCCAGATCTCGCTGTCGCTGCGCTTGTCGCGCCGGCTGAGCTTGCCGCCGAGCTTGAATTGCGCGGCATGGCCTTGGATGTCGAAGTCGCGGGCCAGGTCCAGGCGCAGGTTCTTCTCGCGGTCGCGGGCGTCGCTCTTCTCCCGTTCGACTTCGTCCAGTTCGAAGCCGGCCGCATCCTGGAAGCCCGTGGCGACCAGCACCGGCTTGCGGCTGTCGGTGAAGCCGGCGTCGCTGACATCCGCCTCGAAGGTGGCGCCGGCGATGCCGCCGGGGTTGCGCTCGCGCGCCTCGCTGTAGCCGGCCTGGCCGCTGAGCGTCCACAGGCCGAGCAGGCGTTCGCCGCCGAACACGTAGGACTGGATGGTCTGGGTGTCCTCGCGGGACTTCAGCTCGCGCCAGGCCTCGCCGTCGCCGCGCTCGCCGGCGCGCTGCGCGTCGTCGAATTCGATGCCGGCGGCGTTGCGCGTTTCGGTGTCCTTGAAGCGGCTGTACAGGGTGCGCAGGTAGTAGCTGGACAGGTCGTCCGGCCGGTAGTCGAAATTGATGCCCGCGCCGCTGCGCTCGCGGCGGATGAGGTAGTCGCGCTGCTCGGCTTCTTCCAGCCGCGCGCCGTTGTCGAAATCCCAGGCGCCGCCGGTTTCCACGTTTTCCGAGCCGAAGTCGCGCCGCTGCCAGCTGAACGCGGCGGCCACGCCGAAGTTGTCGACGCCCTCGCCGAGGCTGAAGCGGTTGCTGAACGCGCCGGAGAGCTTCGGGCTGTGCTGGTCGGTGTTCTCGTCGTAGCTGCCCTCGACACCGAGGCTGTAGAACAGGCCTTCGTGGTCGAAGGCCGACAGGCTTTCCACTTCCACGGTGCCGCCGAGCGAGTTGGCGTCCATGTCCGGGGTGAGGGTCTTGACCACCGACAGCGACTGCACCAGTTCGGCCGGCAGCACATCCAGCGCCACCGCGCGCCGCTCGCTTTCCGGGGCGGGCACCAGGGTGCCGTTGATGGTCACGCTGTTCAGGTCCGGGGCGATGCCGCGCACGCTGACGAAGCGCCCTTCGCCCTGGTCGCGCTCCACCGACAGGCCGGGGATGCGCTGCAGGGCTTCGGCGGCGTTGTCGTCCGGCAGCTGGCCGATGGCGTCGGCGTGCACCACGCTCTTCACGCTGTCGGCGGCACGCTGTTCGCGCAGCGCCTTGTCCATGCTGGCCGCCTGGCCGATTACCTCGACTCGCTCGATCACCAGCGGCTCGGCGGCCCGGGCCGGCAGGCTGGCGGCAATGGCCAGCGCCAGCACGCTGACGGTGAAGCACTCGCGTCCCAATCGATTCACCTTGGCTCTCCTCCCTCGCAATTGGCCCGGGCTGCCCCGGGAATGAGGCGCACGCTAGGGAGGCTGTGTGGCAGTTGCGTGACGATGGGCGCCGCAAGCCGGCCAAAACCGGCCGTTTTGCCGATGTTGGCCGCGTTTTTGAGCTGAAAAGACCCCCAGGATCCTCTGCCGGGGGCCGCCAGGCCGGAACGGGGTTGGCGAAACGCCCGGCAATCGGCGCGAAGACGAGCGATGCCCTGAGCCGATTCGACCCCCGCGACCGTCATCATTCTGTGACATTGGCCTGTCAGCGTGCCCGGCACACGGAGGATTGCCATGGGATCACTGCTCAAGCGGCACGGCCCGGTCCTGCTCGGACTGGCGCTGGCCATCAACCTGGGGCTGCTGCTCCATCTGGGGGCCGGCGAGCCCAAGGCCTGGGCCGAGATCACCTGGACGGATGTGGCCGGCGAAGGCGGTTCTGCCCTGCTCGCCCTGGTCTGGCTGGGACTGCTGCTGCACAGCCGCCCCGGTGGCCGGGTCACCCGCCTGCTGGCGCTGGGGCTGGCTTGCGTGTGCTTCGCCTGGAGCATGGACCTGCTCGACGAATTCATCCGCCTGCCCGACAGCAGCCGCTGGGACAATTGGCTGGAGACCGCGCCGATGCCGGTCGGCCTGCTGCTGCTGACCGCCGGCCTCTACCACCTGACCCGCGAACAGCAGGCGATCAACGCGCAGATGAGCAAGCGCGAGCGGCTGTTCCGCGAGCACCGGCGGTTCGACAGCCTCACCCCGCTGAGCGACGCCGAGTACCTGCGCCAGCAGGTCGCCCTGGCGCTGCGCGAAGCCCGCCGCGAACAGCAACCGCTGTCGCTGGTCGCCATCGACCTCGACGATTTCAGCCAGATCAACCAGCGCTACGGCCCGGCCGAGGGCGATCGCGTGCTGCAGGCAATTGCGCAGCTGCTGCTGCTCAACCTGCGCCACCAGGACCTGCTCTGCCGGCTGGCCGGCGACCGCTTCGTGGTGCTGCTGCCCAACACCGGTGAAAGCCAGGCCCGGCAGCTGGCCGCCGAGCTGGAAGAGGCCGTGCGCAGCCTGGCCCACCGCAGCCACCCGCACGGCGAGCGGCTGCACCTGCGCGCCAGCAGTGCGGTGGCGATGGCCCTCGACGAGGACACCGAGCAGTTGCTCGCGCGCCTCAACCGCCACCTGGCCAAGGCCAAGCAGCGCTTGCCGCGCTGCGCCTGAGGCGTCGCCATGAACGTGTCGGCCACCGGTTACGAGCGCGACAGCCGCATCATCCCCGGCCATCACCAGCCGGCGGTGCTCATCGACCTGGCGCTGTCGCGCGACCTCGACCCGCACCGCATCCTGCGCGGAACCGGGCTGTTCTACGAGGACCTGGGCAGCGGCCAGGTGCGCATCAGTCCGGCGCAGATGCTGCGGCTGATCGACAACGCCGAAACCCTGCTGGGCGCCGCCGACAGCAGTTTCCTGTTCGGCCAGCGCCTGCTGCCGGGACATTACGGCCCGGCCAGCGATGCCCTCAACCACGCCTGCACCCTGCTGCAGGCGCTGGAGCTGCTCTGCGAGTTCCACGCCCTGCTGACACCCCTGCTGACGCCGCGCCTGATGATCGACGAGCAGCAGGCGCACCTGTACTGGCTGGACAGCTGCGGCGCCGGCGGGCAGCGGCGCTTCCTGCTGGAAGCCAGCCTGACCGCGGTGGTGGCCATGGCCCGGCGCCTGTCCGGCGAACGCCTGCCGTGGCGTTTCCAGTTCGACTACCCCCGGCCCCGGCACATCGAGCAGTACTGGGTGCACCTGGGAGAGGAGCTGGCCTTCGATGCCCAGATGCCGTTGATGAGCCTGCCGCTGGCCTGCCTGCAGCGGCGCCTGCCGAACGCCTCGGTGACCGCCGGCCGGGTGGCCGAGGCCGCCTGCCGCGCGGAGCGCGACGCGCGCGGCGGCGCCAGCCTGCTGGACCTGCTCTACCGCCACCTGCGCGGGCGGCTGCGCCAGTCACCGAGCCTGGAAGACGTCGCCGCCGCCTTCGCGATGAGCCCGGCGTCCCTCAAGCGCCGGCTGGCCCGGCACGGCACCTGCTTTCAGCTGCAGCTGGACCTGGCGCGCAAGCACGAGGCGCTCTACCTGCTGTGGATCAAGGGCGCCAGCAACGAGCAGGTGGCCAGCCAGCTGGGCTTCACCGACACCACCAATTTCCGTCGCTCGTTCAAGCGCTGGACCGGGCAGACGCCCAGCGGGCTGCGCGGCGCGTTCGCCGCCCTGTTGCGTTGAGTCGCAGGCACATATACCCCTCGGGGGTATATCATGCGCCGGCCATCAGGAACCGGGCCTGCCGGAACCTGGCCGTACCCCCCACAGGAAGCGTTGTCGATGTCTGAAGCACACTCCCGTCTCGAGCATTTTCCGGTTGCTCTGTTTTCCAGCGTAATGGGCCTGGCCGGGCTGGCCATCGCCTGGCTCAAGGCCAGCCATGCGGGCATGGCCCCGCAGGAGATCGGCAGCGTGCTGCGCTGGCTGGTTAGCGCCCTGTTCGTGTTTCTGGTGGTCGTGTATGCGGCCAAGCTGCTGCGCCATCCGGCGGCGGTGCAGGCCGAGCGCGCGCACCCGGTCAAGCACAACTTCTTCCCGGCCATTTCCATCGGCCTGATCCTGCTTGGCATTGCCTGGGCGCAGACCGCCCCCGAGGTGGCGCGCTGGCTGTGGAGCGTGGGCGCGGCGCTGCACCTGGCCTTTACCCTGCTGGTGATGAGCGGCTGGATCCACCAGACCCACTTCGAGATCAAGCATGCCAACCCGGCGTGGTTCATTCCGGTGGTGGGCAACATCCTGGTGCCAGTGGCCGGCGTCGGCTTCGCCCCGCTCGATGTCAGCTGGTTCTTCTTCAGCATCGGGCTGGTGTTCTGGCTGGTGCTGATGACCATCGTGCTGTACCGGCTGTTTTTCCATGAGCCGCTGCCGGTGCGC
>NZ_DATJCS010000023.1:0-25956 GCF_035497915.1 Pseudomonas sp.
CAGGTGGCCGTTCATGGCCAGGAACATCAGGGTCGCCATGTTGAGCAGGAACTGGCCGAGCAGCGGCACCGACACGCCCATGGCCGGGTCCATCATCGAGGCGTAGCCCAGGCCCATCTGCATGGAGACGAACTGGCCGATGACCACGAAGATCTGGAAGAACAGCTGCAATATGAAGCCCAGCACCGCGCCGATGAGAATCTGCTCGGCGATCAGCAGCATCATGCGCAGGCTGAGCGCGTCCACCTCGGGCATCGGCGGCAGATTGGGCGACAGCAGCAGGGTGATGGCCAGCGCCAGGTAGAGGCGCACGCGCATGGGAATCAGGTTGCCGCCGAACACCGGCATGACCATCAGCAGCGCGCCGATGCGGAACAGCGGCAGCAGGAAGGCGCTGACCCAGCCGCCAATCTGCGCGTCGGTCAGTTCCAGCATCGGTCAACCAATTACATAGGGGATGTTGTGCACCAGCGTCTCGGTGTACTCCAGCCACTGGCGCACCAGCCAGGGACCGGCCCACATGAGCGTTCCAAGCATGACCAGCAGGCGCGGCAGGAAGCTCAGGGTCTGCTCGTTGATCTGCGTGGCGGCCTGGAACACCGCGACGATCAGACCGGCGATCAGGCTGGGCACCACCAGGATGGCCACCGTCACGGCGGTCAGCCACAGGGCGCTGCGGAACAGGTCGACGGCGACTTCAGGGGTCATGGCTATAACGTCCCGAAACTGGCGGCCAGGGTGCCCATGATCAGGCTCCAGCCATCGATGAGCACGAACAGCATGATCTTGAACGGCAGCGAGATGATCAGCGGCGAGAGCATCATCATACCCATGGCCATCAGAATACTGGCCACCACCAGGTCGATGATCAGGAACGGGATGAAGATCATGAAGCCGATCTGGAAGGCGGTCTTCAGCTCGGAGGTGACGAAGGCCGGCACCAGGATGGTCAGCGGCGTGTCGGCCGGGGCGGCGATGTCGGTGCGCTTGGACAGCCGCACGAACAGGTCCAGGTCGCTCTCGCGGGTCTGCGCCAGCATGAAGTCCTTGAGCGGCACCTCGGCGCGGCTGATGGCTTCCTTGGCGGCAATCTGCTCGTTCAGGTACGGCTGCAGCGCCTGCTCGTTCACCTTGTCGAACACCGGCGCCATGATGAACAGCGTGAGGAACAGCGCCAGGCCGAGCAGGATCTGGTTGGACGGCGTGGACTGCAGGCCCAGCGCCTGACGCAGGATGGAGAAGACGATGATGATCCGCGTGAAGCTGGTCATCAGCATGACGAACGCCGGGATGAAGCTCAGCGCCGTCATGATCAGCAGGATCTGCAGGCTGACCGAGTATTCCTGCTCGCCGTCCGGGTTGGTGCTCAGGGTGATGGCCTTGATGCCAAGCGGATCACCGGCCGCCTGCTGCGCCATGGCCGGACCGGCCAGCAGCCACAGCAGCACGCCCGCCAGCACCAGCCAGGCGCGGGCGGACATCAACGGGGCAAGGACGGTCGCGTTCATCGATCAGTGCTCGGCGGGCGGGGTCTTGTCGCGGCCGAGCAGTTCCTGCAGGCGGCGGGCAAATTCCGGCGTGGCGGTTTGGGTGGCGGGCAGCACCACCGGCTGCTTGAGCACATGCAGCGGAGTGATGCGTCCGGCGGTGAGGCCGAGTAGCACCTGTTCCTCGCCGACCTGCACCAGCAGCAGCCGCTCGCGGGCGCCCAGCGACTGGCTGGCCAGCAGCTGGATGGCCTGGTTGCCGCGCGGCCCGGCCTGGTTCTGCATGCGCCGCAGCAGCCAGGCGAGGCCGAAGATCAGGCCGACCACCAGGCCCAGGCCGAGCACCAGCTGCACCAGCTGATCGACCATGCCTTCGGTGGACGGTCCCGGCGTGGCGGCAACGGCTTCGCCGGCCAGCAGCAGGGGCGCCAGGATCAGGCGACGCATTAGCGCAGCTTCCGGATGCGCTCGGAAGGACTGATCACGTCGGTCAGGCGGATACCGAACTTCTCGTTGACCACCACCACTTCGCCATGGGCGATCAGGGTGCCGTTGACCAGCACGTCCAGCGGCTCGCCGGCCAGGCGATCCAGCTCGATCACCGAGCCCTGGTTGAGCTGCAGCAGGTTGCGGATGCTGATGCTGGTGTTGCCCACTTCCATGGAAATGGTCACCGGAATATCCAGGATCACGTCCAGGTTGGGGCCTTCCAGGCCGTGCACCGGCTCGCCCTTGGCCGGGGTGGGGAACTGTTCCATCGGCGCGCGCGCCGGGCCTTCGGCCAGCAGCTCGTCGATGGCGTTCTGACTACCACCCTCTTCCAGGGCGGCGGCCCACTCGGCGGCCTGGTCCTCGGGAGACTTCGGGGTGTTGTTTGGCATTGCGTGTCCTCAACTGGCTGTTCGGCTGACCGCTCCGCATCGGGCGGAAGGTTCAGGCGGAAAGAAGAGTTGCCTTTAGCGATTGCGTTCCAGCGGCCCCATCACCTGCAGGGCCAGCATGTCCTTGTGGGAGCCGAGCTTCACTTCGAAGGTCGGCACCCCATTGGCCTTGAGCAGCATCTGCTCGGGCAGCTCGACCGGGATCACGTCACCGGGCTGCATGTAGAGAATGTCGCGCACGCGCAGCTGGCGGCGCGCCACGGTGGCGTCCAGCGGCACCTCGACATCCAGAATGTCCTCGCGCAGCGCCTTGGACCAACGCTCGTCCTGATCGCCCACGTCGGACTTGAAGCCGGCGTCGAGCATCTCGCGGATCGGCTCGAGCATCGAGTACGGCAGGGTCACGTGCAGGTCGCCGCCGCCGCCGTCCAGTTCGATGTGGAAGGTGGAAACCACCACCACCTCGCTGGGGCTGACGATGTTGGCGATGGCCGGGTTGACCTCGGAGTTGAGGTACTCGAAGTCCACTTCCAGCAGCGCGTTCCAGGCTTCCTTGAGGTCGACGAACGCCTGGTCCAGCACCATGCGCACCACGCGCAGCTCGGTGGGAGTGAACTCGCGACCTTCGATCTTGGCGTGGCGGCCGTCGCCGCCGAAGAAGTTGTCGACCAGCTTGAACACCAGCCGCGAATCGAGGATGAACAGCGCCACGCCGCGCAGCGGGCGCATCTTCACCAGGTTGAGGCTGGTGGGCACGTACAGCGAGTGCACGTACTCGCCGAACTTCATCACCTGCACGCCGCCCACGGCGACGTCGGCGGAACGGCGCAACAGGTTGAACATGCTGACGCGGGTGTAACGGGCGAAGCGCTCGTTGACCATTTCCAGGGTCGGCATGCGACCACGGACGATGCGGTCCTGGCTGGTCAGGTCGTAGCTCTTGACCCCGTTGGGGCTGCCGGTTTCCTCGACGGAAACCAGCCCGTCATCGACGCCGTGCAACAGCGCGTCGATCTCATCCTGTGACAGCAGGTCTGTGGCCATGAAAGGGTCCTACTGCAAAACGAAATTGGTGAACAGCACCTGCTCGACGGCGGGCTGGCCGAGCAGGTTGCGCGCCAGTTCCTGGACGCGCTCGGTGGCCTGGACGCGCACCGCTTCCTTGCCCGCGGCGGTGAGCATGGTTTCGAAGCTCTGCGCGGAGAACAGCATGACCAGCTCGTTGCGCAGCAGCGGCTGGTGTTCGCGCAGCGCATCCATGCTCTTCTTGTCGCGGCCGAGCAGGGAAACGCTGACCTGCAGGTAGCGCGCCCGTCCATTGGCGTTGAAGTTCACCACGAAGGGTTCCTTGAGATCCTCGTACACCGCGCCACGGTCGCGGCTGACAAACAGCGGCTTGGCGTCCGGACTGACGTTACTAGCCGAATTGGAGGAGGTCAGGACGTACCAGGTAACGCCCACTGCGGCGACCATCGCCAGCAACAGGCCCAACACCCCGAGGATGATGAGAAGAAGTTTCGAGTTCTCAAGCCTGAAAGACTTAGCCATGCCAAATATCCGTCACCTTGCGGCGCTACAACAGTCAAGCCAGCGATTCAGCAAGTCTTGTGCCAGCCGATTGGCCGATCCGACGAGCCCGCCACAGCCCTTCTCCAGGCCTGCGGTCAAACCCTGTGGGGCCGGGTTTATCCCGGCCGACGGCGGTGGAACCGCGACCTTGCCGGGTGGTGCGAGCCGCTGGCCGGCGTAAAGCCGGCCCTACAGGTTCACAGCCACGAAGTTCCAGACCTCAGGCGTAGAAATCCACCAGGCCGCGACCGTTCTCCAGCGGCGTGGTCGCGATCAGGCTTTCGGCTTCCAGGCCGTCTTCCGCCTCGGCTCCGCCACCGGCCAGCCCGGAAGCGCCGCGCTCGTCGGCCTGTCGCTCGCCACGCGCGAGGGACTGGTCGGAGACATTGACGTCGAACTGATCCAGGCCCTGCTGGGCAAACATGTCACGCAGCCGGTGCATCTGCCCTTCCAGCGCCTCGCGCACCGAGGCGTGCGGGCTGGCAAAGCTGATCTGGGTCTGTTCCTGGTTCAGGCTGATGCGGATTTCCAGACGACCCAGCTCGGCGGGATCCAGCTGGATTTCCGCGCTTTTCAGGTTCTGACTGGACAGCCACATGACGCGCTCCACCACCGCCTCGCTCATGCCCGGCTGGCGCATGGACAACGGCTGCTGCAGCGCATTGGCGGCGGCCTCGCGCTGCGCCGCGTTGGCCTGCTGCACGGCCTGAGTCAAAGGATTGACTGGGCTGTCGGGGCTCTCGGTCGAAGCCTGCGCCGCGCCGCCAGCGGTCGCCGCCAGGCTGGTGCGCAACGCCTCGGTGAAGTCCTGCTCGCCGTCGGCGGCGAGTTCCGTTTCAGCAACCGACGCCAGGCTAAGCTCAGGCTGCAACGCTTGCTGACGCGGGGCGCCGCGCGTCTCGGTCAGGCTCGCGGTGGCCGAACGCACACCCACGGCGCTGGCGGCGGCCTGCTGGGCAAGCCCGGCGGCCGGCGTCGCGGCCGCCACCATCTGGCTGGCCACTGCCTCGGCCATCAGCGGCTGTTCCGGTTCCGGCGTGCGGGTGTCGAGTGTCGCGTCGACCGGCAGATCCTGCTCGGTGACCGGCGCAAGCTGTTCAGCGGAGGCCAGCGTCTCGGACGATGCCGTAGCGGCCGGGGCGCTGTCGCGACCGAACAGCATCAGCGATTCCAGGGAAACGTCTTCCGGCTCCACGAGCAGCGCTTCGTCCGTCAGCGGCAATTCGCTGCCCGGCAGTTCGCCGCCCGGCAATTCGCTGCCGAGGCCGGCAAGGGCTTGCTCACCGATGGCCGGCTGGACCGGGGCGCCAGACTCGGCGAGCGGACCCTCACTGCCTTCCCGGGCCTGGGCATAGACATCGGCGAAACCGCTCTGGCTCGCGTCGCGTGGCGTTCCGCGCAGGCTCTGGTCGGCTTGCACCGCAGACGCCTTTGGCAGAAGGAAATCGGCACCAAGGCTCATGGCTGACTCCGCTGAGTTCTAGTAGTGCCAGGGGGATTGCAAGCGGCGGGCCAACCCGGACAGCAGCGGCCGGGCCACTGTGGGAGGGGCTTTAGCCGCGACCGGGCCACCCAAGGGCATCGCGGCTGAAGCCGCTCCTACAGATTGCGTTCAGCCGCGATGCGATGGGTCAGGCGAAGCGACGGCGCTCTGCGCGAACCAGCACGCGCACCACGGAGAGTTCCTGTTCGACCTGCCGCAACAGGCCGGCGGCGCGATCGAGGGCGGCGTCGCGCCCGGCGCGCTCCAGGTCCAGGCAGAGCTTGGCCAGCATCACCGCGCCCATGTTGCTGCAGCTGCCCTTGAAGCTGTGCGCCGCCTTGCTCAGCGCTTCGGCGTTGCCGTCGCGCAAGGCCTGGCGCAGGGAATGAAGGCGTTCCTCGGAATCGCCCAGGTAGGCATCCAGAAGGGCCGGATAGTCCTCGGCCATGACATCCTGCAGGCTTTGCAGCACTGCGCTGTCGATATGCGATCGTCCGTACATCCGCTTGTCCTTAGCGATGTGTCACCGTGCCATTATGCGCGGCCTGTCCATGCTCCCTCCAGACGCAGGTCAGTCTTCCCGACGAACGAGCATCCGCTGCGCCAGTTCGTCGAACTGCTTCTGCTCGCGCGCGTCGGCCATCCGCCGGGCCTCGTCCTGATAGCGCTGTACCAGCTTGCGCAAGCCTTCCAGACGCATGTGGCACTGCTGCCAGCGTTCGCGGATCTTGCGCAGGTTTTCCCGGCTCCACTCGACGCTGCGCCCCTGCTGCTCGATGGCGGTGTCCAGCTGGCCGAGAAAACGCTGATAGTTGACCATCCACTGGCCGGAGACGCCCTGGCGACCGGAGGTCAGCCATTGCTGCTGATAGTCGCTGAGGTAGCGCTGCAGTTCGCGAAGCTGATTCTCGCTTTGCAGCAGCTTCTGCTGGGCTTGCCCCAGCGCGCGCGCCGCGTCACGTTCCGCCCGCGTGGCCAGGTCCACCACCGGGGTCAGACGCTGGATTCGCCGATCACCCATTGCCGCTCAGCGCCGAGTCACTGGAAGACCGTCGCCAGTTGGGCGGCGTTCTGCCCCAGCTGCTGACCGCCTTCGTTGAGCCCCTGGCGCAGGTAATGGGCCATCTGCTGCTGCTTGGCGATGGCCAGGTCGGTTTCCGGATCGCCGCCGGGCACGTAGGCACCGACGCTGAGCAGGTCGCGGCTCTGCTGGTAGCGCGACCAGAAGCGCTTGAAGCGCTGCGCCAGTTGCAGGTGCTCGGGGCTGACCACCTGCGGCATCACCCGGCTGATGGACGCCTCGATGTCGATCGCCGGGTAATGGCCTTCCTCGGCCAGCCGGCGCGACAGCACGATGTGGCCGTCGAGCACGCCGCGCGCCGCGTCGGCGATCGGATCCTGCTGGTCGTCACCCTCGGACAGCACGGTGTAGAAGGCGGTGATCGAACCGCCGCCCTGCTCCGCGTTACCGGCCCGTTCGACCAGCGCCGGCAGCTTGGCGAACACCGACGGCGGATAGCCCTTGGTGGCTGGCGGCTCGCCGATGGCCAGGGCGATCTCGCGCTGGGCCTGGGCGTAGCGGGTCAGCGAATCCATCAGCAACAGGACGTTCTGGCCCTGGTCGCGAAAATACTCGGCGATGCGCGTGCAGTACTGCGCGGCGCGCAGGCGCATCAGCGGCGCTTCGTCGGCCGGCGAGGCAACCACCACGGAGCGCTTGAGGCCTTCCTCACCGAGGATCTGCTCGATGAATTCCTTCACTTCGCGGCCCCGTTCACCGATCAGCCCGACCACGATCACGTCGGCCTTGGTGAAGCGGGTCATCATGCCCAGCAGCACCGATTTACCCACGCCGGTGCCGGCGAACAGGCCCAGGCGCTGGCCGCGCCCCACGGTAAGCAGGCCGTTGATGCTGCGGATGCCGACGTCCAGCGGTTCGTCGATCGGGTGGCGGCGCAGCGGGTTGATCACCGGCGCGACCATCGGCACCCAATCCTCGGCGCGCATGCGGCCCTTGCCGTCCAGCGGCTTGCCGGTGCCGTCGAGCACCCGGCCGAGCATGCTCTTGCCCATCGGCAGGCGGCCGCTGTCGGCCAGCGGCACCACGCGCGCGCCCGGGGCGATGCCGGCCAGGCTGCCGACCGGCATCAGGTAGGTCTTGCTGCCGGAGAAGCCCATCACTTCGGCTTCGATTTCCAGCGGATGGTGGCGGTCGCCGTTCATCACCAGGCAGCGGCTGCCCACGGCGGCGCTGAGGCCTTCGGCTTCCAGGGTCAGGCCGACCATGCGCAGCAGGCGGCCTTCGACTACCGGGCGGCTGGGCAGACTGACCGCCTGCTGATAGCCGGCCAGGCGACGGGCGAACGTGGTGCGCTCAAGGCGCATTGGGCTGCTCCCCGCTGGGCAGCTCGACGCTCAGGTCGGGCACCGGCGGATGCAGGCGTTGCTCGCGCTTGTGCTCGAACAACTGCGCCAGCGCCTGCTTGAGGCGGGTTTCCACGGTGGCATCGACCAGGCTGTTCTGGCTTTCCACCCGGCAGCCGCCGGGCTGCAGGCTGGCGTCCTCGACGATCTTCCAGCTTTCCTCGTGGCGTTCGCGCAGCGCCTTGACCAGCTCGAAGTCCTGCGGATTGACGTGGATACGCAGGTTGCCGGCGCCCATGGGCAGCAGGCCGAGGGCCTCGGAGAGAATCTGCTGCAGCTGGCTGGAATCGCTGTGCAGCTCGCGCTGGATGACCTCGCGGCTGACGTGGGCGACCAGGTCGACCAGCGCCAGCTCCAGCGCCTGGTCCTGTTCGGCGATGGGCTCCAGCAGATGGCCCATCAGTTGTTCCAGGCGCGCCAGCTGTTCGTTCAGGCGCAGCTCGGCTTCCTGACGGGCGCGCAGCTGGCCGGCGTGGAAGCCGTCCTTCTCGCCGGTGGAGAAGCCTTCGTTGTAGGCCTCCTGGCGGATTGCCTCGAGCTCTTCGAGGGTGATCGGCTGCACCGTCTCGACCGGCACTTCCTCGACCGTGGCCTGGATTTCCGGCTCCGGCTCGGGCAGCGGCTCGGGTGCGGGCGCCGGCTTGAGCGGATCGAAGCTGGGCAGCAACCAGCGCTCGAAAGGCGGCAGGTCGCTGGCGCGGATCAGATCGCTTTCGTATTCGCCTTGGCTGGTCTGCATGGTGACTCGACTCTCGCCCCGCCAGGGGTCTGCCTATCCCGTCTGTCTATCCCGGAGCACGGGATCAGATCATTTCTTCGGCGCCCTTCGGGCCGATGATGATTTCGCCGGCTTCGGCCATGCGCCGTGCGATGCCGAGGATTTCCTTCTGCGCCGTTTCCACGTCGCTGACGCGTACCGGGCCGAGGTTTTCCAGGTCGTCGCGCAGCAGCTCGCCGGCGCGCTTGGACATGTTCTTGAAGATCTTTTCCTTGACGTTCTCGTCGGCGCCCTTGAGCGCCAGGGTGAGCACGTCGGAAGAGATCTCGCGCAGCAGCGCCTGGATGCCGCGATCGTCGATGTCGCCCAGGTTCTCGAAGACGAACATCAGGTCCTCGATCTCCAGCGCCAGCTCCTCGTCCAGCTCGCGGATGGAATCCATCAGCGGGCCTTCGATGCTGCTGTCCAGGTAGTTCATGATGTCGGCGGCACGCTTCACGCCGCCCAGGGTGGCGCGGCTGGTGTTGGTGTTGCCGGAGAACTGCTTCTCGAGGATGGTGTTGAGTTCCTTGAGCGCCGCCGGCTGCACGGTGTTCAGCGAGGACACGCGCAGCAGGATGTCCAGCCGCGCCTTGTGGGCGAAGTGGCTGAGCACCTCGCTGGCCTGGTCGGCGTCCAGGTAGGCCACCACGATGGCCTGGATCTGCGGGTGCTCGTAGCGGATCACGTCGGCCACGGCGCGCGGCTCCATCCACTTCAGGCTGTCCAGGCCGCTGGTGCTGCCGCCCAGCAGGATGCGGTCGATCAGGCTGCCGGCCTTGTCCTCGCCCAGGGCCTGGGTGAGCATCTTGCGGATGTAGCCGTCAGTGCCGACGCCCAGGCCGGTCTGTTCACCGACCATGACGATGAATTCGCCGAGGACTTCCTCGACCTGCTCGCGGTGCACGTTGCCCAGGTGGGCCATGGCCACACCGACCTTCTGTACTTCCTTGGGGCCCAGGTGGCGCAACACCTGCGCGGCATCGGTTTCGCCCAGGGAGAGCAGCAGGATGCCGGCCTTGTCGACTTTGCTCAGTTTGCTCACGGTCACTCGTCCCCGTTGATCCATTCTTTGACGACTTCGGCAACGCGGGCCGGGTTCTCCGCCACCAGGTTCTTGATGGCGTTGAGCTGGGCCTCGAAGCTGTCATTGGGGTTGGCCAGCATGATCTGCTGGGCCGAACCGCTCAGGCTCAACTGGTCGTCATCCAGCTCGGTGGCCAGCGGCTGCAGGTCGCGTTCGAGCGGCACCAGGTCCTTGCCGGAACCCTTCTTGTTGCCGGTGACGTTGTTCAGCAGCGGGCGCAGCACGCCGAACACCAGGGCGAGAATGAACAGCGCGCCGATGATCTGCTTGGCAACGTCCCAGAACCAGGGCTGCGCGTAGAAGGGAATTTCCTCGATCACGTCGCCACGGTCGGCGACGAACGGGGTGTTGACCACGCTGACGCTGTCGCCACGACTGGCATCGAAGCCCACCGCGTCCTGCACCAGGCGGGTGAAGCGCGCCAGATCCTCGGCGCTCCACGGCTGGTAGGTGACGGTGCCGGCCTGCGCATCGACGATCTGCTGGTCGTCCACCACCACGGCGATGGACAGGCGACGCACGCGCCCCTGCTGCTGGCGGGTGTAGCTGATGGAGCGGTCCAGTTCGTAGTTGCGGGTGGCCTGCTCGCGCTTGTCGGCCGGGTACGGCGCCAGCATCGGCGCGCCGGTGGCCGGATCCATGATCTGCTGGCCGTTGGCATCCAGCAGCGGCTGGCCCGGCGGAATCGCACCGGCAGTCGCGCCGCCGAGGCCCAGCTGTTCGGGCGCGGCGCCCGGCGCCGGCGGCTGGTTGCTCAGCGCGCCCGGCACGCCCTGCGGCGGCAGGCTGCTGTGGCGTTGTTCGCTGACCGCCTGTTCGCTGCGCAGCGCCGGCTGGTCGGGGTTGAAGGTTTCGGTGGTCGACTCGACGGCGTTGAAGTCCACGTCGGCGGAGACTTCCGCCTTGTAGCGGTCGCTGCCGACCACCGGACGCAGGATGTTGTGCACGCGCTGGGTGAGCAGGGTTTCCACCCGGCGGCTGTATTCGAACTGGCGGCCGGCGACGGTGAGTTCGGACAGTTCCTGCTGGTCGGACAGCAGGTTGCCCTTCTGGTCCACCACGGTGACCTGGGACTTGTTCAGTTCCGGCACGCTGGTGGCCACCAGGTTGATGATCGCCTGGACCTGACCGGGCTCCAGGCTGCGCCCGGCGAACAGTTCCAGCAGCACCGAGGCGCTGGGCTTGCGCTCGTCGCGCACGAACACCGAACTCTTGGGAATGGCCAGGTGCACGCGCGCCGACTTGACGCCGTTGAGGCTGGCGATGGTGCGCCCCAGCTCGCCTTCCAGGCCGCGGCGATAGCGCGCCGCTTCCATGAACTGGCTGGTGCCCAGGCTCTGCTCGCGGTCGAGGATCTCGAAGCCGACGCTGTTGTCGCGCGGCGCCACGCCGGCGGTGGCCAGCTTCAGGCGTGCCTGCGCCATGTCCTGGGACTTGACCAGCAGGGCGCCGGAATTGGGTTCGACGGTGTAGTCGATGCCGGCGCTGTTGAGGACGTCGACCACCTGGCTGACATCCATGCCATTGAGGTTGCCGTACAGCGGCCGGTAATCCGGCTGCTGGGACCAGAGCACCACGGCGAAGCCGATGGCCACGCTCGCGGCCAGACCGACCAGCAGGCCGACCTGACGCAACATGGACATATCGGAAAGATTTTCCAGGAAGGAGAGTCCCAACAGCGGCGGCTTCTTGGCCGTGGCTTCCGCCCCATTGGTGTTGGCGGGAACCTTCGCTACAGCGTCAGACATGGATCATCCGTCCTTAGATCGACATCTGCATGATGTCCTGGTAGGCCTGTACCAGCTTGTTGCGCACCTGGGTCATGCCTTGGAAGGACACCGAGGCCTTCTGCGAGGCGATCATCACGTCGGTCAGATCCACCCCGCCCTGGCCCATTTCAAAGGCCGTGGCGAGCTGGTTGGCGGAGCTCTGCGTCTGACTCACCTTGTTGACCGCCTGCCCCAGCAGGTCGGCGAAACTCGGCATGCTGTTCGCGGCCGGCGCCTCAGGCTGCGCCGGCTTGAAACGGGCCATGGCGTCCGCCTGCATGGAACGCATGTCCATCAACAAACGATTGAACTGCAGACCCTGACTCATGTGTCATTTCCTCTTACTGGCGGCGTGGTTTTGACGCCCCACATCACAGAGCCCAGACATAGCAACATCAGTGCCAAGGGCCAAGTCATTGATCGAGCGAGAGTTTTGCTTGTGATTCAAGCTGCCGGAAAGTGGACGGCGGCGCGGACTGGCGAAGCGGCCGGTACTGGCCGCCTCGAAAAAACCGTCGAGTTCGTCACTAATGGCGCGACGATAGCATATTGATCAGCTCATGCCAGCACCGCAACGGCGCCACCCATCCGTCAGAGCGGATCGTTCATGCGCAGCAACTCTTCGGGCAGGTGCTCGATGTAGTCGTCCTCCAGATCGGGAGGCGGCATCTGCAGGTGGTAACCCTGCCGGTCGAGGTTTTCCAGTACCTGGTGGATGTCCTCGCGGGCCAGCGGGCGCTCCGGGTGCAGCACCAGATCGAAGGCCAGTTGCGGCGCACCGAAAACGGCGAGCAGGCCCTCCGGCACGCGACTCAGCGCATCGCTTTTCAGCACATAGAGGTACATCTCGCGCTTGCGCGGGCTCTTGTAGATGGAACAGATGCGTTTCATGCCGATTCTCCGGGGGCGGACAACGCGTCGAGCAACGCCTGGCCCAGGCGCTCGCGGCGCCAGCCGCGCAGGTTGTCCGGCAACTGATAGGGACCATCGGGATAGCCGCTGCGCAGCAGGGCTTCCAGGGATTTCTTGCGCAGCATCAGCTCGGGGGCCATGCCCAGGCGCGCTGCCTCGGCCTGGCCGACCGCGCGCAGCTTCTTGAGCAGGCGCCCGGCTTCCAGCGGCAGCGGCTCGTCCACCGGCTGCGGCCAGGCGTCCGGCGGCAGCGCCGCCGCCTGGCGAATCAGCTGCAGCAGGGTTTCGCCATCCTGGCGAACGGTGCGCGGGTGCATGTCCTCGATGCGCGACAGCGCGCCCAGCTCGGAGGGCTGGAAGCGCGCCAGCGGCCACAGCGAGGCCTCGCGCAGGATGCGGTTGCGCGGCACGTCGCGGCGCCGCGCCTCGCGCTCGCGCCAGGCGTACAGCACCCGGTACACCGCCAGCTGCTGGCGGGACAGCTTCCAGGCCAGCTTGCCCTCGCGGTACATCTCGTCCGGGTCGACCTCACGGCGCAGGTTGGCCACCAGCTCGGCGCCGTCTTCCAGCAGCCAGGTGCGCTTTTCATCGCTGAGCCGCGCATCCAGGGCGCGATACACCTCGACCAGATGCTGCACATCCTCGGCGGCGTAGCGCACCTGCATGTCGCTCAGCGGGCGCTGCAACCAGTCGGAACGGGTTTCGCCCTTGGGCAGCTCGATGGCCAGCAGCGCCTGCACCAGGCGCGAATAGCCCATGGAGAAGCCCAGATCCAGGTAGCCGGCGGCCAGCTGGGTGTCGAACAGCGGCTGCGGCAGGGTGCCGGTCAGGCGCTGGAAGACTTCCAGGTCCTCGCTGCAGGCATGCAGCACCTTGACCACGCTCGGGTCGTCCAGCAGCGCGGCGAACGGCGCCCAGTCGCGGATGCACAGCGGATCGATCAGCACGGCCTGCCGACCATCGCCGACCTGCACCAGACCGGCGATCGGATAGAAGGTGTCGACCCGCATGAACTCGGTGTCCAGCACCACGAACGGCTGCGTGCGCCAGGCGGCACACTGCTGCGCCAGCTCGGCGTCGTCACGGATCCAGTGAATGTCGATGCTCACGCGGGCCTTCCCGTCGAATAAAGGGCGCGCAGTATACAGCGCTCCCGGGGGCAGGTATGAACCCTGGCGCCGCCGAACCCTGTAGGGCCGGCTTTACGCCGGCCGACAGAGTCGAGACGGGCGAATCAAGCCGGGGTCAGCTGCTCTTCGGCAACCACGCCGGCCGGCGCGACACCGCGATCGAGCATCGCCTGCAGGCGCGCGCGGGTATCGGCCATCAGCCCGGGCAGCTGTTCCGCCGAGTACTGGCTGGCGTCGATGGGTTCACCGATCTCCACCTCGACCGGCATGCCCAGGTTCAGTTTCCAACTGCGCGCCGGCAGCACCTGGTGAATGCCGCGAATCGCCAGCGGCACGATGACCGCATCGGTGTCCAGCGCCAGGTGGAAGCAGCCCTTCTTGAACGGCAGCAGTCGACCATCGGCCGAACGGGTGCCTTCCGGCGCGGCCCACAGCACGATGCCGCTCTCCATCAGGCGGCGCGCGTTTTCCATATCGCGCACCGCCTGGTGGCGGTTGCCGCGATTGATGGACGGGAATTCACCGGCGCGCAGGGTCGCTCCGAACAGCGGAATGGAGAACAGCTCCTTCTTGGCGAGCATGCGGATCGAGCCCGGCAGATGGGCGAAGCTCACCGGGATGTCGTAGTGACTGGAATGGTTGCAGAGGATGATGTAGCGCCGGCCGTCGGAGAAATCCGGCGCCCGCCCCTGCACCTGGATGTCGATGCGCGCCATGCGCAGCAACACACGAGCCCAGCCGCGCGCATAGCGGTCGATGTGCTCGCGGCGCAACCGGCCGATTGCGGCGCGCCCGAGAATCACGCAGCAGTAATAGGCGGTAACCAGGACATTCCCCACCAGAACGCCCACGCGACGGGCCAGCGTGGCGCTCTCGGTGATGACAGCCAGATCAGACATGAAGGCTCCCCATTTCTCTGACGGGTCTATGCCAGGCAACTGGCGAAATATGACAGCCCCCTTATGATGCCCGTCCGCCCCTTCGCGACACAGGAGCCTCCATGTCCCTCGCCCGCTTGCTGACTGCGCAACAACTTGCCGAACGCCTGTCGACCCCCGACCTGCGTATCCTTGATTGCCGTTTCGCCCTGGACAATCCCGCCGTCGGGCGCAGCCGCTACGCCGAGGGGCATATCCCGGGCGCCCGGTTCGCCGACCTCGAACAGGACCTGTCCGGCCCGGTGGTCAAGGGTGCGACCGGCCGCCATCCGCTGCCCGACCCCGCCCACCTGCAGGAGCGCCTGCGCGAGTGGGGCGTGAATCAGGACAGCACGGTGCTGCTCTACGATGATGGCCCCGGCGCGTTCGCCGCGCGTGCCTGGTGGCTGCTGGCCTGGCTGGGCAAGCGCGATGGTGTGTACCTGCTCGACGGCGGTTTCCAGGCCTGGCAGGCGGCCGGCCTGCCGGTGACCACGCAGATCGATGAACCGGCGCGCGGCAATTTCACCGCCCGCCCGGATGCCAGCCTGGTGCTGGACGCCGACAGCCTGAGCCGGCGCCTGTGCGACCCGGCGCTGACCCTGATCGATGCGCGTGGCCTGCCGCGCTTTCGCGGCGAGGTGGAGCCGCTGGACCCGGTCGCCGGTCACATTCCCGGCGCCTGCTGCGCGCCCTTCACCGACAACCTGGGCGCCGATGGACGCTTCCTGCCGCCGGCGCAGCTACGCCAGCGCTTCGAACGCCTGCTCGCCGGACGCAGCCCCGACCAACTGGTGGCCTATTGCGGCTCCGGCGTCACCGCCTGCCACAACCTGTTCGCCATGAGCCTCGCTGGCCTGCCGCTGGCGCCGCTGTACGCCGGCTCCTGGAGCGAATGGATCACCGATCCGGCGCGCCCGGTGGCGACAGGTGACTGATTGGTCAGCCCTCGACCGAACATTTCCCTTGAAGAACAAATAGTTACATTGCTCGCCCGGTTTTTTTAGCATGCTTCGCCGAGAACCTTCACGGCCTGCATGGAATGTGTGAATGCCGCGATCTAGAGCGGTTTGCCCCGCTGGAACAGGACCGATCCTGTTAGCGTCGCCCCGCTCGCTTCAAACCGAAAAACCGGAGTTATCGATGAAACAAGCCTGGATAAAAACAACACTGGCTCTGGCGATTGGCGCCCTGTCCAGCCAAGCCCTGGCAAACGGCCTGGCCATCAACGAACACAGCGCCAGCGGCATGGGCACCGCCTTCGCCGGCCGTTCCTCCTCCGCCCAGGACGCCAGTACCGTGGCCGGCAACCCGGCCGGCATGTCCAAGCTTGAGCGTCGCGAAGTGAGTGGTGGTCTGGCGTTCATTCATGCGCTGACCGATATCGAAGCGACCGGCGGCACCGGCAGCACCGACGGCGACATGGTGCCCTTCGCCACCGTGCCCTTCGGCTACTACGTCACCCCGATCAACGACAAGCTGCACTTCGGTCTCGGCCTGTACGTGCCGTTCGCGGTCATCAGCGACTACGAAAAAGGCCACATGGGTCGCTACCACGGCCTGAACAGCGAAGTGGAAGTGGTCAATCTGCAGCCGACCCTCAGCTACAAGATCAACGACCAGGTGTCGGTGGGCGGTGGCCTGGTGATCAGCCGCATCTATGGCAAGCTGACCCGCGCCATCCCGATGGGCAAGCTTGATCCGGCACTTGCCAGCTACCCGGACGGCCATTCCGATGTGGAAGGCGACGACGTCTCCTATGGCTACAACCTCGGCGTGCTGGTGGATGTCACCGAGCGACTGAGCTGGGGCCTGACCTACCACTCCAAGGTCAAGTACAACCTGGAAGGCGATACCACGGTCAGCGGCATTACCCCCGCGCCCACTCCCATTCCCGGCCTGACTCTCGGCACGCTGAACACCACCTACGACGCCAGCGTGGACATCACCATGCCGGAGTCGGTGGACACCTCGGTGACCTACCGCCTCGACGACCAGTGGACCCTGTACGGCGGCGCCACCTGGACCCGCTGGAGTCGCCTGGAAAGCCTGGTGATCGAGAACCAGACCAGCAACCCCATCCAGGCTGGCGTCGTCGGTCGCGTCGAAGAGCCGCTGAAGTGGAGCAACACCTGGTCCTTCGCCGTGGGCACCGCTTACCAGCTGAACCCGCAGTGGGTGCTGCGCGCCGGCCTGGCGCTGGACGAGTCGCCGACCACCAACGAACACCGCACCACCCGCATCCCGGTGTCGGATCGCACCATCCTGTCCCTGGGCGCTGGCTGGAACATCAACCAGGACGTGACCCTGGACCTGGCCTACTCCTACCTGAAGGAAGACAAGGGCGAAGTGAATCAGACCGGCTACAACGCCGAGTATGAAAACTCCGCCCACGGCCTGGCAGCCCAGCTGACCTACCGTTTCTAACGGGCAGCGGCGTAAAGAAAAAGCCGGACCTTGGGTCCGGCTTTTTGCCTTAGTGGGAGCGGACTTGTCCGCGAGCTCTTCATGCGGCGCGCCCCCTGGCCGGGAACCCCAAAAAACTCGCGAATGAATTCGCTCCTACAGGTTCCGTGCCGCAATTGCCCTACGCCGCCATACGCGCGCATTCCTCGGCGCACGCCGTGCAGGCTCGCGCGCAGGTCTGGCAATGCTCGTGTTCGTGACCGGCGCATTCGCTGGCGCAGGCGCGACAGGCTTCGGCACACACGCGGCACAGCGCCGCAGCCTGTTCGCTGTCCCGAACCATGAGCGTCGCACACAGCCGGCACAGGTCCGCGCAATCGCGATCCAGCTGGATGCAGCGAGCCATCATCGTTACGTCGTCTTCGCGCAGGCAGGCGGTGGCACAGTGCTCGCAGGCCTCGGCACAGCGGGTGCAAGCCTGGACACAGGCTTCGTAGCGGGGATTGATCATGGGCTAATCCTCCAGGCGGTCGGGACAGCTTGGCGCTGCCGGAGCTGTTGAGACCGGACCACCCCAGGCGGGTTCTTGCCCGCCGATCAGCCCTGCCAGGCGGTCACGAAGTCGGCGGGATCCAGCTCCGGCGGGGTGCGCCGTTCACCTTCGACGCTGCCCAGGTAGATGAAACCGACGATCTGTTCCTGCGCGCCGACGCCCAGGCCGGCCTTGACGATGGGGTCGTGGGAGAGCTCGCCGCTGCGCC
The DNA here is from genome assembly GCF_035497915.1 of Pseudomonas sp. Taxonomy (GTDB): domain Bacteria; phylum Pseudomonadota; class Gammaproteobacteria; order Pseudomonadales; family Pseudomonadaceae; genus Serpens. Next base: position 17,584 of record NZ_DATJCS010000023.1, read on the forward strand.
AGATCGCGCCCAGGCCTAGCGCATGGGCGCCCAGCACGATGGCGTGGGCGGCACAGCCGGCCGAGAGGATCTGCTCGCTTTCCGGCACCTTGAAGTGCGTCTTCGGCGCGGCGATCACCGCCACCAGCAGCGGCGCGCGCAGCGGCATGGCGCGCGCCTTGGTGAGCATGTCCGGCTTGACGTTGCCGTGCGCCGAGACCGCCTGGGCGAACAGTTCACCCAGGCGCTCGCGGGCCACTCCTTCGATGGTCAGGAAGCGCCAGGGGCGCAGCTGGCCATGATCGGGCGCGCGCAGCGCGGCGCGGAACAACTGCTGGCGTTGCGCCTCATCCGGCGCCGGGTCGTGCAAACGCGGCACGGACACACGGGTCAGCAGAGCGTCGAGAGCCTCCATGGGCCACCTCCAGAATCGATACAGGCGGCCATTCTAGTGGCCGGCGCGCCAGAAAGGTGATGCCGCTCGTGCGCGCGCCCTCTCAGGCGACCCGGTCGGGGGACAGATCAGGCTGCAGCGGCGGGGTCACCGGCGGCAGACCATGGGCGGCGCGGGCGGCATCGCAGTGCGGGTTGTGCCGGCCATCGACCCAGGACGCCTCGAACTCGCGGCAGGTGCTGGAGCGCTGTTCGTACATGGTGCAGCGCACCGAGCAACCAACATCGCCCAGCAGCGCCACGCAACGCGCCGGCTTGGCATCGGTGCCGATCATGGCGGCGTGATAGGGGGAAATCTGCACGACCCGATCATCCGGAACGCTGCCGCCGGCGGAGCGGCACTCGCCCCAGTAGAAGGACACGCGAAAATACGCGCAGCAGGCACCGCACGTGAGGCAGGGGTTCTCTTGAGGCATGGGAGGCGAACTCGGAAACCGGCAGAGCAGCCGGCGCTGGGCGGCTATTCTATGCATCGCGTTCCGGCTGTGAAGGGGGCTGCGAAAGAATTTCGTCGGCGCCTATCCGCTCGGTTTACAGCCAGCCCCACAAGGTTAGAATGCGCCCCTCTTCTTCCCCCGTCCGAGCCACTCCATGGCCCTGCCGACCCTACGCATCATCGGTTTCATCCTCGGCATCTTTCTGATCACCCTGGCCGCCAGCATGCTGCTGCCGCTGTTCGCGCAGCTGTGGTACGGCCGTACCGATGAACTGGAGCCTTTTCTCTGGTCGAGCCTGGCCACCTTCGCCACCGGCCTGGCCCTGGTGCTGCCCGGACGTCCGGCCGAGTCGCATCTGCGACCACGCGACATGTATCTGCTGACCACCGCCAGCTGGCTGGTGGTGGCGCTGTTCGCCGCCCTGCCGATGCTGATGAGCCGTGACCTCAGCTACACCGACGCCTTCTTCGAGAGCATGTCGGGCATCACCACCACCGGCGGCACGGTGCTCACCGGCCTGGACGACGCCTCTCCCGGCCTGCTGCTGTGGCGCTCGCTGCTGCAATGGCTGGGCGGCATCGGCTTCATCGCCATGGCGGTGGCGATCCTGCCGCTGCTGCGCGTCGGTGGCATGCGCCTGTTCCAGACCGAATCCTCGGACTGGTCGGAAAAGGTTCTGCCACGCTCGCACGTGGTGGCCAAGTACATCGTCGGCGTGTATCTGCTGTTCACCCTGCTCGGTGCGCTGGCCTATCACCTGACCGGCATGGGCTGGTTCGATGCCATCAACCATTCGATGACCTCGGTCGCCACCGCCGGCTTTTCCACCTCGGATGCCTCGCTGGCCGCCTTCCCGCCCGCGACGCACTGGGTCGCGGTGGTGCTGATGGTCCTCGGCAGCTTGCCGTTCATGCTCTATGTGTCGACCCTGCGCGGCAACTACAAGGCCCTGCTGCGCGACCAGCAGGTGCGCGGCTTCCTCAAGCTGCTGGTCGCCGTCTGCCTGCTGTTCAGCGGCTGGCTGTGGCTGAACTCCGACTACGCCTGGAGCGATGCGCTGCGGCTGGCCACCGTCAACACCGTGTCCATAATCACCACCACCGGCTACGCCCTGGGCGATTACAGCCTGTGGGGCGACTTCGCCATCATGGCCTTCTTCTACCTGACCTTCATCGGCGGCTGCTCCGGCTCGTCGACCGGCGGGTTGAAGATCTTCCGTTTCCAGGTGGCCTACGCGCTGCTGCGCGCCAACATCCAGCAGCTGATCCACCCGCGCGCGGTGATCCAGCAGAAGTACAACGGTCACCCGCTGGATGAAGAAATCGTCCGTTCGATCCTGACCTTCTCGTTCTTCTTCACCATCACCATCGGCGTGGTCGCCCTGGGTCTGGCGCTGCTCGGCCTGGACCCGCTGACCGCGCTGACCGGTGCGGCAACGGCGGTGTGTAACGTCGGTCCGGGACTGGGGCCGATCATCGGCCCGGCCGGCAATTTCGCCAGCCTGCCGGATGCCGCCAAATGGCTGCTGTCGCTGGGCATGCTGCTGGGGCGCCTGGAAATCATCACCGTGCTGGTGCTGTTCACCCACGCCTTCTGGCGTCACTGAGGCGTTCGTCGCGCACCAGGCGCAACAGCGCCAGCAGGGTGGCGAAGGACGCGGGCGTGACGGCGTACAGCACCAGGCCGGCCAGCGCAGGGATCAGGGCCAATGTCGCCAGCCAGCGGCCCGGCGCACCGGCCAGGCAGAAGGCCAACAGCGCCGGCGGCAGCGCCAGCCAGGCCAGCAGGCGCACATGAATGGCCCAACCCAGCCAGGCGCGGGCCTGACAGCCCAGGCTTGCCGGGGCGTCGGCGCACCAACCCAGCCAGCGCTCGTCCTCCAGGAACAGGAAGCGCAAGGCGCAGCATCCCAGCACCCAGGCCAGCAGAGCGGCCGCCCAGAGCCATTGGCGACCGGCACCGGGCACGCCTGTTCGTGTCGAACCCATCAGTGACTCCCGCAACGCCGCCTCGGCCCCCAAGGATAGTCAGCGCGCACTGGCCTGCCGCATCGCCACGCCGGCATACTGCGCACCCTGTGGGCCGCCTCGTTGTCATAGCCTTGTCCCTTGCCGCTTCGGACCGACCATGCCGCACTCGTTCCCGCTCATCCTGCTGCTTGGCCTGCTGGCCTACGGCCCCGCCCAGGCCGCCGAGCTCTCCGCCGAGGCCTACGGCTTCCCGCTGGACAATCCGTTCGAGGCCACCATCGCCGGCACGCCGCCGGACCTGCGCCCCGACCTGCCCGCCGACGACGAGATCGACCAGAGCGATCACAGCCTGCTGCTGCGCCCGGAGCGCGAGTACCGACTGCCGGCCAATTTCTGGGCGGTGAAGAAGCTGCGCTACCGAATCGCCAGCCAGGACGGCCCGGCGCCGCTGATCTTCATCATCGCCGGCACCGGCGCCCACTACGCCAGCGGCAACATGGAACTGCTGAAGAAGGTTTTCTACCAGGGCGGCTTCCATGTGGTGCAGCTGTCCTCACCGACCAGCTACGACTTCATGGCGGCCGCCTCGCGCTTCGCCACGCCGGGGATTTCCGCCGAGGATGCCGACGATCTCTACCGGGTCATGCAGGCGGTGATGGCCAACCATCCCGATCTGCCGGTCACTGGCTACCACCTGACCGGCTACAGCCTCGGCGGCCTGCACGCCGCCTTCGTCAGCCATCTGGACGAGCAGCGGCGCCACTTCAATTTCCAGCGGGTGCTGCTGATCAACCCGCCGGTCAACCTCTACACCTCGGTGACCAACCTCGATCGCCTGGTGCAGACGCAGGTGGCCGACATCCGTGACGCCGCTTCTTTCTACGAGCGCATGTTCGACAAGCTCACCCATTACTTCCAGTACAAGGGCAGCCTGGACATGAGCGCGGCGGTGCTGTTCGACTTCCAGCAGTCGCGCCAGCGCCTGAGTGACGAGGAGATGGCGATGCTGATCGGCGCCTCGTTTCGCTTCTCCGCCGCCGACATCGTCTTCACCTCGGATCTGATCAACCGGCGCGGACTGATCATCCCGCCGGGCTATCCGATCAACGAGGGCACCGAGATCACCCCCTTCTTCCGCCGCGCGCTGCTCTGCGACTTCGACTGCTACATGGCTGAGCAACTGGTGCCGATGTGGCGCAAGCGCTTCGATGGCGGCAGCCTGCCGCAACTGGTGAACGCCGTAAGCCTCTACGCGCTGGAAGACTATCTGCGCACCAGCGACAAGATCGCCGTGATGCACAACGCCGACGACATCATTCTCGGCCGTGGCGACCTCGGTTTCCTGCGCCGCACCTTCGGCCCGCGCCTGACGCTGTACCCGCGCGGCGGCCACTGCGGCAACATGAACTACCGGGTCAATACCCAGGCCATGCTCGACATCATGCGTCAGTGAACGGACACCCACCCATGCTTCGACAGCGCCTCACCCTGCTGACCCTGCTTCTGCTGGCCGCACCGTTCGCCCAGGCGCAAGCGGTCGCGCCCGACGAGGACGGCTTCACCCGCCCGCTGGAACGGCTGACCTTCAATCCGGGGCTGGACCAGCGCGAGTTCGAGCGTTCCACCCTGCTCGCCCTGGATGTCTACGATCCGCTGGAGCCCTGGAATCGCCGCGTCTACCACTTCAACCAGCGCTTCGACGAATGGGTGCTGCTGCCGGTGGTGAACACCTACCAGGCGGTGACGCCGCGCTTCGTGCGCAGCGGGGTGAGCAACTTCTTCGACAACCTTGGCGACATCGGCAACCTGTTCAACAGCCTGCTGCAGTTCAAGGGCCAGCGCTCCATGGAAATCACCGCGCGCGTGCTGTTCAACAGCACCTTCGGGGTGTTCGGCCTGTGGGACGTGGCCAGCCTGATGGGCCTGCCGCGCCACCGCGAGGACTTCGGCCAGACCCTGGGCTTCTACGGCCTGCCGGCCGGCCCGTACCTGGTGCTGCCGTTCCTCGGTCCTTCCAACCTGCGCGACACCACCGGGCTGGTCGGTGACTTCTGGGTGGAGGGCGAGATCGACTACCTGAACGTCAGCGAGGCCAGCAACTACGGCCACCCGGAGATCTACGGCCTGCGGGTGGTGGACATGCGTTACCAGACCAGCTTCCGCTATGGCCAGGTCAACTCGCCGTTCGAATACGAGAAGGTGCGCTACGTGTACACCAAGGCGCGGGAACTGCAGATTTCCGAGTGAGACCAGGCACCCTGTAGGAGCGGCTTCAGCCGCGATGCTACTGCTTTGCCCCAATCGCGGCTGAAGCCGCTCCTACAGGCCTGTCCATCCCCGAGCGTTCTGACCGATCTGCCACGTACCCGCGCAACACAGGCCAAGGCATGCCGGGCGCCGCCCTCGTATAACTCGCCGCGTCGTTCCACCCGTCGAGACCGAACATGCCCGCCTACAAAGCTCCGCTGCGTGACACCCGCTTCCTGCTCAACGAAGTGCTGGACTACCCCGCCCATTACGGCGCGCTGGCCGCCGGCGCGGAGGCCACGCCGGACACGGTCGAGGCCATCCTCGGCGAGTGCGCGCGCCTGTGCGAGGAGGTGATCGCCCCGCTCTACCACTCCGGCGACGAAGAGGGCTGTCACTTGGAGAACGGCGAGGTCCGCACGCCCCAGGGGTTTAAGGAGGCCTACCAGGCCTTCGTGGACGGCGGCTGGCAGGGCCTGTCGCACCCGGTCGAGTACGGTGGCCAGGGTCTGCCGATGAGCCTCGGCGCCATCAAGCAGGAAATGCTCGGCACCGCCAACTGGCCGTTCGCCATGTATCCGGGGCTGTCCCTGGGCGCCATGAACACGCTGATGATGCATGGCAGCGATGAGCAGAAGAGCACCTACCTGCCACCGCTCACCGCAGGCCGCTGGGCCGGCACCATGTGCCTCACCGAGCCGCAGTGCGGCACCGACCTCGGTCAGGTGAAGACCCGCGCCGACGCCAACGCCGACGGCAGCTACGCGCTGACCGGCACCAAGATCTTCATCTCCAGCGGCGAGCACGATCTGACCGAGAACATCATCCACATCGTGCTGGCGCGCCTGCCCGACGCCCCCAAGGGTACCCGCGGCATCAGCCTGTTCATCGTGCCCAAGTTCGTGGTCAACGCCGACGGCAGCCTGGGTCCGCGCAACGGCGTGACCTGCGGCGCGCTGGAAAGGAAGATGGGCATCAAGGCCTCGGCAACCTGCGTGATGAACTTCGACGCCGCCACCGGCTACCTGATCGGCCCGCCCAACCAGGGCCTGGAATGCATGTTCACCTTCATGAACAGCGCGCGCATCGGCACCGCCATCCAGGGCGTGGCCACCGCCGAGCTGGCCTATCAGGGCGCGCTGGCCTACGCCCGCGAGCGCCGCTCGATGCGCGCCCTGTCCGGCAGCAAGGAGCCACAGCAGGCGGCTGACGCCCTCATGCACCACGGCGATGTCCGGCGCATGCTGCTGACCCAGAAGGCCGTCGCCGAAGGCGGCCGCGCGCTGGTCTATCTGGCCGCCCAGTACGCCGATCGCATGATCGAAGGCATCCTCGCCGGCGACAGCGCCAAGCAGGCCCACTGGGACGACAAGCTGGGCTTTCTCACCCCGATCCTCAAGGGCTGCCTGACCGAGCTGGGCCTGGAAGCCGCCAATCTGGGCATGCAGGTGTACGGCGGGCACGGCTACATCCGCGAACACGGCATGGAGCAGATCGTCCGCGACGCGCGCATCGCCACGCTTTATGAAGGCACCACCGGCATCCAGGCCCTCGACCTGCTCGGTCGCAAGGTGCTGCTGATGACCCAAGGCAAGGCGGTGCGCCAGTTCACTGCGGATATCGCCGCGCTGGCCTGGACACTGCTCAAGGAGGAACCGGGCATGCGCGGCAAGGCGCTGACCCTGCTCAGACTCTGCGCGCAATGGAACTGGCTGACCCTGCGCATCGCCCTGATCGCCCGCAAGCAGCGCGACCTGGTCGGCACCGCCAGTCACGACTTCCTGATGTACGCCGGCTACGTGACCCTGGCGTATTCCTGGGCCCTGCAGGAGCGCGCCGCCCGCCGGCGTATGCGCGACGGCGGCCAGGACTCGCTGGATTTCTACCAGGCCAAGCTCGCTACCAGCGACTTCTACTTCAGCCGCCTGCTGCCGCGTGCCAAGGCCCATGCCGCCGCCATGCTCAGCCCGGCGGCGAAGATCATGGAGCTGCCGGGGGAGCATTTCGCCTTCGATTAAAACAGGCGCAGCTGCTCCTGCACGCCCTGCAGATCCACCAGCCGCACGCCCAGGCCGATCAGCCGCACCGGCTTGTCGCCCCGGGCGAAGGCCTGGCCAAGCAGCAGCCGGTAGCTGTCCGGGTCCCAGCCGGCGCCGGCCTGTTCGAGGGTGGTCTGGGTGAAGTCGTGAAACTTGAGTTTCACGAACGGCTTGCCGATCCGGTAGCTCTGGTCCAGGCGCGTCAGCCGGCGCTGCAACTCGTCGTAGAGATCGGGCAACTCGGCCAGGCAGGCCGCCAGATTCGGCAGGTCCTGATCGAAGGTAGTCTCCACGCTCAGTGACTGTCGACGGCTGTCCACCTGCACCGGGCGTTCGTCGATACCGCGTGCCAGATGCCACAGCCGCTCACCGAAGCTGCCGAACTCGCGCAGCAGCGCCAGCCGGTCCCAGTCGCGCAGCTCACGGCAGGTGCGAATGCCCAGCCGGGTCAGGCGCTCGGCGGTGACCTTACCGACGCCATGCAGCTTGCTGACCGGCAGTTCGGCCACGAAGGCCTCCACCTCGTCCGGGGTGATCACGAACAAGCCGTTGGGCTTGCGCCAGTCGCTGGCGATCTTGGCCAGGAACTTGTTGGGCGCCACCCCGGCGGACACGGTGATGCGCAACTGTTCCCAGACCCGCTGGCGGATCTCGCGGGCGATCAGGGTGCCGCTCCCGCCGTGGTGGGTCGCGCTGGACACGTCCAGGTAGGCCTCGTCCAGCGACAACGGCTCGATCAGCTCGGTGTAGTCGCGGAAGATGCCGTGGATGTCCCGCGACACTTCCCGGTAGGCGTCCATGCGCGGGCGCACCACGGCCAGATCGGGACACAGCTTGAGGGCGGTGCGCATCGGCATGGCCGAATGGACGCCCCAGGCGCGCGCCTCGTAGTTGCAGGTGGCGACCACGCCGCGCTGCTCCGGCGACCCACCCACCGCCAGCGGCCGCCCAGCCAGTCGCGGATCGTCGCGCATCTCGATGGCGGCGTAGAAGCAATCGCAGTCGATGTGAATGATCTTGCGCACGGTAAAAGGCCGGAAGCGCCGCCGGGTCTGGCGTGGGCTGGCAGTTTACCACCCTGCGAAAAGCGCAAGGCCCTGATGGCAAAAGGCTTTTCCGGAATCAAGGGTTGACAGCAAGTCTTCGGCGCGTAGAATGGCCGACGCGGGATGGAGCAGTCTGGTAGCTCGTCGGGCTCATAACCCGAAGGTCGTAGGTTCAAATCCTGCTCCCGCAACCAAATACCAG
>NZ_DATJCS010000024.1:0-16721 GCF_035497915.1 Pseudomonas sp.
CCCTGTAGGAGCGGCTTCAGCCGCGAGGCTCCTGAGCGGTCGCCATCGCGGCTGAAGCCGCTCCTACAAAAAACGGGTGCTACCTTCAGTCTTCCCCGAAGGTGTCCCAGCCGCCCATTTCCTTCCAGCGATTGACGATGCCGCAGAACAGGTCGGCGGTCTTCTCGGTGTCGTAGCGCGCCGAGTGGGCTTCGCGGGCGTCGAAGGGAATGCCGGCGGCCTGGCAGGCCTTGGCCAGCACCGTCTGGCCATAGGCCAGGCCCGCCAGAGTGGCGGTGTCGAAGCTGGAGAAGGGGTGGAACGGGTTGCGCTTGAGGCCGGTACGCAGCACCGCGGCGTTGAGGAAGCCGAGGTCGAAGCTGCTGTTGTGGCCGACCAGCACCGCGCGCTTGCAGCCGTAGGACTTCAGCGACTTGCGCACGCCACGGAAGATGTCGGCCAGCGCCGGCTCCTCCTGGACCGCCATGCGCAGCGGGTGATCCAGCTTGATGCCGGTGAATTCCAGCGCCGCCTGCTCGATGTTGGCGCCCTCGAACGGCTCGATGCGGTGGAAGTAGGTGTGCTCCGGGTAGAGCAGGCCCTGCTCGTCCATGCCGACGATGGTCGCGGCGATTTCCAGCAGCGCGTCGGTCTGGCAGTTGAAGCCACCGGTCTCCACGTCCACCACCACCGGCAGGTAGCCGCGAAAGCGGCGCGCCATGGGGTGACGGGGACCGCTGGAGCGGATTTCCAGTTCGTCGTCTTCGTACAGCTCTTCGCTCACGCGCGTTCCTCCAGTACCCGCCAGCGCAGGGTTTCGCCAGCACGCAGCGGCATCAGGCGGTGGTCGCCGAACGGCAGTTCGGCTGGTGCTTGCCAGTCTTCGCGCACCAGGGTGATGCGGTCGGTGTTGCGCGGCAGGCCGTAGAAGTCCGGGCCGAACTGGCTGGCGAAGCCTTCCAGCTTGTCCAGCGCGTTGCGCGACTCGAACGCCTCGGCATACAGCTCGATGGCGGCGTAGGCGGTGTAGCAACCGGCGCAACCGCAGGTGGTTTCCTTGGTGTGGCGGGCGTGCGGCGCCGAATCGGTGCCCAGGAAGAACTTCGGGTTGCCGCTGGTGGCGGCATCCAGCAGGGCTTCCTGGTGGGTGTTGCGCTTGAGGATCGGCAGGCAATAGAAGTGCGGGCGGATGCCGCCAACCAGCATGTGGTTGCGGTTGTACAGCAGGTGGTGCGCGGTGAGGGTGGCGGCGACGTTGGCCGAGGCCTCGCGCACGAACTGCGCGGCGTCGGCGGTGGTGATGTGCTCGAACACCACCTTCAAGGTCGGGAAGCGCTCGACCACGCGAACCAGGTGCTCGTCGATGAAGGCCTTCTCGCGATCGAACACGTCGATCTCGCCGCGGGTCACCTCGCCGTGCACCAGCAGCGGCAGGCCGACCTCGGCCATGGCTTCCAGTACCGGGAAGATGCTGTCGATGCGGGTGACGCCGGAGTCCGAATTGGTGGTGGCGCCGGCCGGATACAGCTTGGCGGCGTGCACGAAGCCGCTGGCCTTGGCCTGGCGGATGTCCTCGGCGCTGGTGTTGTCGGTGAGGTACAGCACCATCAGCGGTTCGAAGCGGCTGCCGGCCGGGCGGGCGGCGAGGATGCGCTGGCGATAGGCGTCGGCCTCGCCGGCGTTGCGTACCGGCGGCACCAGGTTGGGCATGACGATGGCGCGGCCGAAGGTGCGCGCGGCATCGGCCACGGTCTGGGCCAGGGCGGCACCGTCGCGCAGGTGGATATGCCAGTCGTCGGGACGCAGCAGGGTGAGGCGGTCGGTCATGAAGAGGATCCGGGCGATGAAACGTGCGCGAATCCTACCGGAAAATGCGCCCGCCGGCTGCCCGACGAGACGATGAACCTCACTGGATGGGCGGCGTTACGCAGGTTTCGGCCTGTGGCGTTCTGTGAGACGCCGCACATGACGCCCCTCAAGTTTTCGCCAGACGATCCGATATGCCATTGGAACGCCGTAATTCCCTGGAGCCCTCCCATCGTGCGCCTGCAGTATGCCGCTCTGCTCAGTCTGTTCGTCAGCCTGCCGTCAGTCGCTCTGACCTTCCAGCCGCGCCTGGAACATGCGGAGTGGCAGGCCGAGGGCGATCAGTTCGAGTGCCGCCTGATCCAGCCGATCAAGACCTTCGGCGGCGTCGGGCAGTTCGTGCGCCGCGCCGGCGAGCAGCCGACCTTCCAGCTGATCAGCCGCGAACGCTGGCTGGGCACCGGTGCCGCGACCCTGGTGGTGGGTGCCGCGCCCTGGCGTCCGGAACACCGCGACATGCCACTGGGCCAGGTGAAGATCGCCAACGATGAGGTGCTGCTCAAGAGCGACAACCAGCAGGCCGCGCGCCTGCTCACCGGGCTGATGGAAGGGCGCTCGCCGTTGGTGCGCCATCGCACTCGGCAGACCAACGAATACATGGAAGTGCGCCTGCTGCCGGCGCGCTTCGGCCAGGCCTTTCGTGAGTTCCAGCAGTGCACCACGCAGTTGCTGCCGGTCAACTTCGACCAGGTCAGGTACCTGCAGCTGAGCTTCGCCAACAGCGGCATCGACCTGGGCGACGCCGCCCGCCGGGAGCTGGATCGCGTGCTGCTGCTGCTCAAGGCCGATCCGACCATCAACAGCATCCGTCTGGAAGGCCACTCCGACAACACCGGCAACCGCCTGACCAACCGTGACCTGTCGCGCCGCCGGGCGATGGCAGTGGCCGCCTACCTGAAGGAAAAGGGCATTCCCGAGGGGCAGATCAGCATCCGCTTCCACGGCGAGCGCTATCCGCTGGTGCCCAACAGCAGCGAGGCCAATCGCGGCAAGAACCGCCGGGTCACCCTGTACCTGGATCGCCTGCCCGAAGCGGAAGCGGAGCAGGAGCGCCTGGCACGCAGCAACGCCGCCCAGCCGGCCTGAGGTACGGCCATCGCGGGCCGCCGAGGCCATTGCGGGCCTGTCATTTGCGGCGCGTCATCAGTAGAATTGCGGGCTTTCCCGTACTACCCGTGGAGCTGATGGCATGTCGGACGTTAAGAAGGTGGTTCTGGCCTATTCCGGTGGCCTGGACACCTCGGTGATTCTCAAGTGGCTGCAAGACACCTACAACTGCGAAGTGGTGACCTTCACCGCTGACCTGGGCCAGGGCGAGGAAGTCGAGCCGGCCCGCGCCAAGGCCAAGGCCATGGGCGTCAAGGAAATCTACATCGACGACCTGCGCGAAGAATTCGTCCGCGACTTCGTGTTCCCGATGTTCCGCGCCAACACCATCTACGAAGGCGAATACCTGCTGGGCACCTCCATCGCCCGTCCGCTGATCGCCAAGCGTCTGATCGAGATCGCCAACGAAACCGGCGCCGACGCCATCTCCCACGGCGCCACCGGCAAGGGCAACGACCAGGTGCGCTTCGAGCTGGGCGCCTACGCCCTCAAGCCGGGCGTGAAGGTGATCGCTCCCTGGCGCGAGTGGGACCTGACTTCCCGCGAGACCCTGATGGCCTACGCCCAGAAGGCCAATATCCCGGTCGATTTCGCCAAGGCCGGCAAGAAGTCCCCGTACTCCATGGACGCCAACCTGCTGCACATCTCCTATGAAGGCGGCGTGCTGGAAGACACCTGGACCGAGCACGAGGAAGACATGTGGCGCTGGTCGGTCAGCCCTGAAAAGGCCCCCGACACCCCCACCTACATCGAGCTGACCTACCGCAAGGGCGACATCGTGGCCATCGACGGCGTCGAGATGACGCCGGCCACCGTGCTGACCAAGCTGAACGAAATCGGCGGCGCCAACGGCATCGGTCGTCTGGATATCGTGGAAAACCGCTATGTGGGCATGAAGTCCCGCGGCTGCTACGAAACGCCCGGCGGCACCATCATGATGAAGGCCCACCGCGCCATCGAGTCGATCACCCTGGATCGCGAAGTGGCCCACCTGAAGGACGAGCTGATGCCGCGCTACGCCAGCCTGATCTACAACGGCTACTGGTGGAGCCCGGAGCGGCAGATGCTGCAGACCATGATCGACGCCTCCCAGGAACACGTGAACGGCGTGGTGCGCCTGAAGCTGTACAAGGGCAACGTCATCGTCACCGGCCGCAAGTCCGACGACAGCCTGTTCGACACCCGCATCTCCACCTTCGAGGACGATGCCGGCGCCTACGACCAGGCCGACGCCGGTGGCTTCATCAAGCTGAACGCCCTGCGCATGCGCATCGCCGCCAACAAGGGCCGCTCGCCGCTGTAAGCGACAAGCGCCCTGCGGTACCCGAAACGCCCCCGTTGCCTCGTGCACGGGGGCGTTTTCATTGGGGGAGCGGACGTGTCCGCAAGCTTTCCAACGGCGTGTCCCCAGCGCTGTCCTGCATGCTAGCTAAATGCTATGTTGCCGGCCTTCACTGATTCAGGAGGTGTGGTGTGAAAAGGAGCTGGCTGGTATCCGTCGTTGTATTGGGCGCGCTGTGGTCATCGGGGTGCGCCACGGAAAGTTCCCGGGCCTTGCCCGTGGCCCAGGTCGCCACGGCTAATCAGGTCTACACCGGGCCGCGCACGCCCGTCGCGGTGGGCAAGTTCGACAACCGCTCCAGCTACCTGCGCGGCATCTTCTCCGATGGCGTCGACCGCCTGGGCAGCCAGGCCAAGACCCTGCTGATCACCCACCTGCAGCAATCCAATCGCTTCAACGTGCTGGAACGCGACAACCTGGCCGAACTGAGCCAGGAAGCCGGCTTCAAGAAGCAGGCGCAGCGCATCAAGGGTGCCGACTATGTGGTGACCGGCGACGTCAGCGAGTTCGGCCGCAAGGAAGTCGGCGACCACCAGCTGTTCGGCCTGCTCGGCCGCGGCAAGAAGCAGATTGCCTACGCCAAGGTCAGCCTCAACGTGGTGAACATCGCCACCTCCGAGGTGGTGTATTCCAGCCAGGGCGCCGGCGAGTACCAGCTGTCCAACCGCGAGATCATCGGCTTCGGCGGCACCGCCAGCTACGACTCGACCCTTAACGGCAAGGTATTGGACCTGGCGCTGCGTGAAGCGGTGCAGGGCCTGGTGACGGCCATCGACCAGGGCGCCTGGCGTCCCTGAGCCCGCACAGGATCTGCATGAAGAAGCACATTGGAATCCTGTGTTCCTGCGGGTTGCTGCTGGTGCTGGCCGGCTGCGTCAGCCAGCCCAGGACCCTGTACGGCTGGGAAGAGTACCAGCCGCAGCTGTACAGCTACCTGAAGGGCGAGGGCAGCTACGAGGAACAGATCGCCGCCCTGGAAGAGGGCCTGCAGAAGATGCGCGCCCGCGGCCAGACGCCGGCCCCTGGCTACCACGCCCAGCTGGGTCTGCTGTACGCGCAGCTCGGCCGTAGTGATCAGGTCGTGCAGCAGTTCACCAGCGAGGCGGAGCTGTTCCCCGAGTCGCGGCCGTTCATGGACTTCCTGCTCAAGCAGCGCAACGTCACGGAGGTCAAGCCATGACCTGGATGAAATCGCTGGCGCTGCTGGCTGCGGCCGCGCTGCTCGCCGGCTGCGCCAATCAGGGTACGCAATCCGCTTACGACTACTCCGCGCTGCGCGAGAGTCGTCCGGCGTCGATCCTGGTGCTGCCGCCGCTCAATGAAACACCGGAAGTCATCGCGCCGGCGGCCATGCTGGCGCAGATGACCGGGCCGCTGGCGGAGTCGGGCTACTACGTGATTCCGGTCGGGGTCATGGCGGAAACCTTCCGCCAGAACGGCCTGGACCAGGCGGCGGACATCCACCAGGTCAGCCCGGCCCGGCTGCGGGAAATCTTCGGTGCGGATGCGGCGCTGTACACCACGGTGGAAGAGTACGGCGCCAGCTACCGGGTGGTCGGCAGCGTGGTGGCGGTGCGCGCGCGATCGCAACTGGTCGACCTGCGTACCGGCAAGGTGCTGTGGAGCGGAGCCGGCGCAGCGGTCAAGCAGAGCAACAACAACGGCGGCGGGCTGATCGGCCTGCTGATCAGTGCGGCCATCGAGCAGATCGCCAACAGCCTGTCGGATGCGGCGTTCCCGGTGGCCGGCGCGGCCAGCTATCAGATGCTGGCGGCCGGGCGTAACGGCGGCCTGCTGTTCGGACCCCGCTCGCCCCATTACCAGCCCGAATAGCGGCGTCGCCCGTTCGCCGCATACGGCGGCCCGACGCGGCTGTTAGACTAGCGCTACCCGTAGCCCCGGCCACCCCCGGGGCTCGTCATTTCTCAGGAGAAAGCCTGCCATGAGACTGCTTCACACCATGCTGCGCGTCGGCGATATGGACAAATCCATCGCCTTCTATACCGAAGTGCTGGGCATGACCCTGCTGCGTCGCAAGGACTACCCGGATGGCCAATTCACCCTGGCGTTCGTCGGCTACGGCAACGAGGCCGAGAACAGCGTCATCGAGCTGACCTACAACTGGGGTGTCGACCAGTACGAGCTGGGCACCGGCTACGGCCACATCGCCCTGGAAGTGGAAGATGTCTACAAGGCCTGCGAGGACATCCGCGCCCGTGGCGGCCGCATCACCCGCGAACCGGGCCCGATGAAGCACGGTTCCAGCATCCTGGCCTTCGTCGAAGACCCGGACGGCTACAAGATCGAATTGCTCTCCCCCGAGCGCAAGGACTGATCGCACGCGCCGGGCGCGCCCCGGCCTTCAACCGCAGTAAAGAGGAATACCCGTGTTTGCCGATTTCGCCCTGCACGAACGCCTGCTCAAGGCTGTCGCCGAGCTGAACTTCACCGAGCCGACCCCCGTGCAGCGCGAGGCCATCCCGCCGGCGCTGGCCGGCAAGGATCTGCGCGTCATTGCCCAGACCGGCAGCGGCAAGACCGCTGCCTTCGCGCTGCCGCTGCTCAATCGCCTGATCGGCGATGCCGAGCCGCGTGTGCGCGTGCGCGCGCTGATCCTGCTGCCAACCCGCGAGCTGGCCCAGCAGACGCTGAAGGAAATGGAGAAGTTCTCCCGCTACACCTTCATCAAGTCGATGCTGATCACCGGCGGCGAGGGCTTCAAGGAACAGGCGGCGGCGCTGCGCAAGACGCCGGACATCCTGATCGGCACTCCGGGGCGGCTGATCGAACATCTGGATGCCGGCAACCTGCGCCTGGACGAGGTGGAAGTGCTGGTGCTCGACGAAGCCGACCGCATGCTCGACATGGGCTTCGCCGAGGCCATGGAGCGCCTGACCGGCGCCTGCGCCAACCGCCAGCAGACCCTGCTGTTCTCCGCCACCACGGGCGGCGCGGCCATGCGCGAAGTGATCGGCAGCGTGCTCAAGGAGCCGCTGCACCTGATGCTCAACCGGGTCAGCGAGCTGAACGAGAACACCCGTCAGCAGATCATCACCGCCGACGACGTGGCCCACAAGGAACGCCTGCTGCACTGGCTGCTGGCCAACGAGACCTACCAGAAGGCGATCGTCTTCACCAACACCCGCGCCCAGGCCGACCGCATCTATGGTCGCCTGGTCGCCGAAGGCGTGAAGGCCTTTATCCTGCACGGCGACAAGGAGCACGCCGAGCGCAAGCAGGCCATCGAGCGCCTCAAGCAGGGCGGCAACAAGGTGCTGGTGGCCACCGACGTGGCGGCCCGCGGCCTGGATGTGGAAGGTCTGGATCTGGTGATCAACTTCGACATGCCGCGCTCGGGCGACGAGTACGTGCACCGCATCGGCCGCACCGGGCGGGCCGGCGGCGAGGGGCTGGCCATTTCGCTGATCTGCCACTTCGACTGGAACCTGATGTCCAGCGTCGAGCGCTACCTGAAGCAGCGCTTCGAGCGCCGCGTGATCAAGGAGCTGAAGGGCAGCTACCAGGGGCCGAAGAACGTCAAGGCGTCCGGCAAGGCCGTCGGCGTCAAGAAGAAAAAGACCGACAAGGACGGCAAGGGCACCAAGAAAACGGCTGCGAAGAAGCCGGCCGCCAAGCGCAAGCCGTCGGGGCTGGTCAGCGCGGACGGCATGGCGCCGCTGAAGCGGCGCACGACCGAGGGCTGACGGGGCTCCCCCTCTCCCCAGCCCTCTCCCGCCAGGGGAGAGGGGGGGTTTCGCGCGGTCGCCAGGGTCGGGCACAAATTTCCCTCTCCCCTGGCGGGAGAGGGGCTAGGGGAGAGGGGGGAAGGGCACTCACTATTGTCAAAGCCACCCCCGGAAACAAAAAAAGGGCCGCTTTCGCGACCCTTTTTTCATCTGTCTGGTAGGCACAATTGGACTCGAACCAACGACCCCCACCATGTCAAGGTGGTGCTCTAACCAACTGAGCTATGTGCCTTCAAGGCCGCGCATTCTACGCAAATGACGCGGCTTGTCAAAGGTCGTTTCTATTCCACTTTCTCGGTGGCTTTCTCAACCTCGTCCATGCGCTGTTCATAGCGGATGCACTCATCCTGCAGGCCCTGCTCGGTGCGTGGCAGGGTATCTTCGCGGCGCTTCAGTTCCATCTCGCTGAGCTCCTCATGAATCTGCTGCGCCTTCTGCGGATCGCCGCCGGTGGATTCGTGGATTTCCTCAGCCAGGTCGCCGGCCCGTTCGCGGGTGTCGCGGGGTGTGCACTCGCGCTCCTCGGCCCAGGTGGGTCCGCCCAGGCCCAGCAAGATGATGGTTGTCAGTGCTGCAATGCGTTTCATGGCGATTCCCTCCGTACTTCCAGGTGGTGCCTTCGCAGTGGAGTACCCCGGTGTTCAGGCGTTCGTAACGGGCGACGGGCGTTCCTACGCGCTGCGCAGGAAATGCACACTGAACAGCCGCTCGGCATCCATCCACAGCGCCTGGCCCTGGAAGCCGGCGCGCTCGGCCAGGCGCAGGAAGCCCTCGGGGCTGTACTTGTAGGAATTCTCGGTATGCAGGCCTTCGCCGGGCGCGAAGCTGAAGGTACGGCCCTCGATGCGCACCTGCTGCGCCAGTGGGCTGACCAGGTGCATCTCGATGCGCGATTCGAGCGGGTTGAAGAACGCCCGGTGGCGGAAGCGGCGCGGCTGGATATCGCTGTCCAGCTCACGGCGGATGCGCTCCAGCAGGTTGAGGTTGAAGGCGGCGGTGACGCCGGCGCGGTCGTTGTACGCTGCTTCCAGCCGGTCCCGGTCCTTGAGTAGGTCGACGCCGATCAGCAGGCCGCTGCCGCCCGGCAGCAGCCGGCGCAGGTGGCGCAGGAAGTCCAGCGCCTGGGCGGGTTCGAAGTTGCCGATGCTCGAGCCGGGAAAGAACGCCAGCGGCCGCGCGCGCATGAACGCCTGGGGCAGGCGCAGCGGGCGGCAGAAATCGGCGCAGGCGGCATGCACCTCCAGCCAGGGATAGTCGGCGGCCAGCCGGCGGGTACTGTCGATGAGGAATTCGCGGCTGATGTCGATGCCCAGGTAGCGACTCGGCTGCAGGGTTTCCAGCAGCAGGCGTACCTTGCGGCTGGCGCCGCTGCCCAGTTCCAGCAGCGGCGCCTCCGGCCCGGCCAGGCGGGCGATCTCGTCGCAGGCCTCGGCCAGGATGGCCTCCTCGGTGCGGGTCGGGTAGTACTCGGGCTGCTCGCAGATCTGCTCGAACAGCCGCGAGCCCACGGCATCGTAGAAGTGCTTGGGCGAGGTCTGCTTGGGGCTGGCCGCAAAGCCGGCCAGGATGTCATCGCCCAGGCTGGCGCTGCGCGGGTGATGGTCGTGGTAGCGCACGGTGGCGGTTGCGGTCATGCGGTTTCGTCCCGGGCCAGGCGCAGGCCGCTGAAGGCCCAACGCATGTGTGGATAGAAGAAGTTGCGGTAGCTGGCGCGCAGGTGCTCCGGCGGGGTGATGCAACAGCCGCCGCGCAGCACCTGCTGGCCGCACATGAACTTGCCGTTGTATTCGCCGAGGCTTCCGGGCAGCGGCCGGAAGCCGGGGTAGGGCAGGAAGGCGCTGGACGTCCATTCCCAAACATCGCCGAACAGCTGCGCCGGCTGGGTGCCGGGCACACTCGGCGAGGGCTGCGGGCGCAGCAGGCCGGCGTCGAGGAAATGCCCGGCCACCGGCAGCGCCTGGGCCGCGCATTCCCACTCCGCCTCGCTGGGCAGGCGCGCGTCGGCCCAGCGTGCGTAGGCATCGGCCTCGAAGAAGCTCAGGTGGCAGACCGGCGCGGCCAGGTTCAGGGGCTGCAGTCCGGCGAGGCTGAATTCCAGCCAGCCGCGCTCCTCGTCGTGCCGCCAGTACAGCGGCGCCTGCCAGTTCGCCTGGCGCAGCGTCGCCCAGCCGTCGGAGAGCCACAGCTCGCTGCGGCTGTAGCCGCCGTCCAGCAGGAAGGCCAGGTAGTCGGCGTTGCTCACCGGGCGACTGGCCAGGCCGAAAGGCTCCAGCCAGACCCGATGGCACGGACGTTCGCAGTCGAAGGCAAAACCGTCGCCGGCGTGGCCGATCTCCACCAGCCCGCCGGGATGGCTGTGCCAGCGCAGCGGCGCGGGCGGTTGCCCGGAGAGGGCCGGCAAATCATCCCGGTAGGCCGGCGCCAGCGGATTGAGAGAAAAGTTGTAGAGCAGGTCCATGAGCAGCAGCTCCTGGTGCTGCTGCTCGTGCTGCAGGCCCAGCTCCAGGCGCTGGCACAGGGTTTCGAGCTTGTCCGGCGGCGGCTGGTCGAGCAGCTCCTCCATCGCCAGGTTGACCACCCGGCGCCAGTTGAGCACCTCGGCCACCGTGGGCCGCGACAGCAACCCGCGCTGCGGGCGCGGGAACGGCTGGCCGTGGGTCAGGTAATAGGAATTGAACAGCAGGTCGTAACGCGGGTCCGGTGTGCGGTAGCCGGACTGATAGGGCAGCAGCAGGAAGGCCTCGAAGAACCAGGTGGTATGCGCCAGGTGCCATTTCGGCGGGCTGGCATCGGGCATGCCCTGGATGCCGTAGTCCTCGATGGCCAGCGGCGCGCACAGCGCCTCGCTGGTGGCGCGCACCTGGCGAAAGCGCTCGCGCAGGCTTTGCAGCACCGCGCCGGGATCGTTCTGTGAGTGAAGCGCCTGAGCCGGCATGGTCTCTCCGTAAACCGTGAACCCAGGGAAAACGACCGGGAGATGGCCAGCAAAGTTCGTCCGGGCTGGCTGACCGGCGCCGGGCCCGCTGGCGCCAGTCCTGTAGGAGGGGCTTCAGCCCCGATGCTTTTATGTGCAGGTCATGCTGGGCGGCTCGCGACTGAAGTCGCTCCTACAGGTTGGGCGCCGGGCCGAGGGCTTCAGCCGCGATGCTTTTGTGCCGGCCGATAGCAGACGTTCCCTCGCCGGCCGGCTTGCGTGTTGCTCGGCGCGGGCCCAGCATAGGGCCCCGGTTTTTCGCTGTTCCCAAGGATTCCTTCCCATGTCCACCGACGCTACGGTCGCGCCCGTCAAGCGCGCCGAGCAGGCGCGCGGCGACGTTGCCGTGATTCGCGACCTGCTGCCCTACCTCAAGCCCTACATCGGCCGCATCCTGCTGGCGCTGGGCCTGGTGTTCGCCGCCAAGCTGCTCAACCTGCTGGTGCCGTTCGTCCTCAAGTACATCGTCGACGACCTCAACGTCGAACCCAGCTTGCTGCTGTTGCCGGTCGGCCTGCTGCTCGCCTACGGCGCCTCGCGCATCGGCGTCACGCTGTTCACCGAGCTGCGCCAGGTGGTGTTCGCCCGGGTCATGGCGCGCACTTCGCGGCAGGTGACGCTGCAGGTGTTCCGTCACCTGCACGCGCTGAGCCTGAAGTTCCACCTGGGCCGGCGCACCGGCGGGGTGGCCCGCGATGTGGAGCGCGGCGGTTCGGCGATCGCCGACCTGCTGGACTGGACGCTGTATTCGATCATCCCGATCCTGCTGGAAGTGCTGCTGGTCACCGTGGTGCTGGTCTGGGTCTATGACTGGCGCTTCGCCGCCGTGACCCTGGCCACACTGGTGGCCTACGCGGTGTGGACCTTCGGCGTTACCGAATGGCGCACCCGCTACTACCGCGCCTCGGTGGAGGCCGATACCCGTGCCAACGAGCGCGCGGTGGATTCGCTGCTCAACTACGAGACGGTCAAGTACTTCAACAACGAGGCCCACGAGGCGGCGCGTTACGACGAGAACCTGCGCACCCTGGAAGAAACCAAGGTCAAGGCCACCACCAGCCTGGCGGTGCTCAACCTGGGGCAGGCGGCGATCGTTTCCATCGGCGTCACCGCGATGATGTGGCTGGCCGCCGCCGGCGTGGTGGCCGGCGAGATGACGGTCGGTGACCTGGTGCTGGTCAACACCTACCTGCTGCAGCTGTCCGCGCCGCTGTTCCTGCTCGGCATGATGTACCGCGAGGTGAAGCAGGCGCTGACCAACATGGAGCGTCTGTTCGGCCTGCTCGACGAGCGCCAGGACGTGCAGGACGCGCCGGATGCCGTGGCGCTGGACAGCCGCCGGCCCACCGTGCGCTTCGAAAGCGTGCGCTTCTGCTACGACCCGCGCCGGGAGATCCTGCATGGCGTGGACTTCGAGATTCCCGCCGGCGGCACCGTGGCGGTGGTCGGCCATTCCGGCTCGGGCAAATCCACCCTGGCGCGCCTGCTGTACCGCTTCTATGACGTCGGCGAGGGGCGCATCACCATCGACGGCCACGACCTGCGCCAGCTGACCCAGGCCTCGCTGCGCGGCGCCATCGGCATCGTTCCGCAGGACACGGTGCTGTTCAACGACAGCATCTACTACAACATCCGCTACGGCCGCCCCGAGGCGACGCGGGAAGAGGTCGAGGCCGCGGCCCGCGCCGCGCACATCCACCGCTTCATCGAAAGCCTGCCGGACGGTTATGAGACCCCGGTGGGCGAGCGCGGCCTGAAGCTCTCCGGTGGCGAGAAGCAGCGGGTGGCCATCGCCCGGGCGATCCTCAAGAACCCGAGCATCCTGATCTTCGACGAGGCCACCTCGGCGCTGGATTCCAAGTCCGAACGCGCCATCCAGGCCGAGCTGGACCGCATCCAGGTGGGTCGCACCACGCTGGTGATCGCCCATCGGTTATCCACGGTGATGAACGCCGACCAGATCCTGGTGATGGACGCCGGCCAGGTGGTCGAGCGCGGCAGCCACGCCGAACTGCTGGCCCGCGACGGCCACTACGCGCAGATGTGGCGGCTGCAGCAGAGCGAGAAGGCGAAGGAGGCGGGTAATTAAATGGGCTGTTTCTAACGAAGGATTGCCAACGCAGGTAGTTTTCAACCGTTAGAGGCCGGTGCTGACCCAGGACAGGGTCACCGCCAGCGCCAGGCTGAGCGCGCCGAAACGGGTGAAGAAGCCGTCCACGCGATGGCGCGCGGCGAGCATCAGGGCTTCCTGGAAATTGCCCTCCACCATGCGCAGCTTGAACAGCTGGCGACGCCGCTGGGTGGCGAACAGCAGCCAGGAGCCGGCCAGCGCCACGACCAGGGCCAGGGAATTGAGAACCTGCGCCGGATAGGCGAGGGGAACGCTCCAAAGAGCCTGCAGCGACATCATTGACTCCCGCCTCGGCAAGAACTGTCCCGAGGCTGTGAAAAAAGGCGGGGAATTTTAATCAGGCGGAACGCTGGGTGGGGTGTTTTCCGACCGGCGTAGATCCGGGCCGGCGGAGGGCCGGTCGACCTGTGGGGCCGGGTTTATCCCGGCCGGTGGCGCATCGGTCCGGCTCCGTGGGCCGGGATAACCCGTAGGGTGGACAACGTTGTCCTTGTCCACCAACGCACCTTGCCGGCCGCACTTGGCGGCGCGTTGGTGGATCGGTGAAGCGCGATCCACCCTACGTCTACAGGGGCTCCGGCGTTACTCCGCCAGCATCTGCCCGATGGTCGGGTCCTTGAACAGGCGGGTCAGGGCGTCGCTTAGTACGTCGCTGACCAGGCGGGTGTTGGTTTCCTGGTTCGGCGCCATGCCGAAGCGCTGGTTCAGGGTGGCGGTGTAGCGACCGGTGTAGCGGCGTCCGCTGTTCTGCACCTCGGCCTGCATCACGGCGGCGATGTCCGCTTCGGTGACGTACACACCTTCCTTGGGCGACTGGTACTTCAGCTCGGCCAGGGTCACGGTCAGGCGCGGCACGTCACGGGCATCCGGCGTCGGGGTAAAGCCCAGCAGGCGCACGGCGGCCTCGGTCTGGGCCTGCAGCTGCGGCAGGATGTTGGCGCTGGGCACGCTGATGGCGCTGGTTTCGGCGTACAGGCCGCCACGGGTGCCCAGGTCCGGCGAGGCGCGCCCGTCGGCGACGTGCACCACCACCGGTTGACCCTGGCCGATGGCGGCCAGTTCGGTCTTCAGCTTCGGTTGCGGGCTCAGTTGCTGCGGGCTCAGTGCGCAGCCGGTCAGGGCCAGGCTGACAACAGCGCAAAGCACCAGCGGAAAACGCTTCGACATGGTTTGGCTCTCCATAAGGACTGTTCAGGACACGCGACGGCGTCCGCGGGCGGGCAGTATACGCAAAGCGGTCGCCGGGGTTGCCAGCGCGACGGCGCGACCCGCGCGCTGCCC
Organism: Pseudomonas sp.; assembly: GCF_035497915.1. Taxonomy (GTDB): domain Bacteria; phylum Pseudomonadota; class Gammaproteobacteria; order Pseudomonadales; family Pseudomonadaceae; genus Serpens. The sequence goes on from NZ_DATJCS010000024.1 coordinate 14,427, forward strand.
ATGCGCCAATGGTCGGATGCCCGCTGCGGCGGGTTGCCGGCATACTGGTCGGCGGGGTGAGAAAGTAGGCGCAAACGGCCCCCGCTTTTCGAAATCCATCGGTATAATCCCCGCCCAAATTATAAAGGTCGCCTCCTGAACAGGCCTGCCCACCGGCATGTGCCCAGGCAGAGAGGCGCCCGCTAGAGCTGCCCTAATGCCCGTCACGCTGACGTCTGTTCAGCGGCTGAAGTACGCGCATCCTCTGGATCGTGGCGTTGCAGTCATTGGCGAGGAAGTGTGTGTCTGCGGCAGCCGACCTTGAGGTTCACGTCTCCAAAAGAGCGTGAGAAGACGGTTTTTCACTACTTCACGAGAGTGTGGCGAGCAAAAAATGAAGACTCTGGCATTGGTACACCTGCCAAACGACCCGGATATGTACACCTGACGCGCGACCAGTCGGTCGCCGGGACCCGGCCTCCCTCCCGGTCCTACTCTCTCGGGCACGCCGCCCCCTGTCAGGTTTCGGGATTTCCTCTGCGATTCTCCCCCGACCCTGATTGCGCTTTGCGCCAGGAGCGTCTGCCGTTGAACCTAGGTGTTGCAGATTTGGAGACACGTTAATGGCGAACAACGAACACGAAGCTCTGGATGTGGTACTGGTCGGCGCGGGCATCATGAGTGCCACGCTGGCGGTCCTGCTCAAGGAGCTCGATCCTGGATTGAAGCTGGAAATCGTCGAGCAGATGCCTTCCGGCGCGGTGGAAAGTTCCAACCCCTGGAACAACGCCGGTACCGGCCACGCCGGCCTGTGCGAACTGAACTACACCCCGCAGGCCGCCGACGGCTCCGTGGACATCAAGAAGGCCGTGCAGATCAACACCCAGTTCGAGGTGTCGAAGCAATTCTGGTCCTACCTGGTGGACAAGGGCGCGCTGACCGCACCGCGCGAATTCATCAATCCGGTTCCGCACATGAGCTTCGTGCGGGGCGCCAAGGACGTGGCCTTCCTGAAGACCCGCCAGGAGCAGCTCCGTGCCCACCATGCCTTCGAAACCATGGAGTACACCGAGGATCGTGAGCTGATCGGCAAGTGGGCACCGCTGCTGATTCCTGGCCGCGATGCCGATGAGCAGATTGCCGCCACTCGCGTGGAGCGCGGCACCGACGTGAACTTCGGCGCGCTGACCAATGCGCTGCTGGGTTATCTGCAGAGCCTGGATGGTGCGCATGTCGGCTACAACCAGCGCGTCAAGAGCGTCGAGCGCGATGGCGAAGGCTGGTGTGTCACCGTCAAGAACACCGAGGACGGCAGCCAGCGCGAGCTGAAGGCCCGCTTCGTGTTCCTCGGCGCCGGCGGCGGCGCGCTGCCGCTGCTGCAGATGTCCGGCATTCCGGAAAGCAAGGGCTTCGGCGGTTTCCCGGTCAGCGGCCAGTGGCTGCGCTGCGACAACCCCGAGGTGGTGGCCAAGCACCAGGCCAAGGTCTACAGCCAGGCCGAAGTGGGCGCACCGCCGATGTCTGTGCCGCACCTGGACACCCGCGTGGTCGATGGCAAGAAGTCCCTGCTGTTCGGACCCTACGCCGGTTTCTCCACCAAGTTCCTGAAGAACGGCTCGTTCCTCGACCTGCCGCTGTCGATCCGTCCGAGCAACATCGGTCCCATTCTGGCCGTGGCCCGCGACAACATGGATCTGACCCGCTACCTGGTCAAGGAAGTGATGCAATCCATGGAGCAGCGCCTGGATGCCCTGCGCAAGTTCTATCCGGAGCTGGATCCGGCCGACTGGCGCCTGGAAATGGCCGGTCAGCGCGTGCAGATCATCAAGAAGGATCCGAAGAAGGGCGGCATCCTGCAGTTCGGTACCGAGCTGGTGTCCTCCGAGGACGGCAGCATCGCCGCCCTGCTGGGCGCTTCGCCGGGCGCTTCGGTGACCGTGTCGATCATGCTGCAGCTGATCGAGCGCTGCTTCCCCGAGCAGGCGGCCGCCTGGGCGGCCAAGCTGGGCGAAATCTTCCCGGCCCGCGAAACGGTCCTGCAGGAAGACGCCGCGCTGTACCGCGAGGTGACCGCGCGCTGCGACGAGAACCTGCAGCTGCGCAACGACTGATTGCCAGTCGGTTGTACGAAACGCCCCGCCTTGCGCGGGGCGTTTTCGTTTTCACCTCCTGCAAGACTGGCCTGTGCGCGGCAGCCCTGTGGGAGCGAATTCATTCGCGAGCTTCTGAGGGCGCCGCACAAGAGCTCGCGGACAAGTCCGCTCCCACAAGGGCTGAGCTGGTCCTGCGCTGACCCTGTGGGAGCGAATTCATTAG
>NZ_DATJCS010000025.1:0-165450 GCF_035497915.1 Pseudomonas sp.
CAGGTTTCCTGGCTGCACGGTGCCCGGTGGGGCCGGCTTGATGCCGGCCGGCGGTGTTGCGGACGCCGCCCGGGTTTTCGTCCCCACCTCCCTCGGCCGGGATAAACCCGGCCCTACAGGTTTCCTGGCTGCACGGTGCCCGGTGGGGCCGGCTTGATGCCGGCCGGCGGTGTTGCGGACGCCGCCCGGGTTTCGTCCCCACACCTCCCTCGGCCGGGATAGACCCGGCCCTACAGGTTCCTGGCTGCACGGCGCCCTGTGGGGCTGGCTTGATGCCGGCCGACGGCGTTGCGGTCATTGCCCGGGTTTTCGTCCCCACACCTCCCTCGGCCGGGATAAACCCGGCCCTACAGGTTTCCTGGCTGCACGGCGCCCTGTGGGGCCGGCTTGAGGCCGGCCAGCGGTGTTGCGGACGCCGCCCGGGTTGGCGCGAATGGCGGCTGCCGGCGGTCACCGAACTGTCACATCCGGCGTGACAGAATTCACAAAATCCTGCCGCGCCGTTGCGAGAAGAATGCGTCGTAAATCATCCGTCATGCCGGGGCTGATGCCGTGGGGCACCCTGGTGCTGGGCACACTGATCCTCGTGTTCATCTGGACCCTGCATCATCACCAGTACGACCGTGCCCGTGACGACGTACTGGCCACCAATGCCGCCGAACACCTCAACCTGGCCACCATCCTGGCGGAGAATTTCCGGCAGATCACCGACCGCGCCCAGGCGGTGGTCGGGCAGGCGGTCGCCGGGTTGGACGAACCGGATGGTCCCTGGAAGCTGGCCCGCTGGCTGGCCAGCGACCCGCTGTTCAGTCGTATGGGCCTCTACGATGCCGAGGGCCGCGCGCTGTTCTCCAGCCATGCACCGCTGGACGACGCACTGGCCGCCGAGACCCTGGACGCCCTGCACGCCCACGCCCAGCACTTCGGTTTCGTGCCGTATCTTGCGGCAGGCGACCCTGCGGCCGGCGATCCGGCGGCAGGCGACCCTGCGGCAGGCGATCCTGCGACCGGCGCGACCGCGCAGCCGCCCGCCTGGCGCCTGCCGCTGCTGGTGCCGCTACCGGACGAGGCGCGCCAGTCGGTCGCGCGCATCGTGCGTATCGACCTGGACATCGGCTACCTGGCGCGGCTCTACCAGCACATCGACTTCGGCTCCAGCGGCTTCGTGCAGCTGCTGGATGCCAGCGGCCGCGAGCGGCTGCGCGCCAACGGCGACGGTGTCATCCACGGTGGCACGCCGCTCACCGCCAGCCACACGCCGAGCCCGGAGTTGCGCGCCGGCCGCTACACCTCGGTGGCCGACGGGCTCGCCTACCAGAGCCTGTTCCGCCATCTGCCGGAGCTGGGCGTGAGCCTGGTGGTCAGCCAGCAGTACCGGGACATCACCGCCGCCATCAACGACCGCGAGTCCGGTCATGTGCTGCTCAACCTGATCATGAGCGGCGTGGTGGTGCTCGGCTTCCTCTCGGTGATCCACATGCTGCGCCGCCAGCAGGAGGCGCTGTTCGCCCTGCGCCAGTCCGAGCAGGAGAACCGCCAGCTGATCAGCCGCCTGGAAACCGAGCACGCGCGCAGCCGCCAGGCCGCCTCCACCGATCACCTCAGCGGTCTGTACAACCGCCGGCAGTTCATCGAGGTGGCCACCCGCACCCTGGCCGAGCAGCGCGGCCGGCGGCGCCTGGCGGCGGTGCTGTTCATCGACCTGGACCGCTTCAAGTCCATCAACGACAGCCTCGGCCACCGCATCGGCGACCTGCTGCTGCAGGCGGTGGCCGGGCGCATCCAGACCCTGCTGGAGCCCGGCGACGAGGCGGCGCGCTTTGGCGGTGACGAATTCGTGGTGCTGCTGGCCGGCAACCGCAGCGAGCAGCAGATCGACGCCTGGGCGGCGCGCCTGGCCGAGCACCTGTCCGCGCGCTACCAGCTGGACGGCACCGAGCTGAACACCAGCCCGAGCATTGGTATCGCCATCGCCCCGCGCGACGCCCAGGAAGTCGACACCCTGATCCGTTACGCCGACGGCGCCATGTACTCGGCCAAGCGCGCCGGACGTGGCCAGTACCGCTTCTTCGATCCGTCGCTCAACCGCGTCAATATCCAGGAATTCCAGTTCGAGCAGCGCTTCGGCGAGGCGCTGCGCCAGCATCAGTTCGTGCTGCACTACCAGCCGCAGATCTGCGTGGACACCCTGGAGGTGTGCGGTTACGAGGCGCTGGTGCGCTGGCAGCACCCCGAGTTCGGGCTGGTCTACCCGGACCGCTTCATCGGCGTGGCCGAGCGCAGCGGCTTCATCGTGCCGCTGGGCATGGAGGTGCTGCGCCTGGCCTGCCGGCAACTGGCCGCGTGGCGCGCCGAAGGCCTGGACACCGGCGTGGCGGTGAACGTCTCGGCGCTGCAGCTGTTCCAGCCGGACTTCAGCGCGCAGGTGCTGCGGGTCATCGCCGAGACCGGCATCGAACCGCGCCGCCTGGAGCTGGAGATCACCGAGACGGCGGTGCTCGACCGCGAGGACGTGGCCATCGCCAACCTCGAAGCGCTGCGCGACGCCGGCCTGGGCATCAGCCTGGACGACTTCGGCAAGGGCTACGCCGGTTTCGCACACCTGTATTCGTTGCCGATCACCAAGCTGAAGATCGACCGCAGCCTGATCGCCCAGCTGTCCAACCAGCACGACGACAGCCTGATCGTCGCCTCGACCATCACCCTGGCCAAGCGCCTGTCGCTGCGGGTGGTCGCCGAAGGCGTGGAGACCCGCGATCAGTTGATCTGCCTGAAGCTGGGCGGCTGCGATGTCGCCCAGGGCTACCACTTCAGTCGCCCGCTGCCCGCCGAGCAGGTGCACGACTTCCACGATTCCTTCACCACCACACCCGTTGCATGAAAACGCTCCGCCTCCTTGTCTGCCTGCTGATGCTGTTGCCGGCGCTGCCCGCCTGGTCGCAGGCGCAATGCACCCACAGCCTGCGCCTGGCCTCGATTCCCGACAAACGTCTCGATCTCCAGCAGCGCGACTTTGCGCCGCTGATCCGCCTGTTGGCCGAGGGCCTGGGCCTGCCGGTGCAGCTGGTGCCGACCAGTTCCTATGCCGGCGCCATCGACGCGGTGGTGTCCGGCGGCGTGGACCTGGCCATGCTCGGGCCGGCGTCCTACCTGCAGGCCCGCCAGCGCGACCCGGGCATCGAGGCGTTCGCCACGCCGACCCTGGCACAGGGGCACTTCACCACTGCCGGGCCGTACTACCAGGCGCTGCTGGTGGTGCGCGCCGACCGGGAGTTCCAGACGCTGGACGACCTGCGCGGTACCCGGGTGGCGCTGAGCGACCCGTCCAGCACCTCGGGCAGCGTCATTCCGCAGCGGGAGTTTCCCGCCGCCGTCGGCCGGCCGTTGGGCGAGTTCTTCGCCGGGCAGCTGTACGTCGGCAGCCATGACCGGGCGCTGGATGCCCTGCTCGACGGCAAGGTGGCAGCGGCGTTCGTCTCCAGCCAGCGCGCCGACGACTACCTGCGGCGCGGCCTGATCAACACCCGCAGCCTGCGGGTGCTGTGGCGCTCGCAGCCGATCCCCAACGACGCGCTGGTGTTCAGCAGTTCGCTGTGCCAGCCGCTGCGCCAGCGCATCCGCGCGCTGCTGCTGGAGGACTCGCCGCTGCTCGCCGCGTTTCTCCAGGCGCAGCAGGCCAGCGCGCTGGCGCCGGTGGACCCGGCCGCCTACCAGGCGCTGGAACGGGCCTTGCTGCCCTGACGCTCTGCGTGGCCGTCGCAGGGCGACGCGGGCTTTTTTTCGCCCGCACGCGCGGCAAAGTCCGCCGAAACGGTCAGCATCCGTTACACTTCCGGCGCTTTTTGGCCCGGCGGGGAGCTGCCGCGACGCCGGCGTCCGGCGCGGCGGCGGGCGATCCGCCGGAATCCCTTTGCGCCCCTTTTCAGGTTCCCGATCGTTTTCCCATGACTCATCGCATCGTTATCGTCGGCGGCGGCGCCGGCGGGCTGGAGCTCGCCACCCGTCTGGGCCGCACCCTGGGCAAGCGTGGCAAGGCCCACATCACCCTGGTTGACGCCAATCTCACCCACCTGTGGAAACCCCTGCTGCACGAAGTGGCCGCCGGCTCGCTGAACGCGGCCGAGAACGAGCTCAACTACGTGGCCCAGGCCAAGTGGAACCACTTCGAGTTCCAGATCGGCCGCCTGGAGAGCCTGGACCGCGCCGCCAAGCGCATCGGCCTGGCCGCGACCCTCGACCAGGACGGCCGCGAGCTGGTGCCGGCGCGCGGCCTGGACTACGACACCCTGGTGATCGCCATCGGCAGCCGCACCAACGACTTCGGCACCCCCGGCGTGGCCGAGCACTGCATCCTGCTCGACACCACCGCCCAGGCCAAGCGCTTCCACCGCCAGTTGCTCAGCCATTACCTGAGCGCCCACGCGCGCGGCCACGACGACGGCAAGGTCAGCGTGGCCATCGTCGGCGCCGGCGCCACCGGCGTCGAGCTGGCCGCCGAGCTGCACAACGCCGCGCTGGGGCTGTCCGCCTACGGGCTGAAGGGCATCCAGCCGCAGAACATGAAGATCACCCTGATCGAGGCCGGGCCCCGCGTGCTGCCGGCGCTGCCGGAGCGCATCAGCGTGCCGGTGCACAAGACTCTGGAAAAGCTCGGCGTGACCGTGCTGACCAGCGCGCCGGTGCAGCAGGCCGACGCCGACGGCATGACCCTGGCCACCGGTGAGGTGATCCCGGCGAGCCTCAAGGTCTGGGCCGCCGGGGTGAAGGCGCCGGAGTTCCTCAAGGGCCTCGACGGCCTGGAGAGCAACCGCATCAACCAGCTGCTGGTGCGCCCGACCCTGCAGACCACCCTGGACGACGACATCTTCGCCCTCGGCGATTGCGCCGCCTGCCCGCTGAACGACGGCAGCGAGCGCAACGTGCCGCCGCGCGCCCAGGCCGCCCATCAGCAGGCCAGTCTGCTGGCCCGCTCGCTGAAGCTGCGCCTGGCCGGCCAGCCGCTGCCGACCTTCCGCTACCGCGATTACGGCTCGCTGGTCTCGCTGTCGCGCTTCAGCGCGGTCGGCAACCTGATGGGCAACCTGATGGGCAGCGTGCAGCTCGAAGGCTGGCTGGCGCGCATGTTCTACATCTCGCTGTACCGCATGCACCAGATGGCGCTCTACGGCGTGGTGCGCACCGGGCTGATGATGCTCGGCGACCGCATCGGCCGCAGCACCGAACCGCGCCTGAAGCTGCACTGAGGCTTCGTGCGAGGCCATTGGTGGACAAGGAAAGCGTTGTCCACCCTACAGGCTGAGGCTCCAGTTGTAGGGTGGATCGCGCTTCATCGATCCACCCTGCGCGCCGTGCCGGCGCGTTGGGACCAAGAAAAGCGTTGACCACCTACGGGCGGTCGGCGCCTTTCCGGCCGCCGTCAGATGTCGTAGCTGTAATCCGACGGGATATGCGACTGCCCAAGCCAGCCGCGCTCGCGGCAGCGGCGGTCGAACTGGTCCACCGGCAGCGCCGGGGAGAACAGGAAGCCCTGGGCCTGGTCGCAGCCCATTTCCTCCAGCGTGGCCAGCTGTTCGGCGGTTTCCACGCCTTCGGCGATGGTATGCAGGTTCAGGCCGCGGGCGATGCCCAGCACGGCCTGGACGATGCGTTGCGCGCTGGCGTCGTGCAGGTCGTGGACGAAGCTGCGATCCACCTTGAGGGTGTGCACGTCCAGCTGCTTGAGGTGGGCGAGCGAGGAATAGCCGGTGCCGAAATCGTCCAGCGACAGGCGCACGCCCAGCGCGCTGAGGCGCTGCACCTCGCGCACCACGCTGTCCGGGTCGTGCATGGTCAGGCTCTCGGTCAGCTCCAGCTCCAGGCTGGCCGGGGCCAGGCGGTACTCGTCGAGCAGCTCGGCGATCCGCTCGCACAGCCCCGGCGTGCGGAACTGCGCCATGGACAGGTTGACCGCCATGCGCAGATCCGCCCCGTAGCCCTGATCCAGCCAGCGACGCAGCTGGGCGGCCGCGCTGGCCAGCACCCAGTCGCCGATGGCGAGGATCTGACCGCTGCTCTCGGCCACCGGAATGAATTCGGCCGGACTGACCATGCCCAGCTCGGGATGGTGCCAGCGCAGCAGGGCCTCGGCGCCGACCAGGCGGCGCGCGCGGATGTCCAGCAGCGGCTGGTAGTGCAGGCTCAGTTCACCGCGCTCCAGCGCGCCGCGCAGGGCCTGCTCCAGGGTGCGGGCGCGACTCAGGCGCGCCTGCAGGTCGGCGGTGAAGAAGGCGTAGCCGCCGTTGTTGTGCTGCTTGGCCTGGTACATGGCGGTGTCGGCGTTGCGCACCAGGGTTTCGCGGTCCACGCCATCGCTCGGGAACACGGCGATGCCCACCGAGGCGCTGATGTGCAGGGTGTGGTTGTAGACCTCGAAGGGCTGGCGCAGCGCTGCGCAGATGCGCTCGGCCACCCGGGCGGCCTCCTCGCCGCCGCTGCCGGGCAGCGCGCAGGTGAATTCATCGCCACCCTGGCGCGCCAGGGTGTCCTCGCTGCGCAGCAGGGTGGACAGGCGCTGGGCCACGGCGCGCAGCAGCGCGTCGCCGACCCGATGGCCAAGGCTGTCGTTGATGACCTTGAAACGATCCAGATCCATGAACAGCAGCGCCAGCGGCCGCTGCTGGCGGCCGCAGATTTCCAGCGCCAGGTCGACGCGGGCGGCGAACAGGGTGCGGTTGGGCAGGTCGGTCAGCACGTCGTAATGGGCCAGGCGCTCGATACGCCGCTGATCGCCCAGCCGCTCGGTGATGTCGCGGGCCAGCAGCACGTAGCGGGTTTCGCCCTGCTGGCGCAGCGGCGACACGGACAGTTCGAAACTGCGGGTCTGTCCATCCCACTCCAGATGCAGCTGCCGGCCGGTGCTGGTGCCCTGGCTGCGGGCTTCCTCCAGCGCCAGGCGGCAGACCTGGGCGGCGGCCTCCGGCAGCAGCGTGTCGATGCTGCGTCCGGCGACCAGGTTCGCCTGGGCCGGCAGGCCATGGACATTGGCCGCGCGCGGGTTGTACAGGCGCAGCAGGCGGGCCTGGCCGTCCAGTTCCAGCAGCAGGTCGGGGATCGCCTCGACCATCGCCTGGATCTCCCGTCGGCTGGCGCTGAGCGCCCGGTAGGGGGCGGCCACCGTCTCCACGAACATCGACCAGTAGAGCAGCAGGTAGGCCAGCACCTTGTAGGCATGCCCGGCCAGGTTGTACAGGTCGGTGACCTGGAAGTAGTGGGCGAACATCAGCTCGCTGAACACCGTCAGGCCCAGGGCAGCCATCAGCAGCGGCACGTTGAACTGCGCGCGCCGGCGCAGACGCCTGGCTAGCAGGGCCAGGGCCACCAGACTGAGCAGGATGACGCCGAACTCGGCGGCGAGCTTGATGGGTGTCAGGCCCTGGCCGGCGATGAAGGTGCGCGGCAGCCAGTCGGGGTGCGCGAGGACCACCCAGTGGGCGATGCCGACCAGCAGCAGGGTGCCCGTCAGGCACAGGGCGCGCAGGCTGATCAGCGTGCGCTGGTCGTGGGCGGCCTCGCTCAGCGGTCGCCAGGGCAGCAGGGCCACCAGCAGCAGCGCCACGGCGGCCAGGTAGCGCGCCAGCAGCCAGAAATGGATGGCCTTTTCCGGGTCGCTGGGCGTGAAGTAATCGGGCATGCCCTGAAAGGAGAGCATGTGCGAGAAATCGGCGATGGCCACGCCGAGAAACGCGCAGGACACCACCAGGATGTTGCTCTGCCGGTGCTGTCGGTAGGTGTTCCAGCCGATGGCGAAGATCAGCCCGGCGATGACGATGGACAGGGTTTCCAGCAGCAGGTGCCAGGTCAGGAAGTTCGCGACAGGCGGAATGTGGCGCGCCACGAACGGCAGGGCCAGCAGGCTGCAGAAGGCCAGGCCGAGCAGCAGCAGCGTCAGGCGCAGGGAGTGGTGGTGCTGGGGATGGATGGACTGCAGTAGGACGGCCAAACGCGGGTTCCTTTCCCCGGGCCGGCGGCCTGTACGACGTTCCGCGCGGATGAACCGGCCATGCGGCTCCCTTGCCAGGCGCACCGCTGCCGGTGCGCAGTACAGATCACCAGCGTGGAGCTGGATTCAGGTGCTGGCAATTTGACTAGGCAGTCAGGGTTCGTCAAGCCGACCATGGTGAAAATCTTTGGCGTCGCTTCAGCCGTAGCGCTTGAACGCTTCGATGGCCAGGCCGCTGCCGATGCCGCCGAAGTGGTCGCCCTCCAGGGTGCGCGCCTGGGGCAGCAGCCGGGCGACGCTGGCGCGCAGCGCCGGCACCGCGCTGGAGCCGCCGGTGAAGTACAGGGTGTCCACCTGGTCGCCGGCGATGCCGGCGCGCGTCAGCAGCTCGGCGATGCTGGCGCCGATGCGTTCCAACTGCCCGGCGATGGCCGTCTCGAACAGCTCGCGCGGCAGCTCGGCGGCCAGGCCGGCTTCGATGCGGGTCAGGTCGATGTGCCGCTCGGGCGCGTGGGTCAGTTCGATCTTGCTGTCCTCCACCTGCATCGCCAGCCAGTGTCCGGCGCGCTGCTCGATCAGGCGGAACAGGCGGTCGATGCCGGTGGGGTCGAGGATGTCGTAGCGCATGTTCTTCAGCGCCAGCTGGTGCTTCTGCGCGTACACCGCATTGATGGTGTGCCAGGTGGCCAGGTTCAGGTGCGTGCTGGTGGGCATCGGCGCGTCGCTCTTCATGCGGCTGCCGTAGCCGAACAGCGGCATCACTCCGGCCAGCGACAACTGCTTGTCGAAATCGGTGCCGCCGATATGCACGCCGCCGGTGGCCAGGATGTCGTCCTGGCGCTCGGCCAGGGCGCGGCGTTGCGGCGACAGGCGCACCAGCGAGAAGTCCGAGGTGCCGCCGCCGATATCGACGATCAGCACCAGCTGCTCGCGGTCCAGCGTGGCCTCGTAGTCGAAGGCGGCGGCGATGGGTTCGTACTGGAAGGAAATATCCGTGAAGCCCAGGCCGGCGGCGACCGCCCGCAGGGTCTCGGCGGCCTCGCGGTCGGCGGCCGGGTCGTCATCCACGAAGAACACCGGGCGACCCAGTACCACCTGCTCGAAGGAACGCCCGGCGGCGGCTTCGGCGCGCTTCTTCAGCTCGCCGAGGAACAGGCCGAGGATCTGCTTGAACGGCACCGCGCTGCCCAGCACCGTGGTGTCGCTCTTCAGCAGCGAAGAGCCCAGCAGACTTTTCAGCGAGCGCATCAGGCGGCCTTCGTAGCCGTCCAGGTATTCGGCCAGGGCCTGGCGTCCGAAGGCCGGGCGGCGTTCCTCCTGGTTGAAGAACACCACCGAGGGCAGGGTGATCCTGCCGTCTTCCAGGGGAATCAGGGGCGGCAGGCCGGGACGCAGCCAGCCGACGGTGGAATTGGAGGTGCCGAAATCGATGCCGCAGGCGCGGGCGGGTACAGCGAGGGACATGGGCGGAGCACGGTCGGTCAAAAAAGGCCGCGCAGTTTAGCAGGCCGTCAGGCAACCGCCTGCGTTGTCCATCGATTCACTCGTGCGGTTCGTGGCGGGCCGCCCACTGCCGGTACTCGAAGGTGAGCACCACCAGTAGCGACAGGGCGAAGGGCAGCAGCAGGTAGAAACCGCGGAACACGATCAGCGCGGCCAGCAGATCGGTGGTGGCGATCTCCGGCAGGGCGGCGATGAAGGTCATTTCCAGCACGCCCAGGCCGCCCGGCGCGTGGGACAGCAGCGCCAGGGAGAAGGAGGCGAGGAACACGCCGAGCACCACCAGGTAGCCGGGGTTGGTCTCGGTGGGCAGCGCGAAGTAGATGATCGCCGCGGCGCACAGCAGCTCCAGTGGGCCGGCGATCAGCTGGTCGCGCACCACCGACAGGCGCGGGTACTCGATCTTCAGCTTGCCGAACTCGCGGGGCTTGAACTGCAGCCAGGAGCCGAGCACGTAGAGCGCGACGAAGGTCAGCATGGCGCTGCCGATCAGCACCGAGACCAGCGGCGAGACATCCGCCAGGCGGTGGATCAGTTCGGGCTGGATGACCAGCACCACGCCGCCGGCGAAGATGGCGCCGAGGCTGAAGGTGAAGGAACAGAACACGATCAGCAGGCCGATTTCCTGCGGCGTCAGCCCCTTGGTGCGGTAGGCGCGGTAGCGCACCAGCGCGCCGGAGAACACCGAGGCGCCGATGTTGTGGGCCAGGGCGTAGGTGGTGAACGAGCAGAGGGTGATGAACCACAGCGAGATCTTCTTGCCCAGATGCTTCAGGGCGATGCGATCGTAGCCGGCCAGCGCCGCGTAGGCGCCGCCGGTGGCCAGCGCGGCCAGCAGCCACTGGTGATGGGAAATGGCCAGCAGGCTGCCGGTCAGGTCGTCCAGCGAAATGTCACGGATCTCGTGATAGAGCAGAAAGCAGGAAAAGATGACAGCGCCAATGCCAACGAGGCTCCAGACGACATCGCTCCTCTTCATTGGCTCGGCTCCAGGGCGTGTTGGTGTACGGACAGTCAGGCTGTCAGATGAGGGTAGGCAACGAGACGGTCTCTTTCGAAGAAAAAGAGGCGGCGCGCAGTATCACCAAGCCGGCGGCGTGGCTCAACCGCTGATGTGGGTCGGGACGTAACCATGTGTTTCGCAAGGGAATCGCTCATTGCAGCGGGCACACCATGTAGGTGGCGGGTACCTGATAGCTGTGCAGGTGCGCGGCATGCTCCGGGTCCGGCTGGTGTTCGGCGTAGCCCATGCGGTTCCAGAAGGCCTGGGAATCCTGCACGGAAACCAGCGCGGAAAAGCGCAGCTGTTGCTGGCGTGCCTGGCCGAGGGCCTCGCGCACCAGCGCCGGACCGATGCGCCGGCCGGCCGCGCGGCGTGCCACCGCCAGGTCGTGCAGGTACAGGCAATCCGGCTGGGCGGGGCTGCGGAATTCGCCATCCAGCGGGGTCACCTTGCCGAGACGCGAGTGGTAGGCGAACAGGTAGGCACACACGCCCTGGTCATCCTCGGCCACCCAGGCATGCCGGGGGGCGCTGGCGCGGCGGGCGCGAATGACCGCTTCGGACTCCAGCAAGTCGCTGGCATAGACCTGGGCCTGGATGTCGAGGACGGCGGGAATGTCCGGGTCGTGCATCAAGCGGATGGAAAACATTGAAAAGAAACTCGGCGATACGTCGGCTGGACCGGCGACTGCTTTCGGGGGCGGCATTCTATCGCCGCCGGCAGTCGTTTGTCGCATGGTGCGACAATGGGGTCGGTATATACTTAGCAAGCTAACTAACTTTGCCGTGCCTTCCCATGACGCCCAACCCCCTGATCGGCATTGCCCTGATCCTGCTGTCCGGCTTCCTGCTGGCCAGCCATGACGCCCTGTCCAAGCAGCTGGCGCTGCTCTATTCGGTCTTTCTGATCGTCTGGGCGCGCAACCTGACGCAACTGCTGGTGATGACCATCGGCTTCGCCCCGCGCATGGGCCTCGACCTGCTGCGCACCCGGCGCCCGCTGCTGCAACTCACCCGGGCGCTGAGTCAGGTGGGCATCAGCGTGTTCCTGCTGGTGGGCCTGCGCTACATCCCGCTGGGCGAGGCCACGGCGGTGATGTTCCTCTCGCCGCTGTTCGTCACCCTGCTGTCGGTGCTGCTGCTCAAGGAGCGCGTCAGCCTGGGGCAGTGGGCGTCGGTGCTGCTTGGCTTCGCCGGGGTGCTGGTGATCGTGCGGCCCGGCGGCGAGCTGTTCACCCCGGCCATCCTCTGGCCGCTGGCCGCCTCGCTGTGCCTGAGTGTCTACATGCTGCTGACCCGGCGCCTGAACGGTACCGATCACCCGGTCACCACCAACTACCTGAGCGGCCTGATCGCCACGCTGCTGTTCAGCCTGGCGGTGCCCTTTGTGTGGGAAGTGCCGGAAGGGAAGCATCTGCTGATGATGGTGGGCATGGGCGTGCTCGGCATGTCGGGGCACCTGCTGCTGACCCGTGCCTATGCCTACGGCAGCGCGGCGACGCTGGCGCCGTTCACCTATGGGCAGATCTTCTTCGCGACCCTGCTGGGCGGGGTGATCTTTGGCCACATGCCCGACGCCCTCGGCCTGCTGGGTATGGCCGTACTGATCACCAGCGGCGGCCTGTCGGTATTGCTGCAGCGCCTTGCCGCTCGGCTCTGAGCCGCTTGCATGCGGCCGACGCCGGGTGCATACCTGTACCCGGTGAATCCCCCGGAGGAGGTGCGACATGGCCGGTGGCTGGACCAGCGACGGCGCGGTACAGGAGCAGATCGACAGCAGCATCGACGATGCCATCGCGCGCGCCCGCAGCGAATTGCCCACGGGCGAAAGCCTGAGCCATTGCGAGGAGTGCGATGCGCCGATCCCCGAGGCGCGCCGCGCGGCGCTGCCCGGTGTGCGTTTGTGCGTGATCTGCCAGGCGGCGCGCGACAAGGCCGGCGGCGCCTTCAGCGGTTACAACCGGCGCGGCAGCAAGGACAGCCAGCTGCGCTGACGCGCGCCGGACTCAGTCCAGACTGCCGAGCACCTCGTCATAGATGGCCAGCGCCTGGCGGACTTCCTCGGCGCTGACGATGCACGGCGGCAGCACGTGGATGCGGTTTTCCATGATGAACGGCAGCAGCCCGCGCTCCAGCAGCGCGGCCTTGATGCGCGCCATCCGCGCCGGGGCCAGCGGTGTCCTGCGCTGGCGATCCTCGACCAGCTCCAGCGCCCAGAACAGGCCGATGCCGCGTGCCTCGCCGATCACCGGGTGCTTGTCGGCCAGCGCCTTGAGGCCCGGGCCGAGCACGTCCTCGCCGATCCGCCGGGCATTCTCCACCACCCCTTCCTCCTGCATGGCATCCAGCGTGGCGACGATGGCGGCCATGGCCAGCGGGTGTCCGGAATAGGTCAGGCCGCCCGGGAAGTAGCGGGTGTCGAAGAAGTCGCAGAGCCGGCTGGAGATCATCACCCCGCCGGCCGGCACGTAGCCGGAATTCACCCCCTTGGCGAAGGTGATCAGGTCCGGCACCACCCCGAAGCGCTCCAGCGCCAGCCAGCTGCCGCAGCGGCCGAAGCCGGCCATCACCTCGTCGAGGATGAGTAGCAGACCGAACTCGTCGGCCAGCGCCCGCACGCCCTGCAGATAGCCCGCCGGCGGCACCAGGATGCCGACGCTGCCCGGCACGGTTTCCAGCAGGACGGCGGCGATGCTCGACGGGCCTTCGCTTTCGATCACCCGACGCAGGTGGCGCAGGGCGCGTTCGCATTCCTCCGCTTCGCTGCTGGCGTGGAATTCGCTGCGATAGAGATACGGGCCGAAGAAGTGCACATGGCCGGTGGCGTATTCGTTGGACAGCCGCCGCCCTTCACCGGTGGCGACGATCGCCGCGCCGGTATTGCCGTGGTAGGAGCGATAGGCGGAAAGAATCTTCGGCCGCCCGGTGAACAGCCGCGCCATGCGCATGGCGTTCTCGTTGGCGTCCGCCCCGCCGTTGGTGAAGAACACCTTGGCGAAGCCGGCCGGTGCGCGCTCGATGATGCGTCTGGCCGCTTCGCCACGCATGAGGGTGGCGGTGGCCGGGGCGATGGTGGCCAGGCTGGCGGCCTGCGCCTGGATGGCGGCGACCACTTTCGGATGCTGGTGACCGAGATTGGTGAAAACCAGCTGGCTGCTGAAATCCAGGTATTCGCGGCCGTCGTGGTCCCACAGCCGGCAGCCCTGGCCGCCGGCGATCACCAGCGGGTCGAGGGCGCCCTGGGTGGACCAGGAGTGGAAAACGAACTGGCGGTCCAGATCGCGGACGTACTGGTTGCTGATGGGCTGCGGCATGGAAACCTCATGTGGGAAAACAGGCGCAGTTGAAGATAGGTTCACAATGCCGTTTGTGCCTGCGATCCCACAAGGACGGTCGGCCATCACCCTGTGGGGCCGGCTTTATGCCGGCCGACGGTGGTAGGAACCCCATCGCGGTGCGGTCATCCACTCCGCTGGCCGGCGTAAAGCCGGCCCCACAAGGTTGCGCCCTCAGCGCATGCCGTCGATGCGATGCCGCAGCGGCGCCCTGCGCAGCCAGCGGCGGATGGCGGTGTCGACTACCTCCTCGCGGCTCGGCGCCTGCCCGGCGTGGCTGCGGTAGGCCTCCAGCAGGCGGTCGGCATGCGGCGGGAGGCGGAAGAAACTGTCCGGCAGCGCCGGGTTCGGATCCGTCTGGATGATGAACGAGGACAGGATGCGCGCCAGCTCCCGGCACACCAGCGCGGGCGGCGGCGGGCCGGCGAACAGTTGCACGCCGTCGAGGTCCCAGACGCCGAGCCGCTCGTCCAGCCGGTACAGGTTGGTGAATTTCATGTCGCCGTGATAGACGCCGGCCGCATGCAACCTGGCGGCGAGAACACCTGCCTCGGCCAGCAGCGCCGGCGCCGGATCGGCGTCGAGCAGGCTTTCCAGGGACACCGTGCCGGTGAGCGCCTCGGTGACCAGGTAGCAGCATTTCAGGTAACGGCCTCGGCGCCGCTCCCCGGCGCCATAGACCCGGGGCGTATGGACCCCGGCCGCCAGAATGGCCTGGGCGGCGGCCGCCGCCCGGAAGGTGCGGGCCGGGCGGAACAGGTAACGCAGGCTGTACTGCAGCCCCTTGTTGTTGTTGCGCTTGATGAACAGCGGACCGCCCTCGGCGCGCACGATGCCGGCGTTGGTGTTGCGGGTGTTCTTCTTCAGGTCCGAGGCGAGCAGGGCACTGTCGATGTGCCCGAGCAGGGCGATCACCGCCTCGCGGCGCTGCGAAGGCGGCAAATAGAAATCCAGGTCGTCGCGCTGGATGCGCAGCAGGTCCGGGCTGTCGAACCAGGCGCGCAGGGCGTTGGGCATGGTGGCGTCCTGTCCGTGAAAGGCCTCGCTGTCGACCAGCGGTTGCCTGTCGGATAGGCATAGACCATCCCGTTGGCTCTGTCGTTCGTCAGATGGCCACCAGCCCGCGCACCCCTTCACGTTCCATGTCTTCTCCGCGTCCGCGCTGGACGATCTCGCCCCGGCTCATCACCAGGTACTGGTCGGCCAGCTCGGCGGCGAAGTCGTAGAACTGCTCGACCAGCAGGATGGCCATGTCGCCCCGCGCGGCGAGCTTCTTGATCACCGCGCCGATCTCCTTGATCACCGAGGGCTGAATGCCTTCGGTGGGCTCATCGAGGATCAGCAGGCGCGGGCGGCTGGCCAGGGCGCGGCCGATGGCCAGCTGTTGCTGCTGGCCGCCGGACAGGTCGCCGCCGCGACGGTGCCGCATTTCCTGCAGCACCGGGAACAGCTCGTAGATGAACGCCGGCACTTCCTTGGCCTCGCCGGCGCTGAAGCGCGACAGGCCCATCCGCAGGTTTTCCTCCACGGTCAGGCGCGGAAAGATCTCCCGGCCCTGGGGCACATAGGCGATGCCGGCCCGCACACGCTGGTGGGGCTTGAAGACGGTGATCGGCTTTTCTTCCCAGAGCACTTGCCCGTCCTTGGCGGGAATCAGGCCCATCAGGCATTTGAGCAGCGTGGTCTTGCCGACGCCGTTGCGGCCCAGCAGGCAGGTGACCTCGCCGATGCGCGCCTCGAACGACAGCCCGCGCAGGATGTGGCTGCCGCCGTAGTACTGGTGAAGCGATTGGACTTGCAACATGTCGATGGCCTTCATTCGTCATGTAGGAGCGGCTTTAGCCGCGATGCTGTTGCGCTTTAAAAGCTCGCGGCTGAAGCCGCTCCCACGGATAGGGTTAACGCCCCAGATACACCTCGATCACCCGCTCGTCGTTCTGCACCTGCTCCAACGAGCCCTCGGCCAGCACCTGGCCCTGGTGCAGCACGGTGACCTGGTCGGCGATGCTGCCGACGAAGCCCATGTCGTGCTCGACCACCATCAGCGAGTGCTTGCGGGCCAGCGACTTGAACAGTTCGGCGGTGAACTCGGTTTCCGCGTCGGTCATGCCGGCCACCGGTTCGTCGAGCAACAGCAGTTGCGGGTTCTGCACCAGCAGCATGCCGATCTCCAGGAACTGCTTCTGACCGTGGGACAGCAGGCCGGCCGGGCGCTGGCGCTCGTGGCCGAGGCGAATGGTGGTCAGCACCTCGTCGATGCGCTCGCGCTGCTCGCCGGAAAGCGTGGCGCGCAGGCTGGCCCACACCGACTTGTCGGTCTTCTGCGCCAGTTCCAGGTTCTCGAACACCGACAGCGCCTCGAACACCGTGGGCTTCTGGAACTTGCGGCCGATGCCGGCCTGGGCGATCTGCACCTCGCTCATGCGCGTCAGGTCCAGGGTTTCGCCGAACCAGGCGCTGCCGGAGTCCGGGCGGGTCTTGCCGGTGATCACGTCCATCAGGGTGGTCTTGCCGGCTCCGTTGGGGCCGATGATGCAGCGCAGCTCGCCGACGCCGATGTACAGCGTCAGGTCGGTGAGGGCCTTGAAGCCGTCGAAGCTGACGCAGAGGTCTTCCAGCGACAGGATGGTGCCGTGGCGGGTGTTCAGCCCCTGGCCGGCCACCTGGCCGAGGCCGATGGCGTCGCGGGCCAGGCCCGCGTCGATGCCGGTGCTCATTGCTCACCTCGCTTGATCAGCCCGTAGATACCCTTGGGCAGGTACAGGGTTACCAGAATGAACAGCGCGCCGAGGAAGAACAGCCAGTACTCGGGCAACGCCACGGTGAAGAAGCTCTTCATGCCGTTGACCAGACCGGCGCCGAGCAACGGCCCGATCAGGCTGCCGCGCCCGCCGAGGGCCACCCACACGGCGGCCTCGATGGAGTTGGTCGGCGACATCTCCGAGGGGTTGATGATGCCCACCTGCGGCACGTACAGCGCCCCGGCCAGGCCGCACAGCACCGCGCTGAGCACCCAGATGAACAGCTTGTAGCCGCGCGGGTCGTAGCCGCAGAACATCAGGCGGTTCTCGGCGTCGCGCACGGCGGTCAGCACCCGGCCGAACTTGCTGCGCGCCAGGCGGAAACCCAGGTACAGGCTGCCCAGCAACAGCAGCACGCTGGCCAGGAACAGCACGGCGCGGGTGCCCGGCGCGGTGATGTCGAAGCCGAGGATGCGCTTGAAGTCGGTGAAGCCGTTGTTGCCGCCGAAACCGGTTTCGTTGCGGAAGAACAGCAGCATGCCGGCGAAGGTCAGCGCCTGGGTCATGATCGAGAAATACACGCCCTTGATGCGCGAGCGGAAGGCGAAGTAGCCGAACACGAAGGCCAGCAGTCCCGGCACTAGCACCACCAGGCACAGCGCCCAGAGGAAATGCTGAGTGCCGACCCAGTACCAGGGCAGTTCGCTCCACGACAGGAACGCCATGAACGCCGGCAGGCCGTCGCCCGCGCTCTGGCGCATCAGGTACATGCCCATGGCGTAGCCGCCGAGGGCGAAGAACAGCCCGTGCCCCAGCGACAGCAGGCCGGCGTAGCCCCACACCAGGTCCAAAGCCAGGGCGACCACGGCGTAGCAGAGAATCTTGCCGACCAGCGTCAGGGTGTAGGAGGACACATGCAGGGCGTGCTCGCCCGGCAGCAGGTGCAGCAGCGGCAGGGCCAGCAGCACGGCCAGCACGATCAGGCCGATGGCCAGGCTGACGCGCAGGCCGACCTTGGCGCTGGCGCGCAGCAGCAGCGTCTGGTTCATGGTGTTCAATCGATGACCCTCCCCTTGAGGGCGAACAGGCCCTGCGGACGTTTCTGGATGAACAGGATGATCAGCGCGAGGATGAGGATCTTGCCCAGCACGGCGCCGATCTGCGGCTCGAGGATCTTGTTCAGTACGCCCAGGCCGAAGGCGGCGGAAATGCTGCCGGCCAGCTGGCCGACGCCGCCGAGCACCACCACCAGGAACGAGTCGATGATGTAGCCCTGGCCGAGGTCCGGGCCGACGTTGCCGATCTGGCTCAGCGCCACGCCGCCCAGCCCGGCAATGCCCGAGCCGAGGCCGAAGGCCAGCATGTCCACCTGGCCGGTGGGTACGCCGCAGCAGGCGGCCATGTTGCGGTTCTGGGTTACCGCGCGCACGTTCAGGCCCAGGCGCGTCCTGTTGAGCAGCAGCCAGGTCAGCGCCACCACGAACAGCGCGAAGCCGATGATGACGATGCGGTTCCAGGGCAGCACCAGGTTGGGCAGCACCTGCCAGCCGCCGGACAGCCAGGCCGGGTTGGCCACTTCCACGTTCTGCGCGCCGAAGACCACTCGCACCAGCTGGATGAGGATCAGGCTGATGCCCCAGGTGGCCAGCAGGGTTTCCAGCGGCCGGCCGTACAGGTGGCGGATCACCGTGCGCTCCAGGGCCATGCCGATCCCGGCGGTGACCAGGAAGGCCACCGGCAGCGCGGCCAGCGGGTAGAGCGCCAGGTAGTCGGGCGCCAGCTTCTGGAAGCCGATCTGCACCAGGTAGGTGGAGTAGGCGCCGAGCATCAGCATTTCGCCGTGGGCCATGTTGATCACGCCCAGCAGGCCGAAGGTGATGGCCAGGCCCAGGGCGGCGAGCAGCAGGATCGAGCCCAGCGACAGGCCGCTAAACGCCTGGCCGAGCAGTTCGCCAAAGAACAGCTTGCGCTCCACCTGCGCCAGGCTGGTCTGCGCCGCCTTGCGCACCGCCGGGTCGGCTTCGTCGCCGTCCAGCAGGCTCTGCAGACGGGTCTTGGCCAGCGGCTCGCCGGTCTCGCCGAGCAGGCGCACCGCCTTCAGGCGGGTGGCGGCCTCCGGGCTGGCCAGTTGCAGATTGGCCAGCGCCAACGCCAGGGCGTCGTGCACGGCGCCGTCGTCTTCCAGGGCGAAACGCTGTTCCAGCAGCGGCAGCAGCGCCGACGGGGCGTTGCGTTGCAGCGTGCGGGCGGCGTCCAGGCGCACGGCCGCGTCCTCGTCGCCCAGCGCATGGCTGGCCAGCGCGGTGTTCAGCAGGCCGCGCAGCCGGTTGTTCAGGCGCAGCACGCGTGGGGTGTCCTGCGCGGTACTTTCGGCTTCCAGGGGCTGCCACTGGCCGGCCTGCTGGACGTAGGGGTTCTTGTCCTTGTCGGTGCCGACCCGGCCCTGCCGCAGGGCGTCGAGAAAGGCGCGGCGTTCGGCCGTGGGGCTGGCGCTCCAGTGTTCCAGCAGGCGCACCTGCTCGCTGGCGCCGGCGCGGGTGAATTCCAGGGCATCGCCGGCCTGGGCGCCCAGCGGCAGCAGCAGGGCCAGCGACAGCAGCAATCGGTACAAGGCAGTGGGCATGGTGAAGCCCCTTATGAATAAGCGAATGGGGTAATGCGCTGAGTCTGTAGGAGCGGCTTCAGCCGCGATTGCGCCTGCGAACACCGCTGATCGCCGCTGAAGCCGCTCCTACAAGGGCAATGCGCCGTGCGGGTTGCCGCACGGCTCGCCGGGCTTAGTTACCCACCACCGCGTAATCCGGCTTCTTGTCGTTGCCGGGGATATACGGGCTCCACGGCTGGGCGCGCAGCGGGCCTTCGGTCTGCCAGACCACCGAGAACTGACCGTCTTCCTGGACTTCGCCGATCATCACCGGCTTGTGCAGGTGGTGGTTCTTTTCCATGGTCAGGGTGTAACCGCTCGGCGCGGCGAAGGTCTGGCCGTAGAGGGCCTGGCGCACCTTGTCCACGTCGGTGGTGCCGGCCTTCTCGACCGCCTGCGCCCACATGTGCAGGCCCACGTAGGTGGCTTCCATCGGGTCGTTGGTCACCGCCTTGTCGGCGTTCGGCAGGCCCTTGGCCTTGGCGTAGGCCTTCCACTTCTTCACGAAGGCGGCGTTGACCGGGTTTTCCACCGACTGGAAGTAGTTCCAGGCGGCCAGGTGGCCGACCAGCGGCTTGGTGTCGATGCCGCGCAGCTCTTCCTCGCCCACCGAGAAGGCCACCACCGGCACGTCGGTGGCTTCCAGGCCCTGGTTGGCCAGTTCCTTGTAGAAGGGCACGTTGGAGTCGCCGTTGATGGTGGAGACCACCGCGGTCTTGCCGCCGGCGGAGAACTTCTTGATGTTGGCGACGATGGTCTGGTAATCGCTGTGGCCGAACGGGGTGTAGACCTCTTCGATGTCCTTCTCGGCCACGCCCTTGGAAATCAGGAAGGCGCGCAGGATCTTGTTGGTGGTGCGCGGGTAGACGTAGTCGGTGCCCAGCAGGAAGAAGCGCTTGGCCGCGCCGCCGTCCTCGCTCAGCAGGTATTCCACCGCCGGGATGGCCTGCTGGTTCGGCGCCGCGCCGGTGTAGAACACGTTGGCCGACAGCTCCTCGCCTTCGTATTGCACCGGGTAGAACAGCAGGCCGTTGAGTTCCTCGTAGACCGGCAGCACCGACTTGCGCGACACGCTGGTCCAGCAGCCGAAGGTCACCGCCACCTTGTCCTGGGTCAGCAACTGGCGACCACGCTCGGCGAACAGCGGCCAGTTGGAGGCCGGATCGACCACCACCGGCTCGAGCTGCTTGCCGAGCACGCCACCCTTGGCGTTGATCTCATCGATGGTCATCAACGCCATGTCTTTCAGCGAGGTCTCGGAAATGGCCATGGTGCCGGACAGCGAGTGCAGGATGCCGACCTTGATGGTCTCGGCGGCCTGGATGCTCCAGCTCATGCCCATGGTGACCAGCGAGGCGGACAGGGTGAGCGCCTTGAGCATTTGACGACGTTTCATTGTGCGATCTCCATTCATGGAAGGCGTGTCGTAAACAGTGGGTTGGCAGTCTTCAGGCGGTGAATCCCGTCACCCTTGCTCCGTCGCCAGCGCCCGCTGGCGGGCGTTGTGCAGCATGTGCAGGGTGATCTTGCGCACTTCGGCCTTGCTCAGTTCGATGTGGGTCCTGAGCAGGCGCTGTGCTTCTTCTGTCCGGCGCGACAGGATCGCGCCGAGAATCCGGGCATGTTCCTCATAGGTGGCGGTGATGCGGGTGCCCTGGGTGAAATCCAGGCGGCGGATGATGCGCAGCCGTTCGCTGATGTCGCGGTGCAGGCGAGCCATTTCGCGGTTGCCGGTGGCTTCCACCAGCTGGCAGTGGAAACGCTCGTCCAGCCGCGACACCTCACGGCCGTCCGGCAGGCGTTGCTCCAGGGCCACCAGCCAGGTGGCACGCAATTGCTCCAGCTCGACCGGCAACTCGCCGGCCGGGCGCTCGCACAGCCGCCGTACGGCTTCCAGTTCGAGGACGATGCGCACGTCGTAGAGCTCCTCGAAGTAGTGGAAGTCGAACGGCGTGACCTGCCAGCCGCTGCGAAACGACACGGCGACAAAGCCCTCGCGCTCCAGCTGGTACAGCGCCTGGCGCACCGGCGTACGGCTGACCGCCATGCGCTCGGCGACTTCGCCTTCGCTGAAACGGTCGCCGGGCAGCAGGCGGAACTCGAAGATGTCGTCCTTGAGCTGCTGGTAGATGCGCTCGGCGAGGTTCTCCGGGCGTTCCTTGCCGCGCCGTTCCGGGCTGTGCAATTGCATGTCAGGCGGCCTCGTGGGGTTCGAGCAGCAGCAGGGCGTCGCCGGGCGTGACCGCCTTGCCGGGCTGGCAGCGCACCGACTTGACGATGCCGGCCACCGGGGCGATGACCGCCAGCTCCATCTTCATGGCCTCCACCACCAGCAGTGGCGTGCCGGCCTCGACGCGCTGACCGGGCTGCACCAGCACCTTCCAGACGCTGCCGCTCATCTCCGCGCTGACCAGGTGGCCGTCCAGGTCGCCGTCATCATCGCTGGCGCCGGCCAGCGGCTGGGCGGCGGCGGGATCATCGTCGCGCCACAGCTGGACTTCGGCGTCGAAGGCGGCCTTCTGGCGCTGCTGGAAGGCGGCGATGCTCTCCGCGTTGGCGGCCAGGAAGCGCTGGTATTCGGCGAAGTCGAATTCGCCCTGCTCGATGCGGATCTGCGCGCGGCCCTCGCGGAAGGCTTCGCGGAAGGCGGTCAGCTCGGCCTCGCTGACTTCGTAGAAACGCACCTGGTCGAAGAACTTCAGCAGCCAGGGTTCGCCGTGCTCGAACTGGGCGTTCTTCAGGTACTTGTTCCAGATCGGCAGGGTGCGGCCGACCAGCTGGTAGCCGCCGGGCGAGTCCATGCCGTAGATGCACATGTACATGCCGCCGATGCCCACCGTGCCTTCGGCGGTGTAGGTGCGCGCCGGGTTGTACTTGGAGCTGAGCAGGCGGTGGCGCGGGTCCAGCGGCACGGCGCAGGGCGCGTCCAGGTAGACGTCGCCCAGGCCGAGGATCAGGTAGCTGGCGTCGAACAGGATGTCCCTGACCTGCTCGCGGCGGTCCAGGCCGTTGATGCGCTGCAGGAAGTCGACGTTGTTGGGCAGCCAGGGCGCCTCGGCGCGCACGGTTTCCCGGTAGCGGGTCACCGCGCCGAGGGTGGCGCTGTCCTCGAAGGCCATCGGCAGGTGCACGATGCGGGTCGGCACCCTGAGGTCGGCGACATCGCCCAGTTGGTCTTCCAGACGCAGCAGGTGCGCGAGCAGCGTCTGCTGGTGCAGCACGCGGCTGTTGTAGCGCAGCTGCAGGGAGCGCACGCCCGGCGCCAGTTCCTCCAGCCCCTCGATCTTCGCCGCCTTCAGCGCCTCCATCAGCAGGTGCACGCGCAGGCGCAGGGCCAGGTCCAGCACGTTGTCGCCATATTCCATGAGCAGGTAGGCGTCGCCGGCCTGGCGATAGACCACCCGCGGGCGGTCGGCGCTGGCCGGCAGTTCGGCCAGCACGGTGGCGGACACGGTGTTGCCCGGCTGCAGCGACGGCGCCGGCAGGCCGACCGCGCTGATCGCGGCCAGCGCCTCGATGCTGCCCAGCTGCGCCTGCTCCAGGGCCTGGGCCTGCTGGAAACTGATGGGGTGGAAGCGCAGCCGGTCGCCGGGCTTCACCTGGCCAACCTTCCACAACTCGGCCTTGGCGATGGTCACCGGGCAGACGAAGCCGCCGAGGCTCGGGCCGTCCTGGGTGAGGATCACCGGGAAGTCGCCGGTGAAGTTGATCGAGCCGATGGCGTACTCGCAGTCGTGCACGTTGGACGGGTGCAGGCCGGCTTCGCCGCCGTCGGCGCGCGCCCAGCTCGGCTTCGGCCCGGACAGGCGCACGCCGAGGCGGTTGGAGTTGTAATGCACTTCCCACTCGGCGGCGAAGAATGCCTCGATGGCCTCCGGGGTGAAAAAGTCCGGCGCGCCGTGCGGGCCATAGAGCACGCCGATGTCCCAGGTGGTCCCATAACTGGGAACCAGGCTGGCATGGGCGGCCTGCGGCGGGGCGATGGGCGCCGGCGTGGTGCAGGCCGGCAGCGCGGGTTGCGAGACGGCCAGCATGTCGGCCGGACGCAGGGTGCGACCGGCATGGCCGCCGAACTGGCCGAGGGCGAAGGTGGAACGGCTGCCCAGGTACAGCGGCACATCCAGGCCGTTGCGCACGGCCAGGTAGGTGCGGCAGCCGCTGGCCGCGCGGCCCAGTTTCAGCACCTGGCCGGCGCGCACGGCGACCGGCTCCCAGTAGGTCACCGGCTCGCCGTCCAGGCTGGCCGGGCAGTCGGCGCCGGTCAGCGCGATCAGCGCGTCGCAATGGAACTTCAGCGTCGGGCCCTGCAGGGTGAACTCCAGGCCGGCGGCGCTGGCGTGGTTGCCGACGATGCGGTTGGCCAGGCGGAAGGCGTAGTCGTCCATCGGCCCGGACGGCGGCACGCCGATGTCCCAGTAGCCGAGGCGGCCGGGGAAATCCTGCACGCTGGAATAGGTACCCGGTTCCAGCACCTCGATGACGCTGGCCTGGTAGTCGAAGCTGTCCAGCAGGCGGGTCCACACCCGGCCTTGGGCGAAGCGCTCGTCGGCCACCACCTGGCGCAGGTAGTCCAGGTTGCCGGCGATGCCGTGCAGGCGGGTTTCGGCCAGGGCGGCGCGCAGCTTGTGCAGCGCCTCCTCGCGGCTGGCGCCGTGCACGATCAGCTTGGCGATCATCGGGTCGTAGAAGGCCGACACCTCGCTGCCGGTGCTGACCCAGCCGTCCACGCGCACGCCGTCGGGGAAATGCACGTCGGTGAGCACGCCCGGGCTGGGCTGGAAGTTCTTCAGCGGGTCTTCGGCATACAGGCGCACTTCCATGGCCACGCCCTGCGGCGCGCGGCTCAGCGCCTGCCAGTCCAGCGTGTCGCCGGCGGCCACGCGCAGCATGCATTCGATCAGGTCCAGGCCGGTGACCATCTCGGTGACCGGGTGCTCCACCTGCAGGCGGGTGTTCACTTCCAGGAAGTAGAAGTCGTCGCGGGCGGCGTCGTAGATGAACTCCACGGTGCCGGCGCTGCGATAGTTCACCGACGCGCCCAGCTGCACGGCGGCGGCGTGCAGGCGCTCACGGGTGGCCTGCGGCAGATTGGGCGCCGGGGTTTCCTCGACCACCTTCTGGTTACGGCGCTGCAGGGAACAGTCGCGTTCGCCGAGGGCGACCACGCGGCCCTGGCCGTCGCCGAAGATCTGCACCTCCACGTGGCGCGCCTGGTCGACGAAGCGTTCGAGGAACACGCCGGCGTCGCTGAAGAACTGCTCGCCCATGCGCTTGACGCTGTCGTAGGCGCTGGCCAGCGCCGCGGCGTCGGCGCAGCGGGTCAGGCCGATGCCGCCGCCGCCGGCGGTGGTCTTGAGCATCACCGGGTAGCCGATTCGTTCGGCGGCGGCCAGCGCCTCATCCAGGCTGTGCAGCAGGCCGGTGCCCGGCGCCATCGGCACCTGGGCCTCGGCGGCCAGTTCACGGGCGCGGTGCTTGAGGCCGAACGCGCGGATCTGCGCAGGCGTCGGGCCGATAAAGACGATGCCGGCGGCCGCGCAGGCCTCGGCGAACTCGGCGCTTTCCGAGAGGAAACCGTAGCCGGGGTAGATGGCCTGGGCGCCGGTTTCTTGCGCGGCGGCGAGGATCTTGTCGACGCGCAGGTAGCTGTCGGCCGGCTTGTCGCCGCCCAGGGCGATGGCCAGGTCGGCATCCCGGACGTGCTGGGCGTTGCGGTCGGCGTCGGAATACACCGCCACGCTCTTCACACCCAGGCGCTTGAGGGTGCGGATGGCGCGGACGGCGATCTCGCCACGGTTGGCGATCAGGACGGTATCAAACATGGGTGGCCTCCGTGGCGAGATCGCCGTGGCGGGCTACGCCCACCCGGCAATTGGACTTCGTCGCTGCGCCGCTTCGCGGCTGGTCACCCCGGTTGGCTATCAGTACGGTCTGGAACATGGCGCTCTCCTTAGGCCTTGGCCGGGGTGGCGTTCTGGGCGGCGATAAAGGCGCGCCAGCCACCGAAGGGGGTAATGTCGCGGGCGCCTTGCAGGGCGTAGGGCTCGCAGATGAAACCCTTCACCCAGCGGCCGTCGGCCAGTTGCACGTTGCCGATGCCCAGCGGCGGCGGGGTCTCCGCGACGAATTCACCGAAGCGCGCCTGCGGCACGTCCCACAGCTCGACGATGATCGGCGCACCTCCCTCGGCGCGGGCCAGGCCGGGCTTGGGCGGCACGGTGCCGGGCAGGGCGTACAGGCGGTAATCGGCGCTCGTGATGGTCTGCTCGACCAGCACCGCGTCGCGGCTGGTGAGCTGGAAATTCAGCGGCATGCCGGTCAGATGGGCGCCGACCACCGCCACGCGCACGCTGCCGGCTGCCTGGGGCAGTGGCGCATGCTCCGGCAGCGCTCGTCCGGTGGCGCCCAGCGGTAGTCCCAGCGCCTGTTGCCAGCGCTGGCCAAGGACGGCCAGGGCCTGGTCGCGCCAGGCCGGGGCGATGAAGGTGATGCCGGCCGGCAAGCCGTCGGCGCGCAAGCCGGCCGGCACCGCCAGGGCGCACAGGTCGGCCAGGTTGGTGAAGTTGGTGTAGGTGCCGAACTGGCTGTTGAACAGCACCGGCTCCTGCTCCATTTCGGCCAGGGTGCGCATCGTCGGCGAGGTCGGCACCACCAGCGCATCGAAGGGCGCCAGGGCCTCGTGGATGCGGCGGGCCAGTTCGGCGCGCAGGTATTCGGCCCGGTAGGCATCGCAGGCGCTGTACCGGTGACCCTTGTCGACGATGCCGCGCACCACCGGGTGGATGTGTTCCGGCTCGACCTTTTCCAGGGCTACGCTGCGCTCGGCGACCCACGGGCCGTAATACAGCTGCTCGGCCAGCGCCTGGAACGGGCTGAAGTCAATCGGGGTCAGCTCGAAGCCCAAGGCGCGCAGCTCGCCCAGCGCCTGGACGAAGACTATTTGGCTGGCTTCGTCGCCAAAGAATTGCGGGTCCGCCGGGTAGGCCAGCTTTGCGGCGGTCGGCACGCCCACCTTGGCGCTGTGCGGGTTGCCGCGGCTGTAGTCGTCGCTGGGATCGTAGCCACCGGCCAGGGTGGCCACCGCCAGCGCGTCGCCGACGGTCAGCGCGAATACCGAGATGCAGTCCAGGGTGCGGCAGGCCGGCACCAGTCCGCTGGTGGACAGCCAGCCCTTGGTCGGCTTGAGGCCGACGATGTTGTTGAAGCCGGCCGGTACGCGACCGGAGCCGGCGGTGTCGGTGCCCAGCGCAAAGGGCACCAGGCCGCGCGCCACCACGCTGGCCGAGCCGGAGCTGGAGCCGCCGCTGACATAGTCGGGATTGAAGCTGTTGGGCACCGCGCCGTAGGGCGAGCGGGTGCCGACCAGCCCGGTGGCGAACTGGTCGAGGTTGGTCTTGCCGATCAGGATGGCGCCGGCGGCGCGCAGGCGGGCGACCACGTGGGCGTCGTCGCTGGCCCGGTAGGCAAAGGCGGGGCAGGCGGCGGTGGTCGGCCAGCCGGCGGCGTCGAGGTTGTCCTTGATGGCGAAGGGCACGCCGTACAGCGGCAGGGCCTCGCGCTGGCCGCCGGCGGCGTCGAGCAGGCGATCGAGTGCGCCGAGCTGTTCATCCAACTGGCTGCGGCTGGCCAGGGTGATCCAGGCTGGATCGTCCGGGTTCAACTGATCGCGCAGGGCGTGGATCAGCTCGGCGGGGCTGATCCGGTTGCGGTAGGCCGCTTGCCAGTCGGCAAGGGTGAAGCCGAGGGGGGCGTTGGGCATGCTCTGAGGTTCCATCTTGTATCCAAGCGATGGAACGGACAGAGCAAGGCTGATGCCAGGTTCGGAAAGTCCTGAATTTTCAGGACGTTGCGCTCATTTTCGACAGCTTTTCGCGCGCGATGCGTGGCGCGAGCGCACCGGGGCGGGGCGTGGGTGCGTGGTTGTGGTGCGAATGTAGGGCGCCGCCGGCGCGGATTGCACCGATGCCCCGCCCGGTGGCCAACGCCGTGAGCAGCGGAGGCGTCGCGTTACGGAATCAGGTAGCCCTGGATGCCGGTGAAGATGATCTGTGCGGCCAGGGCGCAGACGAACAGGCCCATCAGGCGGCTGACGATCTGCAGGCCCTGCTCGCCGAGCAGTCTCTCGAACTGGTTGGACAGGTAGAGCACCGCGCCGACGGTTAGCGCCGCCAGGCCCAGGGCGGCCAGGGTCACCAGCTTCTGGTCCCACTGGGTGTCCGCCACGCCCATCACCAGCAGGGCACCGATGGTGCCGGGGCCGACGGTCAGCGGGATGGTCAGCGGCACGATGGTCACGTCCTGGTGCACGTTGTCGCTCTGCGCCACGGCCTTGCCCTGGGCCATGCCCAGCGCGGAGATGAACAGCACGCTGCCGGCGCCGATGCGGAACGCATCGATGGTGATGCCGAACAGGTCGAAGATGTAGCGACCGAACAGGTAGAGCAGCAGGCTGGCGATCAGCACGCCGGTGGCCACGCGCCAGGCCAGGTGCTTGCGTTCCCTCGGCGCGTAGCCGCGGGTCATGCTGATGAAGCAGGAGAGCACGAAGAAGGGACTGTAAAGCACCAGCATCCGCAGATAGATACTGAACAGCTCGGCGATCATGGCGGGGGTGTCTCGAAAAACGATGGGTTGAGCGGCGCGATTCTAGCCGAGCCGCGCGCCAAAAGCGCGGTTGGCGTGACCCGTCAGTCGCTCAGCGCATGGCGGTGCAGGTCCCGTTCCAGCACCCACTGACCGAGCAGTTCGCGCAGTTGCGACAGTTCCACCGGCTTGGCGATGTGGCCGTCCATGCCGCACAGTCGCGCGCGGTCCTTGTGTTCGCCGAGGATGTGCGCGGTGAGCGCCACCACCGGGGTGCGCGGGCGCTGCTCACGGGCTTCCCACTCGCGCAGTTCGCGGGTGGCGGTGAAACCGTCCATCACCGGCATCTCGCAGTCCATCAGCACCAGGTCGTAGTCCTTCTCGCGCAGCGCCAGCAGGGCCTCGACGCCGTTGCTGACGGTGTCCGGCTCCAGGTTGAGCTTGCGCAGCATGCCGCGAATCACCTTGGTGGAAATGCTGTTGTCCTCGGCCACCAGGATGCGGAAGTCGGCGGGCAGCGGCGGCGGCTCGGGCGCCGGCGCCGGGTGGCTCGCCGACTGCGGCAGGCGGCCCAGCTCCTCGGCCAGGGTGGCCTTGAGGGTGTAGCCGGCCACCGGCTTGGCGAGGATGCGGCGGATGCCGGCGTTGCGGGCGATCACCTTGCTGGGCGCGTTGTTCACCCCGGTGAGCATGATCAGCAGGATGTCGCGGTTGAGCTGCGGGTCTTCCTTGATGCGCGCGGCCAGCTGCAGGCCGGTCATGCCTGGCATGTCATGGTCGAGCAGCACCAGGTCGAAATCGCTCTGCAGGTGCGCGCGGGTGCGCAACATGGCCAGCGCCTCGCGGCCGGAGGCCACCGCGACGGCCTGCATGCCCCAGGCGGCGCACTGCTGCACCAGTACCTTGCGGCAGATCTCGTTGTCGTCGACCACCAGCACCCGCGCGTCGTGCAGCGGGTCATCCAGGTCGGCGAGCGGCTGCTTGAGCAGTTCGGCGTCCAGCGGCAGGCTCAGCGACAGGGTGTTGCCGCGCCGTTCGCCGGCCTGCACGTCGAACTGGCCCTGCATCAGCAGGGTCAGCTGACGGGCGATGATCAGGCCCAGGCGCCCCCCGTCGCGACTGGCCGACAGCAGGTCGGGGCTGTGCAGCGCCGCGTTGAGCAGCGCCTGGCGTTCGCTGTCCGGCAGCGGCGCGCCGCTGTCCTGCACGGTGATGCGCAGGCGCTCGCCGTCGAGCGCGGCGGCCAGCAGGATCTCGCCGTCCAGGGTCTGGCGGAAGGCGTTGTCCAGCAGGCTGACCAGCACCTGGCGCAGGCGGGTCGGGTCGCCACCGATCACGCGGGGCAACTGCGGCTGCACGAAACCGATCAGCTCGATCTTCTGCTGCTCGGCGCGGGCGCGGAACATCTCCAGGCAGTCCTCGATCAGCGCACCGAGGTCGAAGGCCACGTCATCCAGTTCGATCTGGCCGGATTCCAGGCGGGAAATGTCGAGGATCTCGTTGATCAGGATGAGCAGCTCGTTGCCGGCGCTGTGGATGGTCTGCACATAGTCGCGCTGCTTGCCGGACAGCTGGGTGCCGAGCAGCAGCTCGCTCATGCCCAGTACGCCGTTCATCGGGGTGCGGATCTCGTGGCTGATCTTGGCCAGGAAATCCGCCTTGGTGCGCAGTTCGGCACGGGTCACCGCGTCGGCGGTGCGCGCCTGGGCCAGCGCCGCGGCGATCTGGTGCTGGCGCTCGCGCAGCGCCAGGCACAGCAGCACGCCGGCCACCGCGGAAACCGAGTAGATGCCGACGGTAATCGGGATGTAGTGCAGCTGGAGATAGCCGAGCATGGCCGGCATGAACGTCAGGAAGGCGCAGAACTGCATCAGCATGGCCAGGCCGACCAGGCGTGCCCAGGTCCGTCCGGCGCGGAGCTGCTGCGCGGCCAGGGAACCCAGCAGCGCGAAGATGCCCAGCAGCGCCAGATAGAACAGCGGGCCGAGCCAGTGCGACCAAGGGCTCGGTATCAGCAGCAGGACCGGCAACAGGATCAGGCCATGACCGACTCGCAGCAGGCGCCGCTCCTGGGGTGAGTCGCCGTCGAACAGGTGACGGGCGAACATCAGCAGGCTGCACAGGGCCAGCAGGGCGAACAGGTCGCCGATCAGCGTCTGCGAAATCGCCAGCTGCCTCGACAGTTCGGTGAGCAGGCCCAGATTGCCCATGGAGCAGATCAGCAGGGCGGCATGCATCACGCTGAGCCAGGCGAAGCCTTGGCTGCGCGTGGCCACCGCATAGATCAGGCAATAGATCAGCAGGGCGACGAGCGCGCCAACCAGCGTGCCGAACAGATAGTTGGGTTGGCTGTGGCGGATCAGCGCCTGCTCATCGAGCAGCTGCATCCAGCCGCGCAGCGCGTGGTGGCTGCTCAGGCGCAGATAGACCTCACGGGCCTGGCCGTCGTCCGGCAGGCGGAAGTAGTAGGCCTGTCCGGCACGCTTGACCTGCGCTTCTCGGGGATGGCGGTCGCCGGAGGTAAGGTGACGGATCGGCTGGTCGCCTTCGAGCAGGTAGAAGTCCACCTCCTGCGCCTTGGGGGCGAACAGCCAGAGCCAGTGCGAGGTTGCGAAGGCAGGCAGCGACGTGTGTAGCCAGAGCGTGCCGGGCGTCGCCGGCCGCGCGAAATCGGCGGACTCCAGGGGCGTGAAATCCGCACTCCCCAGTTCGTCCAGCTGCAGACGGTTGGCGGGATCTTCCAACAGGCTCCAGGGCAGCGCGGGCTCGGCCTGTGGCGTGGCCAGTCCGGCGCCGAGTACCAGGCTGAGCATCAGGCTGACGAGTACCGCAATCACTCTCCTTGACTGCTCCACGACTACTCTCGATCCGTGAAAAAAGTGCGCCGATTATTAGACATCGGGCCCCGGGAGGAAACAAAAAAAGACGGATATAAATCCGTCTTTTTCGAGGCTTGCGGAGCTGTCGCCGTCAGCGCTTCTGCTCGCGGGCAATGGCGCGATAGCCAATGTCCTTGCGATAGAACATGCCGTTCCAGCGGATCTTCTCCGCCAGGCGGTAGGCCTGCTGCTGGGCGTCGGCCACGCTCTTGCCGATGGCGGTGGCGCACAGCACGCGGCCGCCGGCGGTGACCACCTGGCCCTCGGCGTTCAGCGCGGTGCCGGCATGGAACACCTTGCCGTCCAGCTGCGCGGCGTCGGCCAGGCCTTCGATCACGTCACCCTTGGCGTAGTCGCCCGGGTAGCCGCCGGCGGCCAGCACCACGCCCACGGTGGGACGCGGGTCCCAGGTGGCTTCGACCTTGTTCAGCGCCTTGGCCAGCGCGGCCTCGACCAGCAGCACCAGCGAGGACTCCAGGCGCACCATGATCGGCTGGGTTTCCGGGTCGCCGAAGCGGCAGTTGAACTCGATGACCTTCGGCGCGCCGCTCTGGTCGATCATCAGGCCGGCGTACAGGAAGCCGGTGTAGACGTTGCCTTCGCTGGCCATGCCACGCACGGTCGGGTAGATGACTTCGTCCATCACGCGCCGGTGCACGGCGTCGGTGACCACCGGCGCCGGGGAGTAGGCGCCCATGCCGCCGGTGTTCGGGCCGCTGTCGCCGTCGCCGACGCGCTTGTGGTCCTGGCTGGTGGCCATGGGCAGCACGTTCTCGCCGTCGACCATGACGATGAAGCTGGCTTCCTCGCCGTCGAGGAATTCCTCGATGACCACGCGCGAACCGGCGTCGCCGAAGGCGTTGCCGGAGAGCATGTCGCGCACGGCGTCCTCGGCTTCTTCGAGGGTCATGGCGACGATCACGCCCTTGCCGGCGGCCAGGCCGTCGGCCTTGATGACGATCGGCGCGCCCTTTTCGCGCAGGTAGGCCAGCGCCGGCTCGACTTCGGTGAAGTTCTGGTAATCGGCGGTGGGGATCTTGTGGCGGGCCAGGAAGTCCTTGGTGAACGCCTTGGAGCCTTCCAGCTGCGCGGCGGCGGCGGTCGGGCCGAAGATGTCCAGGCCGCGCGAGCGGAACAGGTCGACCACGCCCTTCACCAGCGGCGCCTCGGGGCCGACGATGGTCAGCTGCACGTTCTTCGCCGCGAAGTCGGCCAGGGCCTCGATGTTCAGCACGTCGATGGCGACGTTCTCGCACTTGGCTTCGGTGGCGGTGCCGGCGTTGCCGGGCGCGACGAAGACCTTCGCGACGCGCTTGTCCTGCGCGACCTTCCAGGCCAGGGCGTGCTCACGACCGCCGCTGCCGATGATCAGTACGTTCATTTCTCTCTCCCATGGGGGGCGGGCCTGCGGCCCGCTCGGTGGATTAACAAAGCGTTATCCACCCTACAAAAACAGGCGACTCGGTATGAGGTCGCAATGGGGCCGGTAGATGCTAGGCGCCCCGGGCTCCGACAAGCGCAGTTGCCTGTTGGCAATGAGCATTGGCGGAGTCCGGGGCAACGACGCAGATGCCGGTTCCAGTGCGGCCGGGTTTAGTGCCTAAAGTGGCGCATGCCGGTGAAGACCATGGCGATGCCCGCCTCATTGGCCGCATCGATCACTTCCTGGTCGCGCATCGAACCGCCCGGCTGGATCACGGCGGTGATGCCGGCCTTGGCGGCGTTGTCGATGCCGTCGCGGAACGGGAAGAAGGCGTCGGAGGCCATGACGGCGCCCTGCACCTGCAGGCCGGCGTGCTCGGCCTTGATGGCGGCGATGCGCGCGGAGTTGACGCGGCTCATCTGGCCGGCGCCGACGCCGACGGTCTGGCGGTTCTTCGCGTAGACGATGGCGTTGGACTTGACGAACTTGGCCACCTTCCAGGCAAACACCAGGTCGTGGATTTCCTGCTCGCTCGGCGCGCGCTGGGTCACCACCTTGAGGTCATCGGCGGTGATCATGCCGATGTCGCGGCTCTGCACCAGCAGCCCGCCGTTGACGCGCTTGAAGTCCCAGCCGGCGGCCCGTTCGGCCGGCCATTCGCCGCATTCCAGCAGGCGCACGTTGGCCTTGGCGGCCACCACGGCGCGGGCGTCGGCGGACACCTTCGGTGCGATGATGACTTCGACGAACTGGCGCTCGACGATGGCCTTGGCGGTTTCGCCATCCAGCTCGCGGTTGAAGGCGATGATGCCGCCGAAGGCGGATTCGCTGTCGGTGGCGTAGGCCAGGTCGTAGGCCTTGCGGATGCCGCCTTCGTTCTCCGGCACCACGGCCACGCCGCACGGGTTGGCGTGCTTGACGATCACACAGGCCGGCTTGACGAAGCTCTTCACGCATTCCAGCGCGGCGTCGGTGTCGGCCACGTTGTTGTAGGAGAGTTCCTTGCCCTGCAGCTGCACGGCGGTGGCGACGCTGGCCTCGCCCTTCTGCGGTTCGACATAGAAGGCGGCGATCTGGTGCGGGTTCTCGCCGTAGCGCATTTCCTGCGCCTTGATGAACTGGCTGTTGAAGGTACGCGGGAACTGGCCGCGGCCTTCGGTGCTCAGGGTCTCGGCGGCCTGGTCGACGGTGCCCAGGTAGTTGGCGATCATGCCGTCGTAGGAGGCGGTGTGCTCGAAGGCCTTGAGGGCCAGGTCGAAGCGCTGCGCGTAGGTCAGGCCGCCGGCCTTCAGGGACTCGACGATGCCGGCGTAATCACCGGCGTTGACCACGATGGCGACGTCCTTGTGGTTCTTGACGGCGCTGCGGACCATGGTCGGGCCGCCGATATCGATGTTCTCGATGGCGTCCGGCAGGGTGCAGCCCGGCTTGGCCACGGTGGCGGCGAACGGGTAGAGGTTGACCGCCACCAGGTCGATCGGATTGATGCCGTGCTCGGCCATCACCGCGCCGTCCAGGTCGCGACGACCGAGGATGCCGCCGTGGATCTTCGGGTGCAGGGTCTTCACCCGGCCATCCATCATTTCCGGGAAGCCGGTGTAGTCGGCCACTTCCACGGCGGCGACGCCGTTGTCCTTGAGCAGCTTGTAGGTGCCGCCGGTGGAGAGGATTTCCACGCCGAGGGCGGCGAGCCCGCGGGCGAAGTCGACGATGCCGGTCTTGTCGGAAACGCTGATCAGGGCGCGGCGGACGGGGAGGCGGGTGGTCTGGTGAGTCATTGGAAAGCCATCATGCAATTGAAAGTGGGGAGAACTCGGTAAGGCTCAGAGCAGGTCGTACTGCTTGAGCTTCTTGCGCAGGGTGCCGCGATTGAGGCCCAGCAGCTCGGAAGCCTTGGTCTGGTTGCCCTTCACATAATTCATCACGGTTTCCAGCAGGGGTGCTTCGACTTCAGCCAGCACCATGTTGTACACGTCCGTGGCAGGAGCGCCTTCCAGATGGGCGAAATAGTTGTTCAGCGCCTGTTCCACGCTGCCACGCAGGGTCTGCTGGCCGGGCGCGTTCAGGTGCTGCTTCAGATTGGCTTGCTCACTCACGGGGGATGTTCCAGTTTCAAATGTCTCGGTCATGGTCATGCGGCCACCTCTTCCTCTGCATTCCGCGCGGCGAAGAATTCACGAACATCGGCGCACTGCGCGTGCGTACTGTCCAGACGATTGAATTGGGCGCGAAACTCCCTGGCGCCCGGCAGCGTTGCCAGATACCAGCCGACATGCTTGCGGGCGATGCGAACGCCCATCTCGTCGCCGTAAAAGGCGTGCAGTGCCGACAGATGATCCAGCAGTATTCGTTCCACTTCTTGCAGTCCCGGCTCGGGCAGGTGTTCCCCGGTTTCCAGGAAATGGTTGATCTCCCGGAAGATCCAGGGGCGTCCCTGCGCCGCGCGGCCGATCAGCAGTGCGTCGGCGCCGGTGTGCGCCAGCACCTGGCGGGCCTTTTCCGGTGAGGTGATATCGCCGTTGGCGAACACCGGAATGGAAACGGCCTGCTTGATGGTGGCGATGGTGTCGTACTCCGCTTCCCCGGTGTACAGGTCGGCTCGTGTGCGGCCATGCACGGCGAGCGCGGCAATGCCTTCCTGTTCGGCAATCCGTGCCACGGTCAGCCCGTTCTTGTTGTCGTGGTCCCAGCCGGTGCGGATCTTCAGGGTGATCGGCACGTCCACCGCGCCAACCACCGCCGCAAGAATCTCCGTCACCAGCCGTTCATCCTTCATCAGCGCCGAACCGGCGGCCTTGTTGCAGACCTTCTTCGCCGGGCAGCCCATGTTGATGTCAATGATCTGTGCACCCAGTTCCACATTGGCGCGCGCCGCTTCGGCGAGCATCCGCGGATCGCCGCCGGCGATCTGCACCGAGCGCGGCTCCGCATCGTCGGCATGCAGCATGCGCAGGCGCGACTTGCGGCTGTGCCACAGGCGCACGTCGCTGGTGAGCATTTCCGCCACCACGAGCCCGGCACCGAGCCGCCGGCATAGCTGGCGGAACGGCCTGTCCGTCACGCCCGCCATGGGCGCGAGGATCAGTCGATTGGGCAATTCGTAGGGGCCGATACGTACCGCTGACATAGGACTTCCCTGCTCTGGGGCCTGCTGGCTCAGGT
This sequence comes from Pseudomonas sp., assembly GCF_035497915.1. Classification (GTDB taxonomy): domain Bacteria; phylum Pseudomonadota; class Gammaproteobacteria; order Pseudomonadales; family Pseudomonadaceae; genus Serpens. The sequence continues at coordinate 35,248 of NZ_DATJCS010000025.1, forward strand.
CGATCGGGGGCTGCAAAAAAGGGTGGGCATGATACCCGCTCTCGAAGTCCGGTTAAAGTTGGTTTTGAACAAATTCTGAACAGTCGAGGCGTTATCGCCGCATGGAATCAGGCGGCCGACGAGGCGCGCGTGCCCCACGATCCCGGCTATTCAGGAGAGTGGAAGGCGAGGCTGTAGTTCACCGCCTTGCTGCCCGGATCGAGGATTTCCAGGGAGATGTGGATGGGCGTCTGCGAGGGCATGTCCTTCTGCCCGGCCAGTTCGCCGCTCAGGTATTCGCTGGGCTTGAAGCGCCGGCTGGCGATCGGCTGGCCGCCGATGTCGGCGAAGCGCAACTCCAGCAGCGGGAAGGGCTGGGTGAAGCTGGCGCGGTTGTAGAGGATGGCGTCCACCACCAGCGCGCCCCGGTAGGACGGGTGGCTACGTACTACCAGATTGCTGCTGCGGATCTGTTCGATGTCGACCCTCGACGGCAGGCTGCAGCCGAGGGTCGGGCAGAGCCGTTCGAACCAGGCGCGGTACTGGTCCTGGCGGGCCAGGTCCTGGAAATTGTGGTGGACGTACTGGGCGGCCAGCGCGGCCAGCGCCAGCAGGATCAGGAAAGCCCAGAGCAGCCAGCGGCCCCACGGCTTCTTCGGCTTCTGCCATTCCAGCTGCAGCGGCGCCTCGGCCAGTTCGTGCAGGGCGACCCCGGGGGCTTCGTCGTTGTCATGGTCCGCGCGCAGCGGTTCGACAGGCGTTGCCGGCAGCTTGTCCGTGGCTGGCTGGGCCGGCCCGAGGGCTTCGGGCTGCGGCTCGCGGGCCTCGTCACGTTCGGCGCTGAGCGCCTCGTCGCGCAACAGTGCCTCGGCCCAGGCGTCGTCGTCGGCTTCCGGTTTGGCGGCCGGGCCGAGCAGGCGTTCGGCGGTGCCGGGCGCGCCCTTGAGGGTCTTGAACTGCGCGGAGAGCTGCTGCTGTTCGGTGCGGTCGAGGCGTTCCAGTTCCTCATCCAGGTCCAGGTCGCCCAGGTCCAGGTCGTCGTGGATGCGCAACTCGTCATCGTGCAGGGTCGGTTTGGGCTTGTCTGCCGGCGGGGATTTCGCCATTTCGGGCTTGGCGGGCGTGACCGCCGCAGGTGCAGGGGGAGCAGTGGGCGCCGGCGTCGGCTTGGCGGGCGCCGCTACAGGCGGGCTGGCCGGCTTGGCAGCGGCGGGTGCTGCGCTGCGGGCGGCGTCGGCAATCTGCCGGGCGGCATTGAACACGTGCAGGCAGGCGCCGCAGCGCACCGCGCCCTGGGCCGCGCCGAGCTGGGCGCGGCTGACCCGGAAGCGGGTGCGGCAGTTGGGGCACTGGGCGACGTAGTTCTCTGACATTGCGCGTATCCGCAGGGAATCGGGCGGGGGCCGGTTAGTCTAACGCAAGCCGTGCTCAGCGGCGTACGCCGCTGATGCGCACCCAGCCGTCCTGCTCGGCGGTGGGGTCGAGGACGAAGGCGTCGGCGTAGGCGGCGCGCACCTCGTCGGCCTGTTCGGCAAGTACACCCGACAGCGCCAGGCGGCCGCCCGGCTTCACCAGGGCGGTGATCTGCGGCGCCAGTTGCACCAGCGGGCCGGCCAGGATGTTGGCGACCACCACGTCGGCCTGCTCGGCGGGCAGATCCTGCGGCAGGTAGACCGGGAACTGCGCCGGGTCGATGCCGTTGCGGTTGGCGTTGTCGCGGGAGGCTTCCAGGGCCTGGGGGTCGATGTCGGTGCCGACCGCCCGTTCGGCGCCCAGCAGCAGGGCGGCGATGGCCAGGATGCCCGAGCCGCAACCGAAATCCAGCACCGAGCAACCCTGCAGCGGCTGGGCGTCCAGCCATTGCAGGCACAGCGCGGTGGTCGGATGGGTGCCGGTGCCGAAGGCCAGGCCCGGGTCGAGCAGCAGGTTGACCGCGTCCGGCTCGGGTGCGGCGTGCCAGCTCGGCACGATCCACAGGCGGCGGCCGAAGCGCATGGGCTGGAAGTTGTCCATCCAGCTGCGTTCCCAGTCCTGGTCCTCGATGCGCTCGACCTGGTGTTCCGGCAGCTCATCACCGGTCAGCAGGCGCAGGTGGGCGAGCACCTGCTCGGCGTCGGCGTCGCCCTCGAACAGCGCCAGCAGGTGGGTGTGCGTCCACAGCGGCGTGGTGCCCAGGTCCGGTTCGAAGATCGGCTGGTCTTCGGCGTCCATGAAGGTGACCGACACGGCACCGACGTCCAGCAGGGCGTCCTCGTAGAAGGCGGCCTGTTCGGGGGTGATGGCGAGGCGGACTTGCAACCAGGGCATGGGGCGTACCTGTAGACGAGTGGGGCGGCATGGGGCGCGCATGATAGCGCGTTGGCCAGAAACGCCAAGGGCCGCCCGCAGGCAGCCCTTGGTGTACACGTCAGCCGGAGCTTAGTGCTTGTCCATACCCAGTTTCTTTTCCAGGTAATGGATGTTCACGCCACCGTTGCAGAAACCCGCGTCGCGGGTCAGGTCGCGGTGCAGCGGCACGTTGGTCTTGATGCCGTCGACCACGATCTCGTCCAGGGCGTTGCGCATGCGCGCCATGGCTTCGTCACGGCTGTTGCCGTAGGCGATGACCTTGCCGATCAGCGAGTCGTAGTTCGGCGGTACCGCGTAGCCGCTGTACAAGTGGGAATCGACACGGATGCCGTTGCCACCCGGGGCGTGGAAGTGCTTGACGCGGCCGGGGCTGGGCATGAAGGTCGCCGGGTCTTCGGCGTTGATCCGGCATTCCAGCGCGTGGCCACGGACCACCACGTCTTCCTGCTTGATCGACAGCTTGTTGCCGGCGGCGATGCTGAGCATCTCCTTGACGATGTCCACGCCGGTGATCATTTCGGTCACCGGGTGTTCGACCTGCACGCGGGTGTTCATCTCGATGAAGTAGAAACGACCGTCTTCATAGAGGAACTCGAAGGTGCCGGCGCCGCGGTAGCCGATCTCGATGCAGGCATCCACGCAGCGCTTGAGCACTTCGGCGCGGGCCTTCTCGTCGATCAGCGGAGCGGGGGCTTCTTCCAGCACCTTCTGGTGACGGCGCTGCAGCGAGCAGTCGCGGTCGTAGAGGTGGATGGCGTTGCCCTGGCCGTCGGCCAGCACCTGGACTTCGACGTGGCGCGGATTGCCGAGGAACTTCTCCAGGTAGACCATCGAGTTGCCGAAGGCGGCACCGGCTTCGGTGCGGGTCAGCTTGGCCGACTTGATCAGGTCTTCTTCCTTGTGCACCACACGCATGCCGCGACCACCACCGCCACCGGCGGCCTTGATGATCACCGGGTAGCCGACTTCGCGGGCGATGCGCAGGGCTTCCTGCTCATCTTCCGGCAGCGGACCCTGGGAGCCCGGAACCACGGGCACGCCAGACTTGATCATGGCTTCCTTGGCGGACACCTTGTCGCCCATCAGGCGAATGGTGTCGGCTTTCGGGCCGACAAAGGCAAAGCCGGAGCGCTCGACCTGCTCGGCGAAGTCGGCGTTCTCGGCCAGGAAGCCGTAGCCCGGGTGGATCGCGGTGGCGCCGGTGACTTCGGCGGCGGCGATGATCGCCGGGATGGACAGATAGGACTGCGCGGCGTTGGCCGGGCCGATGCAAACCGACTCGTCAGCCAGCGACAGGTGCATCAGCTCGCGGTCGGCGGTGGAGTGCACCGCGACGGTCTTGATGCCCATTTCCTTGCAGGCGCGCAGCACGCGCAGGGCAATCTCGCCACGGTTGGCAATGAGGACTTTTTCCAGCTGCATCGCAGGTTCCCCGCGCATCAGACGATGGTGAACAGCGGCTGGTCGAATTCCACCGGCTGACCGTTTTCCACCAGGATGGATTCGATGACCCCACTGGCCTCGGCCTCGATGTGGTTCATCATCTTCATCGCTTCAACGATGCACAGGATGTCGCCCTTCTTCACGCTCTGGCCCACTTCCACGAACGAGGCGGAGGTCGGGGAGGCGGCGCGGTAGAAGGTGCCGACCATCGGCGAGCGGACCACGTGACCGTTCAGCTTGGCGGCGGCCGGAGCGGCCTCGGCGACCGGAGCGGCGACTGCGGCGACGGGGGCCGGGGCGGCGACCGGAGCCGGCGCGGCGTAGACGTGCTGGGCGACCTTGCCGCTGTTGCGGCTGATGCGCACGGATTCTTCGCCTTCGCGAATTTCCAGTTCGTCGATACCGGACTCTTCCAGCAGCTCGATCAGTTTCTTGACTTTACGGATATCCATTAAGCAATCACTCCCAGGTAGGGTCAGGGGCGTTCAAGGTGTTCCAGTGCCGCCTCCAGGGCCAGGCGGTAGCCGCTGGCGCCGAGACCGCAGATCACTCCCACCGCCACGTCGGAGAAGTAGGAGTGATGTCGGAAAGGTTCACGTTTATGCACGTTGGACAGGTGAACTTCGATGAATGGGATGCTCACTCCCAGCAGCGCGTCACGTATCGCAACGCTGGTGTGCGTAAAAGCCGCCGGATTGATGAGGATGAAGTCCACGCCCTGTTCGCGGGCGGCGTGGATACGCTCGATCAGCAGGTGTTCGGCGTTGCTTTGCAGGTAGTGCAGCTCATGGCCGGCGGCGCGGGCGCGCTGTTGCAGATCGGTGTTGATCTGCTCCAGGGTGGTGGCGCCATAGATGCCGGGCTCGCGAGTGCCCAGCAGATTGAGATTGGGACCGTGCAGCACCAGCAGGGTGGCCATGAGCAAACCTTGTGCGGGAAGAGGAGGCGGCGACTATGCCGGGAACCGGCACGGCTGTCCATAAGCCAACAGTAGTCGGCCCATTGCCGGGCGATGGGCGAAATTGGCCGAAAGATGGGCGGGTTCGCGGCTGGCGAGGCGGAATCCGACCGGCCGGTCGTCCCGCTGGCGGGCGACTGGCCGTTGGGGCTTACAGGCGGGAGGCGGCCTGGCGCAGGCGCTCGCCGAATTGCGCGGCGGTGGTCTCGCCGACCACGCGCAAATCCAGCCATTCGTCGCCGGCGGGAGCGAACAGTTGCAGGGCTGGCGGGCCGAACAGCTGGTAGCGGTCCAGCAGCGTGCGCTGGGCGGCGTCGCTGCGCGTGATGTCGAAGCGCAGCAGCCGATAGCCGCTCAGTTGTTCACGGATCTGCGGCGCTTCGAGCACTTCGCGTTCGATCACTTTGCAGCTCACACACCAGTCGGCGTACCAGTCCAGCAGCACCGGCTGGCCGGCGGCGCGGGCGGCGGCCAGGGCGGCGTCCAGTGCGGCGGGCTGGTCGAGGGTCAGCCAGGTGTCACTCTGCGCGCGGGCCGATGGCGCCGCGCTGCTGGCTTCCAGCCGGCCCAGCGGGCGCAGCGGATCGGATTCGCCCTGCAGGGCGCCGACCCAGGCGCTCAGGCCGTAGACCAGCAGGGCCAGTCCGGCCAGTTGACCGAGCTTCTGGCGGCCCGGCTTGGGGATGAATTCCAGGGCGCCGAGCCACAGCGCGGTGCCGACCGCCAGCAGGCCCCACAGCGCCAGGGACAGCGGGCCCGGCAGTACGCGCTCCAGCAGCCAGATCGAGACCGCCAGCAGCATGACGCCGAAGGCGTTGCGCACGCCGACCATCCAGGGGCCGGACTTGGGCAGCAGCGCGCCACCACCGGCGCCGAACAGCACCAGCGGCGTGCCCATGCCCAGGCCCAGGGCCAGCAGCTTCAGGCCGCCGCCGAGCGCATCGCCGCTGCTGCTGATGTACAGCAGTGCGGCGGCCAGCGGCGCGGAGACGCACGGCGAGACCAGCAGGCTGGACAGCACGCCGAGGGCCGCCGCGCCGAGCAGCGAGCCGCCGCGCGCCTGGCCGGCCAGGCGGTCCAGCGGCGTGCGCAGGAAGGCGGGCAGGCGCAATTCGAAGGTGCCGAACATGGCCAGGGCGAACAGCGCGAAGAAGGCGGCGAACGGCGCCAGCACCCAGGGCGACTGCAGGCGCGCCTGCAGGTTGAGGCCGGCGCCGAACAGGCCCATCAGCGCGCCAAGCACGGCGAAGCAGATCGCCATCGGCAGCACGTAGGCCAGCGACAGGCTCAGGCCGCGCAGGCCGCCCACCTGACCGCGCAGCACCACGCCGGAGAGGATCGGCAGCATAGGCAGCACGCAGGGGGTGAAGGTCAGGCCCAGGCCGGCCAGGAAGAACAGCGCCAGGCTGCTCCAGTCCAGTGGCGCGCCGCCGGGGTCGCCGATCGTCAGTTCGCGGGTTTCCGGCGGATAGCACAGGCCCAGGTCGGCGCAGCCCTGATAGCCGACCCGCAGGGTGAAGCCGCGGCCTTGCGGGTTGTCCACGGCCAGGCTGATCTCGGTGATGCCGTAGTGGGCCTCGATCTCGCCGAAGTACTCGTCGACCTTCTTCTCGCCGGGGGGAATCCGCGGCTCGCCCAGCGTCACGCCAGGGGTGTCGGTGGCGAAGCGGAACTGGTGGCGGTACAGGTAGTAGCCGTCGGCGTTGCTGAAGCGCAGGCGCACCTGCTGCGGGGTGGAGTCCAGCAGTTCCAGGCGGAAGGCCTTGTCCACGGGCAGGAAATCGCTGCTGTTGTTCAGGGCGCCGCTTAGCAGCGGCTGGGCGCGCGGGGCCTCGGGCAGGGCGGCCAGCGTGGGCAGGCTGAACAGCAGAAAGAGGATAAACAGCAGGCGGCGCATGGGCGTCTCGTCACAACGCAGGGAGCCGGCATGATACCCGACTCGCCGGCACGGGGGCGCGACGTGGCGTCGCAAGAGATTACGGGCTGCGGCGGCCCGCGCCGTGCTGGGCTTTGCCTGGGCGCCCCGGCTATAATCGCCGCCTTTTCCCGACTTGCAGACCCGAATCATGACCGAGTCCGTGCTCGACTACATGAACCGCCTGGGCCGCGCCGCGCGCGAGGCCTCGCGGATCACCGCGCGCGCCACCACCGCGCAGAAGAACAGCGCCCTGCTGGCCGCCGCCCGCGCCCTGGATGCGGCACGCGATGCGCTGCTGGCCGCCAATGCCCAGGACCTGGCCGCCGGCCGCGAAAACGGCCTGGACGACGCGATGCTTGACCGCCTGGCGCTGACCCCGGCGCGCATCGACGAGATGATCGAAGGCCTGCGCCAGGTGGCGACCCTGCCGGATCCGATCGGCACCATCCGCGACATGCGCTACCTGCCTTCCGGCATCCAGGTCGGCAAGATGCGCGTGCCGCTCGGTGTGATCGGCATCATCTACGAGTCGCGGCCCAACGTGACCATCGACGCCGCCAGCCTGTGCCTGAAGTCCGGCAACGCCACCATCCTGCGTGGCGGTTCCGAGGCGATTCATTCCAACCGCGCCATCGCCGAATGCATCCAGCAGGGCCTGGCCGAGGCCGGCCTGCCGGCCGCCTGCGTGCAGGTGGTGGAAACCACTGACCGCGCCGCCGTGGGCGCGCTGATCAGCATGCCGGACTACGTGGACGTGATCGTCCCGCGCGGCGGCAAGGGGCTGATCGAGCGCATCAGTCGCGACGCCCGGGTGCCGGTGATCAAGCATCTGGACGGCGTCTGCCACGTTTACATCGACGTCGCCGCCGACCTCGACAAGGCCATCCGCGTGGCCGACAACGCCAAGACCCAGCGCTACGCGCCGTGCAACGCCATGGAAACCCTGCTGGTGCACGCCGGCATCGCCGAGCGCGTGCTGCCGCCGCTGGCTGCCATCTACCGCGCCAAGGGCGTGGAACTGCGTGGCTGCCCGGCGACCCGCGCGCTGCTCGGCGCCGATGTGCGCGAAGCGAGCGAGGACGACTGGTTCGCCGAATACAACGCGCCGATCCTGGCGATCCGCATCGTGGACTCGCTGGATGCCGCCATCGAGCACATCAACCACTACGGCTCGCAGCACACCGACGCGATCATCACCGAGAACTTCAGCGATGCGCGGCGCTTCCTCACCGAGGTGGATTCCAGCTCGGTGATGGTCAATGCCTCCACGCGCTTTGCCGACGGCTTCGAGTACGGGCTGGGCGCCGAGATCGGCATCTCCACCGACAAGCTGCACGCCCGCGGCCCGGTTGGCCTGGAAGGCCTGACCAGCGAGAAGTACGTGGTGTACGGCGACGGGCACGTGCGCGGCTGATGGTGCGGCGCGTCGGCATTCTGGGCGGCACCTTCGATCCGGTGCACATCGGCCACCTGCGCGGCGCGCTGGAGGTCGCGGAGTTGTTCGCCCTCGATGAAGTGCGCCTGATCCCCAGCGCCCGGCCGCCGCACCGGGATGCTCCGCAGGTGTCCGCCGAGGACCGCCTGGCCATGGTGCGCCGTGCGGTGGAAGGCGTGCCGGGCCTGACCGTCGATGATCGCGAGCTGCGCCGCGAACGTCCCTCCTATACCATCGACACCCTGGAATCCCTGCGCAGCGAGCTGGCCGCCGACGACCAGCTGTTTCTGGTGCTGGGCTGGGACGCCTTCTGCGGCCTGCCGAGCTGGCACCGCTGGGAAGAACTGCTGCTGCATTGCCACCTGCTGGTGCTGCAGCGACCGGACGCCGACGTGGAAGCGCCGGATGCGTTGCGCAACCTGCTGGCCGCGCGCAGCGTGAGCGATCCGCAGGCACTCTGCGGGCCGGGCGGGCAGATTGCCTTCGTCTGGCAGACGCCGCTGGAAATTTCCGCGACCCAGTTGCGCGAACGGCTGGCGCAGGGTCGCTCGATCCGTTTTCTGGTGCCGGACGCGGTGCTGGCCTACATCCAGGCGCACGGGCTGTACCCGGCGTCCCCGTGAACCCTTTTTCATACGAGTATTGATATGCAGAACGAACAACTGGTCCAGATCGCGGTCGACGCGCTGGAAGACATGAAGGCCCAGAACATCACCGTCATCGATGTGCGCGGCAAGACCAGCGTCACCGATTTCATGGTGATCGCCAGCGGTACCTCCAACCGGCAGGTCAAGTCGATGGCCGACAACGTCATCGAGAAGGTCAAGGCGCAGGGCAAGCGCCCGCTGGGCTGCGAAGGCATGGAAGGCGGCGAGTGGGTGCTGATCGACCTGGGTGACGTGGTGGTGCACACCATGCAGACCGCCACCCGCGAGTTCTATGACCTGGAGCGCCTGTGGCGTGGCGCCGAGCAGAGCCGCGCCAGCCATGGCGGCGAGCAAGAGCAAGAGTAAGCCGTGAAGCTGCGCCTGATCGCCGTCGGCTCGCGCATGCCGCGCTGGGTCGAGGAGGGCTGGCAGGAGTACGTCAAGCGCCTGCCCGCCGAGCTGAGCCTGGAACTGGTGGAGGTTCCCCTGCACACGCGCGGCAAGAACGCCGACGTGGCGCGGCTGATCCGCCAGGAAGGCGAGGCCATGCTGGCCAAGGTGCAGCCGGGCGAGCGCATCCTCACCCTGGAGGTGCAGGGCAAGGCCTGGAGCACCGAGCAACTGGCCAGTGAACTGGATCGCTGGCGTCTGGAGGCGCGGACTGTCAATCTGATGGTCGGCGGTCCGGAAGGCCTGGCGCCCGAGGTCTGCGCCCGCAGCGAGCAGCGCTGGTCCCTGTCGCCGCTGACCTTGCCGCACCCGCTGGTGCGCATCCTGGTCGGCGAACAGATCTATCGCGCCTGGACCCTGCTCAGCGGACACCCCTATCACAAGTAGCGTGTAGTACCGATGCCGGATTCGCTCTTCATGCAGGACCACGAACGCGACGCCCGCCTGGTGCGGCGGCGCATGCTCGTGGGCGCGCTGGCGGTCGGGTTGCTCACGCTGATGCTGATCGGGCGCATGTACTACCTGCAGGTGGTCCAGTACGAACACCATTCCACGCTGTCGGAAAGCAACCGCGTGCACGTGCAGCCGATCCCGCCCAACCGGGGGCTGATCTATGACCGCAACGGCGTGATCCTCGCCGAGAACCGACCGAGCTTCAGTCTGACCGTGACCCGCGAGCGGGCCAAGGACTGGCAGGCCGAGCTGGATCGAGTGGTGGAGATTCTCGGCCTGGGCGAGAGCGAGCGGGCACTCTTCGAGAAACGCGTGCGTCAGGGGCGGCGGCCGTTCGAGCCGGTGCCGATCATGTTCGAGCTGTCCGAAGAGCAGATCGCGCGCATCGCGGTGAACCAGTTCCAGCTGCCGGGCGTGGAGGTGACCGCCCAACTGGTGCGCCACTACCCGCAACAGGAACACTTTGTCCACTCGGTGGGCTACGTCGGGCGCATCAACGAGCAGGAGCTCAAGCGCCTGGACCCGATCAACTACAGTGGCACCCACCACACGGGCAAGACCGGCCTGGAGCGCTTCTACGAGGATGAGCTGCACGGCACGGTCGGCTACGAGGAAGTCGAGACCAATGCCCGGGGGCGGGTGCTGCGGGTACTCAAACGCACGCCGCCGGTGCCCGGCAAGGATCTGGTGCTGACCCTCGACAGCCGCCTGCAGGCCGCCGCCGAGGCCGCCCTGGGCGGCCGGCGCGGCGCGGTGGTGGCCATCGAACCGGCCAGTGGCGAGGTGCTGGCGGTGGTCAGCCAACCGAGCTTCGACCCCAACCTGTTCGTCACCGGCATCAGTTTCCGCAAGTACGCCGAGCTCAGCGAGTCCATCGACCGGCCGCTGTACAACCGGGTGATGCGCGGCCTCTATCCGCCGGGTTCGACCATCAAGCCGATGGTGATCGTGGCCGGCCTGGACACCAATGCCATCACTCCGCAGACCAAGGTATTCGACCCCGGTTACTACCAGTTGCCCAACGTGTCGCACAAATACCGCAACTGGAACCGCTACGGCGACGGCTGGGTGGATCTGGAGCTGGCCATCGCCCGCTCCAACGACACCTATTTCTACGACCTGGCCCACAAGCTGGGCATCGATCAGCTGCACGATTACATGACCCGTTTCGGTTTCGGCACCCGGGTCGCCCTGGACATCTTCGAGGAAACCGCCGGCCTGATGCCGTCGCGTGATTGGAAACAGCGTCGCTACCGGCAGGTATGGTATCCGGGCGAAACGCTGATTCTCGGCATCGGCCAGGGCTACATGCAGGCCACGCCGCTGCAGCTGGCCCAGGCCACTGCGCTGATGGCCACGCGCGGCAAGTGGATCCGCCCGCGCCTGGCCAAGACCGTCGGTGGCGTGCCGCCGGTGGATGGCAATCCGGTGCCCGACATCGAGTTGCGCGATCCGCGCTACTGGGATTACGCCCGCCAGGGCATGGAGTCGGTGGTGCATGGCGCGCGCGGAACGGCGCGGCGCATCGGCCTGGACTCCCCGTATCGCATTGCCGGCAAGAGTGGCACCGCCCAGGTGGTGGCCATCAAGCAGGGCGAGAAGTACGACAGCGAGAAGCTGGAGGAGCGGCATCGCGACCACGCGCTGTTCATCGCCTACGCGCCGGCGGACGACCCGAGGATCGCCGTGGCGGTGATGGTGGAGAATGGTGAATCGGGCAGCGGCGTGGCCGGTCCGGTGGCCCGTCAGGTGATGGATGCCTGGCTGCTGGATGATCAGGGCCAGCTCAAGCCTTCGTTCGCTCCGCCGCAAGCCCCGAAGGTGGTGAACAACCGTGGCAACTGAATTCAATCGCTCCCTCTCCGATTACGATCCGCTGAGCCGCCGCGCCAGCCTGCTGCAGCGCCTGCACATCGACGGCCTGCTGCTGCTGCTGTTGCTGACGCTGGCGGCGGCGAGCCTGTTCATCCTCTATTCGGCCAGCGGCAAGAACGTCGACATGGTGATGAAGCAGGCCACCTCGTTCGGTATCGGCTTGCTGGCCATGCTGCTGATCGCCCAGCTCGATCCGCGCTTCATGGCCCGCTGGATTCCCTTCGGCTACGGGTTCGGGCTGCTGCTGCTGCTCTGGGTGGAACTGTTCGGCTACACCGCCATGGGCGCCACGCGCTGGATCAACATTCCGGGGGTGATTCGCTTCCAGCCGGCGGAGCTGATGAAGATTCTCATGCCGGCGACCGTCGCCTGGTACCTGGCCCGCTACAACCTGCCGCCGAGCCTGAAACATACCGCCTGGGCACTGGTGCTGATCGGTATGCCCTTCATACTTATCCTCAAGCAGCCGGACCTGGGCACCTCGCTGCTGATCCTCGCCTCCGGCGCCTTCGTGATGTTCGTCGCCGGTCTGCGCTGGCGCTGGGTGCTCGGTGCCAGCGCCGCCGCGGTGCCGGTGGCGGTGTTCATGTGGCTGTTCGTGATGCACCAGTATCAGAAGCAGCGCGTGCTGACCTTCCTCGATCCGGAAAGCGATCCGCTGGGAACCGGCTGGAACATCATCCAGTCCAAGGCGGCGATCGGCTCGGGCGGCGTGTTCGGCAAGGGTTGGTTGCAGGGCACCCAGTCGCACCTCGACTTTTTGCCGGAAAGCCATACCGACTTTATCATTGCCGTGCTTGGCGAAGAGTTCGGTCTGGTCGGCATCTGCCTGCTGCTGCTGCTCTATCTGCTGGTGCTGGCTCGTGGCATGGTCATCACCGTGCAGGCGCAGAGCCTGTTCGGCAAGCTGTGGGCCGGCGGTCTGACGCTGACCTTCTTCGTCTACGTGTTCGTCAACATCGGCATGGTCAGCGGTCTGTTGCCGGTGGTGGGGGTGCCGCTGCCTTTCATCAGCTACGGTGGTACGTCACTGGTCACCCTGCTGTCCGGATTTGGGGTTCTCATGGCGATCCACACCCATCGCAAGTGGATTGCGTAATGTTCAGGGCCGCTATGCGCAAAACTGTCCAACGAATCATCCATGGCCTGCTGGGCCTGTGCGCCACGGGCTGTGTGTCCGTGAGCGGTGCCGCCGGCGGCGATTACCAGGATGCGCCGCAGGTGCGCCAGCTGATCGAGGAGATGACCCTCAGTCATGGCTTCGCCGCCGAGCAGCTGGAAGCGCTGTTCACCGAGGCCGAGCGCAAGCCGGTGATTCTCGAAGCCATCTCCCGGCCCGCCGAACGGGTCAAGCCGTGGAGCGAGTACCGGCCGATCTTCCTCACCGAGGCGCGCATCGCCCGTGGCGTGGACTTCTGGCGCGAGCACGAGGCGGCGCTGAGCCGCGCCGAGCGCGACTATGGCGTGCCGGCCGAAGTGATCGTCGCCATCATCGGCGTGGAAACCTTCTACGGTCGCAACACCGGCAGCTATCGGGTGCTGGATGCGCTGTCCACCCTGTGCTTCGACTACCCGCCGCGCGCGCCATTCTTCTGCCAGCAACTGCGCGAATTCCTGCTGCTGTCCCGCGAGGAACAGGTCGATCCGCTGCGCCTGAAGGGCTCCTACGCCGGGGCCATGGGGCTGCCGCAGTTCATGCCGGGCAGTTTCCGCGCCTATGCCGTGGATTTCGACGGCGATGGCCGCATCGACATCTGGAACAACCCGGTGGACGCGATCGGCAGCGTGGCCAGTTATTTCAAGCGCCACGGCTGGGTCAGCGGGGCCGGCGTGGTCAGCCGCGCCCGGGTCGAGGGCGAGCGGGTCGAGGAGGGCATCAGTCCCGGCCTCGAAGCGCAGCTGAGCGTGGCCGAACTGCGTGCGCTGGGTTGGCATGCCGAGCCGGCGGTCGACGACGCGCTGCCGGCGACCGCCATCCGCTTCGACGGCGAGGCAGGCGCGGAATACTGGCTGGGCCTGCCGAACTTCTATGTGATCACCCGCTACAACCGCAGCGCCATGTATGCGATGGCCGTGCATCAGCTGGGTGAGGCGCTGGCGCAGGCGCGGGGGGTACGTTGATGCGATTGCTGCACCTGACGCTGTTGGCCGGCCTGCTGCTGGCGGGTTGTTCGGGTCCGCCGAGCGGGACGCCGTCCGGTGGCGCCACGGACTATACGCGTCCGCACAAGGACGGCGCGCCCTGGTGGGACGTGGATGTTTCCAAGGTTCCCGACGCCGTGCCGATGCCCCATTACGGGCGCGTCAAGGCGAATCCCTACACGGTGCTGGGCAAAAGCTATTACCCGATGAGCGACGCCCGCACCTACCGCGAGACCGGCACGGCGTCCTGGTATGGCACCAAGTTCCACGATCAGCTCACCGCCAACGGCGAGCGCTACGATCTGTACGGCATGACCGCCGCCCACAAGACCCTGCCGCTGCCCAGCTATGTGCGCGTCACCAACCTGGACAACGGCCGAAAGGTGGTGCTGCGCGTCAATGACCGTGGCCCCTTCTATTCCGACCGCATCATCGACCTGTCCTTCGCGGCGGCCAAAAAGCTCGGCTTCGCCGAGAGCGGCACGGCGCGGGTACATGTGGAAGGCATCGACCCCTACCAGTGGTGGGCCGAGCGCGGCCAGCCGGTTCCTCGTGCGGCGGCCCAGCCGGCGGCGGGATCGTACGCTTCGGGCGCGCCGGGTCAGGTCGAACAGTACGTGCCGCCGCCCGCCCAGCATGCCGCCGCAGTTCTGCCGGTGCAGGTGGGCACGCCCGCCTCGGCCGTTCCCGACAGGGGCTTCTACCTGCAGGTCGGTGCCTTCGCCAATCCCGACGCCGCCGAACTGCTGCGGGCGCAGCTGAGCGAAACGGTAGCGGTTCCGGTTTTCATCAGTTCCGTGGTCCATAATCGCCAAGTGCTGCATCGCGTGCGGTTGGGACCCATCGGCAGCTCCGGCGAGGCGCAGCGCCTGCAGCAGAGCGTGCGCCTGGCCAATCTGGGCGCTCCCCAGCTGGTGCGCCCCGACTGAGCGGGGCGTTGCCGGTTCTGTGACGAAACACGTGGTTACTTCCACGTCGTGAACTAACGTTCTTTTCACCGGTCTGATGGGGCTTTGGCCTCATGGCTTCGTTTTGACTTTTTTTGCAGGGAGAAGGATGAACATCTTCAGTTTTGCCCCCCGTGTACTGGCGTCCTTCCTGGCGTTCGGTGTTTCCATGAGCTGGGCCGCCGAGCCGATCATTCCCGCCGCGCCGCAACTGGCGGCCAAGTCCTACGTGCTGATGGACGCCGCCAGCGGCCAGATCCTGGTCGAGCAAAACGCCGACGAGCGCCTGCCGCCGGCCAGCCTCACCAAGCTGATGACCGCCTACATCGCCACCTTGGAAATCAATCGCGGGCAGATCCGCGAGGAGGATCTGGTCCGGGTCAGCGAAAAGGCCTGGCGCACCGGCGGTTCGCGCATGTTCATCCAGGTCGGCAGTGAGGTGTCGGTCAACGACCTGCTGCACGGGGTGATCATCCAGTCCGGCAATGACGCCAGCGTGGCGCTGGCCGAACACATCGCCGGTAGCGAGGAGGCCTTCGCCGACCTGATGAACCAGCAGGCCGATCGCCTCGGGCTGGACAACACCCAGTTCCGCAACGCCACCGGGCTGCCGCACCCGGAGCATTACTCCTCTGCGCATGACATGGCCAAGCTGGCGCGCGCGATCATCTACGACGATCCCCAGCATTACGCCCTCTACAAGCAGAAGGAATTCTTCTGGAACAACATCCGCCAGCCCAACCGCAACCTTCTGCTGTGGCGCGATTCGACGGTGGATGGGCTGAAGACCGGGCACACCGACGAGGCGGGTTACTGCCTGGTGGCATCCGCCGAGCGCGATGGCCAGCGGCTGATCACCGCGGTATTCGGCACCAGCGGCGAGGAGGCGCGCTCGGCCGAGACGCAGAAGCTGCTCACCTACGGGTTCCGCTTCTTCGAAACCCGCACCTTCTACGAGAAGGGCCAGGCCCTCACCCGGGCCCGGGTCTGGAAGGGCGCGGAGGACGAGATCCAGGCCGGCCTGCGCGAGAACCTTACCCTGACCGTGCCGCGCGGCCGCAGCCAGCAGCTGCAGGCAACGCTGCAGCTGGACCGCCAACTGATGGCTCCGATCGAGCAGGGCGCAGTGATCGGCAAGGTAGAGGTGCGCGATGGCGACCAGCTGATCCACAGCGCGGACCTGATCGCCCTGGAAGGGGTGGAGCAGGGTGGCTTTTTCGCCCGCCTCTGGGATAGTATCCGACTGTTTTTCTACGGCTTGTTCAACTGACCGGTCGTAGCGACGACAGCCCGCCCACCGGCGGGCTGTCGTGCTTGTGGATCACGAGTCCATTCTTGGGGAAGTTGTAGTTATGACCCATTCCGACGTTCAGGCTCCCAGGATCGAATTTCCCTGCGAGCATTATCCCATCAAGGTGATCGGCGATGCCGGCGAAGGCTTCGCCGCACTGGTCATCGACATCATGCGCCGGCATGTCGCCGACTTCGATGAAGGCAGCCTGGTGCTGCGGGACAGCAGCAAGGGGCGCTTCATGTCCGTGCAGGTGCTGATCACCGCTTCCAGTACCGACCAGCTGCAGGCCATCCACATGGATCTGCGCGCCACCGGGCGCGTGCACATGGTGCTCTGATGGAGCCCAGGCTGCTGGGGGTGCGCGAGCTCGGTCTGGTGGATTACCTGCCGACCTGGCAGGCCATGCAGCGCTTCACCCAGGAACGTGACGAACGAACCGGCGATGAGATCTGGCTGCTCCAGCATCCGTCGGTATTCACCCAGGGCCAGGCCGGCAAGGCCGAACACGTGCTGTTTCCGGGCGACATTCCGGTGGTGCAGGTGGACCGTGGCGGCCAGGTGACCTATCACGGCCCCGGCCAACTGGTGATCTATCTGCTGATCGATGTGCGCCGCCACGACCTGGGCGTGCGCGACCTGGTCAGCCGCATCGAGCAGAGCCTGGTCGACCTGCTGGCCAGCTACGGCGTGACGGCGGCGGCGCGCCCCGACGCGCCCGGCGTCTACGTCGACGGCGCCAAGATCGCCTCGCTGGGGCTGCGCATTCGCCGTGGCTGCTCCTTCCATGGCCTGGCGCTGAACCTGGACATGGACATGGAGCCCTTCCGGCGCATCAACCCCTGTGGCTATGCCGGCCTGGCCATGACCCAGCTGCGTGAGCTGTTGGGGCGACCCATCGATTTTCCCGAGGTGAGTGCCCGCCTGCGCGATCAGCTCGTCACACACCTCGACTATGCAGGTTTCAAGGCCCTCGAGGGCGGGATCGAATCGCTATGAGCAGTCAGGAAAACGCCGGCAAGCCGGCCAAGCTGGAAACGGGCACCAAGCTGCGTGGCGCCGAGAAGGTGGCGCGCATTCCGGTCAAGGTCATCCCCACCGAGGAACTGCCGAAGAAACCGGACTGGATCCGGGTTCGCGTACCGGTGTCGCCCGAGGTGGACCGGATCAAACAACTGCTGCGCAAGCATCGCCTGCACAGCGTCTGTGAAGAGGCCTCCTGCCCGAACCTGGGCGAGTGTTTCTCCGGTGGCACCGCCACCTTCATGATCATGGGCGACATCTGTACCCGTCGCTGCCCGTTCTGCGACGTCGGCCACGGCCGGCCCAAGCCGCTGGATGCCGACGAGCCGATGAACCTGGCGCAGGCCATCGCCGACCTGCGCCTGCGCTACGTGGTGATCACCTCGGTGGACCGCGACGACCTGCGCGACGGCGGCGCCCAGCATTTCGCCGACTGCCTGCGCGAGATCCGCAAGCTGTCGCCCAACGTGCAGCTGGAAACCCTGGTGCCGGACTATCGCGGCCGCATGGACATCGCCCTGGATATCACCGCCACCGAGCCGCCGGACGTGTTCAACCACAATCTGGAAACCGTGCCGCGCCTGTACAAGGCGTCGCGCCCGGGTTCGGACTTCGAGTGGTCGCTGGACCTGCTGGAAAACTTCAAGAAGCGCGTGCCGGGCGTGCCGACCAAGTCCGGCCTGATGCTCGGCCTGGGCGAGACCGACGAGGAAGTGATCGAGGTGATGCACCGTCTGCGCGAGCACGACGTGGACATGCTGACCCTCGGCCAGTACCTGCAGCCGTCGCGCGAGCACCTCGCCGTGCAGCGCTTCGTGCATCCGGACACCTTCGCCTGGTTCGCCGAGGAAGGCGCGAAGATGGGCTTCAAGAACGTCGCCTCCGGCCCGCTGGTGCGCTCCTCCTACCACGCCGACCAGCAGGCGCATGGCGGGAAGATCAACTGATCCGCTGCGGAAACGAAAAGGCGATCCTCGGATCGCCTTTTCGTTCTGCATGGGCTGTGGGAGCGGACTTGTCCGCGAGCTCTTCGTGCAGGCCGCACCCCGAAGCTCGCGAGTGAATTCGCTCCCACAGTCCTTGCCGGCTACCGCCTGCCGGTCTCCCGGCGCAGCCGCTTGAGCAGCGAGGAACTGGCAAAGCCGTCGGCGGCCAGGCCGTGGTCCATCTGGAAAGCGCGGATCGCCTGTCGACTGTTGGCGCCGATGATGCCGTCCGGCTCGCCCAGCGTATAACCCAGACGGGTGAGGCGCTCCTGCAGTTCGATGCGCTCGGCCCGGGACAGCGGCCGCTCGTGGTAGGGCCAGCGGGCGGAGATTTCGCCGTTGCCGCTCAGCCGATCGCCGAACAGGCCGATGGCCATGCCGTAGGCGCTGGAGTTGTTGTACTTGAGGATGGCGCGGAAGTTCGCCAGGGTCAGGAAGGCCGGCCCCAGGTGTCCGGCCGGCAGCAGCAGGCTGGCTTCCTGGTCCCCGTACTGCGGCGGCAGGTCGGGAATGGAAACGCCCAGTTGCTGCCATTCCAGCAGGGTCTTGCGTGCCTGGGGATCGGCATGGGAATAGTCGAAATTGGCCGGCAGGCCGACCTCGAATCCCCAGGGCTGGCCCAGTCGCCAGCCGGAACGCTGCAGGTAGTGGGCGGTGGAGGCGAGCGCATCGGCGGTCGAGTTCCAGATGTCGCGCCGCCCGTCGCCGTCGAAGTCCACCGCGTAACGCTGGTAGGTGGTGGGAATGAACTGGGTCTGGCCCATGGCGCCGGCCCAGGAACCGCGCATGCGGCGCGGGGTGATGTCGCCCTGCTGAAGGATCTGCAGGGCGGCGATGAGCTGCTGATGGGCGAATTCCGGGCGACGCCCCTCATGGGCCAGGGTGGCCAGTGAACGGATCACCGACTTGCTGCCCTGGGTCTGGCCGAAGTTGCTCTCCAGGCCCCAGATGGCCACCAGCGTCTGGCGGTCCACGCCATAGTGCTGCTCGATGCGGTGTAGCAGGGCGGCGTGTTCTTCCAGCAGTTGCTCGGCGCGCGCCAGGCGGCGCAGCGACAGGGCGCCGTCCAGGTATTCCCAGATCGGTCGGGTGAATTCCGGTTGGCTGCGGTCGGCCTTGATCACCTCGGCGTCGGGGCGCAGGCCGCGCAGGGCGGCGTCGAGAATGTCCGGGGCGATGCCGGCGTGCAGCGCCTCGCGGCGAAACTCGGCGAGCCAGGCGGCAAAACTGATGTGTTCCTCGCGCATTTCGGCGAGGCTCCGGCGGGGCTCGGCGCTGGAGGAAAGCGGCAGGCTGACGGCGAAGAGCAGGAGAGCGACGGAGGCGATCAGCAGGGGAGGCCGTAGGGCGGCCGGAAAGAACGGCATGCGAAGCGGTCTCGAAATCGACTTATGGAACAAGACCTTATCATGGCTGAAAAAATTCAGGCGGCCAGAACGACGGAAGCCTCCCAGTTGTGCTGGGAGGCTTCGCGACGGTAGCTGCCCTTGCCCTTTTTCGGCTGTTCCTGGCGGCTGCGGAACAGGGGCTGGGCGACGAGGGACTTGGCCTTGTTTGGCCGCTTGGGTTGTTTGGCCATGCAGGTTCTCCAGTGGGTCGGTGACTGGCGCGCATCATAGGGGTTGTGCAGAAATTGTCCAGCGTGATCTGGTTTGTTGCCGTAGGCGGTCGGCGCTGTCCGGCCGCCAGGGTGTGTCCGCCGCGGCGGCCGAGAAAGACGTTGTCCGCCCTATAGGTTCGGCAGCGGCAAACGCAGCCCGGCGATCTGCAGGGTCAGGCTGGCCAGCCCCGCCCAGGGGTCGCCGGCGGCCTGGCCCTTGATCTGCGCGTCGATGCGCTGGGCGTCGCGCAGCAGCTGGCCCCAGCGGCTGGCGCTGTGGCGTTGCAGCGCGCGGGAAAGCAGCGGGCGGCGCTTGTCCCACACCGGCGGCCGGCACTGGGCGAAGGCGCGCTCCAGCGGCAGGCCCTGCTCATGCTGGAATGCCAGGTTGGCCAACTGGCGTACCTCGCGGGCCAGCGCCCAGAGAATCACCGGCGCCTCCAGTCCCTCGCCGCGCAGGCCTTCCAGCATGCGCAGCGCGTGCGGCGCCTGTCCGGCCAGGGCGGCGTCGATCAGGCCGAAGACGTCGAAGCGCGCGCTGTCGGCCACGGCGGCCTGCACGGTGTCCGCATCGATCTTCTGCCCCTCGGCCAACAACTTGAGCTTTTCGATTTCCTGCACGGCGGCCAGCAGATTGCCTTCCACCCGCGCGGCGATCAGCTCCACCGCCTCCGGAGTGGCGGCGAGACCCGCCTGGCCCAGGCGCTGGTTGATCCATTGCGGCAACTGCTGGGCATCCACTGGCCAGATCTGCACGAACTGGCTGGCCTGACCCTCGATCAGCGCCTTGGCCCATTTGGTCTTCTGGCTGCTGCCATCCAGCTTGGGCAGCTGCAGCAGCAGCACGGTGTCCTCGGCAGGGCGCGCCAGGTAATCGAGCAGGGCGCTGGCGCCCTTGTCGCCGGGCTTGCCGGACGGCAGGCGCAGTTCGATCAGGCGCTTTTCGGCGAACAGCGACAGGCTGGCGCCCGCCTCGTAGAGCTGGCCCCAGTCGAAGTTGGCTTCCGCATGGAATACCTGGCGTTCGCCGAAGCCCTGACTGCGGGCGGCGGCGCGAATGGCATCGCAGGCCTCCTGGCAGAGCAGCGGCTCGTCGCCGCTGACCGCGTACACGGGCGCCAGCGACCCTTGCAGATGCTTGCCGAGCTGGGCCGGAGACAGCTTCATGGAGCGGCGCGCTGTTCGGCCTGCGCCTTGGCCGTGGCCTGGGCGTCGAGGCGTTCGAGCTCGGCGGGGGAGAGCACCTGCAGGCGGCGCACCAGTTGCTGTAGCAGATCGCGGCGCATTTCCTCCAGCTGTTGCTGGCGTTCCTGCTCCGAGCCGATCAGGTTGTTCTGGTCGTGGGCCACCACCTTCTGGGTTTCCAGGCGGTTTTCCAGCAGGGGGTGCTGGCGGCTGCGGATCTGGTAATCCAGTGCGGCGGTCAGCTCGTATTCGGCGCTGCGTGCGCCGCTGGTGAAGCTGGCGGTGCGCTGGTCGACTTCTTCTTCCAGCAGCACCAGTTGGTAGGGCGCGCCCGGATGGACACGCACGCCACGGGTCTCCAGCAGCGTGCGCAACTGGCGGGCGGCGTCGCCGTAGCGGTCCTCGGCGCGCAGGTCCAGCTCGCGCAGGGCGAACGCCTCGCCGCCGCCGGTGCCGCGCAGCTGGAAACCGCAGGCGCCGAGCAGCAGCGTGGCGGCGAGGATCAGCAGGAAGCGATGCGGCATCGGGCGGTCTCCTGAGCGATCGCCCCGGCGGCGCCGGGGCGGATGGCGCGGTTAGTTGGCGACGATGTTGACCAGCTTGCCGGGTACCACGATCACCTTGCGAATCGTCAGGCCTTCAGTAAAGCGCAGGACGTTCTCGTTGGCGCGGGCGGCGGCTTCCACGGCTTCGCGGCTGGCGCTGGCCGGCACGTCGATCTGGCCGCGCAGCTTGCCGTTGACCTGCACCACCAGGGTCAGGGTGTCCTGCACCAGGGCGCTTTCGTCGACGCTCGGCCAGGCGGCGTCGATGATGTCGCCAGCCTTGCCCAGTTGCTGCCACAGCGCGTGGCAGATGTGCGGGGTGATCGGCGCGAGCAGCAGGGCCACGGTTTCCAGGCCCTCCTGCAGCAGGGCGCGGTCCTGTGCGCTGGCGGTCGGGGCCTTCTCCAGCACGTTCATCAGCGTCATCACCTGGGCGATGGCGGTGTTGAACTTGTGGTTCTGGCCGACATCGGTGCTGGCCTGCTTGATGGCGAGGTGAATGGCGCGGCGCACGGCCTTCTGCTCGTCGGCCAGGCTGGCGAGATCCAGCGCACCCGGCAGGCCGGCGCTGACATGGTTGTGGGCCAGACGCCAGACGCGGCGCAGGAAGCGGTTGGCGCCCTCGACGCCGGCGTCCGACCACTCGCAGCTCATGTCCGGCGGCGAAGCGAACATCATGAACAGGCGGCAGGTGTCGGCGCCGTAGGCGTCGATCATCGCCTGCGGGTCCACGCCGTTGTTCTTGGACTTGGACATCTTCTCCACGCCGCCGATTTCCACCGGCAGGCCGTCGCTCTTCAGCTTGGCGGCCACGATCTTGGCCTTGCTGTCGCGCTCGATTTCCACATCCGCCGGGTTGAACCAGTCCTTGCCGCCGTTGGGCAGGCTGCGGTAGTAGGTTTCGGCGACCACCATGCCCTGGGTCAGCAGGTTGGTGAACGGCTCATCGGAGCTGACCAGGCCTTCGTCGCGCATCAGCTTGTGGAAGAAGCGCGCATACAGCAGGTGCAGGATGGCGTGCTCGATGCCGCCGATGTACTGGTCGACCGGCAGCCAGTGGTTGGCGGCAGCCGGGTCGACCATGCCCTGGTCATACTGCGGCGAGGCGTAGCGGGCGAAGTACCAGGACGATTCCACGAAGGTGTCCATGGTGTCGGTTTCGCGCTTGGCCGCAGTGCCGCACTTCGGGCAGGTGCAGGTGTAGAACTCCGGCATCTTGGCCAGCGGCGAGCCGGTGCCGTCCGGCACCACGTCCTCGGGCAGCACGACCGGCAGCTGGTCTTCCGGCACCGGCACGTCGCCACAGCTCGGGCAGTGGATGATCGGGATCGGGCAGCCCCAGTAGCGCTGGCGGCTGATGCCCCAGTCGCGCAGGCGGAACTGGGTCTTGCGGGCGCCGTGCTCGGCGGCTTCCAGGTCGGCGACGATGGCGTCGAAGGCGGCCTGGAACTCCAGGTTGTCGTACTGGGCGGAATTGACGGTGGTCAGACCGCTCTTGTCGGCGTACCAGTCCTGCCACTCGCTGGCGCTGAAGTCCTTGCCGTCGGCGCGGTACACCTGAACGATCGGCAGGCGGTACTTGTTGGCGAATTCGAAGTCGCGCTCGTCATGGGCCGGCACGGCCATCACGGCGCCTTCGCCATAGCCCCACAGCACGTAGTTGGCCACGAACACCGGCAGCTTTTGGCCGTTGAGCGGGTGGATGACGAACTGCCCGGTGGGCATGCCCTTCTTTTCCATGGTGGCCATGTCGGCCTCGGCCACGGAGCCGGCCTTGCATTCGGCGATGAACGCGGCCAGTTCGGCATTGTTCTCGGCGGCGCGGATCGCCAGCGGGTGCTCGGCGGCCACAGCCACGTAGGTGGCGCCCATCAGGGTGTCCGGGCGGGTCGAGTAGACCTTCAGCTGGCCGTCGGTGCCGATGCTGTCGACGTCATAGTCGAAGACGATGTCGGCACCGAAGCTCTTGCCGATCCAGTTGCGCTGCATGGTCTTGACCTGCTCGGGCCAGCCATCGAGCTTGTCCAGGTCGGCGAGCAGCTCTTCCGCGTAGGCGGTGATGCGGAAGTAGTACATGGGGATCTCGCGCTTCTCGACCAGCGCGCCGGAGCGCCAGCCGCGCCCGTCGATCACCTGCTCGTTGGCCAGCACGGTCTGGTCCACCGGGTCCCAGTTCACGGTGCCGTTCTTGCGGTAGATCACGCCCTTCTCGAACAGGCGGGTGAACAGCCACTGTTCCCAGCGGTAGTAGTCCGGCTTGCAGGTGGTGACTTCGCGCGACCAGTCGATCGCCAGGCCCAGGCTCTTCAGCTGGGATTTCATGTAGGCGATGTTCTCGTAGGTCCACTTGGCCGGCGCCACCTGGTTCTTCATGGCGGCGTTTTCGGCCGGCATGCCGAAGGCGTCCCAGCCCATCGGTTGCAGCACGTTCTTGCCCAGCATGCGCTGGTAGCGGGCAATCACGTCGCCGATGGTGTAGTTGCGCACGTGCCCCATGTGCAGCTTGCCGCTCGGGTAGGGGAACATCGACAGGCAGTAGTAGGTGTCCTTGCCGGGCTGTTCGCCGACCTTGAAGGAGTCCTTGGCGTCCCAGTGGGACTGCGCGGCGGGTTCGATTTCGCTGGGCTGATACTGTTCGTGCATGGCTACTGGCGCTGGGAAGGGGAGGGAATTCGAAAGCCCGCTAGCATACATGACCCCCCTTCGACTAGGGAAACTGAGTATGCCGGCGAGCGGTGATTGGCATCAGGCGCGCGGTTGCCGAACGCGCCGATACAGCGCCCAGCCCAGCATGGCTGCCAGCAGCAGTGCCATGGGCCAGCCGCGCCAGCGCAGATAGGGCGTCAGGCCCTGCATCGGCACCACGTCACCACGCAGGGTGGCCTGTTCGAACTGCGGCAACTGCTGGCTGATGCGTCCGTGCGGATCGATCAGCGCGGTGACGCCGTTGTTGGTGGCGCGGATCATCCAGCGTCCGGCTTCCAGGGCGCGCATCTGCGCCATCTGCAGGTGCTGCAGCGGGCCGATGGAGGAGCCGAACCAGGTGTCGTTGCTGACGGTGAGCAGGATGTCGCTCTGCGCCGCCAGGCCGGCGGCGAATTCCGGGTAGACCACTTCGTAGCAGATGAACGGTGCCAACTGGTAACCGCGCGCCTGCAGCAGCGGCTGATCGGCCGTGCCCCGCGCGAAATCGGACATCGGCAGGTTGAAGAACTCGATCAGGCCGCGCAGCACATCCTGCAGCGGTACGTACTCGCCGAACGGCACCAGTTTCTGCTTCAGGTAGGTGCCGGAGCCCTCGCCCAGGCTGGTCAGACCGTTGTAGTAGCGCAGCTCGCCCTCGGCGTTCGGCTGGCGCACGGGCAGGCCGGTGATCAGTGCGGCATTGCGTTCGCGGGCATGCTCGCCCAAGGCCGCCAGATAGGGCTCCACATGGTGGCGCAGCACCGGCACGGCGGTTTCCGGCCAGACGATCAGGTCCGCCCGGGGCGCGGCCAGGGTCAGGTCGCGGTACAGCGCCAATTGGGCATTGAGCTGCTGCGGCTCCCACTTGAGCAGTTGCGGCACATTGCCCTGGATGGCGACGACGCTGAGCGGCTCGCCCTTGGGCGTGGTCCAGCTGTAGCCGCCCAGCAGCAGACCGAGCAGCCAGGGGGCGAACAGCAGCAGCCGCGCGGTGCCCAGCAGCAGTTTGCTGTCGCGTACGCGGGCCAGCTCGACGATCAGCGTGGCGGACAGCACCAGCAGGAAAGACAGCAGCCACACCCCGCCCAGCGGCGCCAGGCTGGCCAGCGGGCCGTACAGCTGGCTGTAGCCGGCATACAGCCAGGGGAAGCCGGTGAGAAACCAGCCGCGGAAGGCTTCCAGCGCCACCCAGAGCGCGGCGAAGGCCAGGGCGTCGATCAGCGGCGTGCCGCTGCGCAGCCAGCGCGCCCATAGCCAGGCCAGCAGCGCGAACAGCAGGCCGAGTCCGGCGACAAAGGCCACGGTGAGCAGCAATGCCAGCGGCACCGAGGCGGCGCCGTAGTCATGGATGCTGACGTAGACCCAACTGGTGCCGGCAGCAAACACCCCGAAGCCGTAGAACCAGCCGCGCGCCACGGCGGCGCGGCCGCTGACGTGGCGCAGGCCCAGGTAGAACAGGGCGATGGACAGCAGCAGCAGCGGCCACAGATCGAAGGGCGAGAAGGCCAGCGGCGTCAGGGCGCCGGCGGCCAGGGCGATGACATGGCCGATCCAGCCGGGCTGGGTGATCCAGCGCATGGGCAATCCTTGTGCGAATACGGAGGAGCCGGGAGGCTAGCGGCAATGCGCGCTGGGAGGCAAGGGTGGGCGGGGTGCGAAGCAATCGCGGCTGAAGCCGCTCCTACAAAAAAACGGTGCTGATCCGTAGGAGCGACTTCAGTCGCGAGTTCTTGGTCCTGTTAGGACTCCATCGGCGTCATGCGCAGCAGGTGCACGTTCTGGCTGTCGGCGGTGAGGATGCGGAAGCGGTAGCCGCCGATCTCGGTCACTTCGTTGCGCTTGGGCAGATGGCCGAAGGCGTTGACCACCAGGCCGCCGACGTTTTCGAAGGTTTCCTCGGGGAATTCGCTCTCGAAAAACTCGTTGAAGCTGTCCAGCGGGGTCTGCGCCTTGACGATGAAGTCGCCGCTGGGCAGTGGCTTGATATAGCTGTCTTCCTCGACATCGTGCTCGTCCTCGATGTCGCCGACGATCTGCTCCAGCACGTCCTCGATGGTCACCAGGCCGGCGACACCGCCGTACTCGTCGATCACCAGGGCCATGTGGTTGCGGGTGCTGCGAAATTCCCTGAGCAGTACGTTGAGGCGCTTGGACTCCGGCACGAAGGTGACCGGGCGCAGCACCGAGCGCAGATCGAAGGGCTGGTCGGGCTGCTGCAGCATCATCGGCACCAGGTCCTTGGCCAGCAGGATGCCGAGTACGTCGGCGGGGCCTTCGCCAATCACCGGATAGCGGGAGTGCGCGGCCTCGATGATCATCGGCAGGAACTCGCGGGGCGACTGGTCGGCACGGATGCTGACCATCTGCGAGCGCGGCACCATGATGTCGCGTGCCTGCAGGTCGGCGACCTGGATGGCGCCCTCGACGATGGAGAGGGCCTGCCGGTCGAGCAGGTGGTTTTCGTGGGCATCCTGGAGAACCTCCAGGAGTTCCTCGCGGTTGCGAGGCTCATGGACAAAGGCCTGGGTGATCCGTTCCAGCCAGGACCTGTGTTCACTAGATCGATCTACGCTCATGGTTCCTTTGCTCAGTAGTCATCGCCGGCGTAGGGGTCGGGATACCCCAGTTCGGCCAGCAGATCGCGTTCCAGGCTTTCCATTTCCTCGGCTTCGGCATCGTCGATGTGATCGTAGCCGAGCAGATGGAGGCAGCCATGGATGACCAGGTGGGCCCAGTGGGCCTCCGGGGCCTTGCCCTGTTCCGTTGCTTCGCGTTCGACCACCGGCACGCAGATGACCAGATCGCCGAGCAGCGGGATATCCAGGAATTCGTCGGGTACGTCCGCCGGGAAGGACAGCACGTTGGTGGCGTAGTCCTTGTGCCGCCAGGTGCGGTTCAGTTCGCGGCCTTCGTCTTCGTCGACCAGGCGGATGGTCAGTTCCGAATCGCCGCTGCGCTGGCGCAGGGCTAGTTCGCACCAGCGGCGGAAATCGGCCTCGGCCGGGTGCTGACCGTTGCTGGCCAGCTGCAAATCCAGCTCAAGCATGGTCGTCGGTCCGTGCGCCCGGGTCGTTGTCGGCGGGGGTGTGACGGTTCGAGCGGCTGGTGGCCTGCTCGTCCTCGAAGCGCTCGTAGGCTTCGACGATTCGCTGCACCAGCGGATGGCGTACCACGTCCTTGGGCTGGAAGTGGGTGAAGCTGATGCCCGGCACGTCCTTGAGCACCTTGATCACATGAGCCAGGCCGCTCTTGGTGCCGCGTGGCAGGTCGACCTGGGTGATGTCGCCGGTGATCACCGCCGTGGAGCCGAAACCGATGCGCGTGAGGAACATCTTCATCTGTTCCAGCGTGGTGTTCTGGCTCTCGTCGAGGATGATGAAGCTGTTGTTCAGCGTGCGGCCACGCATGTAGGCCAGCGGCGCAATCTCGATCACCTGCTTCTCGATCAGGCGCGCCACGTGCTCGAAGCCGAGCATCTCGTACAGCGCGTCGTAGAGCGGGCGCAGATAGGGGTCGATCTTCTGTGCCAGGTCGCCGGGCAGGAAGCCGAGCTTCTCGCCGGCCTCGACCGCCGGGCGCACCAGCAGGATGCGGCGCACCTGTTCGCGCTCCAGCGCGTCGACTGCGGCGGCCACCGCCAGGTAGGTCTTGCCGGTGCCGGCCGGGCCGATGCCGAAGTTGATGTCGTTGTCGAGGATCGCCTTGACGTAGCGCTGCTGGTTGGCGCCGCGCGGGCGGATCATGCCCTTCTTGGTGCGCAGCGCGACCCCGGCGTCGGCCTTGCCGGCTTCCAGCTCGACCATGGCCGATTCCTGCAGGAACAGGTGGACCAGTTCGGGCGAGAGTTCGACGCTCTTGGTTTCGCGATACAGGCGGCGCAGGAGATTCTCGACGTTCTGCGTATGGCGCTTGTCGCCGACCAGCTCGAACTGATTGCCCCGGTTGCGGATTTCCACCGCCAGGCGCTGTTCGATCAGGCGCAGGTGTTCGTCGAATTGTCCGCAGAGATTGGCGAAGCGACGGGCTTCGAAGGGTTCGAGGGTGAAATGGTGATGCTCGGTGGAGGTGTTCAAGGGGCTTAAGGATGCCTTGGGCAGTAACGATGAGGGCAAGGATAGCGCCGGGGAGGTCGGGCGGGAAGGAGGGGAGTGTCAGCGGGCGGTTATTCGTCGTGTCGGAGAGCAGCCGGAGCGGCTACTGTGGGAGCGGACTTGTCCGCGAGTCTCCAGGCGGGGCCTGCAAAAAAGCTCGCGAATGAATTCGCTCCCACAGGTTTTCCGGGTTCAATCCAGCAGCGTGCCGCGCAGCGAGTGGGGCAGGGCGTCGTCGATGTGTACTGTGGCGAACTGGCCGATCAGCTGCGGGTTGTCGCAGCGGAAATTGACGATGCGGTTGTTCTCGGTGCGGCCCTGCAGCATGCCCGGGTCCTTCTTCGAGTAGTCGGTCACCAGGATGCGCTGGGTGCTACCCACCATGCGCCGGCTGATCTCGAAGCCCTGCTGGTTGATGCGCTGCTGGAGGATCTGCAGACGCTGCTTCTTCACCTCTTCCGACGTGTCGTCGGCCAGGTCGGCGGCCGGCGTGCCGGGGCGGGCGCTGTAGACGAAGGAGAACGAGAAGTCGAAACCGACCTCCTCGATCAGCTTCATGGTCTGCTCGAAATCCCGGTCGGTCTCGCCGGGGAAGCCGACGATGAAGTCCGAGCTGATGCACATCTCCGGTACCGCCGCCCTAAGCTTGCGGATGCGCGACTTGTATTCCAGCGCGGTGTGGTTGCGCTTCATGGCCGCCAGCACCCGGTCAGAGCCGGACTGCACCGGCAGATGCACGAACTTCACCAGTTCCGGGATCTCGGCGTGGGCCTGGATCAGCGCGTCGGAGAACTCCAGCGGGTGGCTGGTGGTGTAGCGGATGCGCTCGATGCCGTCGATTGCGGCAACGAGATAGAGCAGCTCGGCAAAGTCGGTAATGCCGCCATCACCGTTCTCGCCGCGGTAACCGTTGACGTTCTGGCCCAGCAGGGTGACTTCCTTTACGCCGTTCTCGGCCAGGTGGATGATCTCGCCCAGCACGTCATCCAGCGGGCGGCTGACTTCCTCGCCGCGGGTATAGGGCACCACGCAGAAGGTGCAGTACTTGCTGCAGCCTTCCATGATCGACACGTAGGCGCTGGGGCCATCCACGCGCGGCTCGGGCAGGCGGTCAAACTTCTCGATTTCCGGGAAGGAGATGTCCACCTGCGGCGTCTGGGTGGTGCGCGCCGCATCGATCATCTCCGGCAGACGGTGCAGGGTCTGCGGACCGAACACCACGTCTACATAGGGTGCACGGTCACGGATCGCCGCGCCTTCCTGGCTGGCCACGCAGCCACCGACACCGATCACCAGTTGCGGATTGTCCTGCTTCAGCTCGCGCCAGCGGCCGAGCTGGGAGAACACCTTCTCCTGGGCCTTTTCGCGGATCGAGCAGGTGTTGAGCAGGATCACGTCGGCCTCTTCGGCCTTGTCGGTGAGTTCCAGGGCCTGATGTTCGCCCAGCAGGTCGACCATGCGCGAGCTGTCGTACTCGTTCATCTGGCAGCCGTGGGTTTCGATGTAGAGCTTCTTGGCCATGTGTACGGGAATGGGTCGGGCGGAAGGAGCGCGGATTATAGGGGGCTGGCTACGCAGCGGCCATAGGCGGCGGGATGTGTGGTCGTGGGTTGTCACTGGCGATGTGCTATGCTGCGCCGCTTTTTTTTGGCTCCAGTTACCTCGTTCGGGCTTGGTGTAAGCCCCAGGGTTGAAGTATGAAGCTTTCCCTAATCGTTTCTACGTACAACCGGCCGGATGCACTCGATGCTGTGCTGCATGGGTTGCAGCAACAGCAGGGAGTTCAAGAAACCGACTGGGAAATCTTGATTGCCGATGATGGCTCCGGCGCAGAAACGTCCCGTGTAGTCCGGCACTGGCAGGCGCTTCTTGGCAAACGTCTGAAACATGTGTGGCATGAAGATCGTGGGTTCCGGTTGGCCGCCATCAGGAATCGGGCTGCCATCAAAGCCGAGGGCGATTATCTGGTCTTTATCGACGGCGACTGTGTGCCGTTTCCGGATTTTGTCGCGATGCACCTGAAGCTTGCCGAACCGGGCAAGAGCGTGGCGGGGAGCAGGATCCTGCTTGCCGAAGGCTTTACCCGGGAACTGCTGACCTCGTCCTGTCCCCATGCGCCAGCGCTTTGGTCCAAATGGCAGTGGTTCAAGGGATGGCTCGGGAAGGATGTGAACAAGGCGTTTGGCTGGCTTCGCCTGAATCTTGGGGCCTGGCGTGATCGCAAGGCTGGCGATTGGCGTGTGTATCGGGGCTGCAACTTCGGCGTCTGGGCGCATGATTTCCATACCGTCGATGGCATGGACGAAGCCTTCTCCGGCTGGGGCTATGAGGATTCCGACTTTGCCGTGCGCCTGTTGCGCGCCGGCGTGCGCATCAAGGATGGGCGTTTCGCCGTACCGGTCCTGCACCTCTGGCACCGGGAAAATGACCGTTCCAAACAGCTGGAAAACTGGCGACGCTTCGAAGCATCGCTGAACGGCACCCATGTCCGGGCGACCCGGGGCTTATCATCCCTTGACCAACCTGTTGCTGCCGAAAGTATCCAATGAGTAAACGCGAAGCCCCCATTTTCAAGGTCATCTTCCTCAACCAGGGCCAGGTGTACGAGATGTACGCCAAGCAGATCTTCCAGAGCGATCTGTGGGGATTTCTGGAAATCGAGGAGTTCGTGTTCGGCGAGCGCACGCAGATGGTTGTCGACCCCAGCGAGGAAAAGCTCAAGGCCCAGTTCGAGGGCGTGCTGCGCAGCTTCGTGCCGATGCACGCGATCATCCGCATCGATGAGGTGGAACGGCTGGGCACGCCTAAAATCAGCGAGGCGAAGGGCGGCAGCAATGTCATGCCGTTTCCGATGCCCATGCCGGACAAGTAAGGGCTGATTCAACCCAGGACCACGGCCTGCGAGGGTCGTACAAGGAGTGATTGCGTGAAACCCACAATTCTCGTTACCGGCGGCGCTGGCTATATAGGCTCCCATGTGGTGTTGGCACTGCTCGAAGCGGGCCAGAATGTGCTGGTGTTGGATAACCTCAGCAACAGCTCGCTCGAATCCCTGGCGCGCGTCGAACGCCTCTGCGGGCGCGCGCCGCGTTTCGTCGAGGGTGACATCCGTGACCGCGCGCTGCTCGACCGGCTGTTCGCCGAGCATCCCATTGAAGCCGTGATGCACTTCGCCGGCCTCAAGGCGGTCGGTGAAAGCGTGCAGCAGCCGCTGCGCTACTACGAAAACAACGTCGCTGGCAGCATCACCCTGTGTCAGGCGATGACCGCTGCCGGCGTGTTCCGTCTGGTGTTCAGCTCCTCGGCCACCGTGTATGGCGAGCCACCGCAGATGCCGATTCGCGAGGACTTTCCCACCGGTACGCCGACCAATCCCTACGGTCGCTCGAAGCTGATGGTCGAGGAAATTCTCCGTGACCTGTCGCTCTCCGAACCTCGCTGGAGTATTGCGCTGCTGCGCTACTTCAACCCGGTTGGCGCCCACCCTAGCGGGCTGATTGGCGAGGATCCTCAGGGCATTCCCAATAACCTGCTGCCTTATATCAGCCAGGTGGCTGTCGGTAAGCTCAAGGAACTCGGCGTATTCGGCAACGATTACCCGACCGTCGATGGCACCGGCGTGCGTGATTACATTCATGTCATGGACCTGGCCGACGGTCACCTCAAGGCACTCGATGCACTGGCGGACCGTGGCGGGGTGAATGTCTGGAACCTCGGTACCGGCACCGGCTACAGCGTGCTGCAGATGATCCACGCCTTCGAGCAGGCCAGCGGGCGTGCCGTCGCCTATCGCGTCGCCCCCCGACGAGCGGGTGACATCGCCGAATGCTGGGCCGACCCGTCGCGGGCCGAGCGCGAGCTGGGCTGGAAGGCCCGGCGCGGGCTGGAAGAAATGATGGCGGATACCTGGCGGTGGCAGTCGAACAATCCACAGGGCTATGGACAGTAGAGAAGGAGGTCGCGGTTCGGGAATTTTTGCTCTCGAAATGGTCGGATGCTTCTGGCTAGCCGGGCAGAACACGCCAGACTCCAGTCCGCATCTTCGAGGCCCTAAAGGATGAACCCATTTTGAAACTGGCTTTTACACTGTTCCGCTACTTCCCTTATGGCGGCCTTGAAAGGGACATGCTCGCCCTTGCACAGCTGATGCACGAGCGTGGCCACGAGGTGACCATCTATAGCCGTAGTTGGGAAGGCGCGCGACCAGACCTTCCAGTGGTCCTGCTGCCCGTGCGGGCCATGACCAACCACGGTGCCAATGCCGCCTTCGCCCGACGTTTCCTGGCGGAACTGCCCGCCGATGTGGATGCCGTGGTGGGCTTCAACAAGATGCCGGGCCTGGACTTCTACTACGCGGCCGACGTGTGCTTCGCCGAGAAGGCCTACGCTGAGCGCAGCTGGCTGTACCGCTTGACGTCACGCGCCCGCAGCTCGCTGGCCATGGAGGCGGCGGTGTTCGGCCGTGACGCTCGCACCCAGATCCTGATGATTTCCCGAACGGAATCGCTGATCTACCAGAAGTACTACCAGACACCGCAGGATCGCATCCATTTCGTGCCGCCAGGCATCAACCGCTCCCGCGGTGTGCCGGCGGATTACGCGAAGATTCGTCCCGAACTGCGACAGCAATACGGGCTGGCCCCGGATGACATTTTGCTGATGATGGTTGGCTCGGATTTCAGGCGCAAAGGATTCGATCGGGCGCTGCGGGGAATTGCTGCCCTGCCCCAGGAGCTGCGCTACCGGGTCCGTGTCTGGGTGGCCGGGCAGGACAAGCCGCAATCTCTGGAAGGATTGGCTGAGCAGTTGGGCATTGCCGATCGCCTGAAGGTTTTGGGCGGTCGCGACGATGTTGCCCAATTGCTGTGGTCCGCCGACCTGCTCCTGCATCCGGCTCGCAGTGAAATGGCCGGGCTGGCCTTGCTGGAAGCGATGATCGCGGGGGTGCCGGTGATTGCCACCGAGGTGTGCGGCTACGCCCACTACATCACGGATCACGCGATGGGTGAGGTGATCGATGCCGAAGCCGCGGACGCCACGATTGCCGCCGCCATCCAGCGCACCCTGCAGACCCCGCGCGAAGAGTGGATCGGCCGCGCCCGCCACATGATCGAGCACGCCGACATCTTTTCCATGACCCAGCGCGCCGCCGAGCTGATCGAGCGCGGCGCTTCCCGCCGGTAACGATCGACGCTGACTAGGGCAACGGAGCCAGCGGTGAGCTGGCGTCGATGGTCCGCAGCTCCTGCAAGTAGCTGCGGAAGATGTGGCCGAGTATCTGCGTGGCCACCGCCAGCTCCTCCCGGGACATCTGCTCGGCGACCAGGTCGGCACCGTCCAGCGCCTCTTCCGAGCCGTTCACCGCCGCCATCTTCAGCACGATGAAGGCCTGGATATTGCTGGCCGGAACCCCTTCACCCTTGAAGAACATGGTGCCGAGCCGGCGCTGGGCTTCGGCGTGGCCCTGCAGGGACGCCATTTCGTACCAGCGCAGCGCCTGTTGCAGGTCCTGCTGGGTATGGCGGCCGGTGTAGAAGAATTCGCCCAATTCGAACTGCGCCTGGGTGTCGCCTTCCAGGGCGATCACCTGGCAACTGTTCAGTGCTTCGCTCAGCAGTTCGGGCGCCAGGTCGAGCGCGCAACGCCCGGTGGCAGGTACCAGCAGGTCGTTGTCACTGGCCAGCGACACGGGAACGAACAACAGACAGCACAGGCTCAGAATGTGGCTGGTGCGAATCATGGGAATCCAGGGCGCCCATACAGGCAGGCGGGTTCAGGCGACCGGCACATTATGGGATAACCCGTGCGCGGGTTACAAAGCCTTTCGGCCCGGAGGGATTTGCCATTCTGCTGCGACGGTGGCGGGGGCGCCTGCCATTGTGGGAGCGGACTCGTCCGCGAGGCTTTTGTGGGGTCATGCCAAAAGCTCGCGAACAAGTTCGCTCCCACCGTTCCGTGCAGTCCTGGCGGTGTTACTTCAGCTGCGCGAAGGCGCGCTCGGCCGCGTCCAGGGTGATCTTCAGCTCGGTCTCGCCATGGGCGATGGAGGTGAAGCCGGCCTCGAAGGCGCTCGGTGCCAGGTACACGCCGCCTTGCAGCATCAGGTGGAAGAAGCGGTTGAAACGCTGCGCATCGCTGGCCATCACGTCGGCGAAGGTCTGAATGCTGTCGGCGCCGCTGAAATACAGGCCGAACATGGCGCCCACCTGGGTGGTGACGAACGGGATGCCGGCGGCATCGGCGCGGTCCTGCAGGCCCTGCAGCATGCGGCTGGTGTAGTCGGCCAGCTCGGCATGGAAGCCGGGACGGCTGATCAGCTTCAGGGTGGTCAGGCCGGCGGCCATGGCCAGCGGGTTACCGGACAGGGTGCCGGCCTGGTAGACCGGGCCCAGCGGCGAGACGCAGGACATGATCTCGCGCTTGCCACCGAAGGCGCCGACCGGCATGCCGCCGCCGACGATCTTGCCGAAGGTGGAGAGGTCCGGGGTCACGCCGAAGTGCGCCTGGGCGCCACCAAGGGCGACGCGGAAACCGGTCATTACCTCGTCGAAGATCAGCACCACGCCGTGCTCGTCGCACAGCGCGCGCAGGCCTTCCAGGAAGCCCGGCACCGGCGGCACGCAGTTCATGTTGCCGGCCACCGGTTCGACGATGATGCAGGCGATCTCCTGGCCACGCTGGCTCAGGGTTTCGCGCACGGTGTCGAGGTCGTTGTAGGGCAGGGTCAGGGTGTGCTGGGCGAAGGCCGCCGGTACACCGGGCGAGCTGGGTACGCCGAAGGTCAGCGCGCCGGAGCCGGCCTTGACCAGCAGGCTGTCGGAGTGGCCGTGGTAGCAGCCTTCGAACTTGATGATGGTGTCGCGGCCGGTGAAGCCGCGGGCCAGGCGGATGGCGCTCATGGTGGCTTCGGTGCCGGAGCTGACCATGCGCACCATTTCCATCGACGGCACCAGCGAGCAGACCAGCTCGGCCATCTCGGTTTCCAGCGCGGTCGGCGCGCCGTAGGACAGGCCGTGTTCCAGCTGGCGGCGTACCGCGTCGAGTACGTCCGGATGGGCGTGGCCGAGGATCATCGGGCCCCAGGAGCCGACGTAGTCGACGTAGCGCTTGTCGTCCTCATCGACGATGTAGGCGCCTTCGGCGTGCTTGATGAACAGCGGCGTGCCGCCGACGCCCTTGAAGGCGCGCACCGGCGAGTTCACGCCACCGGGAATGTGCTGCTGGGCCTGGTTGAAGAGGATTTCGGAACGGGACATGCGGGCCTCGCGAATCAGGGGCGGACCGCAGCCCGCCGGCTCGGGATCAAAGGGTTGGGAACAGGGAACAGAACGCGCGGGCGCGGCGCTCGACATCGGCGGCCGAATCCGCGGCAAACAGGGCATTGATCACGGCCAGCCAGTCGGCGCCGTGCTCCACCAGCGGGCGGGCGTTTTCCAGGGTGATGCCACCGATCACCACCAGCGGCGCGGCGAAGCGCGCGCGCGCCTCGCTCAGCAGCGCAGGCGTGGCCTTGGCCTCACCGGGTTTGGTCAGCGACGGATAGAAGCGTCCGAACGCCGGATGGCTCGCGCCGGCCGCCAGGGCGGCCTCGGCAAACGCCAGGCTGGCATAGCAGCTGGCGCCCAGGTGTACGCCTGCGCCGAGACGCGCGCGAGCCTCGGCCAGCGAGCCGTCCTCCTGGCCCAGGTGCAGGCCGACGCCCAGTTGCGCGGCCAGCTCCAGATCGTCGTTGATGATCAGCTCGGCGTCGTAGCGCTGGCACAGCTCGCGCAGGGCGCTGGCTTCATCGAAGCGGCGCGCCTGATCGCGGGATTTCTCGCGGTATTGCAGCAGGCGCGCGCCGCCTTCCAGCGCGGCTTCCACATAGGGCAGCAGGCGCCCGTCGGCGAGCAGGGCGCTGTCGGTGATGGCATACAGACCGCGCTTCATCACAGGGAGTCCAACGGCAGGCGGCGCGGGATGTACTGGCCGTGACCCGGGGCCTCGGCGTCGCGCAGGCAGCGCCAGGTGTAATCGAGTGCCGACTGCACGGCGCTCGGCAGGG
The DNA here is from genome assembly GCF_035497915.1 of Pseudomonas sp. Classification (GTDB taxonomy): domain Bacteria; phylum Pseudomonadota; class Gammaproteobacteria; order Pseudomonadales; family Pseudomonadaceae; genus Serpens. The sequence continues at coordinate 71,294 of NZ_DATJCS010000025.1, forward strand.
CTTCGCCCAGGGCCAGGCGACCGGCCAGTGCGCTGGCCAGGGTGCAACCGGACCCGTGGTAGCTGCCCGGCAGGCGCTGGCAACTGGACGTCCACACCTGGCCATCACGGCTGTACAGGCGGTTGACCACCTCGCTTTCTTCGCCGTGGCCGCCGGTGATCAGCAGGTGACGGATGTGCGACAGCAGCTTCTCGGCGCACTCGTCCGGCGTGCCGTCGGGCAGCTCGGCGAGGATGCGCGCCTCCGGCAGGTTCGGCGTGGCGATGGCCGCCACCGGGAACAGTCGTTCGCGGATCGCGTAGCCGACATCGTCCGGCCCCAGCGAGCCGCCGCCACCGGCGCGCAGCACCGGGTCGCAGACCAGCGGCACGCCGGGCAGCTGCTGCATCAGCTCCAGCACGGTGTCGACCATCTCCACCGAGCCGAGCATGCCGAGCTTGACGGCCGCGATGGGCAGGTCGGCGATCACCGCGTTGGCCTGGGCCAGCACCCAGGCGCGATCGAGCACGCGGAAGTCGGTGACGTCGACGGTGTCCTGCACGGTCAGCGCGGTGACGGTCGGTGCGGCGTGGCAACCCTGGGCAAGCAGGGCTTCGATGTCCGCCTGCAGGCCGGCACCACCCGAAGGATCGTGGCCGGACAGACAGAGGACGACGGGGCGGGAAGTGTGTCTGTTCATGGCGCGCGAGCTTAACACTTTCCACCCGCCATTGGCCCGCCCCCGGATGCGCTCCGGGCGGGCCTATCTGCCCTCGCGTTTGTCCAGTTTCCCACTCACGGCGCGGCAAGCGGCCATGCTTCACTCTGTCGCATCTGCCAGTCACCGGAGCCCGCGATGAGCCTGCACCAGTTCGCCGAAACCCACGAGGTCTTCAACCAGGTGCCGCCGCTGGATGGCGCCAACCTCTACCGCCTGGACCTGCCGCTGCGGGAGTGGGTGCGCCGCTTCCACGGCGGCTGGGGCGACGCGCGCTTGGACGCCTACGGCGCGCTGGCCGGCGGCCCGCTGATGGCCGCCGGCTTTCTGGCCAACGAGAACAAGCCGGTGCTGCGCACCCACGATCGCTACGGCCAGCGTATCGATCAGGTGGACTTCCATCCCGCCTACCACGAGCTGATGCGCACCGCCGTCGAACATGGCCTGCCGTCGCTGCCCTGGGTGAACCCGCAGGCCGGCGCCCATGTGGTGCGCGCCGGTCTCACCTACCTGCACAGCCAGGCTGAGGCCGCCAGCGGCTGCCCGCTGACCATGACCTTCGCCGCCGTGCCGGCGCTCAAGTTGCAGCCGGATATTGCCGACGCCTGGCTGCCGAAGATCCTCGCCACCGAATACGACCCGCGCAACCTGCCCATGGAACAGAAGGCCGGCGTGACCATCGGCATGGCGATGACCGAGAAGCAGGGCGGCACCGACGTACGCGCCAACACCACCCGTGCCTTCCCGGTCGGCGCCGGCGGCCCTGGACAGGCCTACGAACTGCTCGGCCACAAGTGGTTCTGCTCGGCGCCGATGTGCGACGCCTTCCTGACCCTGGCGCAGGCCGACAAGGGCCTGTCCTGCTTCCTGCTGCCGCGCCACCGCCCGGACGGCACGCGCAACCAGCTCTACATCCAGCGCCTGAAGAACAAGCTGGGCAACTGGGCCAACGCCTCCAGCGAAATCGAATACCGTGGCGCGCTGGCCTGGATGATCGGCGAGGAAGGGCGCGGCGTGCCGACCATCATCGAGATGGTGGCGATGACCCGCTTCGATTGCATGGTCGGCTCCAGCTCCCTGATGCGCCAGGCGCTGACCCAGGCGCTGCACCACTGCGCGCACCGCCAGGTGGGCGGCAAACTGCTGATCGAGCAGCCGCTGATGCGCAACGTGCTGGCCGACCTGGCGCTGGAAAGCGAAGCCGCGCTGGCGCTGACGATGCGCATGGGCCGCGCGCTGGACAATCCGAACGATCCGCAGGAAGCGCGCTTCGCCCGCCTGGTCACCGCCATCGGCAAGTACTGGATCTGCAAGCGCGCCCCGGAAATGATCGCCGAGGCCAGCGAATGCCTGGGCGGCGCCGGCTACGTTGAGGAAACCATCCTGCCGCGCTTGTATCGCGAAGCGCCGGTCAACTCCATCTGGGAAGGCTCCGGCAACGTGCAGTGCCTGGACGTGCTGCGCGCGCTGTCCAAGGAGCCCGGTGTGTTGGATGCGCTGTTCAGCGAGCTGGGCGACGGCCACGGCGATGCCCGCCTGGCGGCGCATATCCAGCGCCTCAAGCAGGACTTTTCCGACACCGGCGACATCCACTACCGCGCCCGCCAGCTCACCGAGGACGTAGCTGTGGCCCTGCAGGCCAAGCTGCTGCTGGAAGCCGGCAATGCGGCGGTCAGCGATGCGTTCATCGCCAGCCGCCTGGAAGGGCGCGGCCGCGTCTACGGCACCCTGCCGCGCGGACTGGAGATCGATGCGCTGCTGGCGCGCAGCGCGCCGCGGCGGGAGTAGGCGTGGGCCCGGGTCCGCCCATCAACTTCACCGCCGGATGGCCGATAACGGTTGGACACCGCAAGGAGTGCAACCATGGCCATCCGTTTCGACTCTCCCTCCCCCATATTGAAGGCGCCCGTCGCGCGCCGCGGCGATGAAGCCGCTTCGCGCAACACGCAGACGGCCGACCCGAAAAGCGCCGCACAGCTGACCCTCGGCGCAGCCTTGAAGAAGGCCGGCGAGACGGCCCGCGCCTTTGGTGACTCCCTCACCACGCGCTTCGATGAAGCCCGCAAGAGCAGCGCTCGCGAACAGGTCGCGCAGATCCGCGAGCGCATCCAGATGCTGAAACGGTTGATCCTGCTGTTCGGCGGCTCCAAGGCGCTGCTGCGCGAACTCAAGCAACTGGCCGGCGCCCTGGCCGCCGCGGCCGATGTGCTCAAGGGCGGCGGAGGCGGTGGTTCGGCCTTGGCGGGGCTGGAACAGGGCGCTCTCTACACCGAGGCAGGGGTGCCCGCATCGGGAGCGCCGCCTGCCGCTCAGACCGACGACGGTTCGCCCGGCAGCGAAGCAGCCGAGTCGTCGGACGAACAGCGCGAGGCCGAAGCGCTGACCGTACAGGCCGAAAGCGAACTCGCCGCGCTGGGCGCCAAGGCCGCCCCGCAGGACCCGCCTGCCACCGACGATGCCCCGACCCTGGCTTCCGCCCCGGCCGACAGCCAGCAGGCCCAGCGCCGCGCCGATGCCGACCTGCTGGAAAAAGCCCTGCGCGAACTCAAGGCCCTGCTGGCATTAGCCAAGTCGGCGCAACGCAAGGCCGACCGCGACGACCAGAAGCGCATCAAGGACATCGAGGAACAGGTGGAACAGGTCGAGCAGGCGGTGGGGGAGTTGAACGGTCCCGCTTCGCTTCTGTCGGGGTTCGCTGGGATATCGGTGCGGGCGTGACGAGCAGATCAGTTATTTGCTTTGTCGCTTGAGGGCAGGCCCGCGGGCTGGCATTGGGTGGGGCGCTGGTGAACCTGGCGTTTGCGCTTTGAGGGAACGCTGCCGCCCTGTCATCTCCACCACATACACTTGCGGCATACTCCGTGCTCACCGGTAAACCAGGATGCCCGCCTTGATCCCTTCCGACACCTTTACCCTCGCCACCACCCCGGAACAGGCCGTGGACCGTCTGGCCGAGTTGTACCAGCAGGCCGCCTCGGCGCTCAGCCTGGCGCTCAAGCGCTACGTGAAGGAGCGCATCGTGCCGGACGAGGCGCAGCGGGCGCTGTTCCGCTATCCCGAGCTGCGCATCACCTACCTGAGAGGCGGGGAGACCTCGTCCAGCACCCGCGCCTACGCCAAGGTGCAGGTGCCGGGGGTGTACAGCGTGACCATCACCCAGCCGCAGGCGTTTCGTGGCTATCTGCTCAGCCAGCTGCGCCCGCTGATGAGCGATTTCACCCTGCGGGTGGAAGTCGGGGTCAGCGAGCGGAGCATTCCCTATCCCTACGTGGTGGCGCAGGGCGACGAGCTGGCGGGCACCGGGGTGACGGCGGCGGAGCTGGCGCGGGTCTTTCCCAGCACCGACCTGTCGGCGGCCAGCGACGAGGTGGCCGACGGCCTGTACGACTGGCAGCACGCCGAACAGATGCCGCTGGCGCTGTTCGACGCGGCGCGGGTGGACTTCTCGCTCAAGCGCCTGCAGCACTACACCGGCAGCGGCTGGCAGCACGTGCAGCCGTGGATCCTGCTCACCAACTACCACCGCTACGTGGACCAGTTCATCCGCTACGGCCTCGACCAGCTGCGCGACAACCCGCGCTACGTGCGCATGGTGCTGCCCGGCAACGTGGTGGTCGCCAAGGGCATGGAAGAAGGCGAGATGCAGGCAATGATCGACAGCGTGCTCTGGCACCGCTACCAGATGCCGGCCTATCACCTGATCGCCGATGACGGCCACGGCGTGACGCTGGTGAACATCGGCGTCGGCCCGTCCAACGCCAAGAACATCACCGACCACCTGGCCGTGCTGCGCCCGCACTGCTGGCTGATGATCGGCCACTGCGGCGGGCTGCGGCAGTCGCAGACCATCGGCGACTACGTGCTGGCCCACGCCTACATGCGCCGCGACGGCATCCTCGACCGCGTGCTGCCGCCGAACATCCCGCTGCCGGCGCTGGCCGAGGTGCAGCAGGCGCTGCAGGAAGCGGCGGCCACCGTTACCGGCGAACAGGGCGACGCATTGAAGAAGCGCCTGCGCACCGGCACGGTGCTGACCTACGACGACCGCAACTGGGAGTTGCGCTGGGCGCAGGAGCGGCCGCTGATCAACCTGGCCCGCGCCGTGGCGGTGGACATGGAAAGCGGCACCATCGCCGCCCAGGGCTATCGCCTGCGCGTGCCCTACGGCACCTTGCTATGTGTCTCCGACAAGCCGCTGCACAGCGAGATCAAGCTGCCCGGTGCCGCCAACGCCTTCTACGAGCGCGCGGTGAACCAGCACCTGCGCATCGGCATCGCCGCGCTGGACCTGTTGCGCGGTCAGCTGGATTCGCTGCACTCGCGCAAGCTGCGCAGTTTCGACGAGCCGCCGTTCCGCTAATGGCCGCCCCTGTACAGGGGCGGTCCGAGCGCCCACTATGGCGCTCAAGGAGCTTTAACTCTTTGTTTAAAAAGAGGTTTCTCAGGGAAGAGCCGTATCGCGCAGCCGGTCTGCGCCTATTGCCCGTGAAGGATGATCATGCAACGCGTTTCTCCCCATAGCCTGCGCGAGGCCTTTCGCGCGCTGCTGGCGTCCGATGCCTGCTATCACTGCGCATCGGTGTTCGATCCCATGTCCGCCCGCATGGCCGGCGACCTCGGCTTCGAGGTCGGCATCCTCGGCGGTTCGGTCGCCTCGCTGGAGGTGCTGGCCGCGCCGGACATCGCGCTGATCACCCTCAGCGAGTTCGTCGAGCAGGCGGCGCGCATCGGCCGCGTCGCCACCCTGCCGGTGCTCGCCGACGCCGACCACGGCTACGGCAACGCCCTCAACGTGATGCGCACCGTCACCGAGTTGGAACGCAACGGTATCGCCGCGCTGACCATCGAGGACACCGTGCTGCCGGCGCGCTTCGGCGGCAAGGCGGTGGACCTGATCGGCATCGACGAGGCGGTCGGCAAGCTCAAGGCGGCCCTGGAAGCGCGCATCGACCCGGCGCTGAGCATTCTCGCCCGCACCAACGCCGGCAGCGGCCTAGAGGAAACCATCACCCGCGCCCGCGCCTACCAGGCCGCCGGCGTCGACGGCATCTGCCTGGTCGGCATCGAGGACTTCGAGCACCTGGAGCGGATCGTGCCGCACATCGACATCCCCAAGATGCTGATCACCTACGGCAATCCCAAGCTGCGCGACCACGCTCGCCTGGCCAGCCTCGGTGTGCGCATCGTGGTCACCGGCCATGCCGCCTATTACGCCGCGCTGAAGGCCACCTACGATTGCCTGCGCGAGCAGCGCCGCATCGATACCGGCGAGCTGGATGCCAAGCAACTGGTGGCGCGCTATTCGGAAGTCGAAGTTTATGGCGCCTGGGCGGAGGAGTACCTTAAGGTCAAACCGTGACGGGTGGGTCTGGAGCGGTTTTTTTCTGACGTCAATTAACCGCTTGCGGTAGTGATGGCTCTGCGACATCATGCCGCCCCCCTTCTGCCCAAATGGAGTTGGCGCCATGGGACGTTCTTCCCTCGTCACGGACCGCGAATGTGTTTTCCCCGCCGAGCAGCGCCTGATCTCGGCCACCGATCCGCGTGGCGTCATCACCTACTGCAACGATGAATTCGTCAGGGTCAGCGGCTATTCCCGCGAGGAGCTGCTGGGCAGCCCGCACAACATCGTGCGCCATCCGGATATGCCGCAAGCGGTGTTCGGCCACATGTGGCGGCACCTCAAGGCCGGCCAGCCCTGGATGGGCATCGTCAAGAACCGCTGCAAGAACGGCGATTTCTATTGGGTCTGCGCCTATGTGACGCCGATCCACCAGGAGGGTGTGCTGGTCGGCTACGAGTCGGTTCGTATCCGCCCGGAGCCCGATCAGGTGCGCCGCGCCAGCGCCCTCTACGCTGAGGTGACGACCCAGGGTTTCAAGCGTCGCTCGCGAGGCGTGGCCCTGCGCCGGGCGGTGCCGTTCCTGGCCGGTCTGCCCGCGCTGCTGGCGGCGTTCTGGTCGCCGGTGCTGGGGCTGGGAGTGGCGCTGGCGACCCTGCCGTTGCTGTACTTCAGGCAGCATGCCGCGCAGCAGCGGCTGCTGGATCGGCTGCAGCGCAACATGCAGGGCGCCTTCGACAGCGAGCTGGTGGCGCGCAGCTTCAGCGACCTGCGTGGTCGGCCGGCACGCATGCACATGGCGCTGGTCAGCGAACAGGCGCGCCTGCGCACGCTGCTTAGCCGTCTGGAGGACTATGCCGACCAGGCCGCAGGGTTGGCCGGGCGCAGCGGTGAGCTGACCCGCGATACCGAGGCGTCGCTGCAGGCCCAGCGGCATGAGGCGCGCCAGGCGGCGGTTGCCGTGCGGCAAATGGCAGCCTCGATCGGCGAGGTATCGGGCATGGTGCAACGCTCGGCCGAGGAGGCGTGCCGGGTCGACAGCCTGGCCGGCCAGGGCGCCGGCGAGGCGGAAAAGGCGCGTACGCAGATCGACGGCCTGGCCCGGCGCGTGGCGGACATCAGCGACACGGTGGAGGGGCTGGCCCGGGAAACCCGCAGCATCGAGCAGGCCGCCGGCATGATCCGGGCGATTTCCGAGCAGACCAACCTGCTGGCGCTCAACGCGGCCATCGAGGCGGCCCGGGCCGGCGACCAGGGCCGCGGTTTCGCTGTGGTGGCCGGCGAGGTGCGCGAGCTGTCGCAGCGCACCCGCGAAGCGACCGAGGCGATCCAGACCGTCCTGCAGACCCTGCATGAGGGAGCCGAGGGCGCCGTGCGGATAGCCCACGCGGGGCGTGACGAGGCGAATGCCGGTCTGGCCCAGGTGGTCGCCAGTCAGCAGGCGCTGCTGGACATCCGCCAGGCCGTCGGCGAAATCCGCGACATGGGCCTGCAGATGGCTGCCGCCACCGAGGAGCAGACCCAGGTCGCCGAGGAGGTGGCCCGGCAGATCGCGGCCATTGCCCAGGTCGCCGAGCACAACGCCGGGCTGGCCGAACAATCGGCCGAGGTCGGCCGCGAGCTCAGCGAAACCTCGAGTGCCATGCACGCCCTGGTGGAACGCTTCCAGCGCTGAGGCGGCTGTGGCGGGTTCGTAGGAGCGGCTTCAGCCGCGATGGGGGCCCGCAGCGCTTCGCGGCGGAAGCCGCTCCTACAGACTCGGGTTACACTGCGCGCCCCGTTGTGCTGTCGCAGGTTCCCGCGCATGTCGCGTCCTTCCCGTCCCCCCGTTTCCCGCCGTGCCGCGCCGCGCCGGGTGGCCAAGGCGCCGCCGGCCGAGCCGCGACTGCTCCTGCTCAATAAGCCCTTCGACGTGCTCACCCAGTTCAACGACGAGCAGGGCCGCGCGACGCTCAAGGACTTCGTGCCGGTGCCCGGCGTCTACCCGGCCGGGCGACTGGATCGTGACAGCGAGGGTCTGCTGCTGCTGACCAACGACGGGCGCCTGCAAGCGCGTATCGCCGACCCGAAGCACAAGCTGGCCAAGACCTACTGGGTGCAGGTGGAAGGCGAACCGAATGAAGAACAGCTGCGGCGGCTGCGCGACGGCGTGGAGCTGAACGACGGCCCGACCCTGCCGGCCGAAGCCCGCCTGCTCGATGCGCCGACGCTGTGGGAGCGCAACCCGCCGGTGCGCTTTCGCAAGAGCGTGCCGACCGCCTGGCTGGAGCTGGTGATTCGCGAGGGCCGCAACCGTCAGGTGCGGCGCATGACCGCCGCCGTCGGCCTGCCCACCCTGCGCCTGGTGCGCGTGCGCATCGGCCCCTGGAGCCTGGGCGGTCTGCAGCCCGGCGAATGGCGCGAGCTGCCGGCGCGACTGGACTGAGCGTGTGCCCAGCGCATCGGCGCCCGGCGCTTCGGCGCTTGCGCTGATCCGCACCGGGGCGCCGTGGCGCGGGTGCCTCAGGATTCCAGCATCAGTTCCAGCACGTAGGTGATCAGCGGCTTGGCCAGGAAGGCCACCAGGCACAGGCCCAGCCCGAGGAACAGGATGGCGGTGCCCAGGCGACCGGCCTTGGACTTCTTGGCCAGGTCCCAGATGATGAAGAACATGAACAGGATCAGTCCGCCTACCAGCACGTACATCATCAGTGCTTCGAACTGTTCGGTTTCCATGGGGGCCTCGTGTCAGGGGAGCGATGGGCTGCGGAGTATACGCCGGTTGGTCTCAGCCCCGCAGGTGGTGCAACGGCAGCTCGGTGCTGGCGATCACCTGGTTGAGCACGAAGCTCGAGCGCACGCTGCTCACCCCCTCGATGCGCGTCAGGTTGCCGAGCAGGAAGGCCTGGTAGTGGTCCATGTCCTCGACCACCACCTTGAGCAGGATGTCCGCCTCCATGCCAGTGATCACGCAGCATTCCACCACTTCCGGGTGCTGGCGGATCTTCTCCTGGAAATGCTCGAAGCGCTCCGGGGTGTGGCGGTCCATGCCGATCAGCACGTAGGCGGTCAGCGTCAGGCCGAGCTTCTTGCGATCCAGCAGCGCCACCTGGCGCACGATGTAGCCCTCGTCCTCCAGTTGTTTGACCCGCCGCGAGCAGGGCGAGGGCGACAGGCCGATGCGTTCGGCCAGCTCCTGGTTGGAAATGCGCGCGTTGCGTTGCAGTTCGGCGAGGATGTTCAGGTCGTAGCGGTCGAGCGTGCTCATGGACGGGCCTTCCTGGGGAAAGATTGCGCAGAATCATGCAGCTGATCTTCTTCGTTGCGCAAGCGGCCGTTGGTCGCGCAATTTTCGCAATCCTGCGTCGCGCCCGGCGGCGTACACTGGCTCCAACTTCGAAGGCCCGGAACCTCCAGCGGTCGCCTCCAATCAGAGGCACCGTCGCCGGCGACTTACCACGTCGCACGGCACCCGGGTCCGCCCGCCCAACCAGGCTGGCGACAGGCAACGGCGATACCCACGCCGGGAGCGGAGCGATGAAGAATTGACTGGGGAAGCCGACTGGCTTCCCCTTTTTTATGGGCTATCGACAGGGTCGGGATCGCACCCTGTAGGGCCGGCTTTACGCCGGCCAGCGGAGCCGAATTTCCTAGCTGGACTCAGTCCACTCTCGAAGTCCGGCCCCAGAAGGTTGTGCCAGGCGCGCGCTGGGGCTCAGGCCTGCTGGGGAGCGGGCACCAGGCACGGATCGGCATGCACCAGCACATCGCTCTGCGGGTATTCGGCGCGGATCGCCTCGCTCACCGCCTCGCAGCGCGCATGGGCCTCCTCCAGCGTCAGCTCGGCGGGCAGCTCCACGTGCATCTGCACGAACCACAGGGTGCCGGAGCGTCGGCTGCGCAGATCATGGGCGCCGAGCACGTCGGGTACGCCGCAGGCCAGTGCGTGCATGCGCTCGGTATGTTCCGGCGCCAGTTCCTCATCCATCAGCACCGCCGCCGCCTCGCGCACGATGCCCAGCGCGCTCCACAGGATGATGCCGGCAATGCCGATGCCGAAGGCCGCGTCCAGCCAGAGCAGGCCGGAGCCGGCCAGCAACAGCGCGACCAGGATGCTGGCGTTGAGCAGCAGGTCGGAGCGGTAATGCAGCGAGTCGGCATGGATCGCCGTGGAGCCGGTGGTGCGCACCACATGGCGCTGGAACAGCAGCAGCACGGCGGTGAGCACAATCGACAACAGCATCACCGCAATACCGGCGCCCGTGTCGCCCAGCGGTTGTGGGTCGAGCAGGCGCTGCACACCATGAATCGCCACCAGCACCGCGCTCACGCCGATGAACAGCGCCTGGCCGAGGCCGGCCAGGGCTTCCGCCTTGCCGTGGCCGTAACGGTGGTCGTCATCGGCCGGACGCAGCGAGTAGTGCACGGCGATCAGGTTGAGCAGCGAGGCGGCGCCGTCCAGCAGGGAGTCGGTGAGCCCCGCCAGCAGGCTCACCGAACCGCTCAGCCACCAGGCCAGCGCCTTGGTCAGTGCCAGGGTGAGGGCGGTGGCCAGCGCGGCGCCGGTGGCCAGGCGCAGCAGGCGGGCGTGATGGGCGGGTACCGGCATGCGGCGGGGCTCCTTGCATAAGGGTCAGGCGGAAGGGCGCAGGCCGAGGGCGGAAAGATGCGCCTCGCTGCCGCGCTGTTCGATCAGTTGCGGATGGTCGAGGGGCAGGTCCTGACCGCTGGCCTCGCGGATGATGCCACGCAGGCGCTGGCGATTCACCTGACCCCGGTCATCCACCGCCTCGCGCAACCGTTCCGGGGCCACCGAATACGTCTCGCCGCCGGGCAGGTAGATGGCCCCGGTGGCGAAGTCGATGCCCAGGGCGATCAGTCCCGGAACGATGTACAGCAGCAACCCGACAGCATCCAGGGCGAACACCACCGGGTCGAGCTTGCCGTCGATCTGGCCCCGCCGTTCCGGATAGAACAGCGTGCCGCAGGCGGCCAGCTGGGTGAGCAGGGCGCCGCCGAGGGCGATGCAGAGCAGGCGGGACGGGATGCGCATGGCGGTTCTCCTTGCGGGTGGGTGTGCCGCAGTAGACCGGCAGAAGGCGCAGTTGTCCGCGAAGCCCCGCGCACAATCCCTAGGGCAGTCGGTGCTTTTCTGGCCGCCGGAGGTTGCCGGGATTGTGGGAGCGGACTTGTCCGCGAGCTTTTCGGCGGCCGGCCAGGCTGCAGGCCGAAACCAGAAGCTCGCGAATGAATTCGCTCCCACAGTCCGGGCACTGCGTCGCCACCGAGAAGCGCCCGTATACTGGCGCCCCTTCGCGTTGCCCCGGAAAACACCCCATGCAATCCCTGCCCATCGACGCCGTATTGCCCGCGCTGCGCGCCGCGTTGTCCAGCCGCGACGAGGCGGTGCTGGAAGCGCCGCCCGGCGCCGGCAAGACCACCCGCGTGCCGCTGGCGCTGCTCGACGAGCCCTGGCTGGCCGGGCAGAGCATCCTCATGCTGGAGCCGCGCCGGCTGGCCGCCCGCGCCGCCGCCGAACGGCTGGCCAGCGAACGGGGCGAGGCGGTCGGCGAAACCGTCGGCTACCGCATCCGCCTGGACAGCAAGGTCGGTCCGCGCACGCGCATCGAGGTGGTCACCGAGGGCATCCTCACCCGGCGCCTGCAGAGCGATCCGGCGCTGGAGGGCGTCGGCCTGGTGATCTTCGACGAATTCCACGAGCGCAGCCTGGACGCCGACCTGGCCCTGGCGCTGTGCCTGAACGGCCGCGCGTTACTGCGCGACACGCCGCTCAAGCTGCTGGTGATGTCCGCCACCCTGGAAGGCGAGCGCCTGAGCGCGCTGCTCGACGACGCCCCGGTGGTGCGCAGCGAAGGGCGCATGTTCCCGGTGGACGTGCGCTGGGGCCGGCCCAGCCAGCCCGGCGAGTTCATCGAGCCGCGCGTGGTGTCGACCGTGTTGCAGGCGCTGGACGAGGAAGCCGGCAGCCTGCTGGTGTTCCTGCCCGGCCAGGCGGAGATCCGTCGCGTACACGAACAGCTGGCCGAGCAGCTGGGGCGGTGCGACGACATCCTGCTCTGCCCGCTGCACGGCGAACTGGACCTGTCCGCCCAGCGCGCGGCCATCGAGCCGGCGCCGGCCGGCACGCGCAAGGTGGTGCTGGCCACCAACATCGCCGAGACCAGCCTGACCATCGATGGCGTGCGCGTGGTGATCGACGCCGGCCTGGCGCGGGTGCCGCGTTTCGACCCCGGCAGCGGCATGACGCGCCTGGCCACCCAGCGTATCTCGCGGGCCAGCGCCACCCAGCGCGCCGGCCGCGCCGGACGCCTGGAGCCGGGCGTGTGCTACCGGTTGTGGAGCGAGACTCAGCACGACCAGCTCAACGCCTACGACAGCGCGGAGATCGTCCAGGCCGACCTGTCCGGCCTGGCCCTGCAACTGGCGCGCTGGGGCGTGACGCCGGATGAGCTGGGCTGGCTGGATGCGCCGCCGTCCGCCGCCTACGCCCAGGCGGGCGAGCTGCTGCGTCGTCTCGGCGCGCTGGACGCGCGCGGCGTGCTGACGCCCCACGGCCAGGCGATGGCCGAGTTGCCCGCGCATCCACGCATCGCCCACCTGCTGCTCAAGGGGCAGGCGCTGGGGCTGACCGCGCTGGCCTGCGAGCTGGCGGCGCTGCTCGGTGAGCGCGACATCCTGCGCGGCGCCGGCGCCGACCTGCACAGCCGCCTGGCGCTGCTCTCCGGCGAGGCGCGCGGCGGGTCGCGCGGCGCGTTGCAGCGCATCCGTCAGCTGGCGCGCCAGTACCGCCAGCAGCTACGCGGCGCGGCCAGCGAGGCGGTGGCCGATCCCGAGCATCCGCGCTGGCTCGGCGCGCTGCTGGCCTTCGCCTACCCGGACCGCGTCGCCCGCCAGCGTCGCGCCGAAGGCGGCGATTACCGGCTGGCCAACGGTCGCGCCGCGCAGTTCGGCGAGCCGGACGCGCTGATGAAGCACGAATGGCTGGTGATCGCCGACCTGGGCAGCCGCCAGGGCCAGCGCGAGGAGCGCATCTACCTGGCCGCCGATCTGGATCCGGCGCTGTTCGATTCGGTGCTTGCCGAACAGGTCGGCGTTCAGGAGGTGCTGGACTGGGACGAGCGCGAAGGCGTGCTGCGCGCCGAACGCCAGCGCCGGGTCGGCGAGCTGGTGCTGAGTCGCGAGCCGCTGGCCGCGCTGGACGAGACGGTGCGCAGCCGCGCGCTGGTGGAGCTGGTGCGCCGCAAGGGCCTGGAGCTGCTGCCCTGGACCCCGGAGCTGCGCCAGTGGCAGGCGCGCGTGCTGTTGCTGCGCGGCCTGGACCTGGCGCAGGGCGGCGCCAGCGACTGGCCGGAGGTGTCCGACGCGGCGCTGCTGGCCAGCCTGGAGGAGTGGCTGGCGCCGTACCTGGGCAAGGTCAGCCGCCTCAGCCATTTCGCCAATCTGGATCTGTCGTCGATCCTGCACAACCGGCTGCCCTGGCCGCTGCCGCAGCGCCTCGACGAGCTGGCGCCGAAGAGCCTGACCGTGCCGTCCGGCTCGCAGATCCGCATCGATTACAGCGAGTCGCCGCCGGTGCTGGCGGTGCGCCTGCAGGAGCTGTTCGGCCTGGCCGCCACGCCGCGCATCGCCGGCGGCCGGCTGGGCCTCAAGCTGCACCTGCTGTCGCCGGCGCACCGCCCGGTGCAGGTGACCCAGGACTTGGCCAGCTTCTGGGCCAATACCTACGCCGAGGTAAAGAAGGACCTCAAGGGCCGCTATCCCAAGCACTACTGGCCGGACGACCCGCTGGTCGCCGAGCCGACCGCCCGCGCCAAGCCACGGCGCTAGGCCTCCTACCCAAGCGGCGTGCGACCTCCGAACCCTGTAGGGCCGGCTTTACGCCGGCCAGCGGTGTGTCGGTTCCCGTCTCGGGCTTCGTTCCCACCCCCGTCGGCCGGCATAAAGCCGGCCCCACAAGGGGGGCAGCCCGGCCGACCGCGCTGTTGCCTCCCTTGTCTATGCTGCTGGCAAGCCAACAGCAGAGGTGGCGTGCCATGTACCGCAAGGTCTTCGCCAGCAAGGTATTCGAGCGCAAGGTGGTGCTGGTCACCGGCGGCTGTTCGGGCATCGGCCGGGCGCTGGTGCTGCGTTTCGCCCAGGCCGGGGCGCGGCCGGTGATCCTCGACCTGCATCGCGAGGAGCTGGACAGCCTGGTGCTGCACCTGCGCGAACACCTGAACAGCGACGCCGTCGGCCGGGTCTGCGACGTGTCCGATCCGCAGGCCGTGGACCGCGTGATACAGGAAGTGATCGAGCAGTGCGGCGGCATCGACCTGCTCATCAACAACGCCGGCATCTCTCGGCGCAGTCGCTTCGTCGATACCCCGCGCGCGGTGTTCGAGCGGATCATGGCGGTCAACTACTTCGGCGCGCTGTACTGCACCCAGGCAGCGCTGCCCAGCCTGCTGGCGCGCCGGGGGCAGATCATCGTGCTCAGCTCGCTGTCCGGCTTCGTGCCGCTGCACCTGCGCAGCGCCTACAACGCCAGCAAGCACGCGCTGCACGGGCTGTTCGACACCCTGCGCCAGGAAGTGCGCGAGGCCGGCGTCAATGTGCTGCTGGTGTGCCCCGGCTTCACCGCCACCGACATGCATCGCAACGCCCTGGCCGGTGACGGCTCGGTGAACGCTCCGGCGCTCCTGGCGGTGGGCCGGGTGGCGTCGGCGCAGGACGTGGCCGAGGCGATCTTCCAGGGCGCGTTGCGTCGGCGCACGCAGCTGGTGATTTCCAATGTCGGCTGGCGCGGCCAGTTGTTGTCGCGCTGGTTTCCGCGCCTGTTCCAGCGCCTGGTGCTGTCGCGCACGGCGGGCAGCTGAAGCGGCTCAGGGCGTGTCGGTGATCGGCCCGCTGACGGTGAGCATGAAGCCGCGATACAGCGCCACGACGACGAACAGCTGGGCGAAGCCGATCAGGCTTTCCAGTAGCACCTGCGGCAGCAGGGCACCTTCGGCCAGCAGGCCGGACACGGAGGCTTCCAGTCCCCATAGCGGCAGCATCACCGCCATCATCACCACGAAGAGGCGCCAGAACTGGCCGCGGGTCAGCGCCATGCTGTCGCCGAGCGCCGCCAGCGGCGTGAAGCCCTGCAGCACCACCAGGAAATCGGCGAAGGCCAGGCGCACCATCAGCCACAGGCCGGGCAGGATGAACAGCGAGGCGCCCAGCAGGATCAGCAGGCTGCTCAGCGCGGTGAGCAGCGCCAGCGACGGCCACAGGCGCAACGCCATGGCCAGCAGCGCCGCCGTGCCGGGTGTCAGGCCACGGCTGCGGGTGTCCAGGTAGAGAATCAGCGCGGCGCCGTAAATGGGGTAGAACAGCAGCCCGGCGAGCAGATCGGCCGAGCCCTGCCAGTCGCCCAGATGGGGCCCCAGCAGGTTGGCGGCCAGGCTTTCCAGCAGCAGCAGGGGCAGGCACAGCAGTGCGAGATGCGCGGCGTGGCGATGGAAGAAATACCAGGCGTCGCGCAGGAGGGTCAGCGCAGTCATCGGTCCGTACCGCAAACAACGGGGGCGACACTGTAGCTCACGCGGGTTCCGGCACAAAATCCCGCGGAGCATAGGGTGGTTGGCGCTTTTTCCGGCCGCCGATTGGGGACACAACCGTGGTTCCGGTGTAACGGCGGCCAAGAAATAGGTTGTCCGCCCTACAGGGCGCATAATCGCCGCATCAATCGGGAGATGCCTGTGAAGAAACTTGCCGTATTCGTCGATGTGCAGAACCTGTATTACACGGTGCGCCAGGCCTATGGCCGGCACTTCGATTACGGCGTGTTCCTGCGCCAGCTGCAGGCGCACGGCGAAGTGGTCGAGGCCTATGCCTATGCCATCGAACGCGGCGACGCCAAGCAGCAGCAGTTCCAGCAGATCCTGCGCAATCTGGGCTTCACCGTGAAGCTCAAACCATTCATCCAGCGCAGCGACGGTTCGGCCAAGGGCGACTGGGACGTGGGCATCACCATCGATGTGCTGGACGCCGCCAGCCGCGTGGACGAGGTGGTGCTGGCCTCCGGCGACGGCGATTTCGACCTGCTGCTCGACCGCCTGCGCGCCCTCGGCGTGGACAGCTGCGTGTACGGCGTGCCGGCGCTCACCGCGCAGTCGCTGATCCGTGCCGCCGGCCGTTTCGTGCCAGTGGAAGGCGAGCTGTTGCTGTAGAATCCGCGCGCCTTTTCCACCGCGCCACGAGCCCGTCATGACCTTCGCATCCCTCGGCCTGATCGATCCGCTGCTGCGGACCCTGGACGCCCTCGACTACCGCACGCCGACGCCGGTGCAGAAGGAAGCGATTCCCGCCGTGCTCAAGGGCCGCGACCTGCTCGCCGCCGCGCAGACCGGCACCGGCAAGACCGCTGGTTTCGCCCTGCCGCTGCTGCAGAAGCTGACCCTGCAAGGCCCGAAGGTGGCGAGCAATTCGGTGCGCGCCCTGGTGCTGACGCCGACCCGCGAGCTGGCCGAGCAGGTGCAGCAGAGCGTGCAGCGCTACGGCGAGAACCTGCCGCTGCGCAGCTACGCGGTGTACGGCGGGGTGAGCATCAACCCGCAGATGATGGCGCTGCGCAAGGGCATCGACCTGCTGGTCGCCACGCCCGGCCGGCTGCTCGACCTGTACCGCCAGAACGCCGTGCGCTTCGAGCAGTTGCAGGTGCTGGTGCTCGACGAGGCCGACCGCATGCTCGACCTGGGCTTTGCCCGCGAGCTGGACGAACTGTTCGCCGCGCTGCCGAAGAAACGCCAGACCCTGCTGTTCTCCGCCACCTTCTCCGACGCCATTCGCCAGTTGGCTGGCGAGCTGCTGCGCGACCCGCTGAACATCGAGGTGGCGCCGCGCAACACCGCGGCGAAGAGCGTCAAGCAGTGGCTGATCCCGGTGGACAAGAAGCGCAAGAGCGAGCTGTTCCTGCATCTGCTGGCCGAGAAGCGCTGGAGCCAGGTGCTGGTGTTCGCCAAGACCCGCAAGGGCGTCGATCAACTGGTCGAGGAGCTGCAGGCGGCCGGCTGTGCCGCCGATTCGATCCACGGCGACAAGCCGCAACCGTCGCGCCTGCGCGCCCTGGAGCGCTTCAAGGCTGGCGAGGTGCGGATTCTGGTCGCCACCGACGTGGCGGCGCGTGGCCTGGACATCCACGACCTGCCGCAGGTAGTCAACCTGGACCTGCCGATCGTCGCCGAGGATTACGTGCACCGCATCGGCCGCACCGGTCGCGCCGGCGCCACCGGCGAGGCGATCTCGCTGGTGTGCGCCGACGAGGTCGATCAGCTGGCCGCCATCGAGAACCTGATCGGCCAGGTGCTGCCGCGTCACGACGAGCCGGACTTCATTCCCGACCACCGTGTACCGCAGACCGCCCTCGGCGGGCTGGTGCTGAAGAAACCCAAGAAGCCCAAGCAACCCAAGGCCGCGCCGGCCGGCAAGGGCAAGATCCACCTGGGCAACTGGTTCGACGCCAGCGAAAAGCCCGACGCCCGGCCGATCCGCAAGGCGCCGAGCTTCGGCGGCAAGCCGACGCGCAAGAAGCCGTAAGGCGACAAAAGCCGAATCGGTCGTAGGGCGGTCTGGCCGCCGGGACACCGCAAAGATGGCCGGCAGGTGTTGTAGGAGCGGCTTCAGCCGCGATAGCCGTGGCCCCCAATCGCGACTGAAGTCGCTCCTACAAGTGCCACGGCGCCGAACCGTCCCGGTACGTAGGGCGCTCGGCGCCTTATCTGACCGCCAATGGGCGTTGCAATGCGGTCGGATGGCGGCCAAGAAAAGTGTTATTCGCCCTGCACGGCGGCTGACCCGCCCAACCACCCGATCACCCCCCGCGCCGCCGCGCGGCCCGTGGCGAAGCAGGCAGTGAGCAGGTAGCCGCCGGTGGGCGCCTCCCAGTCGAGCATTTCCCCGGCGCAGAACACCCCGGGCAGCTTGCGCAGCATCAGCCGCTCATCCAGTTCGGCAAACGGCACGCCACCGGCGCTGCTGATCGCCTCGTCCAGCGGGCGGGTGCGCAGCAGGCGGATCGGCAGGGCCTTGATCGCTTGCGCCAGTTGCTGCGGCGCCTGGAAGGTGGCGGCCTCGGTCAGCTCGCGCAAGAGCGCGGCCTTCACGCCGTCGAGCTTCAACTGGCGATGCAGGTGCTTGGCCATCGACTGCGCGCCGCGCGGTTTGGCCAGCGCCATGGCGATCTGTTCCAGCGTGCGGTCGGGCAGCAAGTCCAGATGGACTGTCGCGGAGCCCTCCCGCTCGATCACGCCGCGAATTTCGGCGGACAGCGCATACACCAGGCTGCCCTCGATGCCGGTGGCGGTGAGGATGAACTCGCCGCGCCGGGCCGGCTGGCCGGGTAGCGCCAGGGTGACGTTCTTCAGCGGCGCGCCGGCATGCTTGTCGCGCAGCAGCGTGCTCCAGCCGTCCACCTCGAAGCCGCAGTTGCTGGCGCGCAGCGGCGCGATGGCGATCCCGCGCTGTTGCAGCAGCGGCACCCAGGCGCCGTCCGAGCCGAGCCGCGCCCAGCTGCCGCCACCCAGCGCCAGGATGACCGCGGCGGCGTCGCGGGTCTGTTCACCGTCCGGCGTGGCGGTGCGCAACTGTCCGATCTCGTTCCAGCCCAGCCAGCGGCTGCGGGTGTGGATGCGCACGCCGGCGTCTTTCAGGCGTTTGAGCCAGGCACGCAGCAGCGGCGCGGCCTTCATGTCGGTGGGAAACACCCGGCCCGAGCTGCCGACGAAGGTGTCGATGCCCAGGCCGTGGATCCAGCCGCGCAACGCCTCGGCGTCAAAGGCTTCGATGTGCGGCTGCAACGCCGGGCGTGCTTCGCGGTAGCGGGACAGGAAGGCCTCGCGCGCCTCCGAGTGGGTGATGTTCATGCCGCCGACCCCGGCGAGCAGGAACTTGCGGCCGACCGAGGGCATGGCGTCGTACAGGTCCACGGGCAGCCCGGCCAGGGCCAGGACTTCGGCGGCCATCAGGCCGGCGGGGCCGCCGCCAATGACGACGATGGGGGAGGAGGGCTGAGGCATGAAACGGCGACTGGGTTGGGGGAAGGCGGCGATTCTACCGCTGTCGACGGATCAACGCCGCAGGGCGGTCAAAACCTAGTTTTGGCCGCCGCGGTGTTTAGTCAGGCGCGCAGCGCCTTGGCGTAGCTGAACAGGAACAGGGTGCGCACCAGTTCCTTGAGTTCGCCGGGCCTGTCGGTGGTGAGCACGGCGGGGTCCAGCTCACCCTGTTCGCGCAGTTCGTTCAGTTCTTCCCCTTCGAGGCGAACACAAACCGAGCCGGTCGCTCGATCCAGCACGCGAAGGTAGGGTTTTGGGTGATCCAGCCAGGCGTCGATCAGATAGGTCATGACTCATCTCTCCGGTGAAGGGTTAGATGAGAATAATTCGTATTAATAAAAACGCAAGAGGCGAGCGCCTCTTGCGGTGCAATTCATTGGCAGGGGTACATCCAGAAGTTCGGGTGTTCCTGGCAGGCGCGCATGTTCGGGTTCGGTTGCGCGGGGGTCAGCAGGCGGGCGATCAGGTGCATGGTGTTCCTCCTCGGGGGAATCGGTGTGCGTTGGCGCGTACTGTGCCCGCGCACCCGTCCGAGCGGAACTTGGCAATCTCTATGGCGGCGATTGATGCCTCAGTCGGCGAAGTGGCCGCGCCGGCGTTCGGCGCGAAACACCAGCGACTCGGGGCTGTAGCCGGGGCGCAGGGCCGGCAGCGGCAGGCAGTCCTGCCACTGCGCATCGGGGGCCAGCGGTGCGGCGCCGTGGTAGCGCGCCACGGCATCCGCGCGGGTCAGGTTGAGGTCGTCCTCCAGCGGGTAGGCGGCGATGCGCCAGGTCAGCTCGCGCAGCGGCAGGCTGCTGGTGTTGCGCAGGGTCACGCGCAGCGGGCGATGGGCCGGACACTGATCGGGCGCGTAGTCGAGGCTCAGTTCCAGGCGGGTCAGGCGTTCTTCGTCGCGGGCCTCCTGCCAGAGCACCCAGCCGGCCAGCAGGCCGATGCCGAGCAGCGCGACCAGCGACACCGGCAGGGCCTTGTGCGGGTAGCGAATCAGCAGGATCAGCCAGGTGACAACCAACAGGACGCCGAACAGCATGGGGCAGACTTCCAGGCCAGGAGAATGGCCATTCTAGTGGCCTGGACGGCCACGTCGACCACTCAGTGCACCACCGCCGGCGAGCGCGCTTCGCGCAGGCGCTCGGTCAGGCGCAGGCGCTCGCCCGGGTCCTCGCAGAGCAGCAGGGCGTGCTGCAGATCGAAGCGCTCGCCGGGCGGGCATTCCAGGCGCTGGTAAAGGTCCGCGCGGGCCAGGTGGTCGGCCACCGTCGGCACGCCGAGCTGCAGCACCCGGTCGGCGTCCTTGAGCGCGGCGAGCAACTGCCCGGCCTTCTGGTGCTGATGCCGCAGGCTGCGCGAGATGCGCTGCAGCAGTTCGGCGGGAGGGCAGGGCTGCAGGTGGCTGGAATTGAGCTTCAGCTGGCCGTGGTAGCGGCGCTCCAGCAGTTCGCGGCAGTCCTTCAGGTACAGACGCCGGCCGCCGGCCGGGTCGAGCAGATGGTCGGCGCCCGGCACACGCAGCAGGAAGCGACCGGGAAAGTTGATGCCGCGCAGCGGGATGTCCAGCCGTCGGGCCAGTTCCAGGGCCAGCAGGCCGAGCATCAGCGGTTGGCCACGTCGGCGCTGCAGCACCCGGTGGGCCAGGATGCTGTCCGGGCCGCTGGCGTCCTCGTGGAAGTCCAGGGCGTTGAGCAGGCGCAGCAGCGGTTGCGCCTGTTCGCTGGCCGGGAGCGCGGGCAGGCTGCTCGCGATGCGCTGACGCAGGTGGTCGAGGGTGGTGAGCTGCTGGGCAGGCTGCAGCGTGGGATCGTGTTCGGCGGCAATCCACAGTGCGGCCTCGAACAGGGCGTCCGTGCCCTGGCGCAGGCAGGAAAGGCAGGCTTGGCGGGCATCCATGCGGGGTCTCCGGTTGACCCCTTTTCTTGTAGACGCGCCCCGCCGGCCCGTCCAGTCGCCCGCCGGTCGCGACCTATACTGCCTGCACACGATCACATTCAGGCCCGGCGGAGGGATGCCATGTTTGCCCAGATGGAAGCCGTTCGGCTGGAGGCCCTGCACCTTGCACACGACCCGCGCACCGGCCTGCGGGCGGTCATCGCCATCCACAACACCCGGCTCGGTCCCGCCCTCGGCGGTTGCCGTTTCCTGACCTACGCGGACGAGGACGCCGCGATCCGCGACGCCATGCGCCTGGCCCAGGGCATGAGCTACAAGGCCGCGCTGGCCGGCCTGGCCCAGGGCGGTGGCAAGGCGGTGATCATGCGGCCGCCGTACCTGAGCGACCGCGCCGCGCTGTTCGAGGCCTTCGGGCGCATGGTGGAGTCGCTGGGCGGGCGCTACATCACGGCGGTGGACAGCGGCACCTCCAGCGCCGACATGGACTGCGTCGCCCGGCAGACCACCCACGTGACCAGCACCAGTCGGGGCGGCGACCCGTCGGCGCACACCGCCCTCGGCGTGTTCAGCGGCATCCGCGCCACCGCGCTGGCGCGCCTGGGCAGCGATGACCTGGAAGACCTGCGCATCGCCGTGCAGGGGCTCGGGCATGTCGGCTATGCGCTGGTCGAACTGCTGGCCGCGGCTGGCGCCGAGTTGCTGGTCAGCGATCACAACCCCGGCCTGGTGCAGCTGGCGGTCGAACAGTTCGGCGCCCATCCGGTGCTCAGCGAGGCGCTGCTGGCCACGCCCTGCGACATCCTCGCGCCCTGCGGACTGGGCGGCGTGTTCAATAGCCTCACCGTCGGCCAGCTGCGCTGCGCGGCGGTGGCCGGCGCGGCCAACAACCAACTGATCCACCCCGACATCGCCGACGAACTGGAAGCGCGCGGCATCCTCTACGCGCCGGATTACGTGATCAATTCCGGCGGGCTGATCTATGTTTCCCTGCAGCACGAAGGCGCGCCGCCGGAGCGCATCACCGCGCAGATGGTGGAGATTCCCCGGCGCCTCACCGACATCTATGCCCATGCCCAGGCGGAAAAACGCTCGCCGGCGCGGGTGGCCGACCAGCAGGCGGAGAAGCTGCTGTACGGCTGATGGCAGGCGGTTGAACACACAGGTTTCGCTCACGGACCGATGGGCCACAAGCCCCGGTCCGCCCACCGCGCCCACAAGGCGCCGAGGAGACTGGCATGCACGACCCCGCAATTCCCTTCACGCGTTTTCTGGATCCCGATGGCCGGCCCTGCGCCGCGCTGCCGCCCTGCGCCGACGATGCTGAACTGCTGGAACGCCTGTACCGGCAGATGGTGCTGACCCGTCTGTTCGACCAGAAGGCCGTGGCGCTGCAGCGCACCGGCCGGATCGGCACCTTCGCCCAGGGCCTCGGTCAGGAGGCCATCGGCGTGGCGCTGGGCGCCGCGCTGCGCCCGGACGACGTGCTGGTGCCCTATTACCGCGACACCGGCGTGCAGCTGATGCGCGGCGCGCGCATGGAGGAGGTGCTGCTCTACTGGGGCGGCGACGAGCGCGGCAGCGCCTTCGCCGACCCGCTGGCGCGCGAGGATTTCCCGATCTGCGTGCCGATCGCCACCCAGGCGCTGCATGCCTGTGGCGTGGCGGCGGCGATGCGCATCCGCGACCAGCACCGCGCGGTGGCCACCACCTGCGGCGACGGCGCCACCAGCAAGGGCGATTTCCTCGAAGCCCTCAACGTGGCGGGTGCCTGGCAGTTGCCGGTGGTGTTCATCATCAACAACAACCAGTGGGCCATCTCGGTGCCGCGCAGCCTGCAGTGCGGCGCGCCGACCCTGGCGCAGAAGGCCATCGGCGCGGGCATCCCCGGCGAGCAGGTGGACGGCAACGACGTGCTGGCGGTGTACACGCGCATCCAGGCGGCGCTGGAGCGTGCCCGCCAGGGCAAGGGGCCGACGCTGATCGAATGCCTGAGCTACCGCCTCAGCGACCACACCACCGCCGACGACGCCAGCCGCTACCGGCCCAACGAGGAAGTCTCCGCCGCCTGGCAGCGCGAACCGATCAAGCGCCTGCAGGCGTTCCTGGCCAGCCGCGGCAACTGGAACGAACAGCGCGAGCAGGACCTGATCGAGCACTGCCAGGCGCAGTTGCGCCAGGCCATGGAGCGCTTCGAACGCATCGATGAGCCCGATCCGGACCAGTTGTTCGAACACCTCTACGCACGTTGGCCGGCACAACTGGCCGACCAGCGCGAACAGATGCGCGAGCGCGTCGCCCGGCGCGGAGGGCAGGCCCATGAGTGACAAGACCTACAGCCTGGTGGAAGCGGTGAACCTGGCGCTGGCCCGCGCCATGGCCGATGACGAGAACGTGGTGGTGCTCGGCGAGGACGTGGGCGTGAACGGCGGCGTGTTCCGCGCCACCCAGGGCCTGCGCGAGCGCTTCGGCCGCAAGCGGGTGATCGACACGCCGCTGGCGGAAACCATGCTCGGGGGGCTGGCGATCGGCATGGCCGCCCAGGGCCTCAAACCGGTGGTGGAAATCCAGTTCATGGGCTTCATCTACGCGGCCATGGAGCACCTGGTGTCCCACGCCAGTCGGTTGCGCAACCGCACGCGCGGGCGGCTGGCCTGCCCGATGGTGCTGCGCACGCCGATGGGCGCCGGCATCCGCGCCCCGGAGCACCACAGCGAAAGCACCGAGGCGCTGTTCGCGCACATTCCCGGCCTGCGCGTGCTGGTCCCGTCCTCGCCGGCGCGCGCCTACGGCTTGCTGCTGGCGGCCATCGACGACCCCGACCCGGTGCTCTTCCTTGAGCCCACCCGCCTGTACCGCATGAACCCGCAGCCGCTCGAAGATGATGGCCAGCGCCTGCCGCTGGACAGCTGCTTCACCCTGCGCGAGGGCCAGGACCTGACCCTGGTCAGCTGGGGCGCCAGCATTCACGAGACGTTGCAGGCCGCCACGGCGCTGGCCGAGCAGGGCATCGAGGCCGAGGTGATCGACGTCGCCTGCCTCAAGCCGCTGGATCTGGACACCCTGGAAGCCTCGCTGCGCAAGACCGGCCGCTGCGTGATCGTCCACGAGGCGCCGAGGAGCGGCGGGCTGGCCGGCGAAATCGCCGCCAGCCTGTACGAGCGCGCCTGGCTCGACCTGCGCGCGCCGATCCAGCGGGTCACCGCGCCGGACATTCCGCCGCCGCTGTACCGGCTGGAACAGCTCTACCTGCCGGGCGTCGAGGACATCCTCGCCGCCTGCGAGACGGTACTGGACTACGCCTGAGGGAGAACAACCATGAAGCATTTCAAGTTGCCCGACCTGGGCGAGGGCCTGCAGGAAGCGGAGATCGTCGAATGGCACGTGCAGGCCGGCGATACCGTGAAGGCCGACCAACTGCTGGTTTCGGTGGAAACCGCCAAGGCCATCGTCGACATTCCCGCGCCCTACGATGGCGTGGTGGTGAAGACCTTCGGCGCGCCGGGAGACATCCTGCACGTCGGCGAGCCACTGCTGGCCTACGAGGGCGAGGCGGAGGACAGCGGCACGGTGGTCGGCCGTCTGGAAGGCGGCGGCGAAGCGGCGCAGGCCGACCGCTTCTTCATCGGTGCGGCGCCCTCCACCCGCGAGCACCTGGCGCCGCGGGCGACGCCGGCGGTGCGCCAGCTGGCCGGCCGGCTCAAGGTGCGCCTGGAGGATCTGCAGGGCAGCGGCCCGGACGGGCTGATTACCCGCGCCGATGTGGAAACCGCCGCCCAGGGCGGTGCGGCGCCTTTCGACGGCGAGAAGCTACGCGGCGTGCGGCGCAGCATGGCGCTGAACATGGCTCGCGCACATGCCGAGGTGGTGCCGGTGACGCTGTTCGGTGACGCCGATCTGCAGCGCTGGGCCGAGCCGCGTGATCCGCTGGTGCGCCTGGCGCTGGCCATCGCCGCCGCCGTGCGCGCCGAACCGGGTGTGAACAGCTGGTTCGATGGTCAGCGCCTGCTGCTCAAGCGCCATGAGACGCTCGATCTGGGCATTGCCGTGGACACGCCGGACGGGCTGTTCGTGCCGGTGCTGCGCGACGTGGGCAATCGTTCGGCGGAAGACCTCAAGGCCGGCATGGCGCGCCTGCGCGCCGACGTGCAGGCCCGTTCGATTCCGCCGCAGGAGATGATGGGCGCGACCTTCACCCTGTCCAACTACGGCACGCTGTTCGGGCGCTACGCCAGTCCGGTGGTGGTGCCGCCGCAGGTGGCGATCCTCGGCGCGGGCGGCATTCGCCGCGAGCCGGTGGCCGGCGGCAACGAGGTGGAAGTGCACCCGATCCTGCCGCTGTCGCTGACCTTCGACCACCGGGTGATCACCGGCGGCGAGGCAGCGCGCTTTCTCAAGGCGCTGGTGACGGAGCTGGAGAAGGCGTGAGGCACGCACGAACGCCGTTGTAGGAGCGGCTTCAGCCGCGAAGCTTTTTATGCAGGCTGCCTGAAAAGCTCGCGGCTGAAGCCGCTCCTACCGTCAGCTGTGGGCATCAAGCCCATCAATAAAATTGCAGAAGGAAAACATGGCCGCGACAGAGAGGGGGTGTCGCGGGCGGTGCCATGCTCCTTCTGCAGAACCGGTCAGGCCTTGTCGAAGTTCAGGTCGGAAAGATCGACCGGGCCCTTGAAAGCCTTGGCGAGCACCTCGCGGTTGCGGGCCAGGAAGATGCCCACTTCCTCGCGCTGCTCGTCGCTCAGCGAAGGCACGCCCTTTTCCAGCGCTTCGGCCACGGCCTCGGCCAGTTCGAGCATCTTGTCGTAACGATCGGCTTCGGCCTTATCCATGAACAGACGCTCCGGATCGCGCGAGCTGCGGTACACCACTTCGACGGCCATTCATCACTCCTGCCTTCTTCCAAGGGTTGGTTGGATACTGTTTGTTTATCCAGTATAGGGATTTGCCATCACGCTGCAAACCCCCAAGATGCTGGTTGCTGCGCATAAAGACATGGCATGCTGCCTGCATTCGACTTTCGTCTAGCCGTCCCGCCAAGGAGCCACGCCGTGAAACCCAACTGGGCCGATACCCTGCGCAACAACCTGCATGAACTGGCCGAGTCGCTCGGCAACCTGCTGGCCGAGGCCTTCCACTACCTGGCGCTGTTCGCCATCGGCGCGATCACCGCCTGGGCGGCGGTGGTGGCCTTCCTCGACATGGTGGGCAAGGGCTCGGCGAGCATCGACGACATCCTGCTGCTGTTCATCTACCTGGAGCTGGGTGCCATGGTCGGCATCTACTTCAAGACCAACCACATGCCGGTGCGCTTCCTGATCTACGTGGCGATCACCGCGCTGACCCGCCTGATGATTTCCGACATTTCCCACCACCATCGCCCGGACCTCGGTGTGATCTACGTGTCGGGTGCCATCCTGCTGCTGGCCGTGGCGATCCTGGTGGTGCGCTACGCCTCGGCGCGCTTCCCCTCGGTGCCGTCCTATCCGCCGCGCCGGACGCTGCGCCAGCCGGGCGAGCGCGACGGTCTCGGCGAAGACTAGCCGCACGCTGTCGGATGGGCTGGCAAATGGGCCGTGGCGCACTTTGCTTAAGGCAAACGCCTTCCGGGAGTGCGCCATGCTCAGCCAGCACACCAAAGACCTCATCAAAGCCACCGCGCCGGTGCTGGCCGAGCAAGGCTCGACCATCATCCGGCGCTTCTACCAGCGCCTGTTCGAGGCGCACCCCGAGCTGCGCAACCTGTTCAACATGACCCACCAGCAGCGCGGCCAGCAGCAGGAAGCCCTGGCGCGGGCGGTGTACGCCTACGCGGCGAACATCGAGCAGCCGGAAACCCTCGCCGCGGTGCTGGAGAACATCGCCAACAAGCACGCCAGTCTCGGCGTGCGTCCCGACCAGTACCCCATCGTCGGCGAGCACCTGCTCGGCGCCATCAAGGACGTGCTGCAGGAAGCCGCCAGCCAGGACATCCTCGATGCCTGGGCGCAGGCCTACGGCGAGCTGGCCGACATGCTGGTCGGCATGGAGCGCCGCTTGCGCGAGGACAGTGCCAGCCACGCGGGCGGCTGGAACGACTGGCGCACTTTCGTGGTGCAGGAGAAGAACCCGGAGAGCGAGGTGATCACCTCGTTCGTGCTGGCGCCGAGCGACGGTGGCCCGCTGCCGGACTTCCAGCCCGGCCAGTACATCAGCCTGGCCGTGCAGGTGCCGGCGCTGGGGCTGCAGCAGATTCGCCAGTACAGCCTGTCGGACATGCCCAACGGCCGCACCTACCGCATCTCGGTGAAGCGCGAGGCCGAACCGGGGTTGCCAGCCGGGCAGGTGTCCTGCCTGCTGCACGATCACATCGAAGCCGGTGACGAACTGAAGATTTCACCGCCCTACGGCAACTTCCACATCGATGTGCAGGCGCACACGCCGATCGTGCTGATCAGTGGCGGGGTGGGGCTGACGCCGATGGTCAGCATGCTCAAGACGGCGTTGCAGAATCCTGCGCGGCAAGTGGTGTTCGTGCACGGCGCGCGCAACAGTCGGGTGCATGCCATGCGCGACCGGCTGCGCCAGGCCGAGCGCGAGCATGAGAATTTCAAGGTGATCGTCTTCTACAACGAGCCGCTGGCCGAGGACGAGGAAGGCCGTGACTACGACTACCCGGGGCTGGTGGACGTGAAGGCAATCCGCGACGAGATTCTGCTGCCGGATGCCGACTACTACATCTGCGGGCCGATTCCCTTCATGCGCCTGCAGCACGATGCGCTGGAGAACCTCGGCATCCCCGAGGCGCGCATTCATTACGAGGTGTTCGGGCCGGATCTGTTTGCGGAGTAGGGCGGTTTCGGTCGCGAGCGGACGTAGGCCGGTCGGCGCTGTTCCGGCCGTCAAGGGTGGCTGGGTCTTGCCGTTCTGTAGGAGCGGCTTCAGCCGCGATGCTTTTGTGCGGGCCGCATCGCGACTGAAGTCGCTCCTGCAAGTCTTACACCTTCTTCACGAACTCCGACTTCAGCTTCATGGCGCCGATGCCGTCGATCTTGCAATCGATGTCGTGGTCGCCGTCGCACAGGCGGATGTTCTTCACCTTGGTGCCGACCTTGACCACCGAGGACGAGCCCTTGACCTTCAGGTCCTTGATGACGGTGACGGTGTCGCCGTCCTGTAGGACATTGCCCACCGAATCCTTGATGACGCGCTCGCCATCGCCGCCCGCGGCGTCGCCCCCGCCGGCGCTCCACTCATGGGCGCATTCGGGACAGACCAGCTGGGTGCCGTCTTCGTAGGTGTATTCGGAACCGCATTTCGGGCAGGGGGGCAGGGCGCTCATGGGCGTCTCCTTGGGGTCGGGTCGTGATAAAGCCGTGGATTGTATAGGGTTTCTCCCAAACGTGCGGCAAGCGGTCCCGCGGTGATGCCAATCCAATGGCACTGGCGATGTGATACATATCGCGCACAGTCTTCGACCCGGGCCTCCCGAGGCGTTTCATTGATTTGAGTCGGGTCGTCGGTCGGGTCTGTTCCTATAGTCTCGCCGCCGTCAGGTTGCGCCCTCATCCACCAGCCGAGGTCTTCATGCGAAAACCCTTGCTTGCCCTGCTGCTCTGCTTCGCCCCGCTCGCTTCCGCCAACGAGGCGGCACTGGCCCGTTTCCAGAAGTTGATGAACGATCCGGTACTGCGCCAGCAGGCCTATGACTCGGGGTTCGAGCGGGTGCGGTTCTGTGGCTATTGCCACGGCGAGGACGGCAACAGCAAGCGCAACTACATTCCCAACCTGGCCGGGCAGAACCCCATCTACCTGTTCCATGCCTTCGACGGCTTCGCCACCGGGGTGCGCACGGATTTCGTGATGAGCAAGCTGGCCAAGCAACTGACGGTCGACGAGCAGGTGGATATCGCCGTCTATTTCAGCCAGCAGCAGGTCAAACCGTCCGCCAACGCTGTCGACGCGCAACTGCGCGTGCAGGGCGAGCGGGTGTTCCAGGGCACCTGCATCGCCTGCCACGGCATGCGCGCCGAAGGCAAGCAGGACGCCCCGCGCCTGGCCGGCCAGCCCGGCGAATACGTGCGCCGCGCGCTGACCAGCTTCCACGACGGCGACCCGCGTCGCGCCAGCTCGGTGATGATGCCGATCGCCAAGCAGCTGACCCCGGCGGATATCGAGGCCCTGGCCGCCTACCTGGAGAAGCTGGTGCTGTAACGCCGTCAGCGCACCCCCGCCGGTTCCGGCCAGCGCAACTGCCCCTGGGTATTGAAGCGCGTGGTGCCTACCAGCCCGCTGGCCAGTTTGCCGCGAATCACATAGGGCAGTCCCTGCCCCGGCTGGTAGCCCGCCAGGCCCCAGGTCTGGCGCAGGGCCGAGAACGCCGAGATGGTCACCGGCACCTCGATGATCACCTCACCGAAGCGTGGTACCTGGCCGCGCTGGGCGCTCACTCCGCTGGCCAGCGGCTGGCCGTTGACCTCCAGTTCCAGCGCCACCCCCTGGTAATCCACCGCGCGCTCGTTGGGGTTTTGCACCCGCAACTTCAGGTTGAAGCGTGCCTCCAGCCCCTGGCTGGGCAACGGCTCCAGGCCGGCCAGGTCGATGTGCAGGGGATCGCGAGGCGCCATCGACGCGCAGGCAGTCAGCAGGCCCAGCAGCGCAAGGCTGGCGAGCAGTCGGGTGAACACGGCCATGGAACGGCTCCGCTTGAAGGAAAGTGCCGATTGGACCATGGGTCGGGGCGGGAAGTGTCGCGGCGCCATCCATTTCGTTCGCGGTCCCAGCGGCTGCCAGAAAAACGCTGACCGTCCTACGGTCGCAACGGAGATAACGCGGCGCTGGGCATTACCGTAGGTGGTCAACGCACAGCGTTGGCTACCGAGGCGAATGCACATACGCCCTAGTCATACTCCGCTGGCTCATGCTCGCCGAGCAGCCGCCGCTGGCGCGGCGTGGCGGCGGCCAGCACCGCCGGGTTGAAGCGGAACCGCAGGTACGGCGAAAACTTCTGCGCCACCATGCGCCGCCCGTAATGCACCTGCAGCAGGTAGCGGCTGCGGTCCGCCGTGCGGTTGCGGCTGCCGGCGTGCCACAGCTCGCTGCGCAGCATCAGCACATCGCCGGCCCGGCAGAGCACCGGCTCGGCGGTGCGGCCATGCCAGCTTTCCTCGCCGGGACGCGGCTTGCGTCCGGCCTTGTGGCTGCCGGGAATCACCCGGGTCGGGCACAGGTCGCGGTCGATGTCATCCAGGTAAATCATCGCCGTGCAGATCTGCATCGGCAGCGTGAAGGCCGGGTCGGCCAGCAGCGCTTCCGGCAGCTCCATGACCAGATGATCCACATGCAGCTCGGCGCCGACGAAGCCCGGATGGCTGCGCCAGGCGGTCTGGCCGATGATGTGGCAGTCCTCGCCCAGCGCCGCTTCGGCCAGCTCGATCACCCCGGGCAGGTCCAGGTACGCCAGCCAGAAGGGATCGCGATTGAACACGCACTTGTAGTGGTCGTCGACCAGGCCCTGGTAGTCCCAGTGGATGGGTTGCAGGCCGTCGATGGCGGCGCGCGCCGAGCTGACCTGTTCGGCGTCCAGCACCGCCGGCAGCAGGGCGAAGCCCTGGTGGTGCAGGGCGGCGAGGTAAGCGGCGGTTGAGGTGTCGGGCATGACGAACTCGCTCCGCGAGGTAACGGGCCCGAACCCTGTAGGGCCGGCTTTACGCCGGCCGACGGAGGTGCGGCCTATGCCGCGGTGTCGGCCGGGATAAACCCGGCCCCACAGGTATCCGATGCGGCCGGGGCCGAGAAGAATCTCGGGCGCAGGGTGGTCAAGACGCTGTCTTGGCCACCGCTTCGGCGGCCGGAAAAGCGCCGGCCGCCCCCGAGCAGGCCTAGAAGAACCCCAGCGGCTTGATGTCGTAGCTCACCAGCAGGTTCTTGGTCTGCTGGTAATGGTCGAGGATCATCTTGTGGGTCTCGCGGCCGACGCCGGACTTCTTGTAGCCGCCGAACGCCGCGTGCGCCGGGTACAGGTGGTAGCAGTTGGTCCATACCCGGCCGGCCTTGATGCCGCGACCCATGCGCCAGGCGCGGTTGATGTCGCGGGTCCACACCCCGGCGCCCAGGCCGTACTCGGTGTCGTTGGCGATGGCCAGCGCCTCGGCCTCGTCCTTGAAGGTGGTCACGCCGATCACCGGACCGAAGATCTCCTCCTGGAACACGCGCATGCGGTTGTCGCCCTTGAGCAGCGTCGGCTGGATGTAATAGCCGCCGGCCAGGTCGCCGCTCAGCGTCTCGACGCCGCCCCCGGTGAGCACCTGGGCGCCTTCCTCGCGGGCGATCTGCAGGTAGGACAGGATCTTGTCGAACTGCTGCTGGCTGGCCTGGGCGCCGACCATGGTGTCGGTGTCCAGCGGGTCGCCGCGCTTGATCTGCGCGACCTTCTTCATCACCGCCTCCATGAACGGCGCGTAGATGGATTCCTGCACCAGCGCCCGCGACGGGCAGGTGCACACCTCGCCCTGGTTGAAGAAGCCCAGCACCAGCCCCTCGGCGGCCTTCTCGATGAAGGCCGGCTCGGCCTGCATGATGTCCTCGAAGTAGATGTTCGGACTCTTGCCGCCCAGCTCCACGGTGCTGGGAATGATGTTCTCGGCGGCGCGTTTCATGATGTGCGAGCCCACCGGGGTGGAACCGGTGAAGGCGATCTTGGCGATGCGCTTGCTGCTCGCCAGCGCCTCGCCCGCCTCGCGACCGAAGCCGTGCACCACGTTGAGCACGCCCGGCGGCAGCAGGTCGCCGATGATCTCCATCAGCACGTTGATGCCCAGCGGCGTCTGTTCGGCCGGCTTGAGCACCACGCAGTTGCCGGCGGCCAGCGCCGGGGCCAGCTTCCAGGCGGCCATCAGGATCGGGAAGTTCCAGGGAATGATCTGCCCGACCACGCCCAGCGGTTCGCGGAAATGGTAGGCGGCGGTGTGTTCGTCGATCTCGGCGGCGCTGCCTTCCTGGGCGCGGATGCAGCCGGCGAAGTAGCGGAAGTGGTCGGCGGCCAGCGGAATATCGGCGTTCAGCGTCTCGCGCACCGCCTTGCCGTTGTCCCAGGTCTCGGTGACCGCCAGCAGTTCCAGGTTCTGCTCGATGCGCTCGGCGATCTTCAGCAGCAGGTTGGAACGCGCCTGCGCGCTGGTCTTGCCCCAGGCGTCGGCGGCGGCATGGGCGGCGTCCAGCGCCTTGTCGATGTCGGCGGCGTCGGAGCGCGGGAACTCGGCGATCGGCCCGCCGGTGACCGGTGAGGTGTTGGTGAAGTACTGGCCGTTCACCGGGGGCACGAACTCGCCGCCGATGTAGTTGCCGTAACGGGACTTGAAGGTGACGATGGCGCCTTCGCTGCCGGGGTGTGCGTAACGCATGGCGGGCCTCCTGGCTCGTTGCTGTGAGCGATCCAGCAAGCCTAGTCCAGTACCCTGGCGGCGCCCTGAGACCTTGGTCGGGGCGGCGTGCTACCCTCGCCGGCATTTCTTCGCGCCTGCTTCGTTGAGGACTTCCATGCACATCCACATTCTCGGCATCTGCGGCACCTTCATGGGTTCGCTGGCGGTGCTGGCCAAGGAACTCGGCCACCGTGTCACCGGCTCGGACGCCAACGTCTACCCGCCGATGAGCACCCAGCTGGAAGCCCAGGGCATCCAGCTGATGCAGGGCTACCTGCCCGAGCACCTGCAGCCGGCGCCGGACCTGGTGGTGATCGGCAACGCCCTGTCGCGCGGCAACCCGGCGGTGGAATACGTGCTGAACCAGGGGCTGCCCTATACCAGCGGCCCGCAGTGGCTGGCCGACCACGTGCTGCAGGGCCGCTGGGTGATGGCGGTGGCCGGCACCCACGGCAAGACCACCACCAGCAGCATGCTGGCGTGGATCCTCGAACACGCCGGCATGGCGCCGGGCTTCCTGATCGGCGGCGTGCCGCAGAACTTCGCCGTGTCGGCGCGTCTGGGCGGCACGCCGTTCTTCGTGGTCGAGGCCGACGAGTACGACAGCGCCTTCTTCGACAAGCGCTCCAAGTTCGTCCACTACCGGCCGCGCACCGCGATCCTCAACAACCTGGAATTCGACCACGCGGACATCTTCCCGGACCTGGCGGCCATCGAGCGGCAGTTCCATCACCTGGTGCGCACCATTCCCGGCGAGGGGCTGATCATTCATCCCACCACCGAGCAGGCCATCGAGCGCGTGCTGGGCATGGGCTGCTGGACCCCGGTGCAGACCACCGGCGAGGGCGGCGACTGGCGGGCGCGCCTGCTGGCCGAGGACGGCTCGCACTTCGAGGTGCTGTTCCAGGGCGAGTCGCAGGGCGAGGTGAACTGGACGCTGACCGGCCGCCACAACGTCGACAACGCCCTGGCCGCGCTGGCGGCGGCGCGGCATGTCGGGGTGGTGGGCGCGCTGGGTGCCGAGGCGCTGAGCCAGTTCCAGAGCGTCAAGCGGCGCATGGAGAAGGTCGCCGAGGTGAACGGCGTGACCATCTACGACGACTTCGCCCACCACCCGACCGCCATCGCCACCACTCTCGACGGCCTGCGCAAGAGCGTCGGCGATGCGTCGATCGTGGCCATCATCGAGCCGCGCTCCAATTCCATGAAGCTCGGCGCGCACCGCGACGGCCTGCCGGAATCCGTGGCCCAGGCCGATCAGGTGATCTGGTACGCGCCGGCGAACCTCGGCTGGGACCTGGGCGCCACGGCGGCCGCCTGCCCGGTGCCGGCAGTGGTCTGCGATTCGCTGGAAGCGATCATCGCCCGGGTCAAATCCCAGGTGGCGCCCGGCACCCAGGTGGTGATCATGAGCAACGGCGGCTTCGGCGGCCTGCACGGCAAGCTGGCCAAGGCGCTGGCGGAGTGAAGCGTCGCACGGACGTTCCCTCTCCCCTCGCGGGAGAGGGTTAGGGAGAGGGGGCGATGCACCGAGAATTCACCCTCTCCCCCGGCCCCTCTCCCGTCAAGGGAGAGGGGAGAAGCCTCCGCAACCAACCCACGAGGAAGGCAACATGACCGGCCCGCAACGCATCACCCTGGCGATGACCGGCGCTTCCGGCGCCCAGTACGGCCTGCGCCTGCTCGACTGCCTGGTGCAGGAGGAGCGCGAGGTGCATTTCCTGATCTCCAAGGCCGCGCAACTGGTGCTGGCCACCGAGACCGACGTGGTGCTGCCGGCCAAGCCGCAGGCCATGCAGGCGTTTCTCACTGAATACACCGGCGCCGCGCCGGGGCAGATCCGCGTGTACGGCAAGGAAGACTGGATGGCCCCGGTGGCCTCCGGCTCCGGCGCGCCGGGCGCCATGGTGGTGGTGCCCTGTTCCACCGGCACCCTGTCGGCGATCGCCAGCGGCGCCTGCAACAACCTGATCGAGCGCGCCGCCGACGTGGCCCTCAAGGAGCGCCGTCAGCTGATCCTGGTGCCGCGCGAGGCGCCGTACTCCAGCATCCACCTGGAGAACATGCTCAGGCTGTCGAACATGGGCGTGACCATCCTGCCGGCCTCGCCGGGCTTCTATAACCAGCCGCAGACCGTCGAGGACCTGGTGGACTTCGTGGTGGCGCGCGTCCTCAATTGCCTGGGCGTGCCCCAGGACCTGCTGCCGCGCTGGGGCGAGCACCATCTGGTCAGCGACGATTGACCTGGATCGGCGCCGCTCGCCGAGGCAGCGCCGATAATCCGGACACGAGCCATACAGGGAGTCGAGTGTGAAAGAACAAGCGCAGTTCCACATGGGCTACTGGCTGCTGGCCATTTTGGCGTTCATGGGCATCCAGTACCTGCTGGCGATGCAGCAGCAGGTGGCGACCATTCCCTACAGCGAGTTCGAGGAACACCTGAAGGCCGGGCGCATCGAGGCCATCGCCGTCACCGACAGCCGCATCGAGGGCACCCTCAAGTCGCCGCTGGCCGGCGGCCAGCGCCAGTTCGTTACCAACCGCGTTGAGCCGCGGCTGGCCGAGCACCTGGCGCAGTACCCGGTGCATTTCGCCGGCAAGGTGGAAAGCACCTTCCTGCGCGACCTGGCCGGCTGGGTGATTCCGGCGGCGCTGTTCTTCGGC
Organism: Pseudomonas sp.; assembly: GCF_035497915.1. GTDB lineage: Bacteria > Pseudomonadota > Gammaproteobacteria > Pseudomonadales > Pseudomonadaceae > Serpens. The sequence goes on from NZ_DATJCS010000025.1 coordinate 106,358, forward strand.
ATCTGGCTGTTCCTGCTCAAGCGCATCGGCGGCGGCATGGGCGGCGGCATGATGCAGATCGGCAAGAGCAAGGCCAAGGTCTACGTGGAGACCGACATCAAGGTCAGCTTCGCCGACGTCGCCGGGGTGGACGAGGCCAAGGACGAGCTGCAGGAAATCATCGACTTCCTGCGCGATCCCGAGACCTACGGTCGGCTCGGCGGCCGGCTGCCCAAGGGCGTGCTGCTGGTCGGGCCGCCCGGCACCGGCAAGACCCTGCTGGCGCGCGCGGTGGCCGGTGAGGCCGGGGTGCCGTTCTTCTCCATCTCCGGTTCGGAGTTCGTCGAGCTGTTCGTCGGCGTTGGTGCCGCGCGGGTGCGCGACCTGTTCGAGCAGGCGCGCGCCAAGGCCCCGGCGATCATCTTCATCGACGAGCTGGACGCCCTCGGTCGTGCCCGTGGCGCCGGGCCGCTGGGCGGCGGTCACGACGAGAAGGAGCAGACCCTCAACCAGTTGCTGGTCGAGCTGGACGGCTTCGACACCTCCAGCGGCCTGGTGCTGCTGGCCGCCACCAACCGCCCGGAAATCCTCGACCCGGCGCTACTGCGCGCCGGGCGTTTCGACCGCCAGGTGCTGGTCGACCGTCCCGACAAGGTCGGCCGTGTGCAGATCCTCGGCGTGCACCTGAAGAAGTCGCGACTGGCGCCGGACGTCGATCCGCAGCTGATCGCCGAACTGACCCCCGGTTTCACCGGCGCCGACCTGGCCAACCTGGTCAACGAGGCCACCCTGCTGGCCACCCGGCGCAAGGCCGCCGCGGTGGAAATGCAGGATTTCAACTCGGCCATCGAGCGCATCATCGCCGGGCTGGAAAAGCGCAACCGCCTGCTCAACCCCAAGGAGCGCGAGGTAGTGGCCTTCCACGAGATGGGCCACGCGCTGGTGGCCATGGCGCTGCCGGGCATGGACCCGGTGCACAAGGTGTCGATCATCCCGCGCGGCATGGGCGCGCTGGGCTACACCATCCAGCGGCCGATCGAGGACCGCTTCCTGATGACCCGCGAGGAGCTAGAACACAAGATGTCCGTGCTGCTCGGCGGGCGCGCCGCCGAATGGCTGGTGTTCGCCCAACTGTCCACCGGCGCGGCGGACGACCTGGTCAAGGCCACCGACATCGCCCGCGCCATGGTCACCCGCTACGGCATGTCCGAGCGTCTCGGTCACCTGGCGCTGGAAAGCGAGCCCAGCCCGTACCTCGGCAACGAGCTGTACGGCCTGCGCCCGCGCCGCGAGTACGCGGAAAGCACTGCCACGGCCATCGACGAGGAAGTGCAGGCGCTGGTGCAGGCGGCGTTCGAGCGCAGCCTGGAGCTGCTCAAGGCCCGCCGCGAACAGCTGGAACGCAGCGCACGGCGCCTGCTCGAACAGGAAACCCTGAGCGGCGAGCAATTGCAGCTGTTGGTGGGGTAGGGCGGACAGCCCGAAAAGCTCGCGGACGAGTCCGCTCCCACGGCCCAGTACAGACCCTGTGGGAGCGAATTCATTCGCGAGCTTCTGGTATCCGTCGGCAGGCAGGGCCTGTAGGGCCGGCTTTACGCCATCCCTCGATCGGCACCGGCCGAAGCGCGGTACCCCTGCAGGGCCGGCTTTACGCCGGCCAGCAGAGTTGAAGACCGCGCCTTGATGTCGTCCCCACCGCCGTCGGCCGGGCTAAACCCGGCCCCACAACGACCGGCTGTGTGGTCCCGTCGCGGCTAAAGCCCCTCCCGCAAAGGCAGGGCGGGGCGGTCAGGCGCTCACGCCCACCACTTCACCCGTGGCGTCCGCCAGGCCGTACTTGCCCTTGCCGTCGCGCACCACGCGGCCGATGGCGATCTTGGGGTCGTGGGTGAACACCAGGCGGCCGTTGTTGAGCAGCATGCGCTCGAGGAGCATTTCCTTTTCCTCGATCAGGCCTTCCGGGAAGCGGTCGTAGCCCATGGTGATCGGCAGGTGCACCCAGGGCGAGCCGGGGATCAGGTCGCCGGGGTAGAGCACCGGGCCGTTGGGCATGGCGATCTCCGGCAGCATCTGCCCGGGGGTGTGGCCATCGCTCCAGTGCAGGCGCCAGCCTTCGCCGAGCTGCGCGCAGTCGGGGGCTTCGTCGATCAGTTCCAGACGACCGCTGTCTTCCAGCAGCGTCAGCAGGGAGGGGATATACGAGGCGCGGTCCCGCGAGTGCGGGTTCTGCGCACGTTTCCACTGGCGCTTGCCGACCAGGAAGCGCGCGTTGGGGAACAGCAGGCGCGGCGGCTGGCCTTCTTCCCAGGCGGCGAGCAGGCCGCCGGCGTGGTCGAAGTGCAGATGGGTGAGCACCACCAGGTCGATGTCCTCGTGGCTCAGGCCAACGGCGGCCAGGTTGTCGAGCAGCACGTGACGGTCTTCCTGCACGCCGAAGCGCTGCTTGAGCTCCGGGGCGAAGAAGGCGCCGATGCCGGACTCGACCAGGATGTTGCGTCCGGGCTCCTGCACCAGCAGCGCGCGGCAGCCCAGATCGATGCGGTTCTGCTCGTCCGGTTGCATCCAGCGCTCCCAGAGCGCCTTGGGGGCGTTGCCGAACATGGCGCCGCCATCGAGTTTCTGGCTGTTGCCCAGCAGAGTGGTCAGGGTTCGCATGTTGTTATTCTCCTGGCCTGCCGCCGCCCGCAGGGCGGCAGCGAAATAAAAAAGCGCGACACCAAAAGCGAGGGGTTGCGTCGCGCAAGTGACTGAATGGTGGTGCTTTGTCGGCGATCCAACCATCAGCCTTTGGTCGCGAACCCGCTGTCTTCGAGTCCGAACAGAGGATCGCTGCCGGCGCGGATGCTTGCCTCCAGCGTCAGGGTGCGCGGCAGCAGGCGGCGGAAGTAGAACTCGGCGGTGGCCAGCTTGCCGGCGTAGAAGGCCTCGTCGCTGGCGCGGCGCTCGGCGGCCAGTTGCGCCATGCGCGCCCACAGCCAGGCATAGGCGGTGTAGCCGAGCAGGTGCAGGTACTCCACGGCGGCGGCGCCGACGGCGCGCGGGTCATGGCCGGCCTGTTCCAGCAGCCAGTCGCTGACCGCCTCCAGACGCTGCACGGCCTCACGCAGCTCGGCGGCGTACGGCGCCCCGGGCTGCTCGGCGAAGGTGCGGATCTGCGCGGTGAACTGGCGCAGCGCGGCGCCGCCATCGGCCACCACCTTGCGGCCGAGCAGGTCCAGCGCCTGGATGCCGTTGGTGCCCTCGTAGATCTGCGCGATGCGCACGTCGCGCACCAGTTGCTCCTGGCCCCATTCGCGGATGTAGCCGTGGCCGCCGAACACCTGCTGGCCGTGGATGCAGCTGTCCAGCCCGCTGTCGGTGAAGAACGCCTTGGCCACCGGGGTGAGCAGCGCCACCTGGGCGGCGGCGCGCGCGCGTTCCTCGGCGTCGTCGCTGAACTTGCTGAGGTCGAGTTGCTCGCCGACGTGGCCGGCAAAGGCGCGGCCGCCCTCGGTCATCGCCTTCATGCTCAGCAGCATGCGGCGCACGTCCGGGTGGACGATGATCGGATCGGCCACGGCGCCGCTCGCCGTGGCGGCATCCCGACCCTGCCGGCGCTCGAGGGCGTAGTTCGCCGCGCTCTGGTAGGACGCCTCGGCGCAGCCGATGCCCTGGATGCCGATGGACAGGCGCTCGTAATTCATCATGGTGAACATCGCCGCCAGGCCCTTGTGGGGCTCGCCGACCAGCCAGCCGGTGGCGCCGTCGAAGTTCATCACGCAGGTGGCCGAGGCCTTGATGCCCATCTTGTGTTCGATGGAACCGCAGTGCACCGGGTTGCGCGCGCCCAGCGAACCGTCGGCGTTCACCAGCACCTTGGGCACCAGGAACAGCGAGATGCCCTTCGGCCCGGCCGGGGCGTCCGGCAGGCGCGCCAGCACCAGGTGGATGATGTTCTCGGTGAGGTCCTGCTCGCCGCCGGTGATGAAGATCTTGCTGCCGCTGACCGCATAGCTGCCGTCGGTCTGCGGCTCGGCGCGGGTGCGGATCAGCCCCAGGTCGCTGCCGGCGTGCGCTTCGGTCAGGCACATGGAGCCGGCCCAGCGGCCTTCGTAGAGCGGCGGCAGGTAGCGAGCTTTCAGTGCTTCACTGGCGTGGGCGTCGATGGCCAGGCAGGCGCCGGAGGTCAGCGTGGAATACAGCGCGAAGCTGGAGTTGGCGCCATAGAGCATTTCCTCCACCTGCACGGCGAGTGTCTTGGGCATGCCCATGCCGCCCCAGGCGGGGTTGCCGGACAGGCCGACCCAGCCGCCCTCGATATAGGTGGCATAGGCATCGCGGAAGCCGCCCGGCGTGGACACCTGGCCGTCGCGCCACTGCGCGCCTTCCTCGTCGCCGCTGCGGTTGAGCGGCGCGAGCAACTGGCCACAGACCTTGGCGGCCTCTTCCAGAATGGCGTCGGCGGTGTCGGCATCCACGGTTTCCGCGAGGGCGGGCAGGCGGGCCCACAGGGCGGGCGCCTCCAGCAGTTCGTGCAGGACAAAGCGCATGTCGCGCAGCGGGGCGGCGTAATCGGTCATCAGGGAATCCTCGATGGACGCCGCAGGCGCAAGCCTGCGGCGTCAGGGAATAAAACGGGGCCGGCGCGGTGAGGCGCCGACCCAAGGGTCAGTCGGCCTTGGGGGCGGGGGCGCCCTGATCAGGGGAGCCGCTGACAGAATCCTTGCTGCTGGCGAATTTCAGCAGGTGGGTGCGCTCCACCAGGATGTACAGCACCGCGCCGGCGGCCAGGCCCCAGCCCGCGCCGTAGACGGCGAGCACCACGCCCATGGTGCCGGCGATGCCGCGCTCGGTGTTGTTGTTGAGCTGCTCGAAGCCGACCATCAGGCAGATGTAGCCGGTGAGGATCAGCGTCAGCGACAGGGCGATCGGCAGCACCGGCTGGAAGAAGCTCACCAGCGGCAGGATGAACAGCGCGATGAAGCCGGTGATCCAGAAGGTGCCGGCGCCGCTGTAGATGGAATCCATCGCCTTGCGGCCGTACTTGTAGCGCTCGGCCATGGTGGCGGCCACCGCGGTCCACAGCGGGCCGGCCAGGCCCGGGTAGGGCGCGAAGAAGGCGTGCAGGGCGTTGCGGATGGCGGTCACCAGGTGGATGCGGTCGACGTTGTTGTCGATCTTCTCGTCGGTGCGCAGCTCATCGGCGCGCTGCATCAGCGACTGGCCGACGATGATGTCGCCGAAGGCGATCACGTAGGCGATGATTGCGGTGGGCACGGCGAGCAGGAACACCTGGGCGTCCGGGAAGCCGACGCTGAACGGCAGGTAGTTCCACATTTCGCCGAAGGCCGGCGCGGTGATGCCCCACTTGACGTCCGGCATGTCGTATTCGCCGACGGCGATGCCGATGAAGATGGCCACCAGCATGCCCGGCACCATGCCGTAGTTGACGATCTTGCGGGCGAACGGCACGCGCTCGGTGAGGCCCTTGAAGGACACCGAGAACATCAGGTACAGGCAGATCAGGCTGCCCAGCACCAGCGAGATCGGCGTGTTGGCCAGACGGCCGCCGGCGTCGATTTCGCCGATCAGCGCGGCGATGCCGGCGCCGATGATGATGCCGCCCTTCATCGAGTTGGGGATCAGTCGCACCAGCACGCTGCCCAGCCGGGTGATGCCGAGGAACAGGAAGATCACGAACACCAGGAACTGCAGGGCGAACAGCGCCTGGATGGCCTGCGGGCCCGGCTCGAAGTTGCCGAGGAACAGCAGCACCACCGGAATGCCGGGCGTGATCCAGCCCGGCACCAGCGGCACGCCGAGCAGCGCCGGCAGCATGAAGCCGATGCCGCACACCACCACGTAGGCCAGCGCCACGTCGTAGGGCAGGCCGAGGAATTTCATCAGCAGCGGAATCATGCCCAGGCTGACCACGAACATGATCAGCGCCTGGAGCATCTCCGCGGTTTCCCAGCGGTAGTGAACGAACGGCAGGCGGATTTTGAACGGGCCGAAGGCCCAGAACGGCTGCTCGGCGCCGTCCTTGCGATGAATCATTTGCATGCGGAATCTCCGTCGGCCGGGCGCGAGGCGCGGCCGTTTTGTTGTTGTTGTGAAACGGGCGGAAGCGGGGCGACCGGTGTGGTCGCCCGGAGTGACGCGCTACAGGGCCTTGGCCATGTCACGCAGCACGTATTTCTGGATCTTCCCGGTGCTGGTCTTGGGCAGCGTGGTGAAGACCACGGTTTTCGGTACCTTGAACGCCGCCAGGTGTTCGCGGCAGAAGGCGACGATGTCCTGCTGGCTGGCCTGGTGGCCGGCCTTGAGGGTGATGAAGGCACAGGGCGTCTCGCCCCACTTCTCGTCGGGGCGGGCCACCACGGCGGCTTCCAGCACGTCAGGATGGCGGTACAGCACGCCTTCGACCTCGATGGTGGAAATGTTCTCGCCGCCGGAAATGATGATGTCCTTCAGGCGGTCCTTGATCTCCACGTAACCGTCCGGGTGGCACACGGCCAGGTCGCCGGTGTGGAACCAGCCGCCGTGGAAGGCTTCCTCGGTGGCGGTGGGGTTCTTCAGGTAACCCTTCATCACGGTGTTGCCGCGCATGAAGATCTCGCCGATGGTCTCGCCGTCGCGCGGCACCGGTTCGAGGGTCTTCGGGTCGCCGACCATCACGCCTTCCAGGGTCGGGTAGCGCACGCCCTGGCGGGCCTTGATGCGCGCGCGCTCGTCCAGGCTCAGTTCATCCCACTCGCCATGCCAGGCGCACACGGTGACCGGGCCATACACCTCGGTGAGGCCGTACACGTGGGTGACCTTGATGCCCATTTCCTCCACGGCGCCGATCACCTTGGCCGGCGGCGCGGCGCCGGCGACCATGGCGTGCACCGGGTGGTCGATGGCCGCCTTGGCTTCCGGCGGCATGTTGACCAGCGCGTTGAGCACGATGGGTGCGCCGCACATATGGGTGACCTGCTCGTCGCGGATCAGGTTGAGGATCTTCTGCGGATCGACGCGGCGCAGGAACACGTGCACGCCGGCCAGCGCGGTGACGGTCCAGGGGTAGCACCAGCCGTTGCAGTGGAACATCGGCAGGGTCCACAGGTAGACCGGCTGCATGCCCATCGACCAGGTCATCTGGTTGCCCAGCGCGTTCAGATAGGCGCCGCGGTGGTGGTAGACCACACCCTTGGGGTTGCCGGTGGTGCCGGAGGTGTAGTTGAGGCTGATCGCCTCCCACTCGTCGTCCGGCCACTGCCAGGCGAACTCCGGATCGCCCTCGGTGAGGAAGGCCTCGTAGTCCAGCGCGCTGACCGCCTCACCCTCGCCGTATTCGGGGTCGTCCACGTCGATCACCAGGATCGGCCGGCCGAGCATGCCCACGGCGGCGTGGATCACTTCATGGAACTCGCGGTCGGTGATCAGCGCCTTGGCCTCGCCGTGCTGCAGCATGAAGGCGATGGCCTCGGCGTCCAGGCGCACGTTCAGGGTGTTGAGCACCGCGCCGATCATCGGCACGCCGAAATGCGCTTCGAGCATGGCCGGGATGTTCGGCAACATCACCGCCACCGTGTCGCCCTTCTTGATGCCGCGACCGGCCAGCGCCGAGGCCAGGCGGCGGCAGCGCGCGTAGGTCTCGGCCCAGTTGCGCCGAATGGAGCCGTGGACAACCGCCGGGTAATGCGGATAGATGGCGGCCGTGCGCTCGATGAAGCTCAGCGGCGAAAGGGCGATGTGGTTGACGGGGGAGCGGGCCAGGCCCTGTTCGAAGATGGACATGCACGTTACCTGCGGCTGATTGTTGGCTCTGGTTATGAGTTGCCGGGTCGGGGCCTCTGCGGTTTGTGACAGCGCGGGCCCGTACCTTTCTGCAAGCTGGCTTTACTTATAGAGAGCGCGTAGGTGGATTGGTATATAAACCAAGGTTTTATAGTGGTTTTACTAGATCGGATTTCGCATAGATGAAGGCGATGGAATTGCAGTCACAGTTGCTGTTGCGCCGGGTGGGCGAGCAGCGCCCGCTGGCGGAGTGCGCGGCGGCGCTGTGCGAGCTGCTGCGCGGCTGCCCGCCGGTGCTGGCGGTCTGGTACCTGGCCTGGCAGCCGGCCAGTGGCAGCTACCTTCCGGTGTGCGGGGGGCGCCTGCCGCCAGCGGCGGACGATCCGCTGACCCTCAACGACCAGCCGCTGCATGCGCTGCTGCAGCAGCAGGCGCGGCTGTCGCTGGCCGAGCTGCGCCAGGTGCCCTGCTGGCTGGCCGGCCGGCTGCGCCGCGCCGGCATCGGGCAGGGGCTGGCGCAACCCCTGGCGTTGCAACCAGGGCAGCCCGGTCTGCTGTTGCTGCAGCTGGAGGACGGCGCCGGCGAGCAGGCCCTGGAGCTGGCGCTGGCCCTGCTGCGCAGCCTGCTGGCCACGGCCGCCGGCCAGCCGTCGGGGACCCCCTGGCTGGACGCCGATCCGCAACCGGCGCTGCTGCTGGATGGCGACGCCGAGCCGCTGGGCCACAACAGCGCCTGGCAGCGGCTGCTCGCCGGCCAGCCCGCCGAGCGCTTGCTGCCGGTCAACCATGTGCAGCTGGTGCGCGCCTGCCTGGCCCAGCGCCGGGCCATCGAGGGCGTCGAGGCCAGCGCCGACGAGCGCATCCTGCTGTGGAGCTATGTCCCGGATCCGGCGGCTAGCCGCGTGCTGGCGCGCTGTCGCGACGCCAGCGCCGAGGTGCGCGCCGGTCGCGAGGCGGCGCGCGCCCGGCGCCTGTACCGGCTGATCACCGAGAACACCACCGACCTGATCTCCCGCCACACCCTGGACGGCCGTTTCCTCGACGCCTCGCCGGCCAGCTGGACGCTGCTCGGTTACTGGCCGGAGGAATTGCGCGGCTCGCTGGCGCATGCGCTGTTCCACCCCCAGGACCTGACCCAGCTGGTGGCGCGCGCGCGCAGCGCCCTGGAGCAGGACGGCTACCACACCATGACCTACCGCGCGCGGCATCGCGACGGCCATTACCTGTGGTTCGAGACCGCCAGCCGGGCGATTCGCGAGACCTACACCGGTGAGGTGGTGGAGGTGGTCAGCGTGTCCCGCGACATCACCGCCCGCGTGCAGGCGGAGGAGAATCGCCGGCGCCTGGCCGAGGTGGTGGAGGTGAACACCGACCTGGTGATGTTCGTCGACGCCGAGGGGCGGCTGACCTACCTCAACCCGGCGGCGCGCCGCGCCCTGGATGTGGCGGGCGACGCGCTGCCGGCACTGGAGACGCTGCTCGGCGCCGAGGACCTGCGGCGCCTGCGCGGTGAAGGCCGCGAATGCGCCGAGCAGCGCGGTGTGTGGAGCGGCGAAGTGCGTCTGCAACCCTGTGAGGCGGGTGCCTCGCTGCCGGTGTCGCTGGTGCTGCTGGCCCATCGGCCGACCAGTGGCGAGCGTTACTACTCGCTGGTGGCCCGCGACATGACCGAGCGCGAACTGCGCGAGGCCCAGCAGCGCCGCCACCAGGACGAGCTGGCGCACACCGCGCGGCTGGTCACCCTGGGTGAGCTGGCCTCGGGCATCGCCCACGAAATCAACCAGCCGCTGGCGGCGGTGGTCAACTACGCCGGTGCCAGCCAGCGCTACCTGCAAGCGCTGGGCAGCAACCCGCAGGCCGCCGAGCGCATCGCCCAGGGGCTGGCGCGCATCACCGAGCAGGCCAACCACGCCTCCGCAGTCATCCGCCGCCTGCGCGCCTTTCTGCGCAAGGGCCAGCGCCGCATGCAGGCCCTCGACGTGGCGCAGGTGGCGCGCGAGGCCGTGCGCCTGTGCGCCTGGGAGGCGGCGCAGGCGCAGGTGACGGTGGAGGAGCGAATGGACGACAATCTGCCGCCGGCCTATGCCGACCCGGTGCTGCTCGAACAGGTGCTGCTCAACCTGTTGCGCAACGCCATCGACGCCAACCGCGAGCGACACGCCGGGGCCGCCTCGTACATCGTGCTGAGCACCGCCCTGCAACACGGCGAGCTGTGTGTGCGGGTCGAGGACCAGGGCCCCGGCGCGGACGCCGAGCGCCTGACACAGATGTTCACGCCGTTCTTCACCAGCAAGCCGGACGGCCTCGGGCTGGGCCTGTCGATGAGCCGCAGCATCGTCGAAGGCTTCGGCGGCGCGCTGGAGGCACGGCCCGGCAAGCAGGGTGGCCTGTGTCTGGAGTGCCGTCTGCCGCTGCGCGAAAACAACAACGAAACAGGGAACCGGCCATGAAGCCACAGGAACAACGGGTGTATGTGGTGGACGATGACCAGGGGATGCTGGATTCGACCGTCTGGCTGCTGGAATCGGTGGGCATCCAGGCGCTGCCGTTCACCAGCGGGCAGGCCTTCCTCGACGCCTGCACGCCGTCGCCCCACGCCTGCGTGCTGCTCGACGTGCGCATGCCGGGCATGGGCGGGCTGCATGTGCAGGAAGCCATGCGCCAGCGCGGCCTGGATCTGCCGGTGATCTTCGTCAGCGGTCACGCCGACGTGCCCATCGTGGTACGCGCCTTCCGCGCCGGCGCGGTGGATTTCATCGAGAAGCCCTACAACGAACAGCTGCTGCTCGACAGCGTGCAGCAGGCCCTCAGCCGCACCACGCCGGGCAACGGACTCGACGCGGTGCGCGAACGCCTGGCCAGCCTGACCCCGCGCGAGCGCGACGTGCTGCTGCCGCTGGTGCAGGGTTACACCAATCGCGAGATCGCCGAGCAGCTGGGGGTGAGCATCAAGACCGTCGACCTGTACCGCTCGCGGGTCATGAAACGCATGCAGGCCGAACATTTGCCGGCACTGGTCGGCATGGCCATCGCCGCCGGGCTGGTGGATGCGCTGGATGTGCGCGGGGGTAATCGTGGCTGAAGCCGCTTTTACAAGAGCGGGCCGGATCTGCCCGGTTCTTCGAGGATTCTGGCGCAGGACGGTCAGAACAATACTGACCGCCCTGCGTTTTGCTCAGGCCCGATTAAAATCGGTAGGCGAGAGAAAGGGCGCCGGAGCCAGCTGACACGGTGCCCGAGTAGGGGTAACCCAACTCTTCAAGCATGTCCGCATAGGGTTGGGCCTGGCGGGCATGGAGCGAGAAATCCAAGGCCACACGTTCCCAGTTGTATCCCAGGCCGAAGCCGATCATCGTGCCGCTCAGGGAGCGTGAATAGCCAGGCTCTTCCAGTTCTTCCGAAAAGAGACCGAGTGACAGGTAGTATTTAAAACCTTCCCGAGCGAGATTCGAGCCCAGCAGAAGCTGCAGGTCGAATCCAGACAGCTCGGTGCTGGAGGCGTCTTCCCACTCCTGGGAATACAGGTGTCCGCGCAGGGCCAGGTTATTGTTGAGACTCAGAGTCGCATTGATGGCAGCGCCGCCAAAACGAAACTCGTCACTTCCCTTGTAAGTGTCAACGGAGAAAACGGTAGCGTAACTGCTGAGACCCAGTGCAAAAGAGCTTTCGGAAGGCTCCTGGGCCTCGGTCATGGTCGCACTGCTCAGAACCATCAAGCCGAGCATAACTGCCTTGCTTCTATGCATCGCTGCTGTCCTTAGACGATATGAGGGTCGAGCAATTTACTGCATCAGAATTTTTTTTCAACTCGGCGGGATGCTTTTTTGGAAAGCCGCTTGGGTTGATGCGTGTTATTGAAGCAATAATTAATTGCTTATTCTTTGGTGGCCAGAGTATCCGGATGCACAGATTGACTGCGAAAAAAGCCAGCACATAGTTCTCTATCGCGCAAGATGCGTCATAACGGCGCACCCAGTGTTCGGCGACGTAGTTTGGTAAATCAGCTTTCTTATCTAACTGCTCCCCCGATAACTGTCTCCGGGCCTTCGCCCCCATTGATCCCGTCTTGTCCACCAGCGCGCAGCGCGGCCGGCTTTCAGCCGGCCTCGGCCCAGCCCCGGTACACATAGGTCATCGGTCGCGGGCCCTTCAGGTAGCCGCTGTCCAGCTCGCGGATGGCGAAGCCGGCGCCCTTGAGCAGGCGCGGGATGTCGCGATCCAGGTGGCAGCCGCCGGCCAGCGGTTTCCAGCAGGGTGTCAGGCGCCCCTGCCAGCGCGCCACGCCGGCATCCGGCGCCAGACCATGCTCGGCGAACAGCAGCCGCCCGCCGGGCTTGAGCACCCGGCGCATCTCTTCCAGCGCCGCCGCCACGTCGGGAATGCTGCACAGGGTGAAGGTGCAGACGATGCTGTCGAAGCGATCGTCCTGCGCCTGGATCTGCCCCAGCTCCAGGGCCAGCATTTCCACCGGAATGGCGATCCCGGCCGCCCGCCGTTGCGCCATCGCCTGCATCTGCGCGGCCGGATCGACGCCGACCACGCGGCTGACCCGCGCCGGATCGTAGAAGCCCAGGTTCAGCCCGGTGCCGATGCCGATCTCCAGCACCTCGCCCTGCGCCTGCGGCACCAGCTGGCTGCGCAGTTTCATTACTTCGCCCATGCCGCAGGCGTAGTCGATCAGATGCGGCAGCACGTAGCGTTCATAGAGGTTCATGGTGGGTCCCTGGGGGCGGTTGGCGGTGGGCTGAGCATGGACCCGGTGACTATCGCGTCACAAGTTGCTCGTGCGCATTGGCCAGTGATGGCGTTTGGCTTTTAAATGGCGGCCTCTGGATCCATCCGCTCATCAAGGAGTCGTCATGCGTAACGCAGCAATCTTCGGCCTGGCCGGTTCCCTCATGCTGGCCAGCGGTCTGGCCCAAGGCGCGGCGGATGAGCGAATGTTCAGTGTCGGCGGAGCGCTGTACTGGATCGATGTGGACGCCACGAACGTCGTCACTATGGATTTCAGCGGTGGCGCCATCGTCGGCACCGCCGCCTTCAACGACAATGTGGCACTGCGCGGCAGCATCTACGGCGCGGCCTGGGATGTGAACGACGAGCTGGAAGTGACCGGCTACGACGCGCAGCTGCTGCTGGGCAGCAACCTGAACCGTGAAGGCTTCAAGTACTACGTGGCGTTGGGCGTCTTCGATGAGCGCATCGGTCTGGAGGGTGACGATGTCGATGACAAGGAACGTTTCAGCGGCGCGCAGCTGGGGGCGGGCTTTGGCTACAACTGGCCGCAGGTGGCGCTCGACTACACCCTCAATATCCGTTCCGCCAGCGACTATGCCGACTTCATCGAAGACAGCGGGATGATGCAGGTGGCAGGGGCCCGGCGCTCGGAGGTAACCGCCACCTCGACCGCCCTGACGCTGTCGCTGCGCTTCTGAACCTCGCGCGGGCACCACTCCGACTCAAGTCGGCCAGAAAAAAGCGCTGGCCGCCTTGAGTGGGATTCGGACCCGCTTGCAACTTACAGCCGGTAGGCGAGCGACAGGGCCATGGAACTAGCCGATACGGTGCCACCGCCCGGCATGTGCATTTCTTCAAACATGTCCACATAAGGCTGCGCATTGCGGATATTGAGCGAGAAGTCCACGGCGGCACGCTCCCAGTTGTATCCGAGTCCGAAGCCCACCATGGCGCCGCTCAGGGAGTATGCGTCAGTACTTTGGTAGGCGCTGAGTTCTTCCGAAAAGAAGCCCACTGCCAGGTAGTACTTGAATCCCTCGCGGATAAGGTTTTCGCCCAGCAGGAACTGTATATCGAACCCGGCCAGCTCGACGTTGGTGTCATCGTCCCAAGTCTGCGAGTAAACATGCCCGCGCACGGCAAGATTATTATCGACGGCCAGCGTGACATTGAGGGCCGCGCCGCTGAAACTCCAGTCGTAATTACCGTAGCGGGAATCCGTAACCGCCAGGGTAGTGGCGTAACTGCTGATGCCCAGCGAAACAACGCTTTCGGCTGGCGTCTCTTGAGCCTCGGCCATTGTTGCGCCGCTCAATACCATCAGGCCGAGCATAACCGCTTTACTTCTATGCATCGTTGCTGTCCTTGGACGAATTTATTAATTCGTCCAAGCTACGGCGTTCAATGCTTTTTACAACTCGACGAAAGCGATTCTAACGTAGAGTCAGGCGCTGTGGATTTTGCTGAAGTGTTTGAACTTCTTTGTTCTTGCGGGGATTTAAAGCTATTGCGCCAAGTTGCGACTACTCATCATCCCCTTCGGCGGAATATGCGTCATAACAGCGCACCCAATACTCCTTGCCGTCCTGGGTTACCACCCACAAGTCCTGTTCTTCGTCATAGCGGGCGGCGGCGAGTTCGGCGTGGTTGAAGGCCCAGCACAACTGCTGCTTGCCTTCCTGGGCGCGGACCTCCAGTTCGATGTCATCGTCGGCCTCGATTTCGTAGAGGTCGAATTCGAAGGCGTGCATGCCCTCGACTTCCAGCATGTCGGCCTGTTCCAGGGCGTCGATCAGGGTACGGCTCATGGGTGCTCTCGCGGCGATAAGGATGGGCGCCATGATGCGCCCGGCGCAGCGGCCGGGCAATTCCATGGGCTATAGCGTGTCGACTTCCAGACTTTCCTCGTCCGGCTCGCCGCGCAGCTGGCGCAGGTAGCTGCGCCAGTGGTCGAGTACGGCCGAGGCCGGGCCGAGTTGCGGGTCGGACGGCTCATGGCCCTCGGCCTGCTCGCGCGCCGCCACCGCTTCGTAGGCCAGGGTGAAGGCGGCCTCCAGGTCGTCGGTCTGCTGCAGGGCGTCGGCGTACAGGGCCTGGCCGAAGTAGGTGTAGTCGTTTTCCTCGGTACAGCCGAACGAGGCGCGGTCGGCGCGGGCGGCGGTCATCAGCAGGGTGCGCTCGTCGAGCAGCGGCTCGATGAAGCCACCGGAGTAGCAGGCGGAGATCACCAGCACCTTGTAGCGGTCGGCCAGCGGCAGCAGCAGCTCGTTGAGCTCGCCGGGGGTCAGATCGAACAGTTCCAGGCGCGGCAGCTCCAGCTGCAGGGCATGTTCGGGCGAGCCATGGCTGGTCAGGTGGAGAAACAGCAGATCCTCCGGACCGCTGCGCTCGCCCAGCGCCTGCAGGGCGCGGCGCAGGTTCTCGCGGGTCGCCAGCACGCGGTCGGCGATACGGTCGCGGTGGTTGGCCAGCACCAGCTGGCCGCGGGCGCCGAAACGCTCGCGCAGCACCTGCGAGACACTCTCGGCCTCGCGCAGGAACACGCTCTGCCGGCCATCGCCGGCCAGTGTCAGGCTGTACAGCTCCATGGCCGGCGTGGAGGCGGGCAGGGCGTCGAGGGCCTCGCGCAGCAGGCGGCCCTGCTCGAGCAGCGCATGCTCCAGCGGGTCCGGCAGCGGCTGGCCATCTTCCTCGAACAGCCGCTCGCCACGCGCCCAGGTGCCGCTCAGTCGCTGGCCGCCGGCCAGGGTGAGCACGCCCTGACCCTCGAAGCGGCCATCGACCACCTCGCCCTGGTACTGATCGCCCTCGGCGTTCTTGTAGGCGGTCTTGCCGTGGGGCTGGCCGTCGCGGAACTGACCGTTCCAGGTCTCGCCCGAGGCCAGGGTGAGCATGCCTTCGCCATGGAACTGGTCGTCGTGGAACTCGCCGATGTACAGGGTGCCGTCGGCGCCCCGGTACTGGCCCTTGCCCTGCAGTCGGCCATGCTCGAACTGGCCGCTGAAGCGACTGCCGTCGGCATCGTGGCGCACGCCCTGGCCGTGGATCTCGCCGTCCTGGAACTGCCCCTGGTAACGGCTGCCGTCGTTCCACTCCAGCTGGCCGAGGCCGTGGTAGCGGTCGTTGCGGAATTCGCCGCGATAACGGCCGTCCGGCAGGTCCAGCTGGCCCTGGCCATGCAGGCGGCCGGCGAGAAACTCGCCGTGATAGCGGCCGCCATCGGCGTAGCTGAACACCCCCACGCCCTGGAACAGGCCGTGGGCGAAGCCGCCGGTGTATGCGTCGCCCGAGGCGCCGCGCCATTGGCCCTGGCCATGGAACAGCCCCTCCTGGAACTCGCCTTCGTAGCGAGCGCCGTTGGCGTATTCGATGCGGCCCTGGCCATGCAGCAGACCGTCCAGCAGTTCGCCGTGGTAACGGCCGCCATCGGGCAGCAGGGCATCGGCTGCCGGCGTCGGCGTGCGGTTGTCGCAGGCCGCCAGCAGGAGGAGAAACAGCAAAGGAAGGGACAGGCGCATGCAGATTCCACTTTGCCATCATTAATGGGAAGGAGGGAGTATGCCGCATAGTGGGACGGCACGCCTATAATGCGCGGTCCGGATAATGAGGTAGCTCAATGTTGGTATTGCGCGGACTGACCTGGCTGATTCTGTTCCAGCTGCTGGGTACGGTATTGAATGTGTTGCTGTTGCCAATCCTGCCCGGGCCGATCATCGGCCTGCTGCTGTTGCTGGGCTTCCTGGTGATGCGTGGCGAAGTGAGCGAATCGCTCAACCAGGGCTCTTCCCAGCTGCTGCGCTTCCTGCCCCTGTTTCTGATTCCGCCGGCGGTGGGCGTGATCGTCTATGCCGAGGCACTGGCCGCGGATTTCTGGGCCATCACGGTGACCCTGGTGCTGTCTCTGGCGGTGTCGATGGCCTTTGCCGGCTGGCTGATGCAGAAGCTCATCGACCGCCAGCAGGGCAAGGAGGGTGACGTATGAACCTGGACTTCCCGGCCGCCTGGCAGGCGCTGATCCACCATCCGCTGTTCGGCCTGGGCGTCACCCTGGGCGTCTACCAGCTGGCGGTGGTCGCCTACGAGCGCACCCGCTGGATTTTCCTGCAGCCGGTGCTGCTTTCCATGGTGCTGCTGGTGTGCCTGCTGCTGGCTACCGGCCTCGAATACGCGGAATACAGCACCAGCGTGTCGCCGCTGATCCTGTTGCTCGGCCCGTCCACCGTGGCGCTGGCCGTGCCGCTGTACCTCAACCTGCGGCGCATCCGTCAGCTGCTGGTGCCGATCCTGGTCACCCTGCTGGTCGCCGGGGTGTTCGCCACCGTCTTCGGCGTGCTGCTGGGCTGGCTGCTCGGCGCCGATCGGCTGGTGCTGATGACCCTGGCGCCCAAGTCGGTGACCTCGCCGATCGCCATGCTGGTGGCCGACGAGATCGGCGGCGTGGCGGCGCTGGCGGCGGTGTTCGTGATGATCACCGGTGTGCTGGGCGCGATGTTCGGCCCGGCGCTGCTCGACCTGTGCCGGGTGCGTCATCCGGCGGCGCGCGGCATGGCCATGGGCATGACCGCGCATGCCGTGGGCACCTCGCGCGCCCTGCAGGAAAGCGAGGAGTGCGGCGCCTTCTCGGCGCTGGCGATGAGCCTGATGGGCGTGGCCACCGCCGTGCTGCTGCCACTCCTGGTGGCGTTGATGGTCTGATCCGGAACAGGAGGGCGCGCCGATGACTCTGCCGCTGTTTCCGCTGGACACCGTGCTGTTCCCCGGCTGCAACCTGGATCTGCAGCTGTTCGAGCCGCGCTACCTGGACATGCTCAGCGCCTGCCTGAAGCGCGGCGAGGGGTTCGGCGTGGTGACGCTGCTCGAGGGATCGGAGGTCGGCCCGGCGCCGCGGGCCTATTCCGAGGTCGGGTGCGAGGCGCTGATCCGCGACTGGCGCCAGCAGAGCAACGGCCTGCTGGGCATCCGCGTGGAAGGCGGGCGACGCCTGCGGGTGGACAGCGTCCGTGTGCAGCCCGATCAGTTGACCCTGGGTGAGGTGCGCTGGCTGGAGGAAGGCGTCGACGCGCCGCTGGGCGGGGAGCACGCGGACCTGCGCCAACTGCTGCAGGTCCTGGTGGAGCATCCGCTGGTGGCCGCGCTGAACATGGCGAGGCCGGTGCACAGCTACGGGACACTGGCCGACCGGCTGGCCTACCTGCTGCCGTTCGAAAACGCCCGCAAGCTGCGCCTGCTCGAATGCCTCGACCCCCGCGAGCGCCTCGCGCTGCTGGATGAGTGGCTGGAGGCGCTGCAGGAGGAGTAGGTGTCCTGTGGGGCCGGCTATACGGCGGCGTGCAAAGCTGAAATCCACGCCGCCGTCGGCCGGGATAAACCCGGCCCCACACGAGTCCCGCAGCCCGCAGGGTGGACAACGCTTTCCTTGTCCACCATTGGCCCCAGCGCCGCGCCTGATGGCGGCCAGGAAAGCGCTGGCCGCCCTGCGGGCGTGGGCTTCGCTAGTAGCGATACAACTCCAGCGCCGCCGGCAGCTCCCAGGTGGCGATGCCGCCGAGCAGCGCCAGGCAGGCCGGCAGGATCAGCCACCAGGCGTGCGCCGGCAGCGCCGCCAGCGGCGTACGCCACTGCAAAGTGGCCAGGCTGGCGCCGCACAGGGTGGCCGCCAGCAGCGCGCCGGCGATCACATCGCTCGGCCAATGCACGCCCAGGTAGACCCGCGACAGGGCGATCAGCGTGGCCGGAATGCAGGCCAGCAGTAGCCAGGTCAGACGCAGGCGTGGCGTCTGGCCACGGCCGGCCAGCACCCCCAGGCAGAGGAAGAAGGCGAACGCCGCCGAACTGTGGCCGCTGGGGAAGCTGTAGCTGCCCAGCGGGTCGAGCAGCACCTCGGGGCGCACGCGGGCGAACAGCGCCTTGAGCAGGCCGTTGGCCAGGGCCGTGCCGAGCAATGTGCCGATGGCCAGGGCCAGCGCCCGCCACTGGCGCAACACCAGTAACAGCAGGCACAGCAGCGCGCCGCAGTACAGCTGGGTGCTGAAATCACCGAGCCGGGTGATCAGCACCATGGCGCGGTCCAGCCCGTCGCCGCGCACGCTCTGTACCAGCGCCAGCAGGCTCTGATCGAAGGCCGCCAGCCAGGGCCAGCCGATCATCAGCGCCGCCAGGCACAGCGCGCTGCCCCAGGCGGTCAGAGGGGTGGCCAGGCGCTGGCGGCGCAGGCTCAGCTGCACGGTGAAGGCCAGCAGCAGGCCCAATGCGGCGCCGATCACCCCGCTGGACAGCCAGAAACCCTCCGGCAGCGGCAGGCGCAAGGCTGCGCCGGTGGCCCAGCCCGGCAGCAGATAGGCGACTGACCAGCCGGCGGCGGCCACCGCGCTGATCAGCCAGAAGCGCAGGAAGGGCATGTCCAGCATGCCGGCGAGCATCGGCAGCATCGGGCGCAGCGGGCCGATGAAGCGCCCCAGCAGCAGGCTGGCGGCGCCGTAGCGCTGGAAGTGCAGCTCGGCGCTGATCAGCCATTCGGGATGCTGGCGCAGGCCGGGCAGGCGCCGGATGTTCTGGTGGAAGCGCCGGCCCAGCGCGTAGGACAGCAGGTCGCCGAGCAGCCCGCCGGCATAGCCGAGCAGCAGCACCTGCCACAGCTCCAGGGCGCCGCCGCCGGCCAGCACGGCGATGGCGAACAGCAGCAGCGTGCCGGGGATCAGCAGGCCGACCACCGCCAGGCATTCCAGGCAGGCCGCCAGGAAAATCGCCGCCCCCAGCCAGTGGGGATTCAGGCTGAGCCAGAGGTTGAGGCTGTCGATCCAGGCGTGCATCGGCGGCGGTCTCGCGCTTCGTCAAGGGCGCGAATGATAGCAGCCGCCGCATGGCGGCAAGCCAGGCTCCGGATCGCCTTCAGGCGTCGATATGGAACGCCTTGGCCGCCGCCTGCAGCTGCTGCGCCAGCGCCAGCAGCGCCTCGCTCTGCGCATGGGCGCTGGCGATGCGTTCCAGGTTGGCATGGCCAAGCTGGTGCAGCTCGGCGCTGTGGCGGTGGATGCGGCCGATCCCGGCGGACTGCTCGGCGGTGGCCGCCGCGATGCGCTGGGCCATCTGCACGCTGGCGCGGATGCCATCCACCACCGTCTGCAGGGCGCCATCGGCGCTTTCCGCCTGGGCGGCGCTGTGTTCGGCCTGCGCCACCTGGCTGTGCATGGCCTGGCGCGCCTGCTCGGCGGCCTGCTGCAGGTGGCCGATGCGCCCGCGAATCTGCTCGGTGGCCTCGGCGCTGCGCCGTGCCAGTGCGCGTACTTCGTCGGCGACCACGGCGAAGCCGCGCCCGCTGTCGCCGGCGCGGGCCGCCTCGATGGCGGCGTTCAGCGCCAGCAGGTTGGTCTGCTCGGCGAGGGCGCCGATCACGTCCAGCACCTGTTCGATGGCGGCGCTTTCCTCGGCTAGTCGGGCGATGCCGTCGGCATTGCCGCGCACCGCCTGCACCAGGCTGTGCAGTTCCTCCAGGCTGCGGTCAATCACCCGCTGGCTCTGCTGAGTGGCGTCGCCGGCCAGGCGGCTGGCCTCGGCGGCCTGATCGGCGTCGCCGGCCACCTGCTGGATGCTCTGCTCCAAGGTACCGAGGGCCTCGTGCATCTGGCCGTCGCCCGCGGCCTGCCGCTCCGCGCTGGCGTGCAGCGCCTGGCTGAGTTCGGCCAGGCTGCGGCTGCTGGCATCCACCTGACCGGCGTGTCGGCGCAGCGTGTCGACCAGGCCGGACAGGTAATCGCGCAGGCGGTTGAGGGACTGGCCGATGCGCTGCACCTCGCCCAGCCAGGAATGCAGGCTGACCGGGCGGGTGAAATCCCCCTGGGCCCAGTGCTCCAGGGCGCCTTCCAGGGCCGCCAGCATCTGGGTGAGGTGCCGTTGCAGGGCGTAGGTCAGCAGTGCGGCGAACAGGATCAGGGCGATGGCGATGATCTGCAGGGTGCCGACCTCGGCCTGAATGCGCTGCTGTTCGCCGCGCACCAGCGGCTCCAGCGCGGTCAGGGCCTCGCGCAGCGCGGCGATGCGGGCCTCGCTGGTGTCGCGCAGCTGCTGGCGCTGCAGAATCAGCGCGCGGGTGCGCTCGAGTTCGGCCGGATAGCGCTGCACCAGGCTGGCCAGCTCGCGCTTGAGGGCGATGCCGCGGTCTTCGCGGGCCGCGCTGTCCTCGCCGGCCTCCAGGCCGAGTAGCGCGGCGAAGCTGTCGTCGGCGGAGGCGCTGTCATCGCTCACTCCCAGCAAGGGCAACGCCTGCACGGCGTCGATCGCCCGGTGCAGGTCGGTGAGCGCCGGCGGCACCTCGTTCAGCAGATTGTCCCGACCGCTGGCCAGCAGCTGGGCGCGCGTCAGACCCAGGCGTTGCAGCTGCAGCGCGGCATCCAGCAGGCGCGGCGGGTAGGCCCGTGCGAGGCGCTCGTCGCCCTGCTCGGCATAGCGCGCCAGCTGTTCCAGGCCGGCGCTCATCTCGCGCTCGGCCTGGCTCAGCAAGCCCTGGGGGTCGCCGGCCAGCTTGCCGGCGGCCAGGAGGTCGCCATCGGCGAAACGCCGCAGGGCCTGCAGACTGGGACGCAGATCGTCGCCCAGGGCGGCGGGCAGGCCGGCCAGTTGGCTGCCGAAATGCGCCAGAGCCTCCTGCACCGCGCGGTGGCGCAGCGCGTCGCCGCCATCCAGGTAGCCGCCGATCTCGCCGGTCAGGCGCTGCAGTTGCTGGGACAGCACCAGGTACTGGCCCATCAGCTGCTGCGGGCGCTCCAGGGCGCGCTGCGACCACCAGAGCGTGGCGCCGAGCACCAGACAGACGGCCAGCATCAGCAGGGTGATGGACGGGGTGAGCAGCTTCAGACGCATCGTGGCCTCGGCGGGCATCGGGCGGGATGCCGGCAACATATGGCACTTTGATGACATTCTCGTGAACCCGACGAAGCTCGCAAAAAGTTCGGCCGGCAGGCCGGAACGGTTCCCGATATAGTGGTTCGAAACCGCTTCACAATCGTTTCGAAAACCCTGGAAGGACATCGCCATGCTGGACTGGAAAAACCGCAACAGCGGTTCGACTCCCCCGGAAACGCCTCCCCGTACTCGCCGCCAGCCTGGTGGCTGGCTGGGGCGCAGCCTGGCCATCCTGCTGGGCGTGGCGCTGCTGGTCAGCTGGGTGGTCGGCTGGTACTGGAGCCGCGAGCCGGCGGCCTTCCCGGTGCAGCAGCATGCCCAGGCCGCCGCCGAAGGCGCGCAGCGCCAACTGGTGCTCGGCTACACCACGGTGGAAACCCTGCGCCGCGTGGCCGGCACCCTGCTGGACAAGCCGGGTGGCTACCTGAGCAACGACATCGCCCCGCCGGGCCTGTGGCTGGACAACATGCCCAGTTGGGAATACGGCGTGCTGGTGCAGGTGCGCGACCTGTCCCGCGCGCTGCGCAAGGACTTCGCCCGTTCGCAGTCGCAGTCCACCGAGGACCCCGACCTGGCCAAGGCCGAGCCGCTGTTCCACTTCGACAACAAGAGCTGGGCCCTGCCGGCCACCGAGGGCGAGTACCGCGTGGCCATCCGCCATCTGGACAGCTACCTGGTCCGCCTGGCCGATCCGAACCAGCAGAACGCGCGCTTCTTCACCCGCGCCGACAACCTCAATACCTGGCTGGGTGATGTGGCTACCCGTCTGGGCTCGCTGTCCCAGCGCCTGTCGGCCAGCATCGGCCGGGTGCGGCTGAACCCCGAAGAGGGGCAGGTGAGCGAGGAGCGGGTGGAGACGCCCTGGCTGCAGATCGACAACGTGTTCTACGAGGCACGCGGCCAGGCCTGGGCGCTGTCGCACATGCTGCGCGCCATCGAGGTGGACTTCGCCGACGTGCTGGCCAAGAAGAACGCGCTGGTCAGCGTGCGGCAGATCATCCGCGAGCTGGAGGCGGCCCAGGAACCGCTGTGGAGCCCGGTGGTGCTCAACGGTAGTGGCTACGGCGTGCTGGCCAACCACTCGCTGGTGATCGCCAACTACATCTCGCGCGCCAACGCGGCGATCATCGACCTGCGCAACCTGCTGAGCCAGGGCTGATGAGCATCACGCCCCAAGAGCATGCCCACCGCCAGGCCTCCGATCTGGAGCGGGTGGCCTGGGTGGACGAGGAGGACCGCCTGCTCGGTGCACTGCCGCGCGCCGAACTGCGAGAAAACGGGCGCATCGGGCGCGGCACCTTCGTCCTGCTGTTCAACAGCGCCGGCGAGCTGTGCGTGCATCGCCGCACCCTGAGCAAGGCGCTGTACCCCGGCTTCTGGGACGTGACCGCCGGCGGCATGGTCGGCCCCGACGAAAGCTACGCCGAGGCCGCCGCCCGCGAATTGCACGAGGAGCTGGGCATCGGCGGCGTGCCGCTGCAGGAGCACGGGCGCTTCTTCTTCGACGAACCGGGCAATCGCCTGTGGGGCGCGGTGTTCTCGGCGGTCTCCGACGACCCGCTGCTGCTGCAGCCGGAGGAGGTGCTGGAAGCGTGCTTCATGCCGGTATCCGCCGTGCTGGCGCACAGTCAGCACGAGGCCTACTGCCCGGATTCGCTCGAAGCGCTGCGGCTGTTCCTGCGCTAGGTCGGGCCGGGGCTTTCTCGCTAAACTGCCGCCCCGCGCTTTACCGAGGAATCGTCGTGGCCAAGAAACTCACATCCCTGTCCGCCCTGGGCGGGCTGGTCTATTCCACCGACGGCGGTCGCCACTGCCCGGATTGCAACCAGCCGCTGGATGCCTGCGTCTGCAAGCAGGCGGCGGTGCCCGAGGGCGACGGCATCGCCCGCGTGCGCCGGGAAACCAAGGGCCGCGGCGGCAAGACCGTGACCACCGTCAGCGGCGTGCCGCTGGCCGGCGAGGCGCTGAAGGATCTGGCCAGCGCGTTGAAGAAACGCTGCGGCTGCGGCGGCGCGCTGAAGGACGGCGTGATCGAGATCCAGGGCGAGCATGTCGAGCTGCTGCTGGACGAACTTCTCAAGCGCGGCTTCAAGGCCAAGAAATCCGGCGGGTAAGCGGCCGGCGCCGGCCTTGGCCGGGATCAACCCGGCCCTACAGGTTCGGCGCGGCCAACGCTTCTCTGTAGGGCCGGCTTTATGCCGGCCGACGCGGCCCGAGATGGCATCCGGCGCGAGAGGCCGGGTTCGACTACACAGCGGGGCTTCGCAACCTTCCCAACCCTCCACCAAACTGGCAGGCTCGGGTCCAGTTCACAGTATCGAGAGGCAGCCCATGGCACGACGCACACGCAAGGACGACGGCAGTCACTGGACCGTGGCCGACAGCAGGGGGGTCTACGGCATCCGCCACTGGGGCGCCGGCTACTTCGCCCTGAACGACGCCGGCCGTGTCGAGGTCCGCCCCCGACGCCTGGAGGCCCACGGCATCGATCTCTACGAGCAGGTGCAGCAACTGCGCGAAGGCGGCCTGCAACTACCGATGCTGTTGCGCTTCCCGGATATCCTGCAGGACCGGGTGCGCCAGCTCACCGGCGCCTTCGACGCCAGCATCGCGCGGCTCGACTACCAGAACCGCTACACCGCCCTGTACCCGATCAAGGTCAACCAGCAGGAAGCGGTGGTGGAAAGCATCATCGCCACCGACCACGTCGCCATCGGCCTGGAGGCCGGCTCCAAGCCGGAGCTGCTGGCGGTGTTGGCGCTGGCGCCCCGCGGCGGCACCATCGTCTGCAACGGCTACAAGGACCGCGAATTCATTCGCCTGGCGCTGATCGGCCAGAAGCTCGGCCACAACGTGTTCATCGTCATCGAGAAGGAATCCGAGGTGACGCTGCTCATCGAGGAGGCCGCCGAGCTCAAGGTGCAGCCGCAGATCGGCCTGCGCGTGCGGCTGTCCTCGCTGGCCTCCTCGAAGTGGGCGGACACCGGCGGCGAGAAGTCCAAGTTCGGCCTGTCCGCCGCGCAGCTGTTTTCGGTGATCGAACGCTTCCGCGAGTCCGGCCTCGACCAGGGCGTGCGCCTGCTGCATTTCCACATGGGCTCGCAGATCGCCAATATCGCCGACTACCGGCGCGGCTTTCGCGAGGCCATCCGCTACTACGGCGAGCTGCGCCAGCTGGGCCTGCCGGTGGACCATGTGGACGTCGGCGGCGGCCTGGGCGTGGACTACGACGGCACTCATTCGCGCAACGCCAGCTCGATCAACTACGACATCGAGGACTACGCCGGCGCGGTGGTCGGCATGCTCAAGGAGTTCTGCGACGAGCAGGGCATTCCGCACCCGCACATCTTCTCGGAAAGCGGCCGCGCGCTGACCGCCCACCACGCGGTGCTGGTGGTGCAGGTGACCGACGTGGAGCGCCACAACGACAGCGAGCCGGAGATCGACCCGCAGGCGGACTACCCGGAGTCGCTGCGCGAGCTGATCGACATGCTCGGGCACTGCGATCCGGAGACCGTGGCCGAAACCTACTGGCGCGCCACCCACTTCATCAGCGAGGTTGCCGCCCAGTACTCGGCCGGCAAGCTCAACCTGTTGCAGAAGGCGCTCGCCGAGCAGTGCTACTACGCCATCTGCCGGCGCCTGCATCAGCAGCTCAAGGTTCGCCAGCGCTCGCACCGCGCGCTGCTCGACGAGCTCAACGACAAGCTGGCGGACAAGTACATCTGCAACTTCTCGGTGTTCCAGAGCCTGCCGGACACCTGGGCGATCGACCAGATCCTGCCGATCATGCCGCTGCACCGCAACGACGAGGAACCGCTGCGCCGCGCCGTGCTGCAGGACCTGACCTGCGACTCGGACGGCAAGATCCGCCACTACGTCGACGAGCAGAGCATCGAGACCAGCCTGCCGGTGCACGAGGTGCGGCCGGGCGAGGAGTACCTGCTGGGCATCTTCCTGGTCGGCGCCTACCAGGAAATCCTCGGCGACATGCACAACCTGTTCGGCGACACCGACTCGGTGAACCTCTATCAGCGTGCCGACGGCAGCGTCTACCACGCCGGCATCGAGACCCACGACACCATCGAGGACCTGCTGCGCTATGTGCACCTGTCGGCGGACGAGCTGATGAGCTTCTACCGCGACAAGGTCTCCGGCTCCGGACTCGGCGCCGCCGAACGCAACCGCTACCTGGACGCCCTGCGCCTGGGCCTGACGCGTTCGTCGTACCTGACCACGCCGTAGCGGCGGAAACGGGCCGGAGCAGACGGCGTCGCCCCGGTGTAGGGCGGTCGGCGCTGTTCCGGCCGCCGGCGGGCCCCGGCGCCGTGGCGACGGTGGACAAGGAAAACGTTGTCCACCCTACGCATCCGCTTGTCCCAATCGCGGCCACAGCCGCCAGGCCAGCACCGCCATGCCCAGGCTGCGCAGCAGCATGAACAGGCAGAAGGCCAGCCACAGGCCATGGTTGCCCCAGCCTTGCAGCAGCCAGCCCGCCGGGAGTGCCAGCAGCGCGGCCAGTAGCATGGCGTCGCGCATTTCCCGCGCCCGGGTGGCGCCGATGAACAGGCCGTCCAGCAGGTAACTCCACACCGTGAGCAGCGGCAGCAGCGCCAGCCAGGGCAGGTACTCACGGGCCGTGGCCAGCACCTCCGGCATGTCGCTCTGCAGGCGCAGGAAGTGCTCGCCGCCGAGCAGGAACAGCAGGGCGAAGGCGAGACTGCCGAGCAGCGACCAGCCGCCGGCCACCACCAGGCTGCGGCGCAAGGCGACCCGATCGCGGGCGCCGATGGCGTGGCCGCACAGCGCTTCGAGCGCATGGGCCAGGCCGTCCAGCGCGTGGGCGGTGAGCAGCAGGCCGTTGAGCAGCAGCGCATTGGCCGCCACGGTGGCATCGCCCAGCCGCGCGCCCTGCACGGTGACCAGGAAGAACACCCCCTGCAGCAACAGCGAACGGATCAGGATGTCGCGGTTCACCGCCAGCAGCGGCCGCCACTGGCGCCAGTGGCGCAACGGCGCCAGGCGAAACGCGCCGGCATGCCGGGCCAGCTCGCCGCGACACAGCAGCAGGCCGAGCAGCGCGCCGCTCCATTCGGCGATCACCGAGGCACGCGCCGCGCCGGCTACGCCCCATTCCAGGCCGAGCACGAACCACAGGTCGAGCAGCAGGTTGAGCAGGTTGATGCTCAGCAGGATCGCCAGCGCCGCGCGGGCGTTCTGCGCGCCGAGAAACCAGCCGATCAGCGCCTGGCTGGCCAGCATCGCCGGCAGGCCGAGCAGGCGCAGGTGGAAATACTCGCGGGCCAGGCTATCCAGCGCCGCCGACGGTTCCATCAGCGCGAGGGCCGCGCCGCTCAACGGCAGCGCCGCCAGGCCGAGCAGGATCGCCAGCGCCCCGCTGAGCAGTCCGGCCTGCAGCAATAGCTGGCGCAACGCCGCGCCATCGCCCCGTCCGCTGGCCTGGGCGGCGAAGCCGGTGGTGCCCATGCGCAGGAAGCCGCAGCACCAGATCAGCAGGGTGTACAGGCTGGCGCCCACCGCCACCGCACCCAACTGATGGGCATGGCTGAGGTGGCCGATCACGGCGGTGTCCACCAGCGCCACCAGCGGCACGCTGAGGTTGGAGAGCAGCAGGGGCGCGCTCAGCGCCCAGACGCGACGCTGGGTCGGCGTGTGGCGCCAGTCATCGAGAAGGAAGCGAAACATGGCGGCCATGATACGCGCAGCGCCGACGGCAGGCGCGATGGCCCGCTGCTAGTCTGTGTAGCGACGCCGGGTGCGGCGCGATGTCGCGCACCCTTGGGAGAAAGGAGAAGGGTGAGTGAAGAAACGCCCCCAATGGCTACGGCTCGGAGCACCGCTGGCGCTGATGGTCATTGTCGATGGCCAGGCGGCGCTGGGCGCCGAGCCGGTGGCCACCGTGCAGCGCCAGTTCGACGCCGCCGGGCGTGTGCTGCGCGACCAGCAGGTGGACGCGCAGGGGCGCCCCCATGGTCTGTTGCGGGAGTTCTACGCCAACGGCGTGGTGCGCTACCAGGCGCAGTACGTCGAGGGGCGTCGCGAGGGGCTGGAACGCCATTTTCGCGAGGACGCCAGCCTCAGCCGGCTGGCCTATGTCGACGGCCAGGGGCGCGAGCTGGCCAGCGTGGCGCTGCTGGCCGACGGGCGCCTGAGCAGCCTGCGCTGCGCCGACCGGCCGTTGCTGGAGTCGCGCGATCTGGTCTGGTGCGGCTTTTCCGGCGAGCCCAGCGAGCTGACCCTGCATGACGAAAGCGGCCGGGTCACCGGGCGGGAGGTCTGGTTGCGTGGCGAGCTGCTGCATCGTGAGGAATACGACCGCAACGGGCGGCTGGCCAGCCTGCAGCGGCGCAACGGCGATCACGACGTGCGCGTGCGCTATTTCAACAACGGCCAGCCGCGCAGCGAGTCCTCGATCCGCGTCGGCCAGCCGGAGGACCAGCGCGACGGTTTCGAGCGCGAATGGGCACAGACCGGCCAGTTGCTGCGCGAGGTCTACTGGGAGCGCGGCCGGCTGCTCAGCGACAGCCAGTGGTACCTGAACGGCCGCCTGAAGGAGCGGCGCATGCTGCAGGAGGCGGAGCACGGCCCGGCGCTGATGAAGATCGAGCAGTACTGGAACAGCGGCCGGCTGCGCTACCGGGGCTCGCAGGTGGGCGGGATCAGCGTGGGCAGCCACGAGCGCTTCGACGAGGAAGGCCGGCTGCTGCAGGAAGTGCGCGTGGATGGCAACGGCATGCCGGTGCTGCGTCTGGAATACGACCCGCAGACCGGCGAGGTGCGCAAGGCCGAGCGCATCGGCCCGAACGGCCTGACGCCGTTGCCGCTGCGCCCGGAGCGAGAGGTGTTCTAGCCACCTACGGCGTCACGAACAGCGCAACGACGAAGCGACGTAGGGTGGGTAACTCGCGCAGCGATTACCCACCGGGTCGACGGTTACGAACGACGCTCAACGATGAAATTGGCCAGCTGACGCAGCGGCGCGGCGGCCTCGCCGAAACCGGCCAGCGCGGCATGGGCCTGGTCGCGCAGCTCGAGCGCATAGGCCTTGGCGGCGGGCAGGCCGAGCAGGGCCGGATAGGTCGGCTTGTCGTGGGCCTGGTCCTTGCCCTGGGTCTTGCCCAGCGTGGTGGTGTCGCTTTCCACGTCGAGAATGTCGTCCTGCACCTGGAAGGCCAGGCCGATGGCGCGGGCGTAGGTCTGCAGGGCAGCCAGGCGCGGCGCATCTGCCTTGCCGCTGGCCAGGGCGCCGAGGCGCACGCTGGCTTCGATCAGCGCGCCGGTCTTGTGCCGGTGCATGGTCTCCAGGGCCTGCTGGTCCAGGCGCCGACCCACGGATTCCAGGTCGATGGCCTGGCCACCGACCATGCCGGCTGCGCCGGCCGCGCGGGCCAGTTGGGTGAACATGTCCAGACGCAACGCCGGGTCGGCGGGGTTGCCGGACGCCTGGCTCAGCGCCTCGAAGGCCAGCGCCTGCAGGGCATCGCCGGCGAGGATCGCGCAGGCTTCGTCGAAGGCCTTGTGGGTGGTCGGCTGGCCACGGCGCAGGTCGTCGTCGTCCATCGCCGGCAGGTCGTCATGCACCAGGGAATAAGCGTGGATCAGCTCCACCGCGCAGGCGGCGCCATCGGCCTGACCGAGATCGCCGTGCAGCGCCTGGCAGCCGGCGTAGACCAGCAGCGGGCGCACGCGCTTGCCGCCGTTCATCACGCTGTAGCGCATGGCGGCGTAGAGACGCTGCAGTTCCACGCGGGGCGGCACCAACAGGGTTTCCAGGGCGCTATCGACGCGACGCTGACAGTCCTTCTGGTAACTCTCGATCATTCCTGGTCATCCGCCTCGAACGGCTCGGTGCGGGTTTCGCCGTCGCGTTCGAGCAGCATCTGTACCTTCTGCTCGGCCTGGCCCAGGGCACCCTGGCAGTCGCGGGTCAGGCGAATGCCCTGCTCGAAGGCGCTCAGCGACTCCTCCAGCGACAGCTCGCCGCCTTCCAGCCGCTCGACCAGTTGCTGCAGCTCGGCGAGGGATTGTTCGAAATCCAGGGGGGCTTTCTTGCGGATGGCCATGACGCGGTTCTCGGAACGACAAAACGGGCGCGACACTAGCAGAGCCGGGGCCTAGCGGCAAATGGGCGCCAGGCCGCTCGGGTGGGTGCAGCCCATCGGTGGACAAGGAAAGACGTTGTCCACCCTACGGATCTACGACGGGTCACAGCGGTGAGCACCGTGGCCGGCGTGCACCGGCGCCGTTGTAGGGCCGGGTTGATCCCGGCCGACACGGGTAGGAACGCTACGAAAGGGTTGGTCTCGCCTCCGCTGGCCGGCATAAAGCCGGCCCTACAGGATCAACCGTACCCAGGGGGTTCGCCGTCAGGCGTAGACCTTCCAGAAGTAATAGAGGGTCATGCCGCCACCGACCACCAGCACCAGCGCGCGCAGGAACTTCGGTGGCAGGCGTTCGCCCAGGGCGCCGCCGGCGTAGCCGCCGAGGGTGGCGCCGGCCAGCAGGATCACCAGTTCGCTCCAGCTCACCCGGCCGGCGATGATGAAGGTCAGGCTGGCGACCGTGTAGATCATCGCCGAGAACAGGTTCTTCAGCGCGTTGGCGCGGTTGAGCGCATGTCCCTCGATGGAGAACGCCGCCAGCTGCAGGATGCCCATGCCGGCGCCGAAGTAGCCGCCGTAGATGGACACCAGGCCGTGGCCCAGCAGCGCCGGCGCGCTATGGCGCACCTGATCGCTTTCGCGGCGGCGTTTGGCCAGCCAGCGACTCAGCCAGGGGCTGGCGGCGAACAGCAGGGTAGCGACCAGCAAGAGCCAGGGAATCAGATCGCTGAACAGATCGTCGCCGCTGAGCAGCAGCAGGATGCCGCCGGCCGCGCCGCCGACCAGGCCGACCAGCAGCAGCGGCAGCAGGTAGCCGCCAAGGCCGCGCAGGGACGGGCGTGCCGCCCAGGCGCCGGCCAGGCTGGCGGGCCACAGGGCCACGGCGTTGGTGGCGTTGGCGGTCACCGGCGGCAGGCCGACGGCGAGCAGGGCGGGGAAGGAGAAGAAGGTGCCGCCCCCGGCGAGGGCGTTCATGCCGCCGGCGGCGAAACCGGCGACGAGGATCAGCAAGGCATCCAGAAGACTCATGGCGAACTCTTGTTTTTATGGCAATCGGGCGTAACGAACTGCACCGTTATGGAGCGCAGCTATTAAGCCCGTTGTGCCTGCCATTCGCAATCCGCGGCCGGCCGGGGCCGCGCGAACAGGAAGCCCTGCAGGCGGTGGCAGCCATTGAGGCGCAGGAAGGCGGCCTGGCGTTCGTTTTCCACGCCCTCGGCGACCACTTCCAGGCCCAACTGCGCGGCCATGGTCAGGATGCCGCGCACCAGCGCCACCGAGCGCGGGTTCTCGGGCAGCTCGGCGACGAACTGGCGGTCGATCTTCAGGCCGTCGAAACGGAACTTCTGCAGGTAGGTGAGCGAGGAGTAGCCGGTGCCGAAGTCGTCGAGGTACAGCGGCAGCCCGGCCTCCTTCAGGCGCAGCAGGGTTGCCTGCACGCAACCGTCGGACTCCAGCAGCGCGCTTTCGGTCAGCTCCAGCTCGATCAGCTCGGCCGGCGCGCCTTCCTCGGCGAGGATGCCGGTGAGGATCTCGGCCAGGTCCGGCTGGCGGAAGTCCAGCGGCGAGAGGTTGACCGCCACGCGCAGCGTGAGGCCCTGGGCGGACCACTGCACGGCCTGCCGGCAGGCCTGGCGGAATACCCAGCGTGACACCTCGCGGATCATCCCGGTGTCTTCCAGCACCGGGATGAACTGCAGCGGCGAGACCAGTCCGCGACTCGGCGAGCGCCAGCGCAGCAAGGCTTCCACCGAGCGGGGACGGTTGTCGTTGTCCACCTGCGGCTGGTAGTGCAGCTCGAACTCCTCGCGGGCGATGGCCAGGCGCAGTTCGTCTTCCATGCGCTGGCGTTCCTCCGCCTCCGCCGCCAGCTGGCTGTCGAAGCAGGCCAGCCGGTTGCGGCCCTCGGACTTGGCACGCAACAACGCCAGGTCGGCCTGCTTGAGCAGCTCGCTACCGCTGCCGCCGCGCCCGCTGTGCTGGGTGATGCCGAGGCTGGCGGTGATGTACAGCGAATACTGGCGGGCCTGGAACGGCTGGCGCAGTGCTTCCACCAGACGCTCGCCCAGCTCCACGGCCGCGGCGCTGTCACGCCCGTCGAGCAGGAACAGGAACTCGTCGCCGCCCAGGCGCGCGAGCAGGTCGCGGGGGCTGGCATACAGGCGCAGGCGGTCGGCCACGGCGCGCAGCAGCTGATCGCCGATGTCGTGCCCGAGGCTGTCGTTGATGCGCTTGAAGTGATCGATGTTGAGGAACAGCAGGCTGAGCGGGCCGCCACGGGCGAGCAGCTCGTCGAGACGGATGAGCAGGTGGTTGCGGTTGGCCACCTCGGTCAGCTGGTCGAAGTTGGCCAGGTGACGCAGGCGCTGCTCGGCGCGCTTGCGGTCGCCGATGTCGTGCAGCAGCAGCAGGTGGAACGCCTGGCCGTTGCGTTCGAAGGGCGTGCAGGAACCTTCCAGCGACAGCACCTGCTCGCCGCTGCGTACGGTGAGTTCCTGCTGCTGGCGTGGCCGATCCAGCAGCTGGCGCCAGTTTGGTCCGCCCAGCAGCGTCTGGCTGTTCGTCTCGGCCATGGCGCGCAGCGAGCGGTCGAACAGGCGGCCGGCGGCCGGGTTGGCGTCTTCGACACGACCCTCGGCGTCGATGATCAGCATGGCAATCGGCGCCGCGCTCACCAGATTGCGCAGCAACTGCTCGCTGTCGCGCAGGGCGGTCTGGTTCTCGCCGAGCTGCTGGATCATCTGGTTGAAGTTCTCGGCCAGGCGGCTGATCTCGTCGCGCCCGCCGACCCGGGCCTGGGTGTTGCCGTCGCCGTTGGCATAGCGCTGCACGGCATTGCCGATGACGCCCAGCCGGCGGGTCACCAGGCGCCCGTAAAGCAGGTTGAGCAGCAGGCCGAGCAGCAGCAGCAGGCCGAGGGTCTGGGTCAGGGACATCCAGGCGCTGGAGCGGCGCTGGTCGAGATGCTGTTCGTAGTCGAGACTGACCAGCAGGTTGTTGCGCGACAGCTGTCCCTGCGCATAGGTCTGGGCCAGCGGGTAGCTGGCCAGGTAATGATGCTCATGCACCGGGAGCCAGTGCGGGCGGTCGCTGCCGAGCAGGGTGTCGAGGGCGCCGGCGTCGGCCAGCTCGGCGGCGGGGGCGAGCCCCAGCCGCGTGGCGGCGACGATCTGCTGGCGATCGTCGATGACCATGGCCCAGCGCACCCCCGGCAGGCTGCCCAGATCGGCCAGCACGCTCTGCAGTTCGTCGGTGCGGCGCTGACGCAGGTGATCGCTGGCGCTGCTCTGCACCAGGATGAGGATCTGCTCGGTGTAGCGCTTGAGGTCTTCCTCGGCCAGGCGCGCGGTGCGCGGCAGGTGCAGGCCGATCATCAGCAGGATGTAGAGGCCGGCGAACAGCCCCAGCAGCAAGGGCAGGGACTTGCGCAGCGACAGGTGAGTCAGCATGACGCGGCCCCGCAATCGAGCAGGCGCCGGTAGTCCAGCGGGCTGGTCAGCAGGGTGCGCTGGAGCTGGTAGTCGTGGGTCCATTGCAGGCGCTTGAACAACTGGCCGCCTTCGTAGAACTGCCGGTTGAGGGCCAGGTCGCCCATCAGCAGGCCTTCGCGGGTCAGGCGCAGGGTTTCTGCGTTGAGGCCCAGGCGACGCATCAGCACGCCGTCGATGTAGTCGGGAGACTGGCGCCAGCGCGCCAGGCT
Organism: Pseudomonas sp.; assembly: GCF_035497915.1. Classification (GTDB taxonomy): domain Bacteria; phylum Pseudomonadota; class Gammaproteobacteria; order Pseudomonadales; family Pseudomonadaceae; genus Serpens. Next base: position 139,556 of record NZ_DATJCS010000025.1, read on the forward strand.
CTCGTGCCAGAGCGCTTGCAGCCGGCGGCGCGCCTGCGGGCTGACGCGCTCGCGGTCGACCACCAGCACGTCGATGATCTCGTTGGGCAGGTCGCGGCTGTCCATCAGGCGCCGGGCGCCGAGCGCCTGCAGTGCAGGGCCTTCCGAGGCGAAGGTGATCACCGCGTCGAGGCGGCCTTCCTGCATGGCGCTGCGATGCTCCTGGACCGGCAGGCTGATCACATGCAACTCATCGCGCTGCAGTCCGGCGCGGTCCAGTACCCGGGCCAGGAAGAAGGCGCCCAGCGCCGAGTCTTCCACGCCGATGCGCTTGCCGCGCAGATCGGCGGGTTCGCGCAGGGGGGGCATGGCGTAGATCACGTCGGCGCCGGCGGAAATGTTGGTGATCAGCAGGATTTCCAGGTCGTGACCGTTGGCCATCAGGCGCAGGGTTTCGTCCACGGTGAGCAGAGCCGCGTCGAGCATGCCGTTGCGAAAGGCGCGCAGCACGCCGCTGGTACTGGGGTATTCCAGCAGGCGGAAACCCGAGGGCTCCAGCCAACGCAAATCGTCGGCGATATAGAGGGGGCCATAACCCAGCCAGCGATTACTGCCGATGCGCAGGTCATCGGTGTTGTCGCTGCAGCCGAGCAGGGCACTGCAGAGAAGGACGAGGAGGCAGAGGCGCCGCATAGCGAAAATCCGTTCCGCTGACATTCCAGGCGCATAGCGTATAGCCAAGTGCCATCATTTATAAAGCGTTTCTGGCCTCTGCATTTTCGCGCCGCGCATCTGCGCGCGGCGCTTCGTGGGGCGCTGAATCCAGCCTGCGGCGTAGCGCCGCGCCTCAGAACCAGCGGTCGTTGCGCTTGCGGCCGCGAGTCAGCGCCGGCACCAGCAGGCCGAGCAGCAGACCGGCACCGGCGATGCCGCCGCCATACACCATGTAATCCATCAGCAGCTGGTTCTTCTCATCGCCCAGGCGCTCGCGCGCGGTTCGCAGATCCGCCTGGGTCTGAGCCAGCTCGGTGCTGAGCGCCTTGCGCTGGTTCTCCAGTTCATCGATGAGCGCCTTGCGCGAATCCAGGGTCTCCTGCATGCCCTGTACGCGGGTTTTCCAGGTGTCCTCGATGCCGCCCAGGCGCTCGCGCAGGTCGAGCACTTCCTGTTCCAGGGCCGGCAGGCGCTCGAACTGGCTGGGGCTGTCCTGCAGATCGCGGCTGGGAATCCACACGCTCTCGCCGGACTCGGTGCGGATCTGGCTGTAGGTGCCCTGGGTGGTCAGCAGCGTGACCTTCTGGCCGGATTTCACCGCGCCGACGATGCGGTAACCATCGGTGGGGCCGCTGCGCACGAAGGTGTTCAAGGAGTCGTTGACCCAGCGATCACTGGGCGCGGCCTGTGCCGAGGCGACGACGCCCAGGGCCAGCAGGCCGAGTGCGCCGCCCAGGGCGCGACGCGGGAAGGAAAGGGGACGAGCGAAAGAATGACGGGACATGTACATACGAACTTCACATGCAGGGGAAACGAAAAGCCCGCAGAACGGACCGACGAAAAAGGGGCAGTGGCTGCGCCGTAGCGGGCCGCTGGAGCCAAACCTGACGAATTGAAACCCGCCAAACAGCCGGCAGTCTACCCGTGCCAGGTAGCCCGGGGTCTCCCCTGGGGCGACGAGTGGCTGGGAACGCAGGAAACCGGAAAAGTTCCCCTGAGGGGATTGGGCTTTGGTAGCGCACTGCTGTGCGCGGCATCGCGGGTTCGGGTGCTGGCATGGCAAAAGGCTTACAAATGGCCGCTGCGATTCACCCTATGCCGCCCCCCGGGGCGTCCCGGAGAATACGCCTCGCTGCAGCACAGGAAGTGCTCGGATCAAGGATGATGGCCAGGACAGGAAGTCACCCGACAGGATGTTGGACGGCCAGAAAGAACCCGCTTCGGCGGGTTTTTTATTGCCTGGAAAAAACCACGGGCATCAAGCCGGGCCGCGAGGCGGCGCCGGCTTGAATCGCAACGACCCTTACGAGCGCTGCCGGACGACCACCGTCCCCGCCAGCTTGTCATGCCAGCCTTGCTTGCGAGCGTCAAAGGCGGCCCAGACAAAGCCCAGGCCCAGCGGCAGGGACGACAGGATATAGGCGAAGTAGCGACCCACGGCCTGGCCGGTGGTCAGCGCGTTGCCCGTCTCGGCATCCACCACCTGAGCGGAAACCGCCATCTTCCCGGGGGTGGCCCGCTTGTACAGCCAGAACAGGATGATCGCCACGGCAGGCAGCACGTAGGAGATCAGGACATCGGCAACCCCGGCGATCGCCGGCGCGTACGGGTCCGTGAAGTACTCCGTCCCGTAGAAGGCGATCAGCAGCGGCGCGCTGATAACGGTGAGGATGATGGCGTCGATAAGAGTCGCGCCGACACGCGCCCAGAAACCGACATATTCGATAGTGCTTTCTTGCATTGGGATTTTCCTGGCAGAACTGAATTCAAGGGTGTAGCGGCGCCAGTGTGCATGAGCAGGCGCGGCCACCTGAAGACAGAAAGCCTCGCCGGGTTCACACGAAACACCTTGTGTTGATCGGCGTCAGCAGCCACCGGGACGCAGTTCACAAAATGGGGCGGGAACTGGAACGGTAGGGGGCGGACGATTCTGGGTGGAGCAGGCATGGCTCGCCGAACTGGGCTGTTTCCTAAGTTGACACTGGGTTGGGCCCCAGGTCCTGAGAGTTTTGGATTCGGGGTGGTTGGCCTCCGGTGTCGTCGAGTGACCGCTATCGGCCAATAGCGGACATAGGCAGACGGCAGCTGCCGCTCAGAAGCGGACAGTCATCGATAAATGATCCAGTCCTCTTTTATACGGGTGGCACTGGTGGCCCGCAGGTAGATTCCAGTCGTATTCCGGCTTGCGCGACGCCACCACCCAGCCCAGCTCCGCCGTCATCTATGCGCTGAACGACTGCAGCCAGTCACCCGCCCTCAGCGGCGAAGCCATTAGTAGTGTGTGTTTGTTAGACTAATCGGACAACCCCAAAAACTAACGTTAACCACCCCGCACATCACTCGCGGGAAAGTTTTAGAAAACGAAACGCCTTGATTGCGCACCCTAATAGCCAATTAAATACAAGGATGAGAAGCTTAGTTAATGGCCTTCATTAAAGATATTCGGATAGAAGACAATGCAACCCCTGCTGCGGCCACTTCAAGAATAGTCGCCCAGCGATTAGGTAAAACACTTCGCGAACGTTTTCAGGACCACATACATAAACGTGAATGCACCGCAGACATGCCCGACTACGAGGTTAAAATGGCTAGTAGAGCCATTGCAGCCTTTTCAATTTACAGTCTCGCATCCGTCGATGAAGCTACTGCAGGTAAAAGTGTTTGCGACAGCTCCGCAGATGGAGGAATTGATGCGATATGTGTAAACCATAACGAAAAATTAGTTGTCATTGTGCAGTCCAAGTTCAACCAGGCGGGCAATGGGACATGGATAAGAGATGACTTTCTTGCTTTTAAATTTGCCTGTGAGAGGCTGCAGCTTGAGGAGTACTGCAGATTCGATGAAATCCTTCAAGCAATGTCACCTGACATTGACATAGGCCTAAGCTCACCGGATTACAAATTTCTCTTCGTCATGGCTCACACTGGGAAAAGAGGAGCAGCAGAAGCCATTCTTAGCGATATGCAACTCTGGCAGGACGAACTTAACTCTGCAGCGCTTGCGCCCGATACACTTTCACAAGATGAATTGCCATTTCAAGTCCATTTAGTATCTGCCGAAGACCTAACTGAATGGCTGCAAGCAGGAACACATATTAGTATCGATCTAGACGACGTTGAGATTGATAACTATGGCCAAAAGAATGAGCCGTATCTGTCAGTCTACGGGCAGGTCAGTGGCGACCAAATTCTGGAGTGGTGGGAATCTCATGGCACTCGACTATTCTCAAAAAACATACGGAATCTATTAGGTGACACAGAAGTAAACTCTTCAATCAAGGAGACAGCCAACAGCGCCCCGGAGATGTTCTGGTACTACAATAACGGTATAACACTGCTAGTGTCTGACATACAGCCTCATCGTAGAAATGCTAGCAGAGACACAGCCAGAGGAACCTTTAAGTTCTTAAATGTCAGCATTATCAATGGCGCTCAAACGGTAAGTACCATTGGACAAATATTCAAGGGAATCGCCGAAGAGCGAAGCACTACTCTATCTAAGATAAGAGTCTCTGCGCGGTTTATAAAGGTCAATGATACCGAAAACGCTGAAGTTGCAGCATCGATCACAAAAGCCAACAATCACCAAAACAGAGTATTAGGCCGAGATTTTGCCTCTCAGCACCCAGAGCAGATAAGGCTGGCAAAAGAGCTTGCCGTAGAAGGCTACCAATATCAGCTACTTAGGACATCGCCCCAAATTGGATTGCGGGAACCAACAGTAATTGATCTTGATGAAGCCCTTGACGGACTTGCCTGCCTAACCAAATCCTCATCTATACTCACCACACTTAAAGGGAAACGAGGACGTTTCTTCGAAAGCCTTGACGGAAACTTTTACAAGGCCATATTCAACCCTACAGTGTCTGGGATCAAAGTCATAAACTCCGTCACGCACTTACGCGTTATCGATAGACTGATCTTTGAAAAGCTTGAGGGAATTGACAGACGCACAAAAAGGAAACAGCATTTAATCGTCACTCACGCAAATAGAGCACTGACTTCTCTTCTGCTTAGAGAAGTATGTAGAATTTTTAGTGCAACAGAAATTGTTCGACCAGACGAACCTCAGCTATCTGAAAAACTCAACTTCTTGTGTGATGAGATTGAGCGATACATAGAGCACAAATATACAAATGCTTATCCTGCAAGGTTCTTTGAAAATACCGAAAAGGTTGACGAGATAATTGATCACCTGACAAATAAGCTCAAATCCTATCCGACTGCCAACGGACCTATTTCATGCCAATGAAAACTGCGTATTAATTGGGAAAAGACTACAATACTGATGCGTCCGGAGGGAATTCTAGGACTGACTCCACAGACTTGGCCGGTTTCTGCCTTTCGAGCGACCGGCCTCTTTGGGTCGACAGCTGCCAGTCACGAATGACCGGAAACACCACGTGAGCGAAGCGACAAACGAGCGAAGGATCAGGTGTTGTTGCGGTGGCGTTTGCGGGTTGGCGGGAAGTACCACCAGGCAGCAATGACGAACGCTGCGAACACCGTGTATGTGAAGGTGAAGACCCAGGGCGGTGCCTCGTAGAAAATAATGCGCTGTAGCCAGTGCTCGATGAAGCTCTTCGTGTAGATAGGCTGACCAGCCTGGACTCTCAGCCAGGATTCCAGGGTTGTGAGCGGGCATAGCTGCCCGAGCAACGCCTGTGCGGCGACGATCCCAATGGCCGTCAGGTGAGCCAGCCGAAACCACCATCCGTTGACCCAGCGCCACCCGAGCCAGTTGCCCGCGACAACGACAACCAGCCCGCCGACGACGAACAGGACGATGACGAAGTGCAGAACGAGGATCGCGTCGGCAAGAAGCTGGTAGGACATAACGTTGAGCTCACGAATGACGGACGCGGCATGGCAGCAGTGAACTGCGTCGCCTGCGCCTGATTAGGCCTCAGCCGCACCATCTACCCACACGGCCTCGCCCGGATGATGCTCCCGAATCGTTTCGAGCGCCTCGGCCAGATTGTGTGAGCTGATCGAGGTCGTGAAGTCTGTGACGGCCAATCCATTCGCCCGCACACGTGTGAGCTCAGCCGGGCTAAGCACTCCAAGCGCAACCCATAGGGCATCGGGCAGCCAAGCAGACGAGGCCACCAACTGATCGTAGCTTTGGCGTGAGGTTACGAAGTGGATCATTTGAGTGCCGTTCCCTCTCTGGATTAGGCAGTGAGCCGAATAGGCGGCCTTATCGGCTCACACGGCGAGCCGAATAGATCTGCTAATCGGCTCATGAATGAGCAAGACCATGAACGAACCCCTCTGGATCTGGCAGCAGCCCGTTCTCCTGGCAAGCCGCACCGCTTGCCCGCTGCTACGCGCCTGCACCCTGGCTCAAGGCCGCTTGCTCGGCATGCTCGGTGCTATCGAGAGTGATACCGAAGTGCCGGCGAGATATGGTTGGCTTCTAGCACGCTCGAGTGGCTGACATGTGCTCTCCATCATCCCTGACGCAAAAGTATGTAGCTCATAGGCGATTGCCAGTCTATAACCCGCGTTTCGTTGCACTCTCTAGGATGAGGAAGACTGATGGCAGGAAAGCCAGCTGCACGAAAAACTGATCCAATTTCATGCCCGATTCCCGGACATGGCGCAAACACGATTGCCATGGGATCACCCGACGTACTGATTAATGGTCTGCCTGCCGCCCGACAGGGAGATACCACTGATTGTGGAGGGGTGCTTTCAGATCTTCTATCAACCACAGTTTTTATCAATGGGAAGCCTGCTGTCATCGCGGGGAGTCTTCACAGTCACGGGGGCGTGGTATTTGGTGGCTCTGGCGATGTCTTGATTGGGGATGTGGTTACCTCAAGTCCGGCAGCCCTGTCGGTGCAAACGTCACAAGAAGAATGGATCGGTTTTTCCATAGCTGCACCGGAAAGCTATGAAGGACTTTCATGCATCGCTCATTTTGACGATGGCACTTCGCTTCAAGGTGTTTTTGGCGCCGATAATAAAGTGAAATTTTCACCAACTGGAAGGATTTGCCAGAGGCTGGAGTTCTGCGCGTCGCCGGAGCAAGAAAGCTCGTCGGTCATGGGTTTGTTGCTAGGGAAGATTACTGGATAGGGAACAGTCATGTCAGGAACCGCTGCAATCGAAGGTGGCTTTTCCACCCAAGCTGAACACTCGCTCGCTCAATCTCCGCTTGAAATGGCTATCGCCGGATTTGAGGGTGCCGCTACACGTTTTTCGGTGGACGCAATTAGCGATGCCAATACACGTGCAAGCTATATGAAAAACATCCGGAGGATTTCCGAACAAGCGCGAACAGATGTCAAAGCTAGCCGGATCAGCTCACGCGAAGCCATGGAGTTCTGCCATGAGATGCGCAATAAAATCATGGCTGAGCATAGAAAATTCACATCTGTACAAGGTTTGGCACTCGCTGAAAAAAAGAAAAGAATCGCTCCAACAATCAAGGAAATTATCGATAAATATTCAAAAGACAAGTTCGGTATAGAGTATGAGAGGCTGAGCGCGGCACAAAAGGATTCCGTGCATTACACCATTGTGGAATCATCGGGGCGTGATCGGGCGAGCTTCACCAAAGGAACGCAGCGTATGCGGGTGATTGCTAAGGTTGGGATCTTGGTAACAGCAACGCTAGCAACATATGAAATAGTAATCGCCGATAACAAGGTAAAAGAAGCGGCGCGCCAAGGGCTAGTTGTGGGCTTTGGAGGTGTGGGAGGCTTAATTGCAGCTCTAGGCGTTTCAGCAATATGCGGGCCAGGTGCTCCGGTTTGTGCCGTTGCTTTGGTACTTGCCGGAAGTACGGTTGGTGGTATCGCGGGGAGCCTTACAGCAGATTACCTAGATGAAGAGCTTGAGGAATTTTCGAAGTGGGAAGTTTTCTAAGTCATGCCGAACGGGAGGTTGTTTGGCAGGCGTTGTCTTATGCGTTTGTAGATAACGAAATTGATTGCGACTTAATTGCTAGAAAAGTCATCGGCTACGAATTAAAAGGCGTCGAAGATATCTTCTTTAAAGAAGTTGCCCCGGTCTGTTATCCGAATATCATTTCCGTCATCCCTTTGGTATGGACATTCTTCAGCGACGAGTGGCTGGAAGAAGAGATAACGTCTTTGCTGGAGAAGAGCAACCGAAATGCCTATCAGCGCATGAGATATAAGATCTACGTGTTTTACCTGCGCTGGGCCTGCAAAGACATCTGGACCTCCATAACGGACAGCATCCATGCAATGAAGGGATTGGCTTAGCTGGGTTCTTCACCGGGGTACGCGGCTTATGGGTCGCCAGTCATTCCGGACGCCCAGTCAACTGCAATTCACAGCCCAACGCGTCGATAACTATGCCACTGAAATGAGGGTTGGGGCGCTTCGTGGTTACTCCTGCAAGCCTCACCCGGTACGGAATCCGAACCGCGCAATCGCTCAGGCAGGTGAAGCGAGCCTGGCAAGCAGCTTTTCCACCGGCAACTTGGTGATGGCGAAACCGGCCAGCAGCAGAATGGAATAGAACGCCAGATCACCTGATACCGGAAGGCCCTCGTACCACGCGCCGACAATCACGGCGAATACCGGGAAGATGATGAAAACGAAGGACAGGATCACCGGGCTCAGGCGCTTCAGCAGGAAGAAGTAGACGATGAATCCTCCTACGGAGGCGAAAAGGCCAAGGTAGATCAGCGCCCACCAGGAGCGTGCGCTGATCTCGGCATACTCCGGCTGCTCTATGCCGAGCCCGACAAGAAACAGCATCAATCCAGCCAGGCCGATGGGCAGCGTGTTGAAGGTGACGACACTGATCTCCGCGCCTTTCTGCTTGGTCACCACGTAGCACAGCGCGTGCATCAGCGCAGCGGCGAGGATCGCCAATACACCGGCAAAACCGTCGTGCTCCAGGCTCAAGCCCTGACTGCGCAGGATCATTAACAGACTGCCGAAGCCAATGGTGATGCCCGCCGCCTGGGACCAGTAGATGCGCTCGCGGAGGAACAGCGCGGAGAAGATCAGGATGAACACCGGCATGCAGCTGAACACTAGGGCGGTCAGACCTGAGGAAACATGCGTCTCGCCATAGTTGAGCAGGTAGTAGGGCAGGCCGAAGTAGCAAAGGGTAATGAAGACGAAGAATCCCAGGTGTCGGCGCGGGAAGAGGATCGATTCGCTGCGGATCAGGGCGAAGGTCACGAATAGCGGAAAGGCAATCAGAAAGCGCAGGCCGGAGGCGGTAAGCGGCGGCACCGTTTCCACGGCGATCTGGATACCCAGCCAGGTGGTGCCCCAACTGAGGCAAACGGTCAGGAACAGCAGGGTAGTGGCGAGTCTCGCCAGCCACTGCTTCCTCAGTTGACCGGCTTTACCGATTGCCGTCGCTATTGCCATGGTTCCTATCCCTGATAGCCATTAAATTGAAAGCGTCCAATCACTATTGAGACGAATAAAATGGCTGTCAAACCTATATTTGACACGGTGTCAATGCTTGCGGAGGCGCTGAAATCGGGGCGTGGCGCCAAATACAAGCGCCTCGCCAATGCCTTGGAAATAGGTATTCGTGAGGGGCGCATCGACGCGGGGATGAAGCTGCCGCCGCATCGCAGACTGGCGGACCGTCTCGGCGTAACCATCGGTACGGTCAGTCGCGCCTATGCGGAGCTGGAGCGCCTGGGATTGCTGGTGGCGCGGGTGGGCAACGGTACTTTTGTCCGGCAGCGGGAGCTGGAGCGCAAGCGCGATGCGGGGTTCAGTAACTTCGTCGAGGACTGGCCGGAGCAGTACGACATGAGTCGCAACATGCACATTCCCGGTTCGGAAATCGGCTTCCTGGCGAACAGCCTGCTGGACCTGGCCGGTGATCCTCAGACCCTCAGCGAGCTGACCCTGTACGCTCCGGACGTCGGCCTGCCGCGTTACCGACAAGCCGGTGCGCACTGGCTTGCCCATCATGAGTTTCGACCCCAGGCCGAGCAGGTGCTGTGCGTCAATGGTGGCCAGCACGGTTTGCTTTGCACGCTGATGGCGTTGCTGCGCGCCGGGGACGCGCTGGTTACCGAGCAACTTACCTACCCCGGGCTGATCACCGTCGCCCGGATGCTGGGCATCAAGCTGCTCGGTGCGGCGCTGGACGAGGAGGGTCTGTGCCCGGCGTCGCTCGATGAGCTTTGCAGGCATAACCGGATCAGCGCGATCTATTGCAGCCCTACGCTGCAGAACCCGACCACGGGGGTAATGTCCGCGCAGCGCCGCGAAGCCCTGGTTGCCATCTGTCGAGCACATAACCTGTTGATCATTGAAGACGAGGCGCACGCCGTGCTGGTGGAGGATCGCCCGCTGCCCCTGAGTTACTACGCACCCGAGCGAAGTGTGCTGATCGGTAGTTTGAGCAAAGCGGTGGCTGCCGGTCTGCGGGTGGGTTATCTGCATGCCCCAACGTCCCTGGTCAGCCGGATTGCCGCCGCCTTGCGGGCCACCTGCTGGATGGCTACGCCGCTGACCATGGAATTGGCCGCCTGTTGGATCGAGAGCGGAGTCGCGAAGAAACTGCTGGGGCAACAGATCGCCGAGATCGAACGACGTAAGCAATTGGTGAGCACGCTGTTGGACGGGCTGAGTTATCGAACTCATCCGCACAGTCCGCATTTCTGGATCAGGGTGCCCGAGCCCTGGCGGGCCTCTGATGTGGAAGCTGACCTGAAGCTGAGGAATTATCTTATCGCCACGGCGGAAACCTTCGCCGTCGGCCGCGCCGCGGTGCCGCAGTTCGTGCGAGCCAGCGTCAGCAATGCCTCGCATAACGACCCGTTGCTGCTGGCAGGATTTCAGGCGCTGGCCGACGCCCTGCGCCAGGACAGCGGCCCAATGAAGGAGTGAGGCGCTTCGCGATTCGGCTCGGTTCCGGCATTTTTGGCTTTTGGCAGGCAATAAAAAAGCCGGCTTGTGGCCGGCTTTTCTTCAGTGCTTCGACTTACTTCTGATAAGCCTCGGCAGCTTTGATGATGGCGGCGCGGGCGGCGTCGGCGCCTTCCCAGCCTTCAACCTTGACCCACTTGCCCTTCTCCAGATCCTTGTAGTTCTCGAAGAAGTGCTTGATCTGCTCGATCAGCAGCGGGGGCAGGTCGGTGTATTCCTTCACGTCCTTGTACAGCTGGGTCAGCTTGTCGTGCGGGACGGCGATCAGCTTGGCGTCGCCGCCGGCTTCGTCGGTCATGTTCAGCACGCCGACCGGACGGCAGCGGATCACGGAGCCCGGGGCGACCGGATACGGGGTCACCACCAGCACGTCCAGGGGGTCGCCGTCGTCGGCCAGGGTGTGCGGGATGAAGCCGTAGTTGGCCGGGTAGAACATCGGGGTGGCCATGAAACGGTCGACGAACAGGCAGTCGGTGTCGTGATCGATTTCGTACTTGATCGGCGCGTGGTTGGCCGGAATCTCGATGGCGACGTAGATGTCGTTCGGCAGGTCTTTGCCGGCGGGCAGGTTGCTGTAGCTCATGAAGGCGGCTCCGTGTTCGGCCGAGGTGGCCGGGGGCGAAAAAAAGTGGCGGGATTATAGGGGCAATCACCGCCGTGCGCTATCGAGAGGGTGGGTCCTGGTAGGCGGGATGCCGGCTTTGCAGATGACGCAGGCGAGCCAGCGGGTCCTGGCGGTAGAAGAGGGCGAGCTGCCGATAGACCTCGGGAAACGCGTCGTGCAACAGATCCGGCGCGGTGAAGAAATATTCGCTGGTGACGGCGAAGAACTCGGCCGGGTTTTCCGCCGCGTAGGGATCGATCGGGGTGTGCGCGTGCGGATGGGCATCCAGGGTGGCGTTCATGGCGTCGTAGGCTGCCTGCAGGGTGCTGGCCCACTCGGCCAGGCGCATGTCGCCGTGCAGGGGCGGCAACCCGTTGGCGTCGCCGTTGAGCATGTCCAGCTTGTGGGCCAGCTCGTGGATCACCAGGTTGTAGGCGTCCCAGCCGCCGCTGTCCTGCACGCCCGGCCAGGCGAGGATCACCGGGCCGCGATGCCAGGCTTCGCCGCTGCGCGCTTCTTCATATATATGTTCGACGCCGCTGGGGTCGCGGTGCTTCTGCGGGCTGACAAAGTCGTCCGGATACAGCACCAGCTCATGGAAGCCCTGGTACCAGTCCAGATCCGGCAGGGCGAGCAGCGGCAGTTGCGCCTGGGCGGCCAGGCGCAGGCGCGCGAAAGCATCCAGCTCGACGCCGGGCAGGGCGGTCAGGCGCTTGGCATGCAGGAACAGCACGCAGTGTTCGCCGAGCAGCCGCAGTTCGGCGTCGGACAGGCCGTCGAGGATCGGCAGGCTGTCGAGCACCTCGCGCCACAGGTGGGCATCAAGGGGATGGCGGGCAAGCAGGCGGCGTCGGCGCCAGGCGCGAAATGACCACATGGGAGCGGCAGCGGTAGTGGGGTGGGCCACCTTAAGCAGGCGAGGCAGGGAGAGCAAGGGGAGGGGAGCCCGGCTCTGCTGGCCGATAGCCGTTACAGAGCCTGCTCGGGAGGCCGACAGACGCCGGCGGATCGGGACGCGCGCAGCCTCGTGAGCCTTGGCGTACTCCCTCGGACGGGTACCTGACCGAACCTGCCGGCGAGAGCGGCGCAAGGGTAACAGCTGTGACCGGCGGGTCAATCGATACCTTCGTACGGGCGTTTGAAAGACCCGGCGCGGAGAATCCGCCGAGCGGTCATGCCCCCGGTTTGCAGCGTAACCGCTCTGCCACGGGGGCTGCAGGGCAAGCGGCCCGGACAGGAATTCCGCTTCGGCTGGTATTCGACTTACGTCGTAGGTGCATTTTGTGCTCAGTCGTTAGAATGCCGCCTCAATTCCACCCCCGGTAGTCAGAGATTCCGCATATGCATACCGATCGCATCCGCCTGTCTTCTCTTCATAGCAAGGTCATGAGCGCTGAACAGGCTGCTTCTTTGATTCAGGACGGCATGACAGTCGGTATGAGCGGATTCACCCGTGCCGGCGAAGCCAAGGCCGTGCCGATGGCGCTGGCCGAGCGCGCCAAGAAGACCCCGATGAAGATCAACCTCTTCACCGGCGCCAGCCTGGGTAACGATCTGGACAAGATCATGACCGAAGCCGGCCTGCTGGCCCGTCGCTCGCCGTTCCAGGCCGATGCCACCCTGCGCAAGGCGATCAACGCCGGCGAGGTGATGTTCATCGACCAGCACCTGTCGCACACCGTGGAGATGATGCGCAACAACCAGCTGAAGAAGCCGGAAGTCGCCATCATCGAGGCCGTGGCCATCACCGAGCAGGGCCACATCGTGCCGACCACCTCGCTGGGTAACTCGGCCAGCTTCGCGCTGTTCGCCGATCAGGTCATCGTCGAGCTGAACCTGGCCCACAACACCAACCTGGAAGGTCTGCACGACGTCTACATTCCGACCTATCGTCCGAACCGTCTGCCGATCCCGCTGCTGAAGGTCGATGACCGCATCGGCACCACCGCCATTCCGGTCGACCCGGCGAAGATCGCCGCCATCGTGGTCACCAACCAGCCGGACTCCTACTCGACCGTCACCCCGCCGGACGAAGAAACCGCTGCCATCGCCAGCCACCTGATCAAGTTCTTCGAGAACGAAGTGGAAGCCGGCAACCTGCCGCGCAACCTCGGTCCGCTGCAGGCCGGTATCGGTAACATCGCCAACGCCGTGCTGACCGGCCTGAAGGATTCGCCCTTCCAGGATCTGGTCATGTACTCCGAAGTGCTGCAGGACTGCACCATCGAGCTGATCGATGCCGGCAAGATGAAGTTCGCCTCCGGCTGCTCCATCACCCTGTCCGAGCGCTGCAACGAGCGCGTGTTCGGCAACATGGAGAAGTACAAGGACAAGCTGGTGCTGCGTCCGCAGGAAATTTCCAACCACCCGGAAATCGTCCGTCGTATCGGCATCATCGGCATCAACACCCCGCTGGAGTTCGACATCTACGGCAACGTGAACTCCACCCACGTGGGCGGCACCCGGATGATGAACGGCATCGGCGGTTCGGGCGACTTCGCCCGCCACGCGTTGGCCATCTTCGTCACCAAGTCCACCGCGAAGGACGGCAAGATCTCCTCCGTGGTGCCGATGGTGTCTCACGTTGACCACACCGAACACGACGTGGACATCGTGGTCACCGAGCAGGGTCTGGCCGACCTGCGTGGTCTGGCGCCGCGCGAGCGCGCCCGCGTGATCATCGACAACTGCGTGCACCCGAGCTACCGCGACAAGCTGAACGACTACTTCGAGCGCGCCTGCGCCAAGGGCGGTCAGACCCCGCACATCCTGCGCGAAGCGCTGGAGTGGCACATCCAGCTGGAAGAAACCGGCTCGATGCTGTAAGCGGCGCACACTGCAAGACAAAAGCCCCGATGAGCGATCATCGGGGCTTTTTGTTTGGGCGGGATTTCGTCAGGTGAGCGGCGGGGCGTGCCGTGACGCGTGGGGCCGGCTGGCGCCGGCCTTGGCCGGGATGAACCCGGCCCTACAGGTTTTGCAGGCAGGTTCAGCCGGGCACGTTCCTCGTAGGGCCGGCTTTATGCCGGCCGTCGCTGCCGAAATCCTCACCTTGGCAGCGGCCGGCCCGATCACTCTTCCCCGGCTAGCCAGAGATTGCTGTTCAGGCGCTGGTCGAAGCGCGGCATATACGGCGCAACCGAAGCGGGGTCAGTCTGTTGGGCTTGGCCTGCGCGAGGCTTGCGCCTACAGTGGTGCGCGCCGCCTGAGGAGTCGTTATGCGTGTGGATACCTCTACGGGCTGGGTCGACGGCATCCGCCACTGCCCCTCGCCCAATTACAACCAACGCCCGCTGGGGGAAATCTCCCTGCTGGTGATCCACAACATCAGCCTGCCGCCGGGGCAGTTCGGCACCGGCAAGGTGCAGGCGTTCTTCGGCAATCAGCTGGTGGTCGATGAACATCCCTATTTCGCCGAGATCTGCCACCTGCAGGTTTCCGCGCATTTCCTGATCGAGCGTGACGGCGCCGTCACCCAGTTCGTGTCCTGTCTGGACCGTGCCTGGCACGCCGGCGTCTCGCACTTCGACGGGCGCGACAACTGCAACGACTTCTCGCTGGGCATCGAGCTGGAAGGCACCGATGAGCAGCCCTACACGGATCGCCAGTATCAGGCGCTCATCGAACTGACCGAGCAGTTGCGCGACGCCTGGCCGGCCATTACCGTCGAGCGCATCTGCGGACACTGCGACATCGCGCCGGGACGCAAGACCGATCCCGGCCTCGCCTTCGACTGGGCGCGCCTGCGCGCTGCCCTGGCCGTACGAGGAACCTGGGTATGAATTTCATCGTTCTGTTGCTGGTGCTGTGGGTCGAGAAATTCACCGGCTGGCGCCACCGCGTGCAGCACGACGCCCTGTGGCTGCGTCTGCTGAGCCGGGTCGAGGCCACCCCGCGTCTGGCGCCTCGGCCCTGGCTGATGCTCGCGGCCCTGCTGCTCCCGCCGCTGCTGGCGCTCGCCCTGCTGCTCTGGCTGCTGCAGCCGGTGGCGTATGGCTGGCTGGCCCTGCCGGTGCATCTGTTGGTGCTGCTCTATAGCCTGGGTCGCGGCGATGTGCAGGCGGCCTTCGGCGCTTTCCGTGACGCCTGGCGGCGCGAGGAGCTGGAAACCGCCTCGCTGGCCGCCGAGCGTGACCTGCAGGTGCGGGCCGACAGCCCTGACGAACTCCTGCCGGCGGTACAGGAGCGGCTGGGCTGGCGGGCCCACGAGGCGTTTTTCGCGGTGATCTTCTGGTATGCGCTGCTCGGCCCGCTGGCCGCGCTGGGTTACCGGTTGCTCGCCCTCACCGAGACGCACGCTCGCGGCCAGTCCCTGCAGGAACTGGCTGCGCAGTTTCGCCATGCCCTGGACTGGCTGCCGGCGCGCGCCCTGGCGGCCAGCATGGGGCTGGTCGGCAACTTCGTGGCGGTCAATCGGGTGCTGTTGCCCGAGCTGCTGCACTGGCAGCAGCCGGCCGAGCGCCTGGTGGGCGCCGCCCTGCGTGCCGCCGGTGAATGCCAGGACGCACCGCGCGGCGACATGGGCGCGGCCAGTCTGGATGAGCTCTGGCAACTGCTGGTGCGCGCGGCGCTGCTCTGGTATGCGGTGTTCGCGCTATGGTCGCTAGTCGTGGGGTAGCCACTGGTTCTGGTTCAGGCGTGCGTCTACCCACTGCAGCATGGTTTTCACGCGCGCCTCGACAGGTCCGCGGTAAGCGTCGTCAGTGAAGCGCCCGGTTAGTCGGGTGTGTCTGCCATCTTCGGCCGAGAAACTCAACGTTCCTTCGGGTGCCAGCCAGGTGATGATGGAGCCGCGCTGGGCCACCACGCCATCGAGGCTTGCCGAGCCATCCAGCAAGGAGCGACCAAAGCTGGCGATGGACTGGTCGATATTCAGCAGCGTCATCAGGGTCGGCAACACGTCGTATTGCGAGGCGAAGCCCGATTCGCGACCCGGGGCAACCGAGCCGTCGGGGGTATAGATGAAGAAGGGAACCCGGAACTGGCTGGCCGGATCCTGGGGATCCGGAAAGATCGTGTGGTCTGACAGAAATACGAATGTCGTGTTCTGGTACCAATCCTGCTGCTGCGCATGCTGCATGAATTGCTCGATGGACCAGTCGCTGTAACGCAGGGTATTCAGATAGGCATCCAGGGAGCCGGTCACATGGGGGCGGATATGGAATTCCGCGCCGGGGTCCGGGAAGGGGTAGTGAGTGGTGCCGGTAAAAAAGAACGTGAAGAACGGGGAGTCCGGATTCGGGCGTTTATCAATCCACTGCGCGGCGTACATCAAACCGTCGTAATCCCAGCCGAACAGGGGGACTTCCTGAGGATACTGGCGAACCAGAGGAAAATCTTCCTTGGCAGAGTAGTGCTTGAAGCCCAGTTGCGCGGCAATACCATCCATATGGAACGAGCGGCGGTTGGACGTTTGCACCATGATGGTTTCGTAGCCTTGTCCCGCAAGTAGTTGGGCCAGACGGGTCATGCGGTTCTGCTCCAGGCCCCAGCCCAGCGCGGGCTGGCTGGGCAGCACCGGTACCGAAGTCAGGATCGCCTGAATGCCTTCGATGCTGCGTTGACCTGCCGCGAAGAAATTGTCCCAGACGCGGGATTTCTTCATCAGTTCGTCCACGAAAGGCGTGGCACCGTACTGGCTTCCCGAGAGGCCATCAATATGCGGATAACTCCAGCTTTCCAGCAGAACCAGCACCAGGTTGCGGCGCTTTACTCCTGCGGCAGGCTGGTGCCAATTGGCCAGGAACGGATCTCTTGCCTGCCAGTCCATGCCATCAAGGTTGGCCTTCAAATCAGTCTGAGTGAAGAATGCCAGCGGCTCACGGTCCTGCTTGCGGGCCTTGCGGGTGTTGTGGATCACCGCGAACGCGCCATTGAGCGCCAGGGATGCCTGCTTTTCGCCGCCCGCGGCAAATGCATCGATGGTGCTGAGAGGTTTGCCCGTGACCACGCCGCGCGCCCCCAGGAACACCAGCACAAGGGCCAGCACCGCCAGTGCGGACCGCGAGCTCCAGTGGCCGCTCAATGGCTGGCTCAGGGTGGGACGCACTACCAAGCGCTGCCAGGCGATGGCGCCGACAGCCAGGGCCGCGAAACTGCCCAGAGTGATAGGCAGATAGGATGAAAATGCCGCCTCGAGCAGCATCGGATAGTCATCGCCGATGAGCAGAATTTCCCGGCCGGCATGGCGATACACCTCGCCGAAGTACAGCAGGTCGCCCATGTTGACCATGAACAGACCGGTCAGCGCGAGGAACGTCGTCCAGAGGCCGAGATGAATCAGCACGGTCCGCAGGCGAATGCGGAAGGGGAACAGGGCCAGCGCAAGGAAGGGCAGGCTGGCAAGCATGGCGATGGAAAGATCGAAGCGAAAGCCGATGAGATAGATACGAGCCAGCTCGGCCAGGTCAAAACTGCCGAAGTACTCCTTGTACACCAGGTAATAGCCGGTGCGGATCAGCGCAAAAATCAGCAGTGCGAATACGGCAACCCGTAGCGGTATCAACAGCAAGCTCGGCACGATAGCTCCATGGGGCAGGAAAAAAGGCTGCGCATTCTAGGGCCATGTGCTGTCAAGAGGCCATCCGTTTACCTTTAGTTACCCACCCCGCCGTCGATATCGTTTATAGATGAGGCAGTTTGCCATCGCGGCGAAATGACGCGTGCGACCCTGCATGGCAAGCCCTACGCATAACAAGAAGAAATAGGGAGGGTTTCCTCATGAAGGCGCTGCTATATCCCGCCATGCGGCTGATGGACCGGCTGGGCTTCGGCATGAAGTTCGGGTTGATCAGTGTCGTATTCTTTCTGCCCATCCTCATCACCAGTTTCTACCTGCTGCGCGATGCCTACGAGCAGTACGGGCGTACCGCGCTGGCGCGCGACAGTCTGGTGCTGCTCGATGCCGGGTTCGACGCCCGTCGCGACCTGGAAACGTACCAGGCGCTGCTGGCGATTCGCGCCACCGAGCCCCAGCAGGACAAGGCGCTGCTCGACAGTCGCCTTGGCGAACTGCAGCAGCGGCTGCGCCAGCGGCTGCAGGCGTTGCCGACCGGCATGTTCCCGCCTGCGGCACGCGCCGTGCTGGACCAGGAGCGCGGCGCACTGCTCAATCAGTTGCAGGCAGTGGCGGACGAGCCGTCCCAGCACAGCAAGGTGCTGCATGCCGAGCGCCTGTATGCCGCCGCCCAGGTCTTCATCAACCGCATCGTCAATGACAGTGGCCTGGGACAGGACGCCGAGGCCGAGGTGCGCCAGCGCACCGAACTGATCAGTCGCGGTACCGCCGAAGTCACCATGCTGCTCGGCCAGTTGCGCACCATCGGCACGGCAGCGCTGGGGCAGGGCGTGCTGCATTCCAATGACAGCATGCGCCTGGATGAATTGCTGAGCGCCCTGGAAAAACTGCAGGGTGCCTACGGGCTGATGCTGGAGCCGCTACGCGGTGGCGCCCTGGCGGCGCAGGCCGAAGCCAGCCTGAGCAGCCTGGCGGAGCTGGCGGGCCGGCTGGAGGAAGAGGTGATCATGTCCGACAGCCTGAGCACGCCCTGGCCGGTGTTCTTCGAGCAGATGAGCGGACTGCTGGCGCGCACCCACGCGCTGGAGGACGCCAGCCTGCAGCGACTGGAACAGCGCCTGGCCGAACGCCTGGCCGCCCAGCAGGCGCGCATGTTCGGCCTGCTCGCCGCCATGCTCGGCGTCATGCTGCTGATCGCCTACCTGTATGGCGCCTTCTACCTGTCCATCCGTCAGACCCTGCAGGCCCTGCGGGGCGTCATGCGGCAGGTCGCGGCGGGCGACATGACGGTGAGCTTCCAGGCCGCCAGCCGCGACGAGCTGGCCGAGCTCGGCCAGGACTTCAGCGCCAGTGTGGCCCAGGTACGGGTGCTCATCGAGCGGGTCGGGCAGACCGCCGCCGAGGTGGAAGGCCAGGCGCAACGGGTCGAAGAGATCTCCAGCCAGAGCAGCCAGGCGGTGCGCGAGCAGCGCGAACGCATCGACCAGGTGGCCACGGCGATGAACGAGATGTCCGCCACCGCCCAGGAAGTCGCGCGCAGCGCCGCCACGGCGGTGACCAATGCCCAGGGCGTGAACCGTGAAAGCAGCGCCGGACGCGAACTGGTGGACAAGCAGGTGCGGGAAATCCAGCACCTGGCCGAAGGCCTCGATCGCGCAGTGGCGACCGTCAACCGCCTGGCCGTGGACAGCCAGGCCATCGGCCAGGTGCTGGACGTGATCAAGGGGGTCGCCGAACAGACCAACCTGCTGGCGCTCAACGCGGCCATCGAGGCGGCGCGCGCCGGTGAGCAGGGTCGTGGCTTCGCGGTGGTCGCCGACGAGGTGCGCAGCCTGGCGCAGCGCACCCAGCAGTCCACGGCGGAAATCGAGCAGATGATCGCCCGCCTGCGCGAAGGCGTGAGCGCGGCGGTGGACGGCATGCACACCAGCCATAGCCAGGCGGACGCCACGGCGGGCCACTCCGGCGCGGTGCAGCAGGCGCTGGAAAACATCCTCGCCGCGGTGAGCGCCATCGTCGATCAGAACCAGCAGATCGCCGCCGCCGTGGAGCAGCAGACCGCCGTGGCCCACGACATCGATCAGAACATCGTGCAGATCAGCCAGACCGGCGAGCGCACCTCCGACGGCGCCGCCCAGGCCGAACAGGCCAGCCGCGAGCTGTCCGGTTCGGTGGCCCGGCTGCGGCAGCTGATCGGCACGTTCAAGGTGTAAGCCGCTCCGGCGCGGCGTCCGAGGCTCAGAGCGCGCTGCGCAAAGGCGGCTCGCCCAGTTCGAGCAGGGCGTCCATCACCTCCTGCGCCCGCTCCCGTTGCGCCTCGGAGCGTGCGCTCCGCTGTCGGTCCCGGGCGATATCCAGCAGCGCGGGGGTCGGAGTGGGCAGCACGGCCTGATCCGCCAGCAGGCGCATCAGATCGACACGCTGGGCCAGGATCAGCGATTCGAGCAGCACGTCGTGGCCGTTGAATTCGCAACGCTGCCCGGCTGCGAGCTTGCTGCCGTGGCTGAGCAACTGGCTGAAACTCTCGCGGCTGGCGTGCGGGTCCCCGTCGCTGCGCAGCGAGCGGGCGAACAGCTGGATGGCGGTGTAGCGGGTGTTGCGGTTGTGGCAGTTGAGCCGGCCGTCGGACTCGATGTTCGGGTCGGCGCCGGCGGCCAGCAGGGCGTTCACGGCGGGGAAGTTCTGCGCCTCGCTGGCCCGGTGCAGCGCGGTCTTGCCGTCGCCGTCGCGCTTGTCCAGGTCCTGCGTGAGTTGCAGCAGCTCGTCGAACGCGTCCTTGGCGCGCCGGTCGGCGGCCAGCTTCATGAGCAGGGTGACGCCCTGCGCGTTGGACGCCTCCAGAACGGTGCCGTACAGGGCCAGGAAGCGCAGGCGCGGCCAGGGCGCGTTGTCCTTGAGATCCCGCTGCAGGGCGTGTTCGGCCAGGGTTTGGCCGCGATACTGCCCATGCAGCTGCGCACCGTGGCTGATCAGCAGTTCGGCGATTTCCAGTTCGAGCGACTGCAGCGCCAGCAGCAGCGCGCTGTAGCCGTCTTCGCCGACGACCTCGCCGGGAATGCCTTCCTCCAGCAGCGAGCGGACCTTCGCCAGGTCGGCGGCGCGCACCGCGTCGAGCAGCGGCCAGTGCGCCCTGCATTCGGCGGCGCTGGCCTTGGGCAGCTGCAGATTCTCCAGCACGCGGTGCGGCACCGACTGTCCGCCGGCCAGGCGCAGCGAGCAATACACGCGGTAGTGCTCCAGGGCCCGGGCCAGATGCGTTCGGTTGTGCGGATCGCGCGTGTGCAGGCGCCAGTCCAGGTCGGCCAGGTTCAGGTGCGCCGGCGTGCGTTGCGGATCGCGACGCAGCACCTCGAGCAGCAGCGGGCGGGCCTCGGCGAGCCGGTCCGCCTCGCTCAGCCAGTAGGCCGTGTCGTTGAGCAGGCGCACCACTTCCGCTTCGTGCCGGCCGACCTGGCGATAGTCGTGGCGCATCAGAAAATCGCGCAGCGGCGTCAGGCTCGGCAGTGCTCCCTTGTTGCGGAAGGCCTCGGCATGCAGTCGGCGCAGTTCCTCCACCGCATCCGCGGCGGGCTGGACCGGCAGCAGGATGACGCCGGCGGATCGCTGGCGCTCGGCGTGGGCGGCCAGTACGGCCTGCCAGACCTGTAGACGCTCGGGCGTCATCGGTTGCAACGGCTTCAGGCGGGCCGGCTTGCCGTCCGGCGCATGGCCGACCGCCATGCGGGGTGCGCCCTCGCTGGCGCCATCGAGCAGCAGATGGCCCCGGGTCGGCGCACCGGGGCAGTTGAAGGTGACGGTCAGCAGGTGCAGGTCCTGGCCGAGCGCCTGGCGGCTCGCCCAGCGGTCGACGTCGCAGTCGCTCAGTGCATCGAACGCCTCGCGGCTGAACAGCGGCAGCGGGCCGAGCTTGTGGACCCGCTGGCGCAGGCGCTGATCCTCGTACAGGTTCAGGTAGAACAGGCCGTTGAGCTCGCTCAGCACGGGCCAGTAGCCGGCGCCGAGCGGCAGGGCGGTGGGGCTGGAAGCGAACGGTCGCTCCGGCGAATCGAGCACGATCGAACCGGTCAGACGCATCCAGGCGATGTCGATGTCGAAGGCGGACACCTGGCTGCTGAACAGGGCGCAGGAAAGCCACAGAGAGCGAAACAGCGTGCGCATGAGCGGGACGTCCGTGTAAAGGCGGGGTGCCATCATAGTGGGCCGGTTCGCCAGCGGCCAGCCGGGGCGCTACCCAGGCCGATCGGGGCGGCGGCGATTCATTCCTGCCAGCCGAACACCCGGCAGCTGTTGCGATAAGCGGCCTCGGCCAGCGCATTGGGCTCGATGTTCATCTGCCGGGCCAGGTCGGCGCAGATCGCCGGCAGAAATTCCGGGCTGTTGCGCTGCCCCGGGTGGCTGGCCGGTGCCATGTCCGGCGCATCGGTTTCCAGCACCATATCCTCCAGCGAAAGCCGCTCCAGCATTCGGTGCATGCGCTTGGCCTGCGGCCAGGTGCCGGCGCCGCCGAGGCCGAGGTAGAAGCCCTGGCGCCGATATTCGCGGGCCTCTTCGTAACTGCCGCTGAAGGCATGCACGATCCCGCCACGCGGCAGGCGCAGGCGCTTGAGGGTGGCGATCACCTCGGCGTGGGCGCGGCGCACGTGCAGCAGAGCGGGCAGTTCGAATTCCCGCGCCAGCTGCAGCTGGGCTTCGAACAGCGCCTGCTGGGCCGGCTTGTCCGGCTGTTCCACGTAATGGTCGAGGCCGATCTCGCCCACCGCGCAGAGCTTGGCATGGCCGGCCCGTTGCGCCAGGCGCTCGCGCAGTTGCGAGAGATGTTCGGGGCGATGCCGGTCGAGGAAGCACGGATGCAGACCGAAGCTGGCGTACAGGCCATCCTCGGCGCAGGCCAACGACCACAGGCGGTCCCAGTGATCCTCGGTGACGCCGATCAGCACCTGGCGCTGGACGCCCAGTGCCCGGCTGCGCGACAGCACGGCGGCGCGGTCGGCGTCGAACTCGGGGAAATCCAGGTGGTTGTGGGTATCGATATAACGCATGGCGCACAGGATAGCGCGGGCCTCCTTCCGCTTCGAGACGCCGCTCTGCCGCGCGCCTTGCCGTGGCCCGGGCAGGAAGCCAGAATGCCGCCAACCGTCGCGGCCGCCGCCGCTCCTGCAAGGATTCCCGATGTCTGATTTCGCCGCCCTGCTGCGCCTGTCCCCCGAAGCCCTGACCCGCCCCTGCGACCCGACGCAATTCCGCTTCGCCAGTACCGACGAGCTGGAGCCCTTTCGTGGCGTGCTGGGCCAGGAACGGGCGGTGGAGGCGCTGCAGTTCGGCGTGGCCATGCCGCGGCCGGGCTACAACCTGTTCGTCATGGGCGAGCCGGGCACCGGGCGCTTCTCCTTCGTGCAGCGTTACCTGAAGGCCGAGGCCAAGCGCCTGCAGGCGCCGGCGGACTGGGTCTATGTGAACAACTTCGACGAACCGCGCGAGCCCCGCGTGCTGGAGCTGCCCGCCGGTACGGCGGCGGCGTTCATCGCCGACCTGGAAGCGCTGATCGATAACCTGCTGGCCACCTTCCCGGCGGTGTTCGAACAGCCCAGCTATCAGCAGAAGAAGAGCGCTATCGACCGCGCCTTCAACCAGCGCTACGACCAGGCTCTGGACATCATCGAGAAGCTGGCGCTGGAGCGCGGCATTGCCCTGTACCGCGACAGCGCCAACGTGGCCTTCACGCCGATGAAGGATGGCAAGGCGCTGGACGAGGCGGAGTTCGCCCTGTTGCCCGAGGCCGAGCGCGAGCGCTTCCACAGCGACATCAGTCACCTGGAGGAACGGCTCAACGAGGAGCTCTCCAGCCTGCCGCAGTGGAAGCGCGAAAGCAGCAATCGGCTGCGCCAGCTCAACGAGGAAACCATCACCCTGGCCCTGCAGCCGTTGCTGGCGCCGCTGGCGCAGAAGTATGTGGAAAACGCCGGGGTCGATGCTTACCTGCAGGCCATGCAGGTCAACCTGCTGCGCACCGTGCTGGAAACCCTGGTGGACGAAAACCGCACCGACGTGCAGAAGCGCAACGACCTGCAGGAGCTGTACGCCCCCGGGCTGGTGGTCGCCCAACCGCTGGACGGCGGCGCGCCGGTGGTGTTCGAGCCGCACCCGACCTACGACAACCTGTTCGGGCGCATCGAATACAACACCGACCAGGGCGCGCTCTACACCAGCTACCGGCAGTTGCGTCCCGGCGCGCTGCACCGCGCCAACGGCGGTTATCTGATCGTCGAGGCGGAGAAGCTGCTCGGCGAGCCCTTCGTCTGGGACGCCCTCAAGCGTGCCCTGCAGTCGCGCAAGCTGAAGATGGAGTCCCCGTTGGCCGAGCTGGGCCGGCTGGCCACCGTGACCCTGACGCCGGAGGTCATCCCGCTGCACGTCAAGGTGGTGATCATCGGCTCGCGGCAGGTGTATTACGCCTTGCAGGATCTGGATCCGGACTTCCAGGAGCTGTTCCGCGTGCTGGTGGACTTCGACGAGGAGATTCCGCTGGCCGATGACAGCCTCGAACAGTTCGCCCAACTGATCAAGACGCGCACCTCGGAGGAGGGGCTGGCGCCGCTCACCGCCGCCGCCGTGGCCCGCCTGGCCACCTACAGCGCGCGCCTGGCCGAGCATCAGGGCCGTCTCACCGCGCGCATCGGCGATCTGTTCCAGCTGCTCAGCGAGGCCGATTTCCTGCGCCAGCTGGCCGGCGACGCCCTGACCGACGCCGCCCATCTGGAGCGCGCCCTGCAGGCCAAGGAACGGCGCACCGGGCGGGTCTCGGCGCGCCTGCTGGACGACATGCTGGCCGGCATCATCCTGATCGACACCGACGGCGCGGCCATCGGCCGCTGCAACGGCCTGACCGTGCTGGAGGTCGGTGATTCGGCGTTCGGCCTGCCGGCGCGCATCTCCGCCACCGTCTATCCGGGTGGCTCGGGCATCGTGGATATCGAGCGCGAGGTCAATCTCGGCCAGCCGATCCACTCCAAGGGGGTGATGATCCTCACCGGCTACCTGGGCAGTCGCTATGCCCAGGAATTCCCGCTGGAGATCTCCGCCAGCATCGCCCTGGAGCAGAGCTACGGCTATGTGGATGGCGACAGCGCCTCGCTGGGCGAGGTGTGTGCGCTGATTTCCGCACTGTCGCGCACGCCGCTCAAGCAGGGCTTCGCCATCACCGGCTCGATCAACCAGTTCGGCGAAGTGCAGGCGGTGGGCGGCGTCAACGAGAAGATCGAAGGCTTCTTCCGCCTCTGCGAAGCGCGCGGGCTGAGCGGCGAACAGGGAGCTATCATTCCCTATGCCAACATCAGCAACCTGATGCTGGATGAACGAGTGCTGCAGGCGGTGCGCGAGGGCCGCTTCAATGTCTATGCGGTGCGCCATGTGGACGAGGCGCTGAGCCTGCTGGTCGGCGAGCCCGCCGGTGCGCCCGATGCGCAGGGCGAGTTTCCCGCCGGCAGCGTCAACGCCCGTGTGCTGGAGCGGCTGCGCGAGATCGCCGAGGTGGAACTGGATGACGAGGAACGCAAGGCGGCCGCCGAGGCGGCTACGGAGTCTGGTCAGTCACTGAGCGATGCGTCCACCCCTCAGGCGTGACGGTGGCTGCTGCGACGTTTTCAGCGCTCGCCCACAGACTTATCCACATATTTTGAGGATAACTCCCAGCTGTGCCCGGACTGCTCCGGGCTGGGAACAGCCCCCCTGGGAGAAGAGTCATGTCGCATCACATCTGCCTGGTCCGGGACTACCTGGGCATGAGCATGCGCATCGAGGCCCGCATCCATGCGCTGGCCGGCGGCAACGGACGCTGGACGCTGCTGTGCGCGGCCGGGCTGAGCGGGTCGCAGCCCACGGAAATCAAGGTGCAAGGCCCGTTCCTGGGCGTCGGCGAGGCCAATCGGGTGCTGGCGGCCATCGTCGACAACCTGCGCGAGCAGGGCTACCAGGAGGTGTTCGACGAGCCCATCTGGCGGCTGCACATGCAGGCCCGGCTGCGCCAGTTGAACGGCCAGCCGCAACGCCGCGCCTGGCCCTGAGCAAAGGTTGGAGCTTTTCTGCGCAATCTGTCCGCAGGTGGCGCACGGCGGGTTCCAGCGGGGTCTGTGAACAGGCCTTTCCACCGAGTTATCAACAGCTTGCGTGGATAACCGGTGCGTTTTCCACTGTC